>NZ_JBIBKW010000040.1:0-34809 GCF_042959465.1 Streptomyces sp. NPDC007901 | reverse complement strand
GTCGAACCTCACACACCATCAGGATGGTGCTCTCAACGAGTCGACGCCACGGACCAGTTGGCCCGATCAACGGCTACGAAAATCTTGTATGAGCCCGGCTCTGTTTGAGTGAGTTCCCGCGTCAGGCTTGAAGTGTGTATATGTGCTGGTCGGGTAAGGGGTGGAGCCGTTCGTGCTCTTTCCGGGCGTGGAAGATCCAGTAGTCGGGGAAGTCGCTGTTGCTGATGACGGTGCGGAGGGTGAGGACGGCTTCGGCGCCGGGGACGGTCCACCTGCTGCCGGTGATGTCGAGTCTGTCGGCGACCAGGTGGCGGGCTGCTCCTTCGACGGCGCCGCTGGCGATCGGCCAGCCCGCTGCCAGGGCCTGGTCGTAGTGGACGAAGTCGGCGTTGTTCTCGAGGTATCGGCACGCTTTGTCGGCGGCGGCGCGCTGGTCGTCGCCGAGGTGGTGGCGGTCGGCTTCGGTGCGGATGTCGCGGGCGGCGCCGGGGGCGTCGCCGGCCAGGATCCGGGCGGCCTTGATGCCGACCCAGTCCTCGGCCGCGGGATCGGTGGCGGTGTGGAAACACCGCGAGGCCGCCTTCAGCTTCTCGATCACGTGGACGATGTCGAGGACGATGTGGATCGTGGCGCCGCGACGGGCGGCCTCGGTCTGGATCAACTCCATCTGGTGGGCGGCGCCGTCGACCAGCACCACCCAGGTCCGGTGGTGTTCGGGGTCGCGGGCTTCGGCCTGGTCGAACGCGGCGGCGATGACCGTTTCGGCGTCCTCGCGCACGGAAGCGGTGAGCCATTTCGCCCGCGCGACAGGTCCTTTGCGGACGGTACGGTCTCCGGTGCGGCCGCCGGGCGGGGCGATGATGTCGTGCGGGCGGCGGACTGCGGGCTCGGCGTCGTGGACGACGGCGAGGGTGGCCATCCTTTTGCGGCAGGACTTCTCCCCGGTCGACAGCCGGGTGCGGAAGGTGTGCCGGGCCCTGGCGGCGGCCTTCGCGGTGGCCTCGCGCAGGTGGCCCGGGCGCATCACGATTCCCTTCTGGTCGACACTGATCACCAGCAGCGTCCTGGCCGGGGCCGGGTGGGGGGTGCGGGCGGTATAGAAGGCGGCGACGTCCACGGCCGCGGCCCGCACCAGATCCTCCGCCTGGCGTTTGCCCACCATCCGACCCCCGCAGCTGCGGTCGATCGCTTCCAGCGCGGTGTCGTAGGAACCGCGGGCCGCCTCGAGGACCGCGAGGCGGCGCAGTCCCAGACTGTGCCGCCCGTGAGGCAAGCCCAGCATGGCGTCGGCGGGGTAAAGATTGGCCATGCCCGCGCCGCGCAGAGCGCACCGGGTCACGGTCACCGGCCCCAGCACGGTGGCCAGTTGCCGCCGGTGGCCCCTCTCCAGCCGGCTCCGGCCGCCGGCGAGCGCAGCCCGCTCCTGCGGACCGAGGGCGGACAGGTGGTCCTCCTCACGGCGGGCCCGCCACTCGAGATGGGCCTGCAGGAGCAGCCGGCCCAGCTCCCGGGAGCCCGCTTCGACATCAGCCTCAACCCGTTCATGCGTCGCGGTGAGTGCTTCGGGACTGGACAGGCGAGTGGCCAGGGAAGTGAGGGAAGAAAACACGCGGGCAAAGGGGTCAGCCGCCGCGGCCGTTTCATACGCTGCGTTCATCGGGCTCTCGTCTTCGGACAGTGGCGATCTGGTTGGCACCATCGACGCTAGGGACGAGAGCCCGCCCCCACACCGGCGCGACGCCGCTCGCCGGCTGCGGCTTCCCGCTCCGGCGCACCCGCGCCCGCCCGCCGCGCACCACCCCACGCGAACAGGCCCGGCTCGTCCTCGGCCAGCCAGCCCCGCTCCACCAGCCGTTTCAGCTTCGAACGGAACCCCTCCACCTTGTTCTTGTCCGTCGACAACCCCAGCGCGGCGCACAGATGATGCGCCCGCATCGGATGCACCGCGTCCTGCAACACCTCGACGACGTCCCGGTACGAGCGCGGCAGCACATCCGCCTCAACCCCCGGCTCCCACTGCGGCACCAGCCGCACCCCGACCGGCGATCCCGCCTGACTCCGCTCCACCGGCACCAGGACTTCCCCCGTGGCCTCGTCCACGGACACTGTCACCGCCCCCTGGCCGGACAGGATCTCCGTCATCGTCTCCCGTGTGATCTCCAGCCGGAACAGCACAGCCTCCCGCTCGGCAAGACGACCAGCCAACTCCTCCATCCGCGAGCGAAGTTCACTGATCTCGGCCCGGGCAGCCGCCTCCCGCCGCTCGATCTCCTCCAGCCACGACACCATCGCCGCCTCCAAGACCACGTCCCAGGACACGACGATCCGCCGTCCCCGCACGCACGGCAACGGCGGCGCACGGCATCACCAGCTCACTGAGGAAGAGCCGCACCCAATCGGTTTTCCCTGCGTCGGCTGCGTCGTGCGGGCCTGGGACGGCGTCGCGGACGTCCTCGGCGCGGGTACGGCCGGTCCGGCTCGCCACGGCCCCTGCAAACCTCACCGCGCGCCGTCGGGCCAGACGCGTCGCGCGATGTTTGAGATCGGTGGTGGTGATGGCCGGGAGGGTTGCCGGTGCCACGTGGCTGCGGCTGACTGTCACGTGACACACGGTGATTGGAGACGGGACCCATGCCCACACTCGACCGCGAGAGACTGAAGAGTCTGGCCGACCTGTTGCTGGAGTCGATGGCGAAGCGCGACGCCACGCTGCTGCCGCTGGCGCGAACGTATGCCATGACGAAGAACAACGGGCCGTCGTCGCCGGGGATGGCCGACATCTGGCGCACCGTCACCGGCTACAAGGCACCGGCCGACTTCCAGTACGTGATCGACACCCCGGCGCAGCAGGTGTTCGTGACCGCCGAGGTCGACGAGGGCGGCGTGCCCGCTCTCCTGTGGGGGCGGCTGAAGGCCGAGGACGAGCTGATCACCGAGATCGAACTGTACATGTGCCGGTCCAACGGCGACTCGGGGTTCATGTTCGACCCCACCGGGCTGCGCAACATGCCGAAGGAGTGGACAGCCTCCGTCCCCGACGCGCAGAAGGCGTCGCGGGAGCGGCTCACCGAGATCGCCCGGTGCGTCTTCGACCCCGGACTCGGCACCCCGGAGACTTCCCAGGAGGGGTACCTGGTCGAGAACGGCGAGCGCGTCATGGGCGACATCACCGTCGAGAAGATGCGCGAGCTGCTGCCATGGGCGACCAAGGAGATGTTCGCCCGCGTCGAGCGCGAGCACGCGCTGCCCAAGGAGTACGACAAGCCGGGCTACGCCAGTCTGCTCCCGGACAAGTCGAGGCACGCCGAGCTCATCGGCCTCGGCTGCGACCTGATGGCCGACCGCCCGGCAGACGACCACGCCCGCATCCTGGTCGACGAGGTGCAGGGCATCGTCGTCAGCCTCGGCATGGTGCCCGGGCACACGTACCCCAGCTTCTACTGGTGGTACCCCATCCTCGAAACCGCGTTCGTGCCGGAGTCGATGCTGCTGGACAACCAGTCCCGCCGGGAGAACGCGGACAGCGACCCGAGCTTCGACCCCAATGTCGGCCGGGACCCGTCGCTGCCCTGCATCCCGCTCAGCAAGCCGGTGCCCGCTGTGCTGAGCACCGCCGAGGTGTACCGCTTCTTCGACGGCAGGATCCAGGGCGAGCACCGGCTCATGCAGATCCAGCCGGCGGGCAGCACCTCACCGTGGACCGTCGGCGAATGACCGTGGAGGAATTCTCTCGATGAGCAACTACACCGTTCCCCGCCGGGTGGTCACCGGCCACACCGCCGACGGGGTGTCGGTCGTCCTGAGCGACGCCCCGGTGCCGGTCACCCGGGAGATCCCGGAGGACGGCGTCGCCTTCCACGAGGTCTGGAACACCGAGGGCGCGCCCGCGAGGATCACCGGGGTCGAGCCGGACGAGCCGACCGAGCGCCCCCTGGCGGTACCGCCCCCGCGGCACGGCACCAAGATTCGCGTCAACGAGTTCGCGCCGGGCTTTCTCGACGAGGCGGGACTCCAGTCGCCCGTGCACCGTACGGCCTCGATCGACTACGGGATCGTCCTCGACGGCGAGATCACGCTCATCCTCGACGACTCCGAGGTGACACTGCGCGCCGGCGACATTGTGGTGCAGCGGGGCACCGACCACGCCTGGGCCAACCGCGGGACGGTGACGGCGCGCGTCGTCTTCGTCCTCGTGGACGGCGAGTTCGAGCACGATCTCGCGGCCTCGCTGCCGGGCGGTCTCGAAGGACTCATGCACGGCGGACCGCGCGACTGACCTCCGTTCCGTCCCGGCTACGCGACGGCGTCCTCGACCTCCACCGCGACGTCGTACAGGAGCTTGCGCAGCCAGACCACGCCCGGGTCGCTCTCCCGGCGCGGGTGCCAGTGGGCGGCCTCGGTGATGTGGACCGTCTCCACCGGCGTCCTCGCCACCACCAGGTCGAGCACGTCGAGGCAGCGCCGCGCGAGCCGGGACGGCACGAAGGCGCACATGTCCGTCCCGGCGACCGCGAAAGGCAGGGGCAGCAGGCTGGTCACGCGCACCAGCACGGGGCGGTCCGCGAGGCCCAGCTTCCCGAGTTCGATCTCCAGCGGGCGCAGGTGCTCTCCGGCCGCGGCGAACTCGGCGACGGCGTGCGGCATCTCCAGCAGGTCCTCAGCGGTCAGCGCGCCGTCACGCAGCCGGGGGTGGCCTCGCGAGACCAGGCAGACCAGCTCGTCGGTGAAGACGGGCTGGACGCGTCCGGGAAACTCGTAGCCCAGCGGTGCTATGACGAGGTCCCGGCGCATGAGCTGAGCCTCGACCTGGTCGCGGCGGACATCGAGCGGGTCCAGCGCGATCGTGCAGCCCGGCGCGTGCCGCGCGAGCAGCCGGGTCAGCGGCTCGGCGAGAACGGTCATGGCGTATTCCGACATCGTCACACTGAACCGCTTCCTGCTCTTGGCGGCATCGAACGCGCGTTCGTTGCCCAGCAGTGCCTCGGCGCCTTCGAGTGCCTCGGCCACCACCGGCTGGAGCCGGGCGGCGAGCGGGGTCAACTGGAATCCCCGGCCGTCGCGGATCAGGAGGTCGTCCCCGAAATGTCTGCGCAGCCGGTTGAGCGCGCCGCTCATGGCGGGTTGGCTCATGGTCATGCGCTCGCCGGCACGCGTGAGATTGCGTTCCTCGAGCAGGGCGTGCAGGGCCGGGAGAAGGTTCGCGTCGACTTCCCGCAACCGCTCCCTCACATGATTCTCATGAACAGCCAATTACGTCATCTCCCTGTCGCGGTGACTATATGCGAATACGTTGCCCGCCCCTCCAGGAGGCGGCGGGCAGCCGGCCAGAAAGGGGCGAGCAATGGCGCTCGGCAGTACCGACCTCAACCTGCTGCTCCCATTGAAGGTGTTGCTGGAGGAAGGGAGCGTCACGCGGGCCGGCCGTCGGCTGGATGTCGGGCAGCCCGCGATGAGCGCGGCGCTGGCCCGCCTGCGCCGGCGCTTCGACGACGAACTCCTGGTCCGCAACGGCCGCGAGTACGAGCTCACGCCCCTCGCCAAGGACCTGCTGCCCGAGGTACAGCGGGCCGTGCGGCTCATCAGTTGCGCGCTGGACCTTGAGGACGAGTTCGACCCGGCCAGGAGCCGGCGCACGTTCCGTCTGACGATGAGCGACTACGCGATCGCCGTGGTGCACGAGCCGCTGGTGCGTCTGGTCGAGGCGGAGGCGCCCGGCGTGCGTCTCGACATCAGCCACCTCGAGGCCCACGCCGCCTTCTCCGACCGGATCCTGGTCGACAACGACGTGCTGATCGTGCCGACGGGCCACGGCTTTCCGGGCATGTCGCGCCCGGTGTGGACGGACCGTCTGGTCGTCATCGCCGACCGTGGCAACCCGCGGCTGAGCGACGGCTGCCTGTCCCTGGACGATCTCGCCGCACTGCCGCACGCGATCTCGTCCTACGGGCCGGGTGCCGTCACGGCGGACGAGCGGATCTTCGGCGAGCTGCGCATCGAGCGCCGGGTGGCGTTGCAGGTCCACGGCTATCTTCCGCTGCCGTTCGTGATCGAGGGGACCGAGATGGTGGCGGTCGTGCCGGAGAGGCTCGCGTGCATGCTGATACGCCCGTCCAGCCGGCTGGTCACGGTGGAGCCTCCGTTCGGGCAGGTGCTCCTGACCGAGAACTACTGGTTCGCCGAGGACCGGCTGGCCGACCCGGCGCACCGCTGGCTGTTCGGCCGCCTCGACGCCGTGCGCGACGAGCTCGCGGCTACCGGAACCGTGCGGGACGACCTCGCACAGGCCCGCGGCGCCGCCTGACCGGCGGCCGGAGCCCCCCACAGTGGGCTCCGGCCGCCGTGCTACGCCTGCCAGTGGTTGGCGTTGGCCGCGCCGTCCGGGCCGGCGAGGTACCCGACGAACAGGCCGTCCGGGTCGCGTACGGCGATGATCTTCCGCAGGCGTTCCCACGACGCGTCGGAGACGAAGCGCAGCTGGCGGCGGGCGAGGTCGGAGTCGCCGAGGTACTGGCCGACGGTGACCGGCTGGAGTTCGGCCATCGCGGCCGCGAGCCACGCCTGGTTCCGCGCGTCCTCCTCCTCGTCCTCCCACAGCACGTAGCTGGCGAGGTAGATCTCGCTCTGCAGCGAGAACGCCATGTCGGGCAGTTCACGCAGCGGCGCCATGCTGAACCAGATCGTGAACGACTTCGCGGTGGGCAGGGTGGTGTAGACGCGGCGCGCGGCCCCGACGACGTCCGCGGGTGATCCGGAGATCCAGGCGTTGTCGACCGCCCAGCGGTGGCCCTCCGGGTTCGCGGCGAGCTGGTGCTCCCGCTCGCGCTCGAACGTGGTCGGTTCGTTGTCGACGACGAACAGGGCCCGCTCCAGGGCCGGGTTCGTGCGGAACGGGGCGAGCGCCCGGTCGGCCTCGTCGGCGTCGTCGACCATCGCCACGGCGGTCACCAGGAGCACGGGCTCGTCGCCGAGGTGGGGGTCGGTCTTGGTCAGGGCGACGATCTCGACCGTGTCGGCGACGGTGCCGTGGAGGGTGTGCAGCCACGTCATGACCTCGTCGAAGTCGCTCAGTCCGAAGCCCTGCATCGTGTGGGCGAGGTGGCGCGGCTCGGGCAGGGTCCGCAGGTGGAAGCGGGTGACGATGCCGGGGAAGCCGGGTCCCGCGCCGCGGGCGGCCCAGTACAGGTCACTGTGGTGCTCGGCGTCGGCACGGACCAGCTCGCCGTCGGCCGTGACGACGTCGACGGCCGTGACGTACTCCGCGGCCCAGCCCCAGCCGCGGGCGTTCCAGCCCTGGCCGCCCTGGAGCAGGAAGCCGCCGAGGCCCACGCTCGGGCAGTGGCCGCCCGGGAAGAAGCGGCCGTACTCCGCGAGGTAGGGCGCCAGTTCCAGGCCGCCCCGCACGGCCGGGGTCGCCCGCACGACCTGGGTCCCGGGGTCGTACGACATCTCCTTGAAGCCGCCGAGGTCGAGCACCAGGGCGTCCTCGCGCAGCGACCACTGCGCCCAGCTGTGGCCGCCGGAGCGGACGGCCACCTGCCAGCCGCGCTCGCGGGCCAGCCGGACGCCGTTGACGATGTCGCGTTCGCCGGCGACCCGCAGGACGGCTGCCGGGACGCGTTCCGGCAGCCGCCGGTTGAAGATCCGGTCGACGGCCGCCTCGTCGAAGCCGGCGTCGCCGCGCAGCAGGAGTTCGCCGTCGAAGTGCGGCGTGGGCGCGCTCACGCCTCCTCCATCACGGCGTGCAGGGTCTCACCCATGACCCCGCCCGGGTCGGCGCCCGGGGTGTCGGGGTGGATCTCCCACTCGGCGAGCCGGAGGCTGTTGTCGAGGACCATCCGCACCCGGGGGAAGCGGCGGGCCATGAACGCGGGCAGCACGTCGTCGGTCTTGTCGCCGCCGGTGAGCATCTCCGCCAGCACGACGGCGTCCTCGGCGCACATCGCCGCCCCTTGCGCGATCAGCGGTGGACACGCGTGGGCCGCGTCACCGATGATGATCGTACGGCCGCGGTACCACGGGGACTCGACCCGCATCGCCTCGATCCACTGGTAGTTCACGATCGCGTCGTCCGCGATGCCGTCGCGCACCTGGCCCCAGGTGCCGCCGTAGCCCTGGCCCCGCTCCTTGAGGACGGCGCCCTTCGGGCCCTCCCCGACGAACGAGCGGTCGAGGTTGCCCTCGATGAGGAAGGCGTAGCAGAGCTCGTCGGAGATCGGGGTGTAGCCGGCCTTGAACTTGGGACCGCCGTAGTAGAGCTCGGAGCAGTCCATGGCCTCCGGGCGGCGGGCCACGGTGCGCCAGATGCCCATCCCGACCGGGGTCGGGAGGTCGGTGATGCCGATCATCCCGCGGACCTTGGAGCGGATGCCGTCGGCGCCCACCAGCAGGTCGACTCTCTCCCGGGTGCCGTCGGACAGCTCGACCGTGACGCCGTCGCCGGTGTCCTCGAAGTCCTCGACGGTGGTGCCCAGCCGCACGTCGACACCTGCCGTCGGCAGGTCGGCCGCGATGATGGCCGCGAGGTCGCCACGCAACGCGCCCATGGTGGGCGGTAGTTCGGCGCCGCCCATCGCCGGGGTGTCGATCTCCGTCAGGAGGGTGCCGTCGGCGTGGCGCAGGCGTACCTTGTCGAAGGCGTAGGCGTGCGCGGCGAGCCGGTCGTAGATGCCCACCGACCTGAAGGCCTTGAGGGCGTTGCCCTGCAAGGTGATGCCGTGGCCGACGCCGCCGAGGTCGGTGCGCAGGTCGACCAGTACGACCTCGACGCCCCGCTTCCTCAGGGCGAGGGCGAGCACTCCGCCCGTGATGCCGCCACCGACGATCAGGACGCGGCGAGTCTGCGAATGGGGCATGTGGGGTCCCTCCTTGACTGCGTGACGCGTCACACACTCACCCCTGTCGGCCGGGGGGAGAACCCTGCACCGACTGATACCTGGCATCGCCGTTCGATGGCCCCCGTGAGCGTGATGCCTGCCATCGCCACCAGCGCTTATGAAGGGGATGAGAACCGGTCCTACTGTGAGGGAACTCGCGACCCACGCGAATCACTGCCCCTTCGAAGGAGTCACCCATGGCCTACGTCGTGACGGCGATCTGGACCGCGCAGCCGGGACAGGAGGATGTCGTCCGGGATGCCATCGAGAAACTCACGCCGCCCTCGCGCCAGGAGCCGGGCAACCGCTTCTACCAGGCGTACGAGAGCCCCGAAGAGCCGGGCGTCTTCCGCCTGTTCGAGATCTACGACGACGAGGCCGCGTACCAGGCGCACGGCGCGTCGGAGCACTTCGCCGAGTACGGGCACGGCCAGGCGATCCCCGTGCTGGCGAAGCGTGAGCGGGCGTTCTACGAGACGATCGGCTGAGGCTCGGTGAAGCTGGCTGCCTTCCGTCGCCGCACCGAGGCCCCCGGCGTGCGCCACGTCGGGCTGGTGGTGGGCGACGGATCGGAATGGTGGATCCATCCCTTCCCGCCCGGCACCGAGATGGTGCCGATGCTCGCCGCGGACGCCGCGAGCCGCGAGGCGGCGGCCGACACGGCCGCGCAGGCGGACGGGATCCGCCTCAGGGATCTCGTGCTGCTGCCGCCGGTCTACCCGGTGGCGATGCGCGACTTCCTCACCTTCGAGGCGCACGTCGACGGCATGGAACGGGGCCACGGAAACCCCGGCCCGCCCGAGGCCTGGTACGAGGCCCCGGTCTTCCTGTTCATGGCACCGCACGCGGTGACCGGCCCCTACGACGGCATCGCGATGCCGCCCGACACCGCCCGCCTCGACTTCGAGCTGGAGATCGCGGCCGTGATCTGCCGTGACGTCCGCAACGCGAGCGCCGAGCAGGCCAGGGCGGCCATCGGCGGCTACTGCGTGATGAACGACTGGTCGGCCCGGGACATCCAGAGCCGGGAGATGACGCTGAAGCTCGGCCCCTCCAAGGGCAAGGACTTCGCGACGACGATCGGTCCCTGGATCGTCACCCCCGACGAACTGGACGGCTGCCGGGACAGCGACGGCTTTCTGGACCTCGGGATGACGGTCAAGGTCAACGGAGTGAGCGTCGGATCAGACCGGTCCGGCCACATGGGCTGGTCCTTCGAGCACATGGTGGCGCACGCGTCGCGGGCGTCGTGGGTGAAGGCCGGCGAGGTGCTCGCCTCCGGCACCTGCGCCTCGGGCTCGCTCGCCGAGTCCTGGGGGCGCACCGGCGCGCTCGACCCCCCGCCCCTGCAGATCGGGGACGTGGTGGAGATGTCGATCGACCGCCTCGGCACCATCCGCAACGAGATCGTGCCCGCCGAGGACGCGGCTCCCCCCGTCCCGCCGGCGCGGCGCCGCGTACGTCAGGAGACCTGATCGACCATGGTGTTTCCCACCGAGAAAGAGGTCGTCACCCGCAACCCGGCCACGGGCGAGGTGCTCGGCCGCTATGCGACCCACGACCGGGCAGCCGTCGAGGGGGCGCTGGCCCAGACCCACGCCGCCGCCGCGCGATGGTGTGCCACCGGGCTCGCGCAACGCCTCACCCTGCTGCGCGACATCGGCAAGCTGCTGCTCGAACGCCGCGACGACTACGCGGCGTTGATCACCGCCGAGATGGGCAAGCCGATCTCCGAGTCCCTCGCCGAGATCGACAAGTGCGCCTGGAACTGCTCGGTGGTCGCCGAGAAGGCTCCCGAATGGCTCGCCGACCACGAGGTCGAGGCCGGCCGGTCGCGCTCGTGGCTCTCGTACGAGCCGCTCGGCGTCGTGTTCGCGGTGATGCCGTGGAACTACCCGTTCTGGCAGGTGATCCGGTTCGGCGCGGGCGCCGTCGCCGCCGGGAACGCCGTGCTGCTCAAGCACGGCCCGGACGTCACCGGGGCCGCCCTCGCGATCGAGGAGCTGTTCGCCGACGCGGGCGCGCCGCCCGGGCTGCTGCGGTCCGTGGTCGTCGCGGCGCCGGACGTGCCCGAGGTCAGCGAGCTGATCATCCGGGACCCGCGGATCGCCGCGGTCACCCTCACCGGAAGCGAGCGGGCGGGAACGGCGGTCGCCTCGGTCGCCGGCTCCGCCGTCAAGCCCTCCGTGCTCGAACTCGGCGGCTCCGACCCGTTCGTCGTGCTCGCCGACGCGGACATCGAGGCCGCGGCGGCGGCGGCCGTCACCTCCCGCTTCGGGAACGTCGGTGAGAGCTGCATCGCGGGCAAGCGGTTCATCGTGCACGAGGCGATCGCCGACGCGTTCGTCGCCGCCTTCGTCGACCGGGTCGGGATGCTGAAGGTCGGCGACCCGACCCTGCCGGCGACCACGCTGGGCCCGATGGCCCGGGCGGACCTGCGCGAGGGCCTGCTGCGCCAGATCCAGGAGACCGTGGCGCAGGGCGCCACCCTGGTGACCGGTGGCGAGGCGCTCGACCGGCCAGGCAACTTCGTCGCGCCGACCGTCCTCGACCATGTCACCCCGGGCATGACCGCCTTCGTCGAGGAGACGTTCGGGCCCGCGGCGGCGGTGGTCCGGGCCCGCGACGACGAGCACGCGGTCGAACTGGCCAACGACACGGCGTTCGGGCTCGGTTGTGCCGTGTGGGGCGTCACCGAGCACGCGCTCGCGGTGGGCCGGCGCATCCGGTCGGGCGCCCTCTTCGTCAACTCCGTGGTGGCCTCCGATCCGCGGCTGCCGATCGGCGGCATCGGCCGCAGCGGCTACGGCCGGGAGCTCTCGGCCGAAGGCAGCCGCGAGTTCACCAACGTCCGTACGGTGGTGGTGGCGTGAGCGGGCCGGCCGCCGGCCGCCTGGACCACGTCGGCCTGAACGTCGCCGATCTCGAGGCGATGAGCGAGTGGTACGCGGCCGCTCTGGGACTCGGGACGGAGTTCAGGTTCGAGGTCCCGGAGGTGGGTCTGCGCGGCACCATGCTCCACAGCCCGCACGGTCACCGGATGGAACTGATCCACCGTGCCGGCAACGGGGCCGGACTTCAGGCGTCCGGCCCGCTGGAGGCCGCGCTGACCCGCGGATTCGGGCACATCGCACTGGACGTCACGAACGTCGACGAAGCCTACGGCGCGCTGATCGGGGCGAGCGCGACGGACCGTATGAGCCCGAGGCCCTCACCCGACCCCGGGGTCCGCATGGCCTACGTGGCCGACCCCGAGGGCAATCTGATCGAACTGCTGGACCGCACCACCGCCCGGACCTCCACCGGGTGATCCGCTCAAGGGCCCCTGAGTCCCTCCAAGTCCCTCTGCGCCCCGTCGTGTCGAACGGCGGGGCGCAGTGCTGTGACGTCCGTGCTGTGACGTCCGCGCTGTGACGTCCCGGCAGGGTCGACGCCGCTTCGGCCGTATGACGAAGCCGGCCTTCCGGACCCTGTGACCAGGTCCGGAAGGCCGGCCGGTGGCATCGGATCACACCGGTGAGACGGTGATCGCTCCCCGGTAGGAGCCGGGCCTGAGCGGCACCTCCACGCCGTCGACGGTGAAGCGGACCTCGCCCGAGGCGGCGACGACGCGCGACGACTCGTCGAGGGTGAGGCCGGTCAGGTGCGACGTGCCGGTCACGGTCCAGGTCGTCTCCGTCAGGGAGACGATCACCCCGTTGTTCACGGCCGGTGCCACGGTGTTGGTGACCTCACCGATCAGCCGCCAGTCCGCCGCACCGATGGTGGGCCTGGCGTGCTTGGCGACCGTCGACGAGATCACCCCGCTGAGCGTGCACCGGTCGAGGTCGAGCACCAGGTTCTTCCCGCTCGGCTCGGGCTCGGGCGCGATGCCCGTCTCGCCGCCCATGCGCTGGGGGCCGGTGCCGTTGAACCAGCCGTTGCAGAAGTCGCCGCTGGCCGTGACCTCGGTGAAGGACACCCGGACGTCGCGCTCGTGGCCTTCGGTCACGTCGAATCCCTCCACAGGGCTCGGGTCTCCGGGCTTCTCGTGGTACACACCGGAGTTGACGAGACCGCCGTCCGGTCCGAGGCGCGGGCCGGGGTCGTCGCTGTCGATGATCTGGAGCAGGACACCGTCCGCCGACGCCAGGCGGGTCCCGGCACCGCCGTCCACGGTGATCCGGGCCGGTACGCCCTTCACCAGGAAGACCGCCTTGCCGGTCTCGAACGAGGCGCCGTCGCGGACGTGCACCTGCGCGACCGGCGCCTCCATGTCGACGCTCGCGTGCAGCATGACACCGAAGCGGTCGGAACGGACCGTGGTCGGGCGGGGTGCGAGGGCGGCCGACTCCTCGGCGGTGAGGCCGAGTCCGAGCTCCTCGTCCACGGCCGCGACCGACGCGGCGTCGCTGGCGCCGAGGATGACGGTGTCACCGCCGACATCGATGATCATGCCGTAGTCACGGACCCGGAACTCGGTGCCGTAGTGCCGGTGGGTGGCCCCGCCCAGGGCGTAGGCGCCGTAGCCGCTGTCGCCGGTGACGACGACGGTGCTGTTGATCGTGGTCAGGCGTGCCCCGCTGCTGATGTCGTTGGACAGCACCCCCCACTTCTCCGTCTCCAGGTGGCAGTTGACGTACGTCGCGGAGCCGTGGTCGCCCAGGAGCTGGGTGGTGCGGCAGTTGCCGTCCAGGCCCAGCATCCAGGGGACGCTCTTCATCGTGCCGAACTCGGGGTTGGGCACGTAGTCGTCGGGCAGGACGCCTTCCGAGGAGCGCAGGTCGGAGTTCTTCACGACGAGGTCGCTGCCCTGGTCGGCCAGCACGGCGGTGCGGATGACCCCGTGGGTGCGGATGGTGGCGTCCTCCAGGACGAGCCTGGTGCCCTTGCCCGCGGAGACCACGCCCGCGCCCCAGCCGGTGAAGTCGTCGCCGCCGTCGCCGTCGAGCGTGATGTCGGCGCCGCGGACGACGTGGCGTCCGCCGGCCGCGTAGACGCCGCCCAGCAGTGAGCCCTGGGAGACGATGGCGACATCGGCCAGCACCCCTTCCTCGTACGTGGCGCCCGGTGCCGCGGCGAGCACCGACCTGGCCGGTACGACGCCGTCCTGGTCGAGGTAGAGGGCCTGCGCCAGGTGCTGCTGGTAGGCGATGTTCATGAAGGAGAAGTCGACGACGTTGGACTCGGTCACGCTGAGCACGACCTCGCCGCGGTATTCGCCGGGTACCACGTCGCGGTGGACGCCGTCCACGGTGAGGGTCAGCTGACGGCCCTCGGGGGCCACCAGCCGTACACCCGCGGGGATCGTCAGATGGTCTGTCGCCGTGGTGGTCTCCACGGTGTAGGTCGTTCCCGACCGGAGTTCGCCGATGCGGCCGGCGAGGGTGGCGCTCACGCTGTCTGTTTCCTTTCGCCCAGGGTTTCGCTGGCGGTTTCGCTGCGGGTTTCGCTGTGGGTTTCGCTGCCGGCGGGCAATTCGCCGCTGCGATGGCACGCGACGGAGCGTCCGTCGGAGTGCTCCAGCAGTCGCGGAGCCTCGGTGCGGCAGAGGTCGATCACGTCGGGGCACTGCGGGGCGAAGGGGCATCCCGCCGCCTCGCCGGGGCCCGTCGGCCGCCCGCGCTGCGGGGCGCGGGTGACCCGGGGCGCGTCGACGGCGGCCTCCGGGATCGCGGCGACCAGCGCGCGGGTGTAGGGGTGCCGCGGGCGGGCGACGACGTCCTCAGCCGCGCCCTGCTCGACGAGCTGTCCCCGGTACATGACGAGCACGCGGTCGGACATGTAGCGCACGACGTGCAGGTTGTGGCCGATGAAGAGGTAGCTGAGGTCGTTGTCGCGGCGCAGTTCGCGCAGCAGGTTGAGCACCTGCGCCTGGACCGAGACGTCGAGGGCGCTGACGGCCTCGTCGCAGATCACCAGGGACGGTGACGGCATCAGCGCACGGGCGATCGCGAGCCGCTGCCGTTGTCCGCCGGAGAACTGGGACGGGAAGGTGTCGGCGGCGCTGTGCGGGAGCCCGACCCGGTCGAGCAGGTCCGTCATCCGCCGGTGGGCCTCCGCACGGGGGGCGCCGGCGGCTTCGAGTCCCTCGCGCAGGCTCTGGGAGACCTTCAGCAAGGGGTTGAACGAGCCGTAGGGATCCTGGAAGACGACCTGGATGTCCTGCGCGAGGGCCCGGCGGCTTCTGCCCCGGAGGTGGGTGATGTCCTCCCCCCGGAAGAGGATCCGGCCCTCGGCCACGGGGACGAGGCCCAGCAGGGCCCTGGAGACGGTGGTCTTGCCCGAGCCCGACTCACCGACCAGGCCGAGGGTCTCGCCCACCCGCAGGTCGAAGCTGACGTCGCGGACGGCGGTCGTGGTGCGCCGGCCCGTTCCGAACCGCACGGTGAGGTTGCGGACGCTGAGCAGGACGTCGTCGTCAGCCGGCATGTTCCACGGTTCCTTCCAGCACGGCGACGCTGTGGACGCAGCGCGATCCATGGGTCGCGTCGAGCGGTTCGAGGGTGATCGTGCCGAGTTCGCACTCGGCCGTCGCGTAGGGGCAGCGGGCCGCGAAACGGCAGCCCATCGTCCCGGTCCATGTCGAGGGGTCGGCCACGGAGCCGCGGATCGTCGGAAGATCGGCGTCGGACAGCGTGTCGCGGCCCGGCTGGCAGGCGATGAGCTGCTTGGTGTAGGGGTGGGCGGGCGTCGTCAGCAGGGTGTCGAGCGGCCCTTCCTCCACCACCTGGCCCGCGTACATCACGATCGTGCGCCGGCACACCTGGGCCACCACGCCCCAGTTGTGGCTGACCAGCACCAGCGCCATGCCCGTCTCGGCCTGGAGGGTGCGCAGCAGTTCGAGGATGCCGGCCTGGACCGTCACGTCGAGGGCCGTCGTGGGCTCGTCCGCCACCAGGATCCGGGGCCGTCCGGCCAGTGCCCGTGCGATGGAGACGCGCTGCGCCATGCCGCCCGACATCTCGTGCGGGAACAGCCGGGCCGTCCGGGCCGGGTCGGGCAGCTGGACCATTTCCAGGAGTTCGAGGACCCGCGCGTGGACCGCCGCGCGGTCCGGGTGGCCGTCCTCGTGGCGGCGCACCACCTCGGCGAGCAGGGCGCCCACCCGCATGGTGGGGTCGAGTGCCGTCATCGGCTCCTGCGAGACGTAGCCCACCGAGCCGCCGCGGTAGTCGGCGAGCTCCCTGCCCTCCAGGGCCAGCACGTCACGGCCGTCGAAGGTGAGGGCACCGTCCGTGATACGGCCGCCCATGCGCAGCAGCGCCCGCGCGACGGAGGTCTTGCCGCAGCCCGACTCGCCGACCAGGCCGACCGCGTCCCCCGGAGCGATGTCGAAGCTGACCCGGCTCGCGACGGCGACGTCCTGGCCGGAGCGGCGGTAGCTCACCGTCAGGTCGCGGACGGACAGCAGGGCGTCACGGGTCGCTGGCGGGACGGTCGTGGCGGCGGGCCCGCCGGTGCCCGCCGGGGCCGCCTCGGTCCGGACGGCCGCCGCCGGCTTGAGCTTGATGGCCGGGGCCGCCTCGGCCCGCCCCCAGCTGCCGACGGTGGCGTCGCGGATGACGTCGCCGAGGACACCGAGGCAGAGGATGACGACACCGATCACGCCGCCGGAGATCAGCAGCAGTCGGGGGTCGCGGCTGAGCAACTGGGCGCCCTCGGCGACCATCGAACCCCAGGTGGGGTTGGGCGGCGTGGTACCGAAGCCCAGGTAGGCGAGGGCGACGGTGAGTTGAAGGGCCATGCAGCACATCAAGGTGGCCTGGACGAGGATGGGTCCGAGGACCCGGCGGAAGACGTGGCGCGCGACGATCCTGCTCGTGGGCACACCCGCGACGCGGGACGCGTCCACGAAGAGTTCGCTCCGCATGGCGAGCACGGGCCCGCGGATGTTGCGGACCATGGGCGGGGCCAGCAGCAGCGCCAGGGCGATGAGCGCGATCGAGAAGTGGTCCTGGAAGACGGAGAGCACCACCAGCACCAGGATGATCACTGGGATCGCCATGCCGATCTCCACGGCGGTCATGACCGCGCGGTCGAACCAGCGGCCCAGATAGCCGGCGAGCAGCCCCAGAGGTACGGCGACGGCGAGGGTGACGACCACGACGAGCAGGGCGTCACCGAGCGACACCAGGCCGCCGTGCAGCAGTCTGCTCAGGATGTCGCGTCCCAGCTCGTCGGTGCCCAGGGGGTGACTGCCGCTGGGCCCTTGGAGCGACTGCGTCAGGTCCCCGGTGTTGGGAGGGGCCGAGGTGATCAGACCGGCCGCCAGACAAGCGCCCACCACGATCACCAGGATGGCCAGTGGGATGAACGTCGCCGGGCGCAGAAGAGTGCCCCGTAGTCGTCGGGCGCCGGAGCGACGCTCCTTCGCACCGTGGCCTGTCTCGCTCATGACGTCCGCCTCGACTTTCCGTCCTTCGTCGCTCGACCGTCATCGGTGACGGTTCCCAGATACCACCAGGCGAGGGCCCCTGCCGGAACCCGTGCGCAGGGCAGGCGAAGCGATGGCAAGCATCAACGGCTGCGATAACCGGGCGGCGGTGTCCGTCCCTAGGGTGGGCACATGGCTAACCTGCGGCTTGTCACCCTTCGGCGCGATCGACGGATGCATCCGATCCTGCGCCTCGCACTGCACCGGGCGCTCCTGGCGGCCGTGCTCGTACTCGTCGTCTCCGCGGTGACGTTCGTCCTCCTCTCGGTCGCCCCCGGCGATCCGGCGGCCACCCTGCTCGGCGGCTTCGCCACCCCGGCGAAGATCGCGCAGGTGCGGCGGGAACTGGGCCTCGAGAAGCCGTTGTGGCAGCAGTACTGGGACTGGCTCGACCAAGCGGCGCACGGCAGCCTGGGCTCGTCCCTGGTCTCCCAGGAGGCGGTCTTTCCCGAGCTGATGGGCCGGTTGCCGGTCACCCTGTCGCTGGTCGTCGGCACGACGCTGGTGTCGACCGTGGTCGGCGTGGGCGTCGGCGCGTTCAGCGCCGTGCGGGGTGGCCTGGTCGGGCGCTTCCTGGACGTGGTGTCGATGCTCGGGTTCGCCCTGCCGAGCTTCTGGCTCGGCCTGGTCCTGATGGAGCTCTTCGCGGTGCAGTGGGGGCTGCTGCCGGCGACCGGTTACGTGTCGTTCGGTGACTCCCCCCTGCTGTGGCTGCGCTCCCTGGTGCTGCCGGTGGCGACCCTGTCGATCGGCGGTGTCACCGGCATCGCGAAACAGACGCGCGACGCCCTGCTGAGCGAGTGGGGCAAGGACTACGTCGACGCGCTGCGCGCCACCGGCCTGTCCGAGCGGCGCATCCTGCTGCGCCACGCGCTGAAGAACGCCGCCATCCCGATCGTCACCGTCGTCGGGGTCTATTTCGTCGGCATGCTCGGCGGCGCCGTCCTGGTCGAGAACATCTTCGCCATGCCCGGTCTCGGCAGCCTGGCCACGTCGTCGACGGGTCAGGGGGACATCCCCGTCGTGCTCGGCATCGCGGTCCTGTTCTGCCTGATCGTGGTGCTGGTCAACTTCCTGGTAGACGTCGCCTACGGCCTGCTCAACCCCCGGGCCCGTGCGGCCTGACCCGTTTCGCCCCAGGGCTCCGGCCACGGCGTGCACCGCCGTGGACGGGGCCTTTTTCCCGTTCGGGGGGAGGCCCGCGGTCATCACAGGCCGCAATGCCTCACATCGAGACGGTGTGGTTGCTGCGGTTCGACCCAGGCTGCTGTGATCTGGGACACCGAGCCGACGGCAGCGACGGACCGCTGCTCCGTGGCAGCGGCATCCCACCCACGCACACCGAGAACGAGCTCCGTGAAGGGAGCAATCCATGGCTGAGGTCAAAAGGCTTCGGCGGGGGCTGGCCGGCCTGTGTACGGCAGGAGCCCTCGTGGTCCTGACCGCCTGCTCGGGCAGTTCCACGCCCGGCACCGGCGGGAGCTCCACGGCCGCTTCGAGCCTCACCGACGCGACGAACGTCAAGCGCGGCGGCACGCTCACGATCGCCGAGTCGTCCCCGTTCCCGATGGACCCGGCGATGGCGTCCCCGCCGTTCGTGCTGGCCGCGGCCTACGACTCGCTGATCCACCAGAACGTCGACAACACCTACTCGCCCGACCTCGCCACGTCGTGGAGCATGAGCGACGGGAACCGCCTCTTCAAGCTGAAGCTGCGCAAGGGCGTCAAGTTCTCCGACGGCACCGCTATGACGGCCGACACCGTCGCCGCCTCCCTGAAGCGGATCGTCAAGACGCCTGGCCCCAACGGGTCGATCGGACCGGTCAAGAGCGTCACCGCGGTCGGTGACGACGAGGTCGACGTCGCCTACTCCAAGGCGGTGCCGGAGAGCTTCGCGGTCAACACGTTCAGCCAGGCGGACAACTTCGGCATCATCGTCGGCCCGACCGGCACCGCGAAGCCCAGTACCCTCTCGAAGGCCTCGGACGGCGTGGGGCCGTACAAGCTCGACCCCTCGCAGTCCAACAGCTCCAAGACGACCTTCATACCGAACGCCAACTACTTCAACCAGAAGGCGATCAAGTTCGACAAGGTCGTCGTCACCCAGATCCCCGACGCGACCGCGCGAGTGAACGCGCTGCGCAGTGGCCAGGTCGACTACGTCTTCGACGACGGCACCGCCAACGCCGCCAGCGCCCAGTCCGCCGGACTCCAGATCTCCCAGCACGGCTCCCTGCTGCCGTCCCTGGTGCTGGAGAACCGCACCTCCGGCCCGCTGGCCAAGCTCGAGGTGCGTCAGGCGATCGAGTACGCCGTCGACCGCTCGGCCATGATCAAGTCGCTGTTCAGCGGGATCGGCACCGCGCAGAGCAGTGTCGGCATCAAGGGCCTGGGCGGCTACGACAAGAAGAACTCCGACCCCTACCCGTACAACGTGGCCAAGGCGAAGGCGCTGCTGAAGAAGGCCGGATACCCCAACGGTCTGACCATCAGCACGCTCGACTTCTCCCAGCAGGACGCCAACGGCAGCCTCGCGCAGGCCTTCGCCAGCCAGCTCAAGGCCGTCGGCATCACGCTGAAGATCCACGTGATCAGCACGGGCTTCACGCAGTTCCTGACCGCGATCTCGTCGAAGAAGTACGACGCCGTGGTCACCAACCTCCCGGGCAACGACATCTACACCGAGTACAACCAGTTCCTCGGCAAGGGCACCGTGGGCAACGGCTTCGGCGTGGTGGACTCCACGGTCGACCAGCTCATGACGGCGGCCGGCACGGCCTCCGCCTCGGAGGAGGACACCGCGATGCAGGCGATCACGAACCGGATCGACCAGCAGGCCTGGATCGTCTCGGCCGGCGTGATCCCCACCATCGACCTCGCGGCGAAGAACCTCGTCAACATCGCGCCCGACGGCAGCCCCAACTCGCAGCCGTACGCCTTCGACCCGACGGCCAAGTCCTCCTGGTACCTGAAGTGACCGGCCGTCAGCGCCCCTGGCCTCCGGCCCGGCACCGCTGATCCCCGGCTGGTCCGAGGCTCCGGGAGCCGCCGCGCGCCCCGGGCCGGCCACCGTCCGCGCCCCCCGACCAAGGACTCGCCCACCATGACCGACTCCCTCCAGGACCGCACCGAATCCGACGCGCTCGTCGTGCGCGGCGGCGAGGTGCGCACTCTCACGCGGACCACGCGGGTGCGTTCGCTGACCGTCGCCGACGGCGGGTCCCTGACCGCGCCCGAGGGCCACCACCTCACGGTGACCGTCGACGGCGTCGAGACCGGCTCGAAGCTGCTCTCCACCTACGCGACGACGACCGCCGTCGCGCCGGGCACCTACCGCGGCGACGTGGTCGTCACGGTCACCGAGGACCACCCGGCCTCCGTCATGGACGCCCCCTTCCACCTGCGCCAGGCGGTCTACGTCGACGCGGACGGCGTCGTGGACGCCAAGTCCGTACCGTCCGCCGTACGCGGCGGCACCTACGACGGCCGCTCCGCCCGCGGCGTCACCGTCACCTCCACCGGCGAGGCGTTCAACGGCTTCTACATCGCGGGCGGCGAGTACGAACTCACCGACGCCACCTTCGACTTCGACGGCAACGGCCGAAGCGACTTCTCCGCCCAGGGCGCGGCCGTCGTCGCGAAGGGTCCCACGACCCGCCTCACCATCGACGGCGCGACGATCCGCACCCGCGGCGCCGTGCGCGCCGGTGTCGTCGCCGACGACGGCGCCCGCGTGGTCGTGAAGAACTCCGTCATCACCACCACCGACGGCACCCTGCCCGACGACTACGAGGACGTCCTCGGGCCGGGCATGATGACCGTGCCCTGGCCGCTCGGCCTGTCCGGCAACGTCCGCTCGGTCGTCACCCTCGGCGATCTGACCCGGGCCACCTATGTCGCCTGCTCCGTCACCTCCAGCAACTGGGGCGTGCTGGCCAGCGACGCGGTCGGCTCCAGCACCATGCTCGGCAACCTCGACGTTCCGCTGCGCCTGAGCGCCGTCAACGTGGACGCCGTCATCACCGGCAAGGACGGCTACGGCGCCTACGCCGACGTCAACGCCGTCGACACGTTCCTCGGCACCCGCTTCACCGGCGTCACCTACGGCCTTGTCCTCAGCGGCGGCTCGGTCACCCTCGGGGACAGCACGCACGCGCAGGTCGCGCAGCTCGACGCGGACCTGGAGACCGGCCTGAGCGACGAGGAGATCGCCGCACTCCCCGAGCGGGCGAGCGTCATCGAGTCGCGACGGTTCGGGGCGCTCCTGCACCAGTTCCCGGGCAGCGTCCTCTCCGTCACCGGAGGCACCCGGATCTCCAGCGCCGGCACGGTCTTCCTCAACAAGGGCGTCAAGGCGGACATCACCGTCGACGGCTCGGGCGGTGCCCGGCTGGAGGCGGGCAACGGCGTGCTCTTCCAGTTCATGGACTCCGACGACCCGATCATCAACTCGGGCGACTTCGACGACGTACGCGCCGTGTACGCCCCGCCCACCGGCCCCGCTCGGCGCGACCCGGAGTGGGACGTCACCGAGGTGCACGACGACGACAGCGTCGCGCGGTTCACCGACATCGACCTGCGCGGCGACTTCTACAACGGAGCCCGCGCCGGCCGGAACATCGCGCTGACGTTCACGCGGACCTCGCTGCACGGCGTGATCTCCGCCTCCGTGGCCGAGCACCGGGTGGCGGCGATCGGCCCCGAGCAGTACCGCGAGCTCGGCGAGGTCGACAACACCGCCGCCCCCGCCGTGAACAACGGTGTGATCGTCACCCTCGGCACGGGGTCGAGCTGGACGGTCACCGGCACCAGCCACCTCACCGGGCTCGTCCTGGACGCGGACGCGACGCTCACCGCCGGCACCGTCACCGTCGACGGTGTGCCGACCGAGCCGAAGCCCGGCACGTCGTACCACGGCGCGATCGAGATCACGACAGCCTGACCCGACGCGCCCCACCCCCACACGAAACCTCGACACACGCAGACATTCGACGCACGCAGACATTCGGCACACGCAGACAGAGGAGCAACCATGGCAGGCCGTCTGGACGGCAAGATCGCGCTCATCACCGGCATCGGCAGCGGGATGGGACGGGAGGCGGCGCTGCGCTTCCTGCGGGAGGGCGCGAAGGTCGTCGGCTGCGACATCAAGGAGGAGGGCATCGCCGAGACGGTCCGCCTGGGCCGCGAGGCCGGTGGCGAGATCGAGGGCTTCGCGCCGGTGAACCTCTCCGACGCCGCCGCCGCGGAGAAATGGGTGGAGGACGCGGCCGCGGTCTTCGGCGGCGTCGACATCCTCTACAACAACGCCTCGCACCCGGTGTTCGGCCCGATCGACGAGATGCCGGTCGAGACCTGGGACTACGGCATCGCCAACGAACTCAACCTCGTCTTCTACACCACCCGCACCGCGTGGAAGTACCTCAAGCGCAGTGGTGGCGTCGTCGTCAACATCGGCTCGATCGCCGGCACGCGCGGCGTGGAGTTCATGCCGCAGAACGTCCACGGCACCGCCAAGGCCGGCGTCATCAACCTCACCCAACAACTCGCCGTCGAGGGCGCGCCGCACAAGATCCGCGCCGTCGCCGTCAGCCCCGGCTTCATCGTGACCCCGGCCACGGCCTGGCTGGTCGACAACGGCGACGACGCGTTCAAGAGCAACATCGCCCGCATCCCGCTGGGCCGTCCGGGCGCCCCCGAGGACGTCGTGAGCGCGGCGGTCTTCCTCGCCTCCGACGAGGCGGCCTGGATCACCGGCGTCAACCTCGTCGTCGACGGGGGCGGCACGGTCCTGGGCTGACCTGCGGCCCACCGAGCACCGAGCGAAGGAACAGTCTGACCCATGAGCCACCTCAACGAACACGGCATCACCCATCTGCGCCACGTCGACCTGGCCGTGCCCGACTACGAGACACAGCGGACCTTCTACAAGGAGGTCTGGGGCATCACCGAGACGGGCACCGACGGTGACCTGTCGTACCTGGCGGCCGAGGGCTCGCCGGAGCAGTACGTCATCCGCCTGCGGAAGTCCGCCGACAAACGCCTCGACCTGATCGCCTTCGGCGCCGACAACGCCGCCTCGGTCGACGCCCTCGCCCAGCAACTCGGCAGCCGGGGCGTTCAACTGGTCAGCGAGCCCGGCGAGTTGCAGACCGCGGGCGGCGGCTACGGCTTCCGCTTCTTCGACATCGACGGACGCACGATCGAGATCAGCGCCGACGTCGAGACGCGCCGACACCGCGCGGTCGAGGAGGGCGAGTCCGTCCCCGTACGGCTCTCCCACGCGGTGATGAACAGCACCGACCCCAACAAGACGCGAGACTTCTACGCCGACGTACTCGGCTTCAAGCTGTCGGACACGCTCTGGGGCGAGCACATGGGCGAGATGATGCACTTCATGCGGTGCAACGACTGGCACCACAGCCTCGCCATCGCCCGCGGCCCGCACACGTCCGTGCACCACGTCTCCTTCGAACTGCGCGGCCTGGACGAGTACATGAGGGCCACCGGACGGGCCATGCGGGCCGGTACGAAGAAGATCTGGGGGCCGGGCCGGCACAACGCCGGCAACAACACCTTCAGCTACTTCCTCGACCCCAGCGGCAACACGATGGAGTACACCACCGAGCTGGCCCGGCTCGACTCCGACATATGGCACCCGCAGGTGTTCGACATCGCCGACCCCGACACGCAGGACCTGTGGGGCACGGCGGACCCGATGAGCGAGATCATCGCTCGGGACAGCTTCAACGACCCCGACAGCGGCGTGTTCGTCGCCCCGCCGGTATGAGCCCCGTGAACCCGGCCGCGAGTGGCCGGCTGGCCGGCAAGGTCGTTGTCGTCACCGGAGCCGCGCGCGGCCAGGGGGCCGCCGAGACCGAGGCGCTCGCCGCCGAAGGCGCGCACGTCATCGCCACCGATGTCCTCGACTTCGAGTACGCCGGTGGCGACCGGCCGGGCGGCGGCGTCACCCAGCTCCGCCACGACGTCACCGACGCGGCCGGCTGGGCCGAGCTGGCGGAGTTCGCCGGTGAGCGGTACGGTCGCGTCGACGCGCTGGTCAACAACGCGGGAGTGGCGGCCCGCGAGCGGATCCCGCATGTGTCGGCCGAGGCGTGGGAGCGCACGTTCGCCATCAACGTGACCGGCCCCCTGCTGGGCATCCAGGCGCTGGTGCCGCTGATGGCGCCGGGCTCCAGCATCGTCAACATCTGCTCCGTCGCCGCGGTGTCGGGGCACGCGGCGGCGGCGTACACGGCGAGCAAGTGGGCGCTGCGCGGGCTCACCCGCTCCGCCTCGCTGGAGCTCGGCGAGCGCGGAATCCGGGTCAACGCGGTCATGCCGGGGCTGATCGACACCCCGCTGATGGCCTCGGCGCCGCCCGCGTTCCAGACCGCCGCGGTCGCGGAGATTCCCCTGGGCAGGGTGGGGGTTCCCGCCGACATCGCCCCGACGATCGTCTTCCTCGTCTCGGACGACTCCGCCTACTACAACGGCGCCGAGCTGGTGATCGACGGCGGCATGACCGCCCATGTGTCGCACAAGCACATCGCGGACGCCACGCGCCCGTCCTGAATGCCGGACGAGCGCGGGCGGTGGGACGCGCCGCGGTCGACGCCGTACACGCGTCGACCGCGCCGTCGGGGTTCCCTGCGCCCGGTACGACGCGCCGGCGTTCCGCCGACCCCCGTACGCGGCGCGCGGCTCGGTCGTACACCTCGTCGTCCATGGCGCGTCCGACCAGCCCGTCGATACCTCGCATCACGACGGTACGGGTTCCGGGCGCACACCACCGACGGCAGAGTGACGGACATGTTCGAGTACTTCCCAGACAACTACATCTGGAGCCTCGGCGTCGCCGCGACGCTGAACTCCGGCGGCTGCATCGACGAGGTCGACCGTGCCTGCCGCCCGATCCGTGAACTCGCCCGGCAGGGCAGCGACGTCGGCACCAGGGAGTTCATGGCGTCCTGGCAGGCCGTCGCCGGACAGCTGGAGAGCCAGGCCGACGAGGCCGCGGCGGCCGGCCACCCGCGCACCGCCGGGCAGAAGTACTTCCGGGCGGCGGCGTACCTGTGCCAGGCGGAGCGCATGCAGAGCGCCAAGGACCCCGATCGCAGGCAGGTCTACCAGCACTGCCTCGACCTGCTGGAGCGCTCGTTCGAGCTCGTCGACCCGGCCACCTCCAGAGTCGCGGTGCCCTTCGAGGGGACGACCCTGCCGGCGTACTTCACCCGGGCGTCCCGCCCCGACGGGACCCCGGCGCCGACGGTGATCATGTGGAACGGCCTCGACTCCACCAAGGAGCACATGTACACCTCCGGCTGGCCCGCCGAGATGGCCGCCCGCGGGATCTCCACCCTGATGGTGGACTGCCCCGGCAGCGGTGAGGCGCTGCGCTTCCAGGACCTCAAGGCGCGCGTCACGACCGAGGACTGGGCGACGGCGTGCGTCGACTACCTGGAGACCCGCGAGGACGTCGACAACGCCCGCGTCGGCCTGGTGGGCTGGTCGCTCGGCGGGTTCTACGTGCCGAGGGCCGCGGCGTTCGAGAAGCGGCTCGCCCTCGCCGTCGCCTGGGGCGCCAACCACAACTGGGGCGAGGTGCAGAAGGCGCGGCTGGAGCGGGAGGGCGAGAACCCGGTCCCGCACTACTGGGAGCACGTGCTGTGGGTCTGGGGCCACGACGACGTCCCCTCGTTCATCGAGGCCGCGGCCGCCGTCCACCTCGACGGCGTCGTCGAGCGGATCACCTGCCCGTTCCTCGTCACGCACGGCAGCAACGACCGGCAGATCGACGTCAAGTACGCGCACCGCTCCTACGAGCAGGCCGTCGGCAGCCCCCGGCGCGAGCTGCGGGTCTTCACGCCCGACGAGGGTGCCACGGAGCACATCGGCCTGGACCACCTCCCTCACGTCGGCTCGTACATCGCCGACTGGATCGAGGACGTGTTCACCGCCCCGGCGACGGAAGGCACTCCATGACCCTGATCCTCGGCGATGCCGCCGTACGGTCCGTCTTCGACTGGAAGGAGGCGGTCGAGGCCCTCCGCGCGGCCTACGCCGGTGATCCCGACGGCACCCGCTTCCCCGCCCGCCGGATGGCACGCGGCGACCACGGGTGGCTGCGCACCCTGAGCGGCGTGCCCGCCGACCCCGCGCTCATGGGCCTGAAGATCATCGCGGCGTCGCCGGAACACGGCCGCGTCTCCTATCTGATCCCGCTGTTCGACCAGCGCAGCGCGGAGTTGGTCGCGCTGCTCGACGGCCACTCGATCACCGGGTTCCGCACGGCGGCGGCCTCCGCTCTCGCGGCGGACGTCCTCGCTCCGGCCGGTGCCCTGCGCGTCGGGCTGATCGGCTCCGGCTTCGAGGCGAAGAACCATGTACGGGCGCTGGCGGCGGTGCGTGAACTCACCTCGGCGACGGTCTACAGCCCCCGCCCCGAGAGCCGTACCCGCTGCGCACGCGAACTGGCCGACCTGGGCGTCGAGATCACCCCGGCCGAGTCCGCGCGGGCGGCCGTCGCGGACGCGGACGTCGTCGTGTGTGCCGCCCGCTCGCGCGACGAGTCACCGACCCTGCTCGGGGCGTGGCTGCGCCCCGGCATGACCGTCGTGTCGATCGGATCGACCCTGCCCGAGCAGCGGGAGGTCGACCCGGAGGTGCTGTCGCGCTGCGCGCTGCTCGTCGCCGACATGGTCGAGGAGGTCCTGGAGGAGACCGGCGACCTGATCGCCGCGCGGGCACAGGGTGTCGACGTGAGCCGCAGGACGGTCTCCCTGGCCGACCTGGTCTCGGGCCGGCACCCGGGCCGCGAGAAGCGCGAACAGATCCTGCTCTACAAGTCGGTGGGCTCGGCGGTGCAGGACCTCGCCGTCGCCGAGATGTGTGCGCGCAGTGCCGAGCGCGACGGCCTCGGCCTCGTCACCGACCTCGGAATCCACCCGGTCGAGAAGTGAGAACCGCGTGACGAGCCCGTCGCGGACCGGCACCACACGTCCCACTGACCCGACCAGCCCCAGTACGTGACGAACCGTCACCGATAAGACGAGAGGACCGGACATGGCGGACTACAACCGGCGCGAGGCGCGCGAGTGGGCGCGCGAGAGGCTCGTCGGCGCCGTCAACTGCACCATCCCGTCATTCACCAACGACCTCCGCGGCATCAACGAGACGGCGATCCGGCACGACGTGCGGCTGGCCAAGGAGCACGGCTTCCTGGGCACGCTCGGCGTCTCCGAGGTCAACATCACCCTGCCGGAGTACCTGGACTTCCTGCGGATCATCCGCGACGAGGCGGGCGACGACCTGGTGGTCGTGCACCATGCCAGCTGGAGCGACCTCGAGCAGAACATCGAGGCGGTCAAGGGCGCGGAGGCCGCAGGCGCGGAGCTGGTGCTGCTGTCGTACCCGCCGAACTTCTACCCGGAGTCCGAGCAGGAGGTCTACGACTACACCAGGGCCGTCTGCGACGCCACGAACCTGGCCGTCATCCTCTTCCCGATGTTCCTGTGGAACTTCAGCTCGCGCATCCACCCCTCGGACATCCCGGCCCGCCTGATCCGGCGGCTGATCGACGACTGCCCGAACATAGCCGTGATCAAGGCCGAGGGCGGTTTCCCCAGCATCCAGGGAATCATCGAGTGCCACCGGCTGTTCGGCGGCGAGGTCGTCATCTCCTGCCCCATCGAGGGCGAGTTGATCCCCCTCTCCCAGGTGATGCCGATCCAGCTCTCCGCGACCAGCGACCACGAGTACTACGGCCCGACGATCCCGCACGTGATGGGACTGCTGCGGGACGGCAAGTACGACGAGGCGACGGAGATCTACTGGCGGCTGCACCCGGCCCGCAAGGTCAAGTCGAATCTCGCCGCGCAGCTCAACGGCGGCTTCTTCATCAACCGTCAGGCGTGGAAGTTCCAGGGATGGCTCCAGGGCTACAACGGCGGCCCGCTGCGCATGCCCACCCAGCGCATCCACGACCCGCAGATGAACGCCCTGCGCAAGGGACTCGTCGACGCCGGCATCGAACCGAGCATGGACCCGTTCCGGGAGTTCTTCATCGGCCGGAACCCCGCCTGAGCGGTACGCCCCCGCCAGGTCCGCGGCCTGGACGGACCGGCCGACGGCACATCACCCACTTACGAAGGAGCAGTACCAGATGAAGCAGTACGTCGACCTTGTCCTCAAGTCGATGGTCGAGAAGGACCCCGGTCTCCTTCCGCTGGCGGACCGCTACCGCGCGACGGAGAACTCGATCCCGGGTGCGCTGAACATGCTCACCGCCTGGCGCCTCGTCTCCAGGGTGAACGCCCTGGGGCCGGTCGTCGCCGACGAGGAACTCGGCAACATCGTGATGACCGCGAACCTGGAGATCGGCGGCGCGCCGGCCACCTTCTGGGCCCGGATCGCCGTCGCCGACGACCGGATCACCGAACTGGAGCTCTTCCACGCCAAGTCCCGGGGCGAGGGCGGCTACGTGATGCTCGCCGAGGAGATCGGCAACGAGCCCGCGGTCTGGAAGTCCGCCATCCCGGAGAGCGGCCGCGCCACCCGCGAGGAACTGCTCGCACTCGGCAGGGCCATCTTCATCGACACCGCGGCGCCGACGCCCCCGGAGGGAGACGACTGCGTCGTCATGGAACAGGGCGGTGTGGTCCACGAGTTCGCGGAGTTCCACGACCTGCTCATGGGCGTCGACACCGGCCCGCACGCCCCGGAGGACACCGTCGTCATGCCCTACGGTCTCGCGCCCTTCCGGCCGTCGGACCCGAAAGCGCGGGTCGTCGCGGCCGATGTCGAGCAGGGCCTGGTCGTGACGATCGGCATGGTCCCCGGCTACATTCTGCCGACGGTGACGAGCGCCGCGAACATCTCCGCCTTCGTGCCGGCCTCCATGCGGGAGATGCACGCACGCAGCGTTCTGCCCAAGTGGCTGGAGGGCCGCAGCGTCATCGACGAGATCGAGGTCATGTGCGTCTCGATGCACGTCCTGCGCATGTTCGACGGCAAGCTGCAGGCTTCCGAGATGTTCAACAGCCTCACCGGCGCCGGCGCGCGGTCGGTGTGGGTCGACTGACCGTTCCCCGCCCGAACCGGTGCCGGTCGCCGCGCGAGAGTCCGACGCGCGCGGCGACCGGCGGACCGCCGGAGACTTCCGTCTGGATCACCGCGCGGATCAGAGGCAGATGACCGCAGGCACCCCTTTTTGCCTGCCTGAACAGCCCGGACGTGCGAGCCCGAGCCAACGAACGGACGCTGTTGATCAATTCCGCCCCACTGGAGTTCATCCAGCGGGGCGGAGTGCCGCGAAGGGCGAGACGCGGGTGCGGGCGAGCGGTTTGCCGGTGAGCCAGGCATCGAGGCGGGCGAGGCTGCCGGCGGCCATTCCATCCGTTGGTACCTACCGCACCACAACGCGTCCGTGCGGCGTTCCCCGGATTGCGGCGCGGGATCTGCCTGCCGGAACCGGCCTTCCCTTCCATCCGCACCTCTGCCTGGTCCTGACCCACAGCGTGGCCGCGATCTGCCTTGTGTGGGGGAGTCACGTTCGTTCGTCTTGCGGGCGCCTGCGTGGGACCATCGTAAAGAGCGCGGGTTGTCCGTCGAGGCCAGGTGAGGCGCTATGAACGACCCCGTGGTGCAGCCCGGGAGAGCCAGGGCGCCCGTGAACGACGTGATCGCCACCACCACCCCCGTGGTAGTGGCCGACCCCGACGGGATCGTGGCCTACTGGAGCGATGGCGCACGGTCCCTCCTGGGATTCGACACCGACGACGTGGTCGGAAGGCCGCTGGACGCACTGCTGACAGGGGATGGCCTGGCCTTTCGGCACCGTGAAGGCCGCCATGTCGACGCGGCGCCGCTGGTGTCCCCCCTGGTGCTGGAAGGGAGACACGCCGGTTACCTCCTGACCGCCACACCCGAGGCTGGGGCGGTCGGTGGTACTCACGACCGGCTTCTGGCCTTGGCGTTCTACCAGAATCCGACTGCCACCGGGATCACCGACCGTGAAGGCCGGCTACTGTGTGTCAACCCCACGATGGCCCGTGCGGCAGGCTCGACCGAAGCGGAACTGAGAGGCCGCTTGGTGACGGAGTTCCTCACCGGACCAGGCTTCTCCGCGATCAACCGACAGCTGCTGCGGGTCGCCGAGACCGGTGTACCCGAATCCACCGAAGCATACGTCCGAGCCCCCGGGGAACCCCGGGCACATGCGTGGGCCGTCGACGTCTTCCCGCTCACCGACGAGGACGGTCGTGTACAGGCGGTAACGACGTGCATCTTCGACTACTCGGAGCTGCACGGCTCGCGGAAGCGCATGGCACTGATCAACGAGGCGCGCGAACACCTGGGGACCAGCCTGGACGTGGCGCGCACCGCCGGGGAACTCGCCGAGGTGATCGTTCCGCGGTTCGCCGACGGCGTCGCGGTCGACCTGTTCGACCAGGTCATCGAAGGCCAGCTGCCGGCATCGGTACCGGTCGGGCCGGTCGCGCTGCGCCGGGTGGCTTTTCTGCCGCACTCCGGCGCTCCATCTGTCCACCAATCGCCTGATGACCTGGTCGTACACCCGGCCTCGTCGCTCGTGGCGGCATGCCTGCGGAGCGGAAGACCGGAGTTGCGGACACTTCCGGACCCGGCGATCAGGCGATGGTTCCAAGAGGATCCGGCGCGGGCGGAACAGCTGCGGGATGGCGGCGCCCACTCGCTTATCGCGGTTCCCCTACGGGTTCGCGGCGTGCCCCTGGGCGCTGTGCTGCTTCTGCGCAACGCACGAACACCGGACATCTTCGCGCCGGACGACCTCACGGTCAGCGAAGACCTTGCCGCGCGGGCGGCCGTCTGTCTGGACAACGCGCGCCGGTTCCGCCGCGAACGTGGCATTGCTCTCGGCCTCCAACGCATGCTTCTGCCCCGCCTCCCCGGGCAGCACCCGGCCGTCGAGACAGCCGCACGCTACCTGCCCGCGGGCGGAGAGGCTGAGACAGGCGGTGACTGGTTCGACGTGATCCCGCTGCCCGGCGCGCGGGTCGGGCTGGTCGTCGGTGACGTCGTGGGACATGGGCTCACAGCCGCCGCGACCATGGGGCGGCTGCGTACGGCGTACGCACGCTCGCGGACATCGATCTGCCGCCGGAGGAGCTCCTCACGCACCTCGATGACATCGTGAGCAACACCGCGGACACCGACGCGGCTCCCGCATTCGGGCTGGAGGGTGTGGCCTGCGACGTCGGCGCGACCTGCCTGTACGCCGTCTACGATCCGGTCGTCGGCGTCTGCACCCTGGCCAGCGCCGGACACCTTCCCCCGATCATGATGTCTCCGCAAGGCAAGGCGCACATCGTCGAGGTCCCGGTCGGTCCTCCACTCGGCCTGAGCAGCCTTCCGTTCGAATCCACGGAGATCGCCGTGCCGGAAGGCAGTGTCCTCGCCCTTTTCACGGACGGCCTCGTAGAAACCCGTGACCAGGACATCGACGCACGGCTTGAGCAACTGCGCGGTCTTTTGGAACAACCTTGTGAGTCACTCGACGAGCTGGGCGACGGGATCCTGGACGCCTTGCTGGTCCCGGAACGGAGTGACGACGTAGCGCTGCTCCTGGCTCGTGCCCGCGTCCTCGACCGGACCCAGGTCGGCAGGTGGGACATTCCCGCGGATCCGTCCGTCGTGGCCGACGTCCGCCGCAGCGTCTGCGAGCGGCTCTCCGAATGGGAGCTGGAGGAGAGCGCGTTCAGCGCGGAGCTCATCGTCAGCGAGCTGGTCACCAACGCGATCCGTTACGGCGGCGGTTCGATCCGCCTGCAGCTCATCAAGGACGACACGCTCATTTTTGAGGTGTGGGACGGCAGCACGACTACCCCGCACCTGCGTCGGGCGCAGCCGAGTGACGAGGGCGGTCGTGGCTTGTTCCTCGTTGCCCAGCTCACTCAGCGCTGGGGAACCCGCTACACCCGGGATGGAAAAGCGGTCTGGGCCGAGCAGTCGCACCTCGGATGAAAAGCGGTCAACGCCGGGCACTCCCGCCGGTACTCAGCGTCCGGCCGAGCGCGTGTGCCTCGCGCAGGAGGAGCGCACCGAGTTCAGGTCTACGCTCGGCACGGAACCGGGTCTCCACACCCGTCACGGTCAACGCCCACGCCGGCTGTCCGCCGTGGTCGAACACGGCTGCGGCCATGCCCCAGCTGCCTTCCACCACAAGCCCGGGGTTCACGGCGTATCCGTCGGTCCGGGTCTGCGCGATCCGCTCGCGCACCGCGGCCGCCGCGTGTGCCGGACCCCACCGACCGACCAGGTCCGTGCCGGCCAGATAGGCGTCGATCTCGGTGTCGTCGAGGAACGACAGTACCGCCAGGCCGGCCGAGACGACACCGAGCGGGAAGCGCGCGCCCTCGTACAGCACGAAGGAACGGATCGGAAAGTCCCCGTCCTCCCGCAGCAGGCACACCGTCTCGTCGCCCCGGAGGGCTGAGAAGAACGCGCTCTCTCCCGTCACAGCTGCAAGCCGATGAACGCTCTCGCGCGCGTGGCGGGTGATGTCGTAACGGCTTCCCGCCACTCCACCGAGCAGATACAGCTCGGGGCCGAGGAACCACCGCCCGCTGCGCCGGTCGCGGTCGACGAAGCCCTCCTCCGCCAGCGACACGAGCAGCCGGTGCACGGTCGGCCTCGGCAGGCTCGTCGCTCTCGCCAGCGCGGCCGTACCCGCACCGGCCTCGTTGACCGTCGACAGCGCGCGCAGCAGCGCGCCCATTCTGCCGACGAGGTGAGCTGCCGGGGTCGCGTCCATATGCTCATCGTACGTTCACTCAGTGGACGCTGTGTCTGCTGCCCGCTCGCCTGTCAATCGGTTTGCCTGGTCAGGGGCTCGATTTCTTGCACGTCGGTGAAGCGCCAGAGTTGACTCTGCTGCTCGGACAGTGAACGCATCGCATGGAAGGCGGGAGGTGGACGGATTGGACAAGCTGCGCGCGACCGCGGAAGAGGCCTTGGCCGGTGTGCTGACCGACGGGATGACGATCGCCGTCGGCGGGTTCGGGCTGTGCGGTGTCCCGTACGACCTCATCGAGGTCGTACGGGACAGCGGGGTCACCGGGCTGACGATCGTGTCCAACAACATGGGGGTCGACGGCAAGGGCCTCGGCCTGCTGCTGGAGAACCGCCAGGTGGCCAAGGTGATCGCCTCCTACGTCGGGGAGAACAAACTGTTCGCCCGGCAGTACCTGGACAAGGTTCTCGAGGTCGAGTTCTCCCCGCAGGGCACGCTCGCGGAGCGCATGCGCTCCGGCGGGGCGGGGATCGCGGCCTTCTACACCAGGACGGGTGTGGGCACGCCCGTCGCCGAGGGCAAGCCGCACGCCGAGTTCGACGGCCACGTCCACGTCCAGGAGCGCGCGATCGTCGCCGACCTCGCACTCGTGCACGCCCACACCGCCGACCGGGCGGGCAACCTGACGTACCGGGCCGCCGCACGAAACTTCAACCCCCTCGTGGCCACCTGTGGCCGGTTGACGGTCGTCGAGGCCGAGCACCTCGCCGAGGAGTTCATCGACCCAGATTCGGTCACCACCCCCGGCATCTACGTCGGCCGTCTGGTCGTCACACGCCAGCGGACCAAGGAAATCGAACAACGCACGGTCCGCTCCCGCGCGACCGTCGAAGCATAGGAGCCACGACCCGTGCCCCGGACCCGCGACGAGATGGCCGCGCTCGCGGCCGCCGAACTCAACGACGGCGACTACGTGAATCTCGGGATCGGCATCCCGACCCTCGTGGCCAACCACATCCCGGACGGCGTGCAGGTGACCCTGCAGAGCGAGAACGGCATTCTCGGCCTCGGCCCCTTCCCATGGGAGGGCGAGGAGGACGCCGACGTCATCAACGCGGGCAAGCAGACGGTGACCGTCAACCCCGGTGCCAGCTACTTCGACTCCGCGACCTCCTTCGGCATGATCCGTGGCGGCCGCATCGACATCGCCATCCTGGGCGCCCTGCAGGTGAGCGCCAAGGGCGACCTCGCGAACTGGACCATCCCCGGTGCCCTCGTCAAGGGGATGGGCGGGGCCATGGACCTCGTGGTCGGCGCCCGCCGGATCGTGGTGCTCACCGACCACGTCGCCAAGGACGGCAGTCCCAAGATCGTCGAGGACTGCGGGCTGCCGCTGACCGCAGCCGGTGTGGTCGACCGCATCATCACGGATCTCGCCACCATCGATGTGACCCCGGACGGCCTGGTACTGACGGCAGCCGCCGCGGGTGTCACCGAGGAGGAGGTCCGGGCGAAGACCGGTGCTCCGCTGCACCTGCCCGCAGAGACGACCGCGAGCATCCGCCGCTGACGTCCCTGCTGCTCCCTCCGCACAGCGTGGGTCGTCCAGGCCACACACCACACCGAGATCAAGAACGACCTAACGGAGTCCTACTAATAGGACTCCGTTAGGTCTTCCGGTTTGGGCTGTTGCTGGGCATGTTGGATGGGTGGACGCACATGAAGTGAACCGTGTCCGGGCGACGTTG
>NZ_JBIBKW010000039.1:0-41515 GCF_042959465.1 Streptomyces sp. NPDC007901 | reverse complement strand
CATCCTCATGGCCCTGCTCCGACGCCGCCACTTGTGACGGAGCGTCACCGGCGCACGGTGGCACATCCCGGCTTCACGGAAATCTTGCCAGGGCCAGAGAAGTCCGTACGCCGACACATGTCGTCCTGGCGAAACTGGGCCCCCTCCACCAGCACGATACTGGCCGCCTGCGCGCCCACCTCCAGCATGTGCCCGACCCGCGTTCGCGTCGCGGGCGGTGGTATCCCTTGGCCGGCCTGCTGCTGATCTGCGCCTGTGCAGTCGTCTCCGGCGCCCGGACCATCACCGAGATCACCGAGTGGGGACAGCGCGCCACCACCACGTTGCTGGAACAGCTCGGCATGCGCCGCCACCTGCCCGGACATCGCCGCGCCCCATCCCACGCCACCCTCACCCGGCTCGCCGCCCTCGACGGCGATGCCCTGGACGCCGCGGTCGGCGCCTACCTGGCCGAACGCGACCACACCGACATCGGCGGCACCGGCTCCGCGCTCAAGGCTGCGATCGCGGTGGACGGCAAGGCGCTGTCCGGCTCCGCGTACCGGCAGCAGCGCCACCGGCATCTGCTGTCCGCCGTCACCCACGCCCCTACCGTCACCCTGGCTCAGCGGGAGGTGGGGGCCAAGACCAACGAGACATCTGCCTTCCGCCCCCTGCTGGAACCACTGGATCTGGCCGGCGCCGTGGTCACTTTCGACGCCCTGCACAGCGTCAAGGACCAGGTTCGGTGGCTGGTGCAGGAGAAGAAGGCCCCCTACATCGCGATGATCAAAGGAAACCAGCCGACCGCGTCAGCGCAGGTCAAAGCCCTGCCGTGGGAGCAGGTGCCCGTGGCGCACACAGTCTCCCAGGCCGGGCACGGGCGGCGGGAGTCCCGCTCGGTCAAGACCATGGCCATTGCCGGGAACCTGGGCGGGATCGCCTCCCCGGAAGCGCGGCTGGCCCTGCGCATCCACCGGCGCCGCTAGGAGAGCGGCAAGCGGCAGACCCGGGAGACGGTCTACGCCGTCACCAGCCTCGACACCCACCAGGCCAGCCCTGCTGACCTGGGCGGATACGTGGGCGGGCACTGGGGAATCGAAAATTCCAGCCACCATGTCAGAGATGTGGTGTTCGCCGAGGACGCCTCCACCGTCCACACCGGCAGCGCACCGCCGGCGATGGCCGCTCTGCGGAACCTGGGCCATCGGCAGACTGCGCCTGCTGGGAGCGGACAACATCGCCAAGACCACCCGAGCCATCCGCGACGCGCCCGAGCACGCCCTCTGGTCTGGGGCATCACCGGCACCCGGCATCAACCGTGAACTTGAACACTCCCGCACCGCTCGGCCAGCCGGATCGTCGGGACCCAGCCCGGCATGCAATATCAGGTCCGGGGCATCGAGCGCGGCGAACAGCGCCGCAGGACTGTGGAAGACTTTCACTTACGAGGTGCCTTGCTTCGTGGGACTGATGAGGGCGTAGGAACTCCCATCATCCCAGGTCAGCGGGCACCTCTTCTCATTGCGTCGTCCACAGACCAACTATCGCGCGGTGAATCCCAGGTTCAGGCTACGAGTAGGCGGGGGCCGGGCTCTGCCGTGTCGAGGGCGACGAGGTCGCCGTGGTCATCGGCGGCGCGTCTGGCGTCGGCCTGGGGATCGCCTAGGAATTCGTGGACCAGGGCGCGCGGGGTCATCACCGACCTGCACGTCATCGGGCGGCCAACTCCTCGGCGGGATTCCGGACCGCGAGGTTGGTGTTGAAGAAGACGCTGAGTGTCTGAACGGCCTGGTCGACGTACTGCAGCACGTCGTAGAGGTCATAGTGGCCGGCTCCCTCCACCACCTGCAGGCTCTTGTCCGAGGTCGTTCGCCGGAACAGTTCGTATCCGTCGCGGTAGGACCCGAAGCTGCCGACACGGTTGCCCACGATGACCTGCAGGGGTTGGGTGAGGAGTTCCTCGACGAGATGGAAGGCGTCGAACGCGATCACCGAGGCGACGCTGACGAACCGCAATTGGTTAGTCGAGTTCGGATGCTCGCCTCGGGGCGTGCGGTAGTAGTCCACTGCTTCGAGTACGTCGGCGTCGGTGACCCCGGCCGCGTGTGCGTCCTCTGGGCTGTCGGGGACCCACGGGCGAATCCCGGGCTGCCCGCCACGGGCCTCGATAGTGCGTTGCTGGCCGACTTCTTCCAGCAGTCGCACCGCGTTCCCGCGGTGGCCATCGCCCTCCCGTCGTGCCCGACCAATGTTGATCGGCGACACCACGCCCACCGCGGCGATGCGATGCTCGGTCATGGCGGCATTGACGGCGTAACCGCCACCCGCACAGATGCCCAGCACGCCGATACGCGCCTCGTCGACGAACTTGAGCGTGGTGAGGTAGTCCACCGCGCACCGAATGTCCTCCACACGCGACGCCGGTTCCTCCAGGTAGCGGGGCTCACCACCGCTCTCGCCCTGGTAGGACGCGTCAAAAGCAAGGGCAACGTACCCGCGCTGCGCCATCTTGGCGGCGTACAGCCCCGCAGTCTGCTCCTTGACGGCGTTCCCGGGATGGACGCAGACGATGGCGGCGTAGGTATTGCTCGGGTCGAAGTCGGCGGGCAGGTGGAGGTTGCCGGCGACATCAAGGCTTCGGTTGCGGAATCGCACTGGTTGCATGTCTTCAGCATGGCCGCCGACCATGAGACTTTGAATGGTTGCCAGTGCCCAGTTCTTGTTCCAGAATCCACACATGGCACGTGACCCCATCTCTGAGGTGCTCCACCTCGTGGACGCACGCTGCGTGATAACCGGCGGCCTGCACGCGGGTGGGCAATGGTCGCACCGCTCTCAACCGGACACCGCGGTCAAGATCGACGCAGTGGTGAGCGGCTCGTGCTGGCTGATCGCCGACGATCAGGCACCCGTACACCTTGGCTCAGGAGACGCCGCGGTGCTCTGCGGCGTCGACACCGCCGTCCTGTGTAGCGATCCGAACCTGACACCGGACGTAGGCCAGGAGCCACCGCAGAAGCTGGGCCTCTTCTCGCGGATCGGCACCGGCGAGCCGGACGTGGTCATCGTCGGCGGCCATGTCGATCTCGATCCCACATCGGCAGACCTGTTCACGTCAGCATTGCCGTTGGTGCTCCATGCACCGGCCAAGGACGCGGAAGCGGCCGAGATGCGGCGTCTCCTGGAACGGATCGTAGACGAGAGCGAAAGCGACCGCGCCGGCGCGCGCTTCGCCGCCGACCAGTACGCCCAACTCCTGCTCCTAGAAGCACTTCGCACCGTGATGCGACACCACGCCACCGTCCCACCCGGCTGGCTACGCCTGCTGATGGACTCTCGACTCCGCCCCGCGGTAAGTCTCATGCACGCCGATCCCGGCCGAGCGTGGCAGCTTCCCGAACTCGCCGCTGCCGCGAAGATGTCCCGCAGCCACTTCGCCCGCCAGTTCAAGCACGTGTCAGGACAACCGCCTCTGATGTACCTGTCTCACTGGCGCATCCAACTCGCCCAACGTGCATTGCGAACGTCCGACGTAACGGTTGCATCACTGGCGCACCGGCTCGGCTTCGCATCCGAAAGCACATTCAGCCACGCCTTCGCCCGTGTGGCCGGCACATCCCCATCGCGCTACCGGCGAAGCGTCGGTATTTGACGTATCCGGGACGCACCCGAACGCGCCGTCTGCATCTGGGGCATCACTGACAGCCCGCCCCTACCGGGAACTTGAAGCCGCCCTGCCGGCCGGGGCGCCGCCATGATCTGCACGCCGCCCGTGGCGCTGCTGGTCACGGCCGCGAGCGTGCAGGACTCCGTCGCCGGACAGGCCCTCATCGAGGAGGTGGCCGCCGAGCACCCCACGGTCCGCAAGACCCGGGGCTACGGCGGCTATCGCCAACACCTTGTCGAGCACGCCGCGATCCTCGGCATCGACATGCACATCGTCTGCCGCGCCCTGGTCCTGGTGATCATCAAGCGTAGCAACGCCATGCGTGACTTCGTGGTGCCGCCCAAGCGGCGGATCGTCGAACGGTTCTTCGCGCATCGGATGCGCCCCCGCCGCCTGGCCCGCGACTTCGAACGCCGCACCGCCGGCACCGAGGCGATGATCTACTGATCGATGACCCTGCTCATGACCCGCCGTCTGGCCCGCTCACGCCCGTAGCCAGCGGGAACCGCCCCGGCTGCGGCTCGGTCGGCCGAGCGCGACCAGACCTTTCGCTTTTGACCGCTGCGCTTGCACCTTCACCGGTACCGGCTCCAGGACGAACAGGGCGATCTTTTCCTGGCAGGTGAGGGGTCCTCGGCCGAGACGGTACCGGTCCGTGCGCACCTGCGGGATTGCGCTGGCAGTCCGCCGACAGCACTGGCCAGGCCTCACGCCAGCCGGGCGCCTGCGACGTGGGCTTCGCGGCCACCCCGTTACCCCCCACTGACTACATCTGGTCGGCCCGTCCGCCGGCGGCCGGTGCTGTCCACCCTCCGGCAGCCTCGCCGTACGCCGGCTTCCGTCGGACAACGCTCCTCCACCGCCCGGGACGGTCCGAGCATCCCGCCGCCCCACAGACCGATGACCAGCGAAGGCAATCAGACAGCCCAGCCGACCTGAACCACTGGCGGAACCGGCACGTTGTGGACACCAAGGAGAAGGATTCCAGCCAGGAACCCCAATCCCAAACTGCCGGAGGCCGTGAATCGGCTCAGAACCGTGCCTGCCGACGAGGCACCACCCGTGTGCTGTCAGGAGACCAATGAGTACCCCTGCTCCCGTCCGTGTGATCTGCCTGCCCTTCGCGGGTGCCGGCGCGAGCTTCTTCCGGCCCTGGAACAAACTCGCCCCGGACACGGTCCAGTTCGCCCCGCTCAACCTGCCCGGCCGGGAACGCCTGCTGGACGAGGAGCCGTTCACCGATCTGCACGGCGCGGCGGACGCCCTGCTGCCCGCCGCCGTCGAGCACGCCGAGGCCGCTCCCGTCGCCCTGCTGGGCCACTGCTTCCTCGGCGCGACGCTGGCCTACGAGATCTGTATCCGGCTCGTCGCCGCCGGGTACGGGCAGCGGATACGGCACCTGTTCGTCAGCGCGGCCCGTGCGCCGTTCCTGGGCAACTCCGCGCGGACCGCCGGGCTGTCCGACGATGAGTTCCTCGCACATGTCCGCCGTATCACCGGATACACGCACCCCGCCATGGAGATCCCGGAGATGCGTGAGGTCCTCATGGGCGCGCTGCGGGCCGACTTCCACATGGACGAGGACTACACGCCGACCGGGTCGGGTCCCGTCGAGGTCCCGGTGACGGCCGTGTGCGCCACCGACGACGAGATGGTCCCGCCGGCGGCGCTGGCCGGCTGGAGCGAGGTGACCCAGGGCCCGTTCCGTCAGGTCGAGGTGGCCGGCGGCCACATGTACGTCGCCGCCGACGCGCGGCCCCTCATCGACATCGTCGTCGGCACGCTGGCCGGCTCGACCCCGGCCGTGGAGGTCTGAGATGAGACTGCGTGACTCCGTCGTCATGATCACCGGTGCCGCCCGGGGTATCGGACGGGCTTGCGCACTGCGCGCGGCCGCCGAGGGCGCCGACCTCGTCCTGGTCGACGTCGACGGCGACCTTTCCGAGGTCCCCTACAGCCTGGGCTCGCCCGCACAGCTGGAGCACACCGCCGACCTGTGCCGCAAGGAAGGCGCCAGTGTGCTCGTGGCGCCGGCCGACGTACGCAGCGCCGAAGCGGTCGAGGCGGCCGTCGAGCTGGGCATCGACCGCTTCGGGACCATCACCGGACTGATCAACAACGCCGGCATCGGGGCCCCGTCCGGCAAGCCGGCCCACGAGTTCACCGAGCAGGAATGGCAGGTCATGCTCGACGTGAACGTGTCCGGGGAATGGCGGGTGCTGAAGGCCGTGGTTCCGGTCATGCTGCGCGACGGCGGCGGATCCATCGTCAACGTCGCCTCCACCGCGGGTCTGGTCGGCTACCGCCACTTCGCCGGTTACGTGGCCAGCAAGCACGCCGTCGTGGGACTGACCAAGTCCGCCGCCCTCGACTACGCCCCCCACGGCATCAGGGTCAACGCGCTGTGCCCCGGCCCGGTACGGGACGATCCGGCCATGGACGGCCAGATGACCGCGGTCGTGGCCGACGCGCTCGGCATCAGCTACGACGAGCAGGAAGCGGTCTACCTGGAGTCCGTGCCGACCAACTCCCTGGTCGACCCGCTGGACGTGGCGGACGCCGCGGTCTGGCTGGTCAGCGGCGAGTCCCGGAGGGTCACCGGCACCGTCATCACCGTCGACTCCGGGTTCACGGCCCGCTGACGGCCTGAGGAGACGGCGGCGGCACCGGCCGATCGGTTCGTTCACGCTCCGGCGACCGAGGGACCGCCGGTGTGCCGCACCTTCACCCGGCCCGCAACCCCCGGGCCACCCGCCGGGCGCGACCGCGCCCGGCGCGTTCACCGGTTTTCCGAAGGAACCAGACCACATGGAACCGACCACCTCCCGCGCGGTGCGGAGCACCGCCGACAAAGGCAGCCACGCCCTGATCCGGCGGCTCTCCGCGGGCGACGACATCGGCACGCTGCGCGGCCGGCTCGGCACGGCCTCCGAGCGGCAGCCGGAACTGGCCGGCCTCCGCCTCTGGGACGAGCCGGTGGCAGCCGGCGCCGACGACCCCGCCGCCGAGGAACGCCGCATCCGCGAGATCGGCCGCTCGGTGGTCGGCGTGGCCCGGCTGACCGTCCTCACCTACGCTGACGGCGCCGCCGACCTGCTGATCGTGGCCCACCGGGACCGCCTCGGCCGCTCCGGTCTCGGTGCCCTCGCCGACCTGGCGCAGGGCGCGGACGTCACGGTGGCGTTCCCGGCCGGGCCGGGGCCGCGGCCGGGCCCGGCCGCATGGGGCCTGGGAGAACCGACGGGACGCGGCGAGCCCCTGCGGGTTCCGGTCCCGGTGACCCGGGCGCGGGCCGGTGACGCGAAGCAGGCCGCCGCGGTGGCCCGCGACGCCGTCGCGGCGACCCTCGCGCACTACCGCCTCGCGGACTCGGCCGCCTTCACCGTGCTCGTCGACGACACGGTCTCCTGCCACACCGCGAGGAATCCCGCCGACGACGAGGACGCCCCGGCCCTCGGCGCGCTCGCGCTGACGGTCGGCACCGCCGAGGACGGCACCGATCCGGCGGTCGGCGTGTTCGTGGCCGAGCAGGGCCAGGACCGCTACGTCCCCTTCACCGCCGCCCCGTTCCCCGTCACGGTCACCGTGGAGGTGACGCCGGAGCGCGGTCTGGCAGCCGTCCTCACCACCGGGGACTCCGTCATGGCGCCGGTGGTCGCCGCACAGTTCGCCCACGTCCTCGGCGCACTCCTGGACGCCTACGCGCTCGGCACCACCGACGCGGCGCTCGACGAGGCGGCGCGGCTGCCCGAGGCCACGGCGGCCGAGATCGTCGGACGCGGCCGCACCGCGGGCCGTACCGGGTTCCGGCCCACGACCGTCCCGGCCGCCTTCGCCGACCTCGCCCGTACGCAGCCGGACGCCCCGGCCGTGTCCGACCACGCCACCACCCTGACCTATGGTGAACTGGCCGAGCGCGGCGGCCGGATCGCGGCGGGGCTGCGCGAGCGCGGGGTCCGCCCCGGCGACCACGTCGCCGTCTGCCTGGGCCGTGACGTCGACACCGTCGCGACCATGCTCGGCGTGATGATGGCCGGCGCCGCCTACGTACCGGTCGACCCGGCCTACCCGGCCGAGCGCCTCGCCTACACCGCCGCCGACGCCGCCGTGAAGGCGGTCGTGACGGCCGCAGCCGACGACGAAGCGTTTCCCGACCACCCGACCGTGACCACCGCCGAACTCCTGGCCTCGTCTCCGGCGGACACGGCGGACACGGCGGGCGGGGCGGGTACGCCGGGAGGGTCGGACACGGCGGACGGGGCGAGTACGCCGGCAGAGTCGGACACGGCGGACGGGGCGGCTACGCCGGCAGGGTCGGACACGGCGGCCGCGAGCGACCCGGCCGGCATCGCGTACGTCATCTACACCTCGGGCTCCACCGGCCGGCCCAAGGGCGTGGCGGTCCCGCACGCCAACGTGGCGGCGCTGGTCGACGCGACCCGCACGGACATGTCCCTCGGCCCCTCCGACGTGTGGTCGTTCGTCCACTCCAGCGCCTTCGACTTCTCGGTCTGGGAGATCTGGGGCTGCCTGCTGACGGGCGGTCACCTGGTGGTGGTCGGCGCGGACACGGCCCGGTCGCCTGAGGACTTCCACGACCTCCTCGCCGCCCGCGGCGTGACGGTCCTCAGCCAGACACCGGCGGCGTTCGCGGCCCTGCAGGAGGCCGACGCGCGCAAGGGCACCGCCCTCGCGGTGCGCCTCGTCGTCTTCGGTGGCGAGCCGCTGGACGTGCGCATGCTCCAGGGCTGGTTCCGCCGCCACCCCGCCACCCGCTGCCGCCTCGTGAACATGTTCGGCATCACGGAGACCACCGTCCACGTCACCGCTCAGACGGTGACCCCCGGCGACGTGACAGCGGTGAGCCGCTCGGTGGGACGGGCGCTGCCCGGCTGGTCCGTCTCGGTGCGCGACCGCCGGGGCGCGGTGCTCCCGTACGGCGTACCGGGTGAGATCTGGGTCGGCGGGGCCGGCCTCGCCGACCGGTACCTGAACCAGCCCGAGCTGACCGCGGCGCGTTTCGTCGACGATCCGGTGACCGGCAGCCGCCAGTACCGCAGCGGAGACCTGGGCAGGCTGGCCCCGGACGGCCGGCTCGACCACCTCGGCCGCATCGACAGCCAGGTGAAGCTGCGCGGATTCCGGATCGAACTGGACGAGATCCGCTCGGTGCTGCTCGCCGACCCCGGTGTGACCGCGGCCGCCGTGACGGTGCACCAGGCCGTGGCCGGCGATTCGGCGACCGCCCGGCTCGAGGCGTACGTCGTCGTGAACGGCGACCGCGGCGTCGACGACATCCGCCGGCGCATGGCCTCCTACCTGCCCGCCTACATGGTGCCGTCGACGCTCGCGCCCATCGCCGCACTGCCGTTGACCATCAACGGCAAGGTGGACTCCGCCCGGCTCCGGGAACTGGTCAGCTCCGCGCCGGAACCCGCCGCCGGACCCGCGCCCGCCGGCACCGGCACCGGCACCGGCACGATCCTGAGCCAGGTCCTGAGCGCATGGTCCGAGGTGCTCGGCGAGGCGGCCGAACCCGACGACGACTTCTTCGAGGGCGGCGGCAACTCGCTGCTCGCGGTGCGCCTGTCGGGCGCCCTGCGCCGCGCCGGCCTGCCCGCGATCTCGCTGCGCGAGCTGTACGTGCACGCCACCCCGACCGAACTCGCCGAACTGTTCGCGCGCCGGACCCAGGACGCGTCGGCATGACGACGGCATCACGGCGCCCGCTGCTCGCGGTCGTGTACGACACGGGCTCGGCCTCCGGCGCCACGATCCGCGCCGCCGCGGGCCGCAGCTGCGACCTCCTCTTCGTCGGCGACCGGAACCGGCCGCAGGTAGCCGAGGCCTGGGCCGGCCTGGCCCCCCTCGGCACAGTGTGTGACGTGACCGGACTGGACGACGCCGAGCGGGTGCGGGCCGTCGCCGAGCACCGGCCGGCCGGGATCGTGACCTTCAGCGAGTACCAGCTCGCCGAGACCGCCCGCCTCGCCGAGGCCCTCGGTCTGCGCGGTCACGCCCCGCGGACGGTGGCGCTGCTGACCGACAAGATCGCCCAGCGCGGCGCGTTGGCCGCCGCGGGCGTCGGCACGATCCGCTTCCGGTCCCTGTCGCCGGACCCGCGGGCCGCCGTCGAGGCGGTGGGCCTGCCGGCCGTGGTGAAACCGCGCCGCGGTGCGGGCAGCAGGGACACCTTCCGGCTCACGACGGCCCAGGAGACCGAGGCGGTCCTCGGCGCGCTGCCCGACGCCACCGAGTTCGTGGTGGAGGAACTGCTGCAGGGGGATCCGGGCGTCGCCGGGGCGTTCTTCGGCGACTACGTCTCGGTCGAGTCCGTCCACACCGGGACCGGCTCCCGGCAGGTCTGCGTGACCGGCAAGTTCCGGCTGGCCGAGCCGTTCCGCGAGACAGGGATGCTGCTGCCGTGTTCGCTCAGCGCCGCGGACCAGGACGCCGTCCTGGCGGTCGACGCGGCCGCGGTCAAGGCGCTCGGCGTGAGCACCGGTGTCACCCACACGGAGATCAAGCTGACCCCCGACGGGCCGCGGGTCATCGAGGTCAACGGCCGCGTCGGCGGCTACGTCCCGGAGATCCTCAAGCGGGCCACCGGGGTCAACCTGATCCGGCTCGCCATCGACGACGCCCTGGGCCTGCCGGTCCGCGGCGACCTGGCGCCGCGGTTCCGGGGCGTCACCTACCAGTACTTCCTGGCGGTCCCGGACGACGGCGGCGGCACGCTGAGCGCCGTCGAGGGCGTGGACGAGCTCGCGGCGCTGCCCGGCGTCGACCACGTGGAGGTCCACGCCGCCCCGGGCCGGACCTACGACCGGCGGGACGGGACGCAGAGCCACCTCGGAGTCGTCTACGGACAGGCTCCCGACCACGCCGCCCTGGAAGCCACCGCGACCTCCATCGACGCGACGTTCCGTCCCGTCTTCCGTTCCCAGCCGGACAGGACGACGACATGACAGTCACCCTCACCCAACCGGATCCCGGACCGGGCGCGCACGGACCGGCCGCAGGCTATCCGCAGGACGCGACCGTGCACGAGGTCTTCACGCGGGTCGCCGAGACCGCCCCGGACCGCATCGCCCTGGTCACCCCGACGGCCTCGGTGACCTACGGGGAACTGCACGAGGCGTCCACCGCGTCGGCCAGGGCGCTGGTCGCCGCCGGGGTCCGGCCCGGTGACCTGGTGGCGGTGCGGCTGGGCCGCGGCACCGCCTGGATCACGGCGTACCTGGCGGTCCTGAAGGCGGGCGCGGCGATGCTGCCGGTCAGCACGCGCGAGCCGGACCAGCGGGTGGCCCTGCTGCTCGCCGACAGCGGGGCGAAGGCCGTGATCGGCGAGGTCGGCGCCGCCCCTGCCGGGCTGCCGGTGTTGGACACCGGCGCGAGCGGCCCGGAGGACACCGCGCTGCCCGCCGGACTCGGGGCCGGGAGCCCCGCCTACGTGATGTACACCTCGGGATCCACCGGAGTCCCGAAGGGCGTCGTCGTCTCGCACCGCAACGTCCTGCGGCTGGTGGTGAGCCCGGGATTCGCCCGGTTCGGGCCGGACATGCGGGTCCTGCAGACCGGAGCGGTCTCGTTCGACGCGACCACCTTCGAGGTCTGGGGGCCGCTGCTGGCCGGGGGCTGTGTGGTGCTGGTGGACGACGACACGATCCTGGACGCGGCCCGGCTCGGCGCCGCGCTGCGCGAGCACGGCGCGAACACGCTGTGGCTGACGGCCCCGCTGTTCAGCCAGCTCGCCGGGCAGGAACCCGGCCTGTTCGCGCCGTTGCGGGAACTGTTCGTCGGCGGGGACGTCGTCGTCGGCCGGCACGTCGCGGCGGTCATGGCGGCCTGCCCGGACCTGCGCGTCGTCAACGGATACGGGCCCACGGAGAACACAACGTTCTCCACCCTGCACACCATCACCGAGGCCGACACCGCCGGGCCGATCCCGATCGGCCTGCCACCGGCCAACTCCTCGGCCTACGTCCTCGACGAGGCCCGCAACCCGGTGCCGGCCGGCACGGCAGGAGAGCTGTACGTCGGCGGGGACGGCGTCGCGCTGGGCTACCTGAACCGTCCGGAGCTCACCGCGGAACGGTTCCTCACCGACCCGTTCCGGCCCGGCGGGCGCATGTACCGGACCGGTGACCTGGCACGGCGGCGCGCGGACGGGGTCATCGAGTTCCTCGGCCGGACCGACGACCAGGTCAAGGTGCGGGGCTTCCGGATCGAACTCCGCGAGATCGAGGAGGCCCTGCGCGGCCACCCCGAGGTCTTCGGCGCGGTCGTCGTCCTGCGCGAGCGGGGCCCGGAGCCGGCCGACCGGTACCTCGTCGGGTACGCCGCGGCCACCAGCTGGCTGGACAGCCGCGACCTGCGCGCCCATCTGGCGTCGAAGCTCTCCCCCCACCTGGTGCCCGGCTATCTGGTCGTACTCGACGAACTGCCGCTGACCGCACACGGCAAGGTGGACCGGGCGGCGCTGCCGGACGCGGTGTCGATGCCGGACATGCCGGAGGAGTACGTACCCGCCGAGTCCGAGGCCGAGAAGCGGCTCGTCTCCCTCTGCGAGGGGCTGCTGGGCATCGACACGCCCGGCGTCCTCGACTCGCTGCTCGACCTCGGCGTCGACTCGCTCGGGGCGGCACGCCTGTCACGTGCGATCGCGGACGGGTTCGGCCGGAGCATCCCGGTCTCGGAGATCCTGGGCCGGCCGACGATCCGTGAACTGGCCGCGGCCCTGGACGGCGCGCCCACCGACACCTCCGGCCCCGCGGACGGCGCGCCCGCCGGGACCCCCGGCCACCCGGACGGGGCGCGGCAGCGCGACACCTTCGCCCTGACGCCGGCGCAGCGCGCCATGTACGCCGCGCAGCGCAGCCGGCCGGAGACGGTCCAGTACAACGTCTCGCTGCTGATCGACCTGGCACCCGACGTCGACCCGGCCGCCCTGGAGCGGGCCTTCGCGGACGTGATCAGGACCCACGACGCCCTGCGCACCGAGTTCACCGACGGGCCGGACGGCCCCGTCCAGCGCGTCGTACCCACGGTGGACTTCCACCTGGAGCGGCGGCACACCCCGCTGGATCCCGCCGCGGAGATCCGGCCGATCGCGCTCGACCGCGCACCGCTGCTGCGGGCGACCCTCTCCCGGGACGCCGACGCGGCACAGCTCCTCGTCGACGCACATCACCTGGTCCTGGACGGGGACTCGCTGCGCCGGGTCTTCGCCGACATCGACGCCGCCTACCACGGGCGTCCCGTCGCGGCGCCGGCGCGGTCGTTCGCCGACTACCTCGCCTGGTCCGAGGGCGAGGCCGCGACGGCCCGGCGGGAGGCCGACCGGTCCTACTGGCAGGACGTCTTCCGCTCGGCGCCGGCGCGGCCCGAACTCCCCGCGGACCGGCCGCGTCCGGCGCTGCGGACCTTCGCCGGCGCGACCACCCGGCTGCACTTCGGGCCGGAGCGCACCGCACGGATGCGGGCGCTGGCGGCCGAGCGGCGGACCACGCTGTTCCCCGTGCTCGCCGCCGGGTACGGAGCCTTCCTGCGCACGCTCACCGGGAGCGCCGACGTCACGTTCGGGGTGCCGACGATCGGCCGCGGCGAAGCCGCGTTCGACCGGACCGTCGGCATGTTCGTGGACACCGTCTGCCTGCGGCTCGACGCCGGTGCCGGGACGCCGCTGGCCGCCCTGGTCACGCAGGCCGCCGCGGGCATCGGCGGGGCCCTCGCGCACAGCACCTGCGGCCTCGACGAACTGGCCGCGACGGCCGGTGCCGAGCAGATCCCGGGCCGCACCCCGCTGTTCGACACCATGCTCGCCCTGCACGCCGCGGATCTGCTCGCCGTCGACTTCCTCGGCACACCGCGGACGCTGCGCCCGCTGTTCCCCGGACACACCATGTTCGACCTGAACCTCCAGGTGTACGACCACCCGTCGGGGCTCCTGGCCGACTGGGAGTACTCGACCGAGCTGTTCGACCCACCGACCGTCGAGAGCTTCAAGGAACTCCTGCTGGCGACCGTGGACCGGCTGCTTGACGACCCCGACGAGCCGGTCGTGCCGCCGTCCGCCGTTCCCGCGGCGCCCTCCGCCGTGCCGGCCTTCGACTTCGACTTCTGAGACCGACGATGAATCACACCCAAGGAGCCGTCCTCATGACGCCCGACCTCACCGCGGGCCAGCGGCGCGTAGCGGCCGCCCAGCGCCCCGAGGCCGCCGCCTTCTGGACCTCGCGTCTCGCCGACGCGACCGCCGTCGGATTCCCCGCCGACCGGCCCTCCGCCGACCGCGCGGCCCACCGCCACACCGCCGAACTGCCGCTGGACGCCCACACCGGCGAGCGCCTCCAGGCCGTCAGCCGGGGGGACGCCGAGGCCGCCGCCGTGCTGCTGACGTCCGTCGCCGTCGCGCTGCTGCGCTCCTTCACGGGCGTCGACGACCTGCTCGTCGGCCGGCTTCCCGCCGCCCCCGGCGGCCTCGCCGACGTCGTCCCGCTCCGCATCACCCTCGCCGCCGACGACTCGCTCGCCGCGGTCGCGGCCCGGCTCGGCGCGGCGGTCGGCGAGAGCCGCCCGTACGAGGACTACCCGGTCGAGCTGGTGGCCGGCCTGCCGGAGGCCGTCGTCCTCGGCGACGCCGTGCCTGCCGACGACCGGCTGCCCGCCGCGGACACCCTCATCGGCTTCGGCCCGGCCCGGCGTTCGGTCGTCGTCCGGGTGGACGGCGACCGCTTCCTGCCGGAGTCGGCGCACCTGCTCGCCGAGCGGTGCCGCACCCTCCTGGCCGCCGCGCTGGACGCACCGCGTGCGCCCCTGGCCGGATTCGACCTGCGCACCGAGCACGATCGCGAGATCACCGCGGCCGCGAACGACACCGCCCACCCCTTCCCGGACCAGGTGACGCTCTCCGAGCTGTTCGCCCGGACCATGGCGGCCCGCCCCGGGCAGCGGGCGATCGTCACGCCCGAACGCTCCTACACCTACGCCGAGCTGGACCGGGTGACCGCGCATCTGGCGGCGCGCCTGCGGTCCGCCGGTGTCGGGCGCGACGTGATCGTGGGCGTGCTGGCGGAGCGGTCCTTCGCGGCGCTGGCCGGGATCATCGCGGTGATCAGGGCCGGCGGCGCCTATCTGCCGCTGGACCCGTCGCTGCCGCAGGAGCGGCTGGCCCACATGGTGTCCGACAGCCGGACGGGCCTGGTGCTGGCCGACGCGGCCTCGGCCGGGCGGCTGCCCGGGGCCGGCACCACGGTGATCGCCCTCGACGACGCGGTCAGGGAGGCCTTCGAGGCGGAAGCAGCCGACCCGGTCCCCTTCGGCAGCCCCGACGACACCGCGTACGTCATCTACACCTCCGGCTCCACCGGGCTGCCCAAGGGCGTCGTCGTCGAACACCGCAGTGTCGTCAACCGCCTGCACTGGATGCAGCGCGCCTACCCCCTCGGTGCCGACGACGTCATCCTCCACAAGACCCCGACCGCGTTCGACGTCTCGGTGTGGGAGCTGTTCTGGTGGCTGATCGAGGGCGCCGCCGTCGGTCTGCTCGAACCGCGGGGTGAGCGCGAGCCGGACGCGATCGTCGAGGCGATCGACCGGTTCGGCGTGACCGTCATGCACTTCGTCCCCACGATGCTCGGGGCGTTCCTGGACTACGCCGGAGCCGCCGGCGCGGCCCCCCGGCTGGCCCCGCTGCGCCGCGTGTTCGCCAGCGGCGAGGCCCTCGGCCGACACCACGTGACCGCGTTCCACGAGCTCGGCACCGGCGCCGAACTGGTGAACCTGTACGGTCCGACCGAGGCCACCGTCGACGTCAGCCACCATCGCACCGCCGCCGCCGACACCGTGGTGCCGATCGGCCTGCCGATAGACAACACCCGGCTGTACGTCCTCGACGCCGCGGGCCGCGAGCTGCCGGTCGGCATGCCCGGCGAGCTGTACATCGCCGGCGCCGGACTCGCCCGCGGCTACCTGCACCGCGAGGAACTGACCGCCGAGCGCTTCGTGACCGACCCGCTGCCCGGCGAGGACCGCGCCTACCGGACCGGCGACCTGGTCCGGCGCCTGCCCGACGGCGCCGTCGACTACCTCGGCCGCATCGACTTCCAGGTCAAGCTGCGCGGTTACCGCATCGAGCCCGGCGAGATCGAGCAGCGGCTGCTCGCCCACCCTGAGGTCACCGACGCCGTCGTGGTGCTCCGGACCGGCGACGACGGCCAGGGCCGGCTGTACGGATACGTCGTCCGCACCGGCGACGTCACCGAGGACGACCTGCGCGCGCACGCCGCCGTCACCCTGCCCGCGTACATGGTCCCCGAGCGCATCGTCCCGCTCACGGCCTTCCCGCTGTCCCCGAACGGCAAGCTCGACCGCTCGGCGCTGCCCGAACCGGCCGTACGCACCGCCGAGTACGTCGCGCCCGCATCGGAGGCGGAGCGCGCCCTCGCCGGTATCTGGGCCGACGTGCTGGGCGTGGCGCGGGTCGGCGCGACGGACAGCTTCTTCGCCCTGGGGGGCAACTCCATCCACTTCGTCTCGGTGCTCGCCAAGGCCCGCAAGGAAGGCATGGAGTTCACCTTCCAGCAGCTGTTCGCCCACCCCACCGTGCGGGAACTCGCGGCGGGCGTCGGCGAGGCGGCGGCCGGAGACGCCCCGCCCACCGAGTTCGGGGCCTTCGAGCTGATCAGCGACCGCGACCGGGCGCTGATCCCGGAGGGCATCGAGGACGCCTACCCGATGGCCATGCTCCAGTCCGGGCTGATCTACCAGAGCGAGATCATGCACGGCAACACGAGCTACCACGACATCATCAGCTACCTGATCCAGAGCTCCATAGACCCCGGGCTGTTCCGCGAGGCGGTACGCATCCTGGTGGCACGCAACCCGATCTTCCGCACCAGCTACCACCTGCACGAGTACACGGAGTACCTGCAGCTGGTGCACGAGCGGATCGAGGAACTGCCGCTGGTCGTCCACGACATCCGGCACCTCGGCCCGGAGAAGCAGGACGCCTGGTACGACGAGTGGTTCCACCGCGAGCAGAACCGGCCCTTCGACTGGGACGAACCGGGCCTGTTCCGGTTCCACATCCACATCCTGTCCGACGGGCTCTACCGGTACAGCGTCAGCCAGCACAACTCGGCACTGGACGGCTGGAGCATCAACCAGGTGCACGTCCAGCTGTTCGGCATCTACTACGCGCTGCTGGAGGGGCGGACCGCCGACACCCCCCAGGCGGTCAACCACCTGCGCAACTTCATCGGTCTCGAGCGGCACGCCATCACCTCCCCGGACTTCCAGGAGTTCTGGCGCAGGGCGCTGGACGGACGGCCGCACACCGAGATCCCGCGGCTGCGGCCGGCCGAGCCCGGCGAGCGCCTGGACGTGGTCTTCCGGGACATCGAACTGCCGGACGGCCTGTCGGACCGGATCGTGGCCCTGGCCGGGCGGCTGGGGGTGCCGGTGAAGAACGTCCTGCTCGCCGCGCATCTGCGGGTGCACACCCTGCTGTGCGCAAACCCCGACGTCATCACCGGATACGAGCACGGCGGCCGACCCGAACTGCCGGGCGCGGACCGCGCGCTGGGCGTCTTCCTCAACACCATGCCGCTGCGGGTGAAGGTGGCCGAGGGCACCTGGACGGAGCTGATCCGGCAGACGTACCGGAGCGAGGCCGAACTGCTGCCCTACCGGCGGTATCCGATGGCGAAGGTGAAGCAGGACCAGCGGACCACCGACCCGCTGTTCGAGACGGTCTTCAACTTCACCCACTTCCACTCGCTCAAGGCACTGAAGGAACTGCCGGAGTTCGCGCTGCTCGACGTACGGGCGGCGGCGATCACCGAGTTCCCGCTGCGCGCGGAGTTCTCGCAGCACTTCTACACGGACGAGGTACAGCTCAGCCTGCACTACCACCCCGGGGTGTTCGACACCGAGCACATCGAGCGGATCGGCGGGTACTACCGCCGGGCCCTGACGCACATGGTCGACACACCCGACGCCCCGCATTACTCCGCCGAACTGCTGGACGAGACGGAGCTGGCGGAGCTCGCCGCGTTCGGCGCGTCCCAGCCGGACGCGACGACGGTGGTCGACGCGGCCGGGGGGACGACCGTGCCCATCGGGACGACCGGCGACGTACTGGTCTCCGGGCGTCCCACCGGGCGGCGCGGGTTCTGGCGACCGGACGGCGTCCTCGAGTTCGTGGACGAGAACCCCGCCGCGATCGAGCGCTCCGCCGCGGCGGTCGAGGAGTCTCCGACGGCGCCCGCGGTCACCCGGCCGACGGTTCGCCCGGACGCCGAGGACGTACTCGCACCGTTCGTCGAGCGGATCCGTGCGGTCTGGGCCGGGGTCCTGGAGACCGAACCGGACGGCATCGGCATCGACGACGACTTCTTCGACATCGGCGGCAACTCGCTGGCCGCGCTGCGCGTGAGCGTGCAGCTGAAGGAGTGGGTGTCGCTGCGGGACGTGATGCGCAGCTCCATCCTGCGCGAACTCGCGGAGGCCGCGGCCGAGAAGGCCGGCTCCGCCCCCGCGGAGGAGGGCACGCTGCTGGCCTGGTTCACCGAGCCCGCGAACGCCGCGGCGACCGTCGTCCTCCTGCCGTACGCGGGAGGCAACGCCGTGCACTTCCGGCCGGTCGCACAGGAACTCGCCCGGCGGGACGGCACGGTCGCCGTGGCCGCCGCCGAACTGCCCGGGCACGCTCCGGGGGCGTCGGATGCGGATCTGCTGCCCTTCGACGAGATCTGCGCACGGCTGACCGCCGAGATCGACGCGACGACGAGCGGGCCGCTGGTGCTGTGGGGCCACTGCGTCGGCTCGGCCCTGGCCCTCGCCCTGGCGCGACAGCTCACCGAACGGGGCCGGACGGTGCGGCACCTGTTCCTGGCCGCGAAGCTGCTCGCCGACGCCGGCACCATCCGCGACACGCTGGGCAACGCCGAGCGGCTCTCCTTCGGCGACGTACGCGACCTGGTCGTCGACTGGACGGGCTCGACGGCGATCGACTCGGCCGAGGAGGCGACCCGCGACCTGCTCATGCGCACGTTCCGCCACGACTCGCTGACCGCCAACACGTACCTGCTCGGCCTGCGGACCGCGCCGCCGGAACCGCTGGACGTGCCGTGCACCGTGGTGACCGCGGCCGACGACCCGGCGACCGAGGGCTACGGCGAGGCGTACCGAGCCTGGCAGACGGCGGTCCGCGCACCGCGGCTGGCCGAGCTGACCCACGGCGGCCACTACTTCGCGCGGACCCGGCCGGAGGCGGTCGCGGACCTGCTGGCCACAGCCGTCCACGAGACACCGCGGACCTGACCGCCGACCCGCCCGGCACCCGCACCTCAGCGGGGGGGGGGGGGAGGGCCTGTTCCTCCCCCGTCGCCCCCCCACCCCGCCCGTCCCCTAGGAGCCAGCCCGTGACCACCCCTGAACCCGCCGAGCCCCCTGGGCGCAGCCGACTCACCGTCGCCCTCCTCGGCCCCGCGGCAAGCCTGCGCGGCGCCCGCACCCTGCTCGGCATCGGCCTCATCGACAGCACCGGAACCGGTCTCTACCTGGCCGGCTCCGCCGTCTACTTCGTGGCCGTCCTCGGCCTGAGCGCCGCGCAGGTCGGCTTCGGCCTGTCCGTGGCCGGGCTGCTCGGACTGGTCTGCCAGCCCGTCCTCGGCTGGCTGGCGGACCGCCACGGCCCCCGCCAGGTGCTCGCGCTGCTCCACGTCTGGCGGGCCCTGAGCTTCGGCGTGCTGCTGCTCGCCGACACCTACTGGCAGTTCCTGATCGCCGTCGCGATGATCGGCGTCGGGCAGCAGGCCCTCTCGCCGATCTACCAGGCCCTCGTGGAGCGCACCGTCGGCGCCGACGGACGGCTGGCGATGATGGCCCGCTCCCGGGTCGTCTACAACGTCGGATTCTCCCTCGGCGGCCTGGCCGCCACGGTCGCGATCGGCTACGGGACCCGCACCGGGTTCTCCATGATCATGCTGGGCAACGCCGTGTTCTGCCTCACCGCGGCCGCCATGCTGGCCGCGGCGCCGGCGGCCGACGGCGAGACCGGCTCGGCCCGCCGCGCACCCCTGCGCCTGGCCCACCTCCGCAACACCCGGCACCTGGCCGTCGCCGCGATCAACGGCGTGCTCAGCCTGCACATCTCCCTGCTCGGCGTCGGCATCCCGCTGTGGGTGACGCTGCACACCGGCGCGCCCCGGTCCACGGTCGGCGTGCTGCTGGTGGTCAACACGGTCGTGGCGGTCCTCGGGCAGGTGTGGGCGTCGAAGGGCTCCGACACCCTGGACGGCAGCGTCACCGCGCTGCAACGCGGCGGTTGGGCGCTGGTCGGCTGCTGCCTGTTCTTCGTCGCCGCGGCCCACACCCACGCCACCCCGGTGGTCGTCGTGCTGCTGATCGCCGGTGTCATCGTGATGACGGGGGCCGAACTGTTCCAGTCGGCGGGCGGCTGGGGTGTCTCCTACGCCCTGGCGCCCGAGGAGGGCCGAGCCGAGTACCTGGCCACCTTCAATCTCGGTACCGGTCTGCAGTTCGTCGTCGGCCCGATGATCGTGACCGCGGGGGTGATCGACCGCGGCACGATCGGCTGGGTGGTCTTCCCCGGCTGCCTGGCGGTCGCCACACTCGCGGTGCGGCCGCTGGTCGCCGTCGCGGAACGTCCGGCCCCGGCCGGGAAGGGAGTCACCGAACATGCGTGAGCCTGCGGAGCCCCACGGGCCGCGCGGCGGGATCAGGATCGCGGCGGCCCAGGCCTGCCCCGTGCCCGGGGACGTCGTGCGCAACGTGGCGACCGTCGCCGCGTCGATCAGGGAGGCCGCCGCGCACGGCGCCCGACTGGTCGTGTTCCCGGAGAAGTTCCTCTGCGGCTACGAGCCGGACCTGGTCGCCGCCGACCCGGCCGGCCTCGCGGTCTCGGCGGACGACCCGCGCCTGACCCCGATCGCCGAGGCGTGCCGGGACAGCGGTACGGCGGCGCTGGTCGGTGCGGTGTCCACCGACGGCGACGGCCTCGCCATCTCGGTGCTCGTCTTCTCCCGCACCGGTTCCGTCGCCGGGCGCTACGACAAGCAGTTCCTCTTCGGCAGCGAGACGGGCCTCTACCGTCCCGGTACGTGCAACTGCACCCTGGAACTCGACGGCTGGCGACTGGGCCTGGGCATCTGCTACGACTCCGGGTTCCCGGAGCACGCCGCGACGGTCGCCGCCGACGGCTGCCACGCCTACCTGCTCTCCGCGCTGTTCAGCGTCGGCAACGGCTACCAGGAGTCCCGCACCTGGCTGCCCGACCGGGCCCGGGACAACGGCCTGTACGTCCTCATGGCGAACCACGTCGGGCACACCGGCGGCTGGCACGCGTGCGGTTCCAGTGCGGTCTGGGGCCCGGACGGCACGGTGCTGGCCGAAGCCGGCCCGGAAGCCGCCGAACTCGTCTACGCCGACCTCGAGCCGACGGCGTCCCGGGCGACGGCAGCGGACGGTGCGCCGCCGCGGCCGACCCTGCTCCTGTCATGAGGAGCACCGTGACCGGGAGGCGGTCGTGAACCGGGGCCGCCGCGGCTGGCTGCGCCGGTTCCACGCGCGGGGCGGGGCGCACCTCCGCCTGCTCTGCTTTCCGCACGCGGGCGGCACGGCCAACTCGTGCAGCAAGTCCAGGCCGTCGCAGACGCCGAGGGATCCATCAACTGGGACATCTCGGTCGACTCCACGGTGATGCGCGCCCATCAGCACGCCGCCGGCGCCCGCAAGGCTCCGCCGCCAGCCGTCTCAAAAGGGGCGATGGCGACAGGACACCAGATCGATCCGGCGTGGACGGGCCTGCTCGGCCGCCCGGAGGAGGTGGTGCTGCACATGAGGGCCTGGGCCGCTCGCGCGGCGGATTCACCACCAAGGTCCACCTGAGCGCCGACGGCCGGTGCCGCCCGCTGTCCCTGATGGTTACGCCCGGGCAGCGGGCGGACTGCACCCAGTTCGAGCCGGTCATAGAGAAGATCCGTGTCCCGCGCATCGGTGCCGGCAGGCCCCGTATCCGCCCGGACAGCGTCAGCGCCGATAAGGCCTACAGTAACCGTCGCACGCGATCCTACCTGCGTAAACGAGGTATCCAGCACGTCATTCCGGAGAAGGCTGACCAGGCAGCCAACCGCGTCAAGCGTGGTTCGCATGGCGGCCGGCCTCCCGGCTTCGACAAGGAGCGGTACAAAAGCGCAACGTCGTCGAGATGAGCAAGCCGCGGTGCTGTCATACGTGCGGTTCGACGTCATCGTCTGGGCTCCCTTTCTTGTTCCGGATTATCGCGGCCTGTTGGTGGTCGAGCCAGGCTTGTCGTGGTTGGTGGCCGCGGGACTGCTGGTGGAGTCTGCGGAGCCGTGCGACTTCTGCGGGGTCGGCGTGGATGATCCAGGACCTGCGCCGGTCGGTGAGCTGGTGGGCTGTGACCCAGCCGCGTTTGATCCATCCGAAGAGGGTCACCCGGGGCATGCCAAGCTCGCGGGCGAGGTCGGTCAGCCACCACTCGTGGCGGCCGAGTTGTGCGGCTCCCCGGCGGAGGGCCTGTTCCTGCTGGCTGACGCAGCCCAGCTCCTGCAGCAGCGTGCGGACGCCCTGGGTGCCGAAGTGTTCGCGGCGTTTGGGCGGACGGAAGCCCTCGGAGTTCAGGATCTTCGCGATGGCTGGGGCGGAGTGGCCGCTGGCGGCGAGTCCGCGGGCCCGTTCGGCCAGGCGGGGAAAGTAGCTGAGCTGATCCAGGCGGGCGACCGGGCGGACGACCTCGCCGGCGGTGCGGTGTCCGCCGGCCCAGGTGATCTGGACGGTGACACGCTCGCTGCCGCCGACGACGGTGACGCTGACCTTCTCGATCAGGTGCCTGGCCAGCTGTTTTCGGTCCGCATCTGTCGTGGTGGGCGCCTGCCAGACGGCGGGGAGGTCGGCGGCCAGGGCCCGGATCTGGTCACGCTCGGCGGCCGTGAGGATGCGGGGCCGGGCTGCGGTGCGGCGGTCGTACTCCTCGCCGAGCCGCCGCCGTTCGGCCAGCGCATGCTCCCACCCCTTCTCCAGTTCTCTCACGACCAGGCGGTTTTCGGGCTCGGCCAGCTGGTACTGGCGCCGGGCCCGGTCGACGGCATAGTCCGCGCGTTCCAGACGCTGCTGCCAGATCCGGTCCACCTCTTCGCGCCGTGTCTGGGCCTGCTCGGCGGCCTGCAGCGAGACCTCGAGGGCGGCGGGAGCCATCGCCGCCAGCAGCAGACCGGTCACATGGCGGTCGACGCATGTTCCCGACAGCTGCTGGCACAGCTCGCTGCCATAGTCGGCCTTCGCCCGGCTGCACTCGTACTTCGGCCACAGCTTTCCGCCCCGGCCGCGCTGGTAGTGCACGACCATACGGGTGTCGCAGCGGCCGCAGAAGATCAGCCCGGCCAGCAGGGCCGGGCCGTCGCGCAAGGCGCCCATGCTCTGGGAACGGGCCCGGTTCGCCTCGATCCGGGCAAGGTTTCGTTCATGCCGCTCGGCGCTGACATAGTCAGGCAGGACGTCGGGCAGATAGACCAGCCAGTCCTCGGGCGGCTTGCGGACACGTCCGGTGAACGGGCGTCCCGCCAGACGCCGGCGGGGATCGGTCCGGCTGCGGCCATAGACATAGACCCCGGCATAGGCAGGGTGGCGAAGCATGTTCTGGATCACGATCCGGCTGGGACGGCGCCAGGCGAGCGCCCCGCGTTCGGGGCCCTCGCGCACTCGGATGCCCATATCGATGCCGTGATCGACCAGGAACCGCAACACCGCGTTGATCGTGCCGAGTTCGTCGAACAGGTCGAAGACCAGACGGACCACGGCCTGCACCTGCTGGTCCGGATCACGCACGACCTGACCGTCCGGGCGGCGCAGATAGCCCACCGGCAGCGGCACGGCCAGCTCGCCGCGACGGGCCTTGCCGATCCGTCCGTTCCACATCCGCTGCTTGATCAGATGCAGTTCCGCCTCGCTGATCGTGCCCTTCAGCCCCAGCAGCATCCGGTCGTTGTGCTCGGCCGGGTCATAGACCCCGTCCGGGTCCGCCAGCAGAGCACCCGACAACGCGCACAACTCCAGCAGCTGATGCCATTCGCGGCCGCTGCGGGCCAGACGCGACATTTCCAGGCCCAGCACCAGGCCCACATGGTCCAGGCCGACCTCGGAGACCAGACGCTGGAAGCCGGCCCGGTCCACGACGCCGGACGCGGAATGGCCCAGATCCTCGTCGATCACCAGGACCCGGGACGCAGCCCAGCCCAAGCTGACGGCCCGTTGCGTGAGTCCATACTGCAGACGGGTGGACTCGGCATGATCGAGGACCTGCTGGGGAGTCGACTGACGGACATAGACCACCGCGAGCCGGTCGCGGTGCCACGGCTGGATCTTGCCCTCAATCCGATCCCACGACGCTGCAGCCATCGTGCTCACCGAGGTCACCCCCGTCCTGCCCGACCGGGTTCGCCGCGGTCACCATCCGCGCGGCCAGCACTGCCAGTAACCGCACCACGAGGTGGCGGTTCAGCTCCGGAACAGCTCCCCACTGCGGAATCTGGGGAGCTCAGCGGCGACATGCCCGTCCACTGGCCCTCACCGCCCTCTCCATCATCAGCCAGTCGCTCACGCAACTGCCGAACAAAAGCAGCGGTGTTGAGCAGGCCATCAACCCCTACGACAGGCCTGTTCCCCGCCGCGGGCTCATCTATGTGGGCATTGCGGCTCGCTCCTTGAGCGGGCAATCAACAAGCTCAAGAGCTTCCGAGCTGTGGCGACCCGTTATGACAAGCGAGGGCACGTGTTCCTCGGCACCGTGTCCTTCGCGGCCGTCATCATCTGGCTCCGATCATGATCGGAGAGACAGACCCTAGATCAAATGCCTTCTGAAACTGAACCGTTCTCCTTCCCCCGCCGTTATGGCTGCGGGCAGGCACATGAGCGGTCGGTCAAGGTGCTGGCCGCCCTGCCCCTGTCCGGGCGTGAGTCGAGCGGGCCGGAAGCCACCCGCTGCCAAGGGCAGAGACCGACGAATCTGGTCGGCCTGTTGTGAGGTCAGTGAGAGCGATCGGACCCAGGGCCTTGACCCAAGGCCGGGTAGTTAGCGTTTTCGCAGGTCACGCAAGTGAGTTGAAGGATTCCCGGCGCAGAGCAACGGAGCTCGTTGGTACAGGCAGTCGACCAAGACAGCTTGTCCCGAAGGAGCTCCGTTGCCCCGTCATTGTGGCCTGCCGTCTGCGCTGACGGCCATCACCCGTACGGTCACTGTGGCCGCGGGCCGGTTCGCTCCCGGGCATCTGGGCGACTTGACTGCCGTCGTACCGTTCGAACTGGTGGACGCGGTCCTTGCGGAGACGAGGACGGTGCAGCAGAGGCTGCGTGATCTGCCGTCGCGGGTCGGGGTCTACTTCCTGCTGGCGATGTGCCTGTTCCCCGAGGTCGGCTACGGGCTGGTCTGGGACAAGCTGACCGCGGGCCTGTCCGGGATGCCGGTGGTCCGTCCGTCGATGAAGGCGCTGCGTGACCTGCGCCGGCGGATCGGCAGCGCGCCGGTGCGGGCGCTGTTCGAGGTACTGGCCGGGCTGCTGGCCCGGCCGACGACGCCAGGGGCGCGTTTCGGTCCGTACCGGATGGTGTCGTTCGACGGCTGCAGTTCGCTGAGAGTTCCCGATTCCGAGCGGAACCGGGCCTGGCTGGGCAGGACTTCGCATCATGGCTACCCGACGCTGGAATTGATGACGCTGGTCGAGACCGGCACCCGGGCCCTGGTCGGCGCCGTGTTCGGCCCCACCGCCGAGGGCGAGACAAGCTACGCCGGCCGACTGCTCCATCTGATGCGGCCGGACATGCTGGTGCTGTGGGACAAGGGATTCGACAGCAACGCCTTCCTCGCGCAGGTCACCGGCACCGGCGCCCAGGTCCTGGGCCGGCTCCGCAGCAACCGGCGCACGCCGGTCCTCGTTCTCCTCGCTGATGGCTCCTACCTGTCGGTGATCGGCACCGTGAAAGTGCGGATCATCGACGCACAGATCGCCGTGACCTGCGCGGACGGCACGTCCTTCACCGGGTCCTACCGACTGGTCACGACCCTGACCGACGCCCGCCGTTACCCGGCCACCGCGCTGGTGGGCCTCTATCACCAGCGATGGGAACACGAATCGGCGTACTACGCGCTCCGCCACACGATCCTGAACGGCCGCAAGCTCCGCTCGGGCGACCCGGCAGGCATCCAGCAGGAGATGTGGTCCCTGCTCACGCTCTACCAGGCCCTACGCACCGTGATGGTCGGTGCCGCCGAGTCCCTCCCCGGCACCGACCCGGACCGCTGCTGTTTCAGCATCGCGTTCCACACTGCCCGAGACCAGGCGATCCAGGCCGCCGGCATTGTCCCCGCGGACACCGATCGGGACACGCTCCTCGGGATGATCGGCCGTCGGATCCTGACCGGTCTGCTCCCGCCCCGTCGGCAACGGGTCAGCACCCGCAAGGTCAAGTCACCGATGTCCCGCTACAGCGAGCGCCACGCCGACGGCCGCCCCGACACCAGCCGCACCGTTACCCGCCTCGACGTCACTGTCCTCGAACCCGCGGATCAGTCACCCGCCCTGCCCACGGCCTCCCGGGACGACCGGCACGCTACCCCTGCGGCGCGGCGCCGGCACCGCATCCTGGCCCTGCTCCAGGAAGACCCCACGCGTCTTTGGCAGCCCCGTGACATCGCCGCCCACTTCGGCGACATCACCCTGGAAACCATGTACAGACAACTCAATCGGTGGGCCGCCAGCGGCCTCATCCACAAGCTCGGCCCCGGCCTTTACGCCGCAACATCATGGTCTCCAGCACCGCTTGCGTGACCTGCGAAAACGCTAACTACCCGGCCTTGGGTCAAGCCCCGGGATCGACGCGCACAAACGCACTCACACCGCGGTTGCGGCGGACGACCGCGGACGCAAACTCGTCGAGCGCACGACGGGAACGACCAGCGCCGACCATCTCAAGCCGCTGACCTGGGCAAAGAAGTGGGACGGCGACCGACTCTGGGCTGTTGAGGAGTGCAGGCAACTACCCCGCAGGCTGGAGCGTGATCTGCTCGCGGCCGGCGAGCGCATCGTGCGAGTCCCTCCCAAACTGATGGCGAACTGCCGGACCTCAGCCCGCACTTACGGCAAGTCCGACCCGATCGATGCACTCGCTGTCGCACGCGCAGCCTTGCGCGAGCCGGACTTGCCAGTCGTCTGCCTGGACGGTCCCACTCGGGAGAGCCGCCTGCTCGTCGACCATCGCGATGACCTGGTTGCCGAGCGCACCAGGATCATCAACCGGCTGCGCTGGCACCTGCACGAGATCGACCCCGGCCTGGACCCGCCAGCCCGCTGCCTCATCCGCACCAAAACACCTCCAGGCGCTCGCCAAGGAGCTGGCCACCCGCGCCGGAACCGTAGCCCGCCTGGCCCGCTGCCTGCTGGAGCAGTGCTGCCAACTCGCCACCCAGATCCGCTCCTTCGAAGCAGAAATCAGCACCCTGGTCACCGGCGCAGCGCCCAGCCTGTTGGCTATCCACGGCTGCGGCATCCTCAATGCGGCGAAGACCCTCGCAGAGACGGCCGACATCCGTCGGTTCCGGTCCAGGAGCGCCTACGCCCGCCACAACGGCACCGCACCGCTCCCCGTAGGGTCGGGCAACCGCACGCGCCATCGACTCTGCCGGACGGGCCATCGCCAACTCAACGCAGCCCTGCACCGGATCGCCGTCACGCAGGCGCACTATCACCCAGACGCCCGCACCTACCTACAGCGCCGACGAGATGCCGGGAACACCAACACCGAAGCCGTTCGCGCACTCCGGCGCCGTCTGTCGGACGTGGTCTACCGAGCCCTCCTCCGCGACGCCCAACTCAGCACCGAGCAAGCTGACCTCACGCAGGCCACCTGATTGACATAGGAGCCATTGGACGCAACCGTTGCCATCGAAGAAACTCCTCTTGATCAGGGGCTTGGAGGACGGGGTCTGATCTCGTCCTTTTCTGTCTTCGATCGCCGCTGGTTCTCGGCCCCGCAGCTGGCCGGCTCCTCGGCTGGCTCCGCACACCGCCCTCTGACGGCTGAGGCACGGACTGAACGGTGTCCCATCGCGGACCCACGGCCTGACGATCCCGCGATCCGCGGCCACCGCCGCGCGCATGGACTCACCGGACACACGTGCCGGTATGCCACCAAAGCGACGGAATCGGGACCCGTCGCTTTGACCGTGGATCGCCGGACCAGCTCCGCCCGCCGACGCGTGGCGTGACAGCCGGTACGGCGAGCGCCTCCCGTTCAGCCCCGCAGGTGTTCCGGGGTGGCGGTCAGGCCGACCTTGCACACGAAGTTCCGCCGCAGCGTGTGGTAAGGCTCTGCGGGATCGGTGAAGTTGGCCCACATGCGGGCCAGTTCCTCCTCACGATAAGCCGCGAGGGGCTTGGCCGCCTCATCCCGGGCACGCCGCATTTTCTTCGCAAGGAGACGTGTCTCCAGACTGACCGATTCGGCCAGCGTGGCAGCCTCGCGGCCGACCCAGGTGCTGAACTCACTGGTACTGCCGCCCACCACGCGGTCGACGAGGCGGAGCGCCAAGGCCTCGTCGGCGCCAACCGGCAGCGCGGCGGTGGTGAGCCGTTGTGCCTCCTCAGCGCCGACCCGCGCGGGCAGGGTGTACGTCCAGTACTCGGAGCCGTAGAGGCCCATGAGCCGGTAGTGCGGATTGAGTACCACGGAGGCCCTGCACCACACCTCGTCAGCCGCCAGCGCCAGCATCACGCCGCCGGCCGCGGCGTTGCCCGCGAGGGCGGAGACCACGAGCTTGTCCGTAGTGGTGAGGACGGCCTCCACCAGGTCGTCCATGGCATTGATGTTCTGCCAGGACTCGTCGGCCGGGTCGGCGGCCGCCTCGATCACGTTGAGGTGGATCCCGTTGGAGAAGAAGTCACGCGCAGGTCCGAGGACCAGTACCGCCGTCCGCCGCGCCGCCGCATCGCGATAGGCCGTCAGTAGTCTGCGGCACTGCTGCGTGCTCATCGCGCCGCCGGGAAAGGCGAACTCGAGGAAGCCGACGGCGCCGTCCTCCCGGTAACGAATCTCGGCCCACGTCTGCCGCTGTCCCGCTTCCTCGGGCGAGACTGGTACCTCGGGCACATCGGCAAGGAAATCGCCCAGCACGTCGACGGCGGGTAGTTTGAAGGTGGCCGGACCGCCCGGAGTACGGCGGGGGCGTAGTTGGGGGATCCAGACAGCGCCGTCGATTGTGGCCCGGCAGATCGCGCCGTCACGTGTCGCGATCACCTGGCCCGGGGTGCCACGCAGCCGGTCCTCGGAGTGGCCGCCGTGCAGGTAGTACTCGCGGCCCGCAAGAGTGTCGAGAACGCCGGGCTGCGAATCGCCCGCTCGGAGCTTGCGCAGCACCGTGGCGGTGTCGTCGACGGCCCAGTCGATCCGTCGGTACTCCTGAGTGTGATAGGGGCGAAGCCGCCCACTGACGTCGGGACGGGAGTAGTCCAGAGGTTCCGGCTCGAACGAACCGCTCTGGAAGCGCTCGACGGCGAGGAGTACGGCCGAGACCGCCGCGTCGGCCACCTCGTTACGGTACAGCTCACTCTTGGCTCCGGGACGGACCGGGAACGGCACGGAGGCCCAGATCGGGCCGGCGTCCATCTCCGCGACAGCCTGCAGGACGGTCACACCCCAGACCTCGGCATTCTCGTGAGTCGCCCAGTCGAGAGAGGAAGGCCCGCGGTCCCCCATGGGCCCGGGGTGGACGATGAACACGGGATACCGACTCCAGACATCCTCAGGTATCGCGCGGGTGAGCATGGGCGCAAGGACCAGTTCGGGCCGGAAACGCCCCACCGCGGCCCGGACCGGGTCGTCCCCGAGAGCAAGTTCCACCGCCACCACGTGCCCGAGGGCCCGCAGGACGGTGTAAACACGCTGGGTAAGGCTGTTGAACGCGCTGGCGACGAGCAGGATGCGCAAGGGGTGCTCCTACAGTGGGAAGCGAATAGTTTTGGAACCCACACGCGGGCACGGAGATCTGTACGCGTCGGGTGTGGAGCACTACGCCGCCGCCATCGAACTGGTTCACGGGAACCTGCCGCCGTGACGCGTCCACAGCCGTTCCCGACCAGCCGGCATCTGCGGGCCAGGGAGGCGACGCCGTTCAACGCTATTTGCCTGAAGCGCCCTGTTCAAAGGGTCACTTCAACGGCTTTTTGTCGCCTTGGGGACTGGATTGCCGCGCTGGGAAGAAGTCGCAGAACCTTGCGGGGCCGGAGGCCGGGAACCGGGAGTGGGAGAAAGCCGCGTTACTATCCCAGTGCTGAACGGGGACTCGGTGAACGCGGAAGAGGGCACCGAACTCTCGGAGTTCGCATATGCATGAGCGGCGATAACGGACTGCGCACTGGTGCCCGAGACCGAGGCTTGCGACCGTCGGCCCTCTCCATCCGCCAGCACCGCACGGTCGTCAGGCAGCGTGTCGTTCTGGCTTCCAGAAGAGAGAGCGGCCCCCGTGCCATGGAACCGGTCCGGGTCATTGAAGTCCGGCCACTCATTGAAGTCCGGCGACTTAAGGGAAGGCCTCTGCCAGCGGATTTCGCGTTCTTGTTTCCTCGCCGCATCCACCAAGATCTTGGTTTGAGGCATGCTACCGGGAGAATCATGGTACAAGCGACCGTATTCCGGGTGAGTGTTGACCAACTTCAAGACTGCCGCTGCGACTGCCTCGCGTTGCTCGCGCGGCAGGCTCCCGATTACCCCGACGATGCGTTGTACAGAATCGGAAGGGGCCGTTCCGTCACCGGCCTGCCGCTGCCGGCCGACATCCCGCACGGACATCGGTTGTTGGTGCGCCGCCCGACCCAGGCTCTGCCGGGGATCGACGGACGAGGCGATCGCCTCGTCCGTCGATCCCCGGCGAAACACGGTTCGAACGAAGCGCAAGACCTTGCGCCATGCGTTATCGAGCGTTCCCCTCTCGCGCCCACGCCTCTCGTCGCCCAGGTCACGTACGTTCCTGCCCCGATCTCGCGATCGCTCCCCCTGTGCCTTTCGCGCTTCCGCGCTGACCAGACGTTGCGCCAGGCTGGCTAGACGTTTCGTCAGAGTCTGACTCCGGGCTCGGTCGTATTCGGCGCGGACAAGTAGAAGCGCCAACTGGTCAGCGTTCGTCATCGACTGTTTGTCAGCCGAGGTGGATTCCGCCATGGTCGACCTCTCTTTCGACACAGGACACGACGGACCCGTCCGGTAAGCGGTTCAACCGGCCCCGAGGAAAGAGCAGACGGAACCGCTCCCGGCTCCATCACGCTGCTGTTCCTGGAGCGGATGCGAGTAGGGTGCCTGGCGTTCGCCCAGCTCGCGAGTGGTTGCCGTAACAGGCTCGGCCGGAGGGAACGAGTCCCGCATCGGCGGTCATGGCACGGCATGTCCGGAGCCTCCCAGCACCGGACATGCCGGCACCGGGAGGCTCCTCCGGGCCGGCTCTCGCCTCGCTGAGCCTGGACGACCGCCGGGGACGCCTGCCGCGATCGAGGACCTGGCCACTCGGACGGCTGAGGTCCTCGAACGTGAAATTGCGAAATTGCATACGTGATCGCCCTACATCGTTCTACAGATCCTGCTGATCGCCGCAATCGTTCACCTCGCTTGTAGCAGGCCAGAGCGGCGATGGAGAGGCAGCATCGAGGGCGTCCCCGTACCCCGATGACGGGTGTGCGCCCGCGCCGGGCCCAGGTCCGTGTGATCGGCGGCGTCATCGAGAAGCCGGCCTCGTCTTCGAGGCACAGCACCGCGAGAATCAACGAGGACCTCAGGAGCGGGATACGGCCAGGTGGTAGCGGCAACTCTTGTGAGGGAACAAGTGCCTGCCCCAGATGAATGGGGCCAAGTCTTCGGCGACGAGGTCCTCGCCACCGCGGTCCTCGACCGGCTCCTGCACCACTGCGACGCCGTCGCGATCAACGGCCCCAGCTACCGACTCAAGAACCGCCTCAAGGCCATCGAACGGGACACCAACGTGGCCTGGCCACTGGCCGCATTCAAACGTACGGGCCTGGCCGCATCGGGGCTCTGGCAAGATTTTCGTAGGTGGAGATCATCTGGGTGCCGGGTCGGCCGGTCCGCGTAACGGGCATCCTTCGGGAGTGCTCTGTTGAACTGCCGTACCTGTTACCGCACTTGGCGGGCGTGTCTGTTCTTTCGGTTGACGGCTCTGGACCTGTGGTGGTTGTGCGTGCACGTACGCGGTCGCTTGCTCCCGAGCCGTGTACGGGCTGCGGGACACCGAGCGGGTGGTGTCACAGCTGCTACGTCAGACGGCTCGGCGATGCGTCTCTTGGCGGCCGCCCAGTGCTGATCGAGCTGAGCGTGCGCCGTCTGTACTGCGAGAACACCGCTTGCGCGAAGGTGACGTTCGCCGAGCAGGTGCCGGGTCTGACCGTGCGTTACCAGCGGCGCACGCCGCTGCTGCAGCAGGTGGTCGAGGCGGCGGGGGTCCTGCTGGCGGGCCGGGGTGGGGCCCGGATGCTGCGGGTCCTGAACATCAGGCTGTCGCGGTGCACCGTCCTGTCACAGCTTGTGCGGATGCCACTGCCGCCCCTTGTCATTCCCCGGGTGCTGGGCGTGGACGACTTCGCGCTCTACGACGATACCTACGGAACGCTCCTGGTCGATGCCACCACCCGTCTCCCCCTGACGCTCTGGGAGGGACGGGACGCAGAACAGCTCAGCCGCTGGCTCCGTGAGCATCCCGGCGTCGAGATCGTCTGCCGCGACGGCTCGCTGACCTACCGGCAGGGCATCACCGCCGGCGCCCCCGAGGCCGTGCAGGTCAGCGACCGTTTCCACATGTGGCAGGGGTTGTCACGTCGCGTCCAGGACATCGCTTCTGCCCACCGAGGCTGTCTGCTCGCAGCCCTCCCGCCGGCCGGAGAGGCCGATCCGGCACCGGACGAAGAGACCACCGAGGACGCCGCGGCGGACACACGAGCCGGGTGGCACGCCAGGAGGCTGTTCGAGGCCGTGCACACCCTGACCGGATCCGGCCGGAGCTACAGCTCCGTGGCCCGAGAGCTCGGCCTGGACCGCAAAACAGTGCGCAAGTACGCCCACGCCCGCACCTGGCAGGAGGTCATGCGCCGCCCACCCCGCAAGCCCTCCACCCTGGACCCCTACCGCGACTACCTGCAACAACGCTGGGACGAGGGAGAACACAACGCGACGGTCCTCCACGAGGAACTGCGCAGCAAGGGCTACCTCGGGCACTACCAGCGCGTGAAGATGGCCGTCGCACCCCTGCGACGCGGGCTGCCGCTGGACCAGCCCCGCGAGCGCCCGCCCTCCCCGCGCGAGGCCGCACGCTGGATCACCACCCACCCGGACCGCCGCAGCCTTCACGTCACCCACCGCCTGCATCGGCTCCTCGAGCACTGTCCGGAACTCAAGCACGCCCACGACCTGGTCCGCCGGTTCGCCGCCATGCTCGGCAACCGCGACGCCAGCTCCCTGCCGTCCTGGCTCGACGAGCTCTCCCACAGCGGGCTGCCAGCGCTTACCGGTATCGCCGGAGCCCTGCGCGAAGACCAGCACGCGGTTGCCCAGGGGATCTCCACCACCTACAACTCCGGCGTCAACGAAGGCCGCATCACCGACGTCAAACTCCAGAAACGCCTGATGGCGGGATGCGCCGGCGTTCCGCTCCTCCGCCACCGCGTCGTCCTGATCTCCCACCTCCGCCGCCGCTACGCGGACCGGCCGACCCCGGCACCCAGATGATCTCCACCTACGAAAATCTTGCCAGAGCCGCATCGGAGAGTACGCGGACAGCTGCAATAGCTCGACAGCCAGGTCATGGCCGTAGTGGACGGCCACATCCATGGACGTTTGATCGTCGGGTCCGGAGAGCTGCGGATCAGCTCCGAAGGCCAGAAGCACCGCGGTGGTGTGCACAGTCAGCGGCCTGCCACTCCGCAAGGCGCCGTCGCCTTCCGCGTCAATGGCGTGCGTGAGGAGCGTCATGTTGTGGCACACCTCATCGGGATCGACTCCCTTGGCCAGCAGCTGAGCCAGGGTCTCCGCGTCTTCGCTTTCCGCCGCCTGATGTGCCGGTGTGCAGGTGTTTTCCACATCGGTATTCGACCTCGCTGTGAGGTTCCCCCGCTGCGCGGGAAGTGCTGATCAGCTGGTCAGTGTGGGTTGACGGGGTTTCAGGTTCGTTTGTTCAGCTGTCGCCTGGTCGGCGTAGTGCTTCTCCTCGAACTCGACGGGGCTGAGCCAGCCGAGCCGCTGCTGGATGCGCCGACCGTTATAGAAGCCGTCGATGTACTCGAACAGTGCGAGGTTCGCCTCGGCCCGGGTGGCGAAGACCCGGCCGCGGATGCACTCCGTCTTGATGATCATCCACAGATTCTCCGCGAGGGCGTTATCGTAGCTGTCGCCGACCGAGTCCGTGGATGCCTCAACTCCCGCTCGCAGTAGTCGAGTTGTCAGCTTCACCGATGTGTACTGGCCAGGTTCAACCAGTGGATGCAACACCGGCTTATGTGATCAATAGTAGATGGTCGTTGAGGGCTTCGGCGGGTGTCTTCCAGCCGAGGCTCTTGCGGGGGCGACTGTTGAGCGTGGCTGCGACTGCTTCAATGTCCTCCGCTGCCCAGCGGGAAAGGTCGGTTCCCTTCGGGAAGTATTGGCGCAGCAGGCCGTTCGTGTTCTCGTTGGTGCCGCGCTGCCATGGGCTGTGCGGATCGGCGAAGTAGACCGGGAGGCCGGTTTCGATCGCGCGGTGGGCGGGCGGTCGCGCCACTTGTAAAACCACGACTCCGACACCCCCAACGCCCGGCAGGCGGTGCGGAATGGAACCTTCTGCTCGGCCTTGCAGCTGCTGATCACCCCGACCGCGACGGCGGGGTCCGTGTCAGCTACTTCACCCACAAGGCCACGAATCGCTTGCACACATCACGCTCCATCTCCAGCTCACGGATGCGCTTGTCCTTCTCCCTGGCCTCGGCCCGCAGCCGTTCCAGCTCCGCCCGCTCACTCTCCCGCAGCCGGCCACCCGAGGGTTCGGCCGACGGCCGGTCCGACGACGGCGACCCGTTGCGCCGAGCCCGAGACACCCAACTGTGCAGTGTCCCCGAATGAATGCCCAGATCCGCAGCCACCTCCGGGATCGGCTTCCCGGTCTCCGTCACGATCCGTACCGCCCCCTCGCGGAACTCTGCATCGTAGAGGCGCTTCTTGGATGCCATGACCCCAACTATCCCTCCGGTCACGGTCTCCACAGTAGGAGGGGAACCTCATCAACTGTCGCTTCCAGCTCGGGAGTTACACCGCTCACCGGACTCTGTTCCGTAGTCGGTGGTGACGGAGGGTGTGGTCAGCCAAGGAGGATGCGGTGGCGGAGGAGGGGGAAGCTCGCGCGGCCGTACATCTGGCGCTTGATCAGCTTGGTTTTGTTGTTGACGCCTTCGGTGCCGCCGTTGTGGTGCGGCAGGGTGAGGGCGGCGTCGACTACGGCGCGGTCCTTCTCGAGCCCCCGGGTGAAGGCATGCAGGTGGGGCAGGTCCTCGGCCTGGGCCGAGGTGATCCAGGTGCTCAGCAAGGCGGCGTTGCCGTCTGCGGGATCCAGCAGTACGGCGAAGCGGTGGATGAGGTCCGCCAGAGCGGTCATCTCGGGGCAGGCGGTGCGGGCGGCCTCGATGCGTTCCCGCTGGTGGTCCTTGAGGCGGTCGGGGCGGGTGAGCAGGTAGCGGGCGAGGCGCCGGGGCGAGAGTGCGGGCCGGTCGGCCTCGACGCGGCCCTGGTTGATGTAGCGGACGAGGAGGTTCGAGCTGCCGGTGTAGCCCAGTTCCCTGATCTCCTGCAGGAGACGGGTGACGGGGACGGCCGGGTTCTCCAGCCGGCGTCGGCGCAGGTGATCGCGGTAGGGATCCACGAGGGTGGGCCGGTACTTGGGGGCGCGGATGAGGCGCTCGGGCTCGGCCACGCGGTCGTAGCGCTTGACGGTGTTCAGAGCCAGGTTCAGGCGGCGCGCGCACTCCAGAAGTCCGACTCCGCGCTCGCGCAGGGCGTGGACTTGCTGCCAGCGCTCGCGGGTGGTGGCGGCTTGCCTCCCCTTGGCCGGGGGCGGGCCCGCTTTCGCCCAGCAGGTGCTGTGCGCGGCGACTTCTTTGCGGACGGCCTCGGCGAGGTTGTGCCACAGGTGCCAGCGGTCGCTGATCTGGACCGCGTCGGGCAGGGCTCGGCGGACCGCCTCGGCGTAGGTGGCCGATCCGTCCCGGCACACGGCCTCGATGCCCGGATGTCCGCGCAGCCAGGCTTCCAAAGTGGCGGCTTCGCGGCCGGGCAGTACCTCGATTCGCTCACCGGTCTCGGCGTTGATGATGACCGTGGCGTAGCTGTGTCGGCGCCGCAGGGCGAAGTCGTCGACCCCGATCACCTGCGGGATCTGCACCTCCGGCACGGGCACCCGCCGCAGCAGCCGCAGGGCGGAGGCGTACGAGACGGGCACGGCCAGGGATCGGGCGACTCGCGCGGAGGCCCGGCCGCATAACTCCTTGACCAGCTCGGAGAGCTGGTCGGTCAGTCGTGTGGTGCGGCGCTGATGGCGCTCCAGGAGCCCGGGGACCTGCTCTCGAAAGGTCTGCCGCCTGCAGCCCAGGACCGGACAGACCAGCCGTCGTATCCTCACCCGGACCACGACCTGTCGGCCGTCGACCGGCACATCCCGCACCGTCCGGCCGTGATACCCGTGGACCCTCGCCGTCACCACCCCGCACACCGGACAGGGAACGGGAACATCCCGGGTCCGAGCCGAAACCCGGACTATCTCGCCACCGTCCGCCACATCCTCGATAACCAATGCCGACAACCCCGAAAACACCGTTCCCACAAGCGTGTTCGCATCCTGCACGCTCAATGATCACAGGCAGGCACTCACCGTCACCACCGACTACGGAACAGACCCGCTCACCGTACAGACGCCAGTTCGGTAAGCGCCTTCGAAGCGGCCGGTGAACCTGCGGGCAAGCGGATCCGTCGTGTGTGGGCGGCGATTGACCCGTTGGCGGTTCCGCCCGACACACTCCTGGATCGAGAGGCGCATTCGATGATGAGATTTCAACGCAGACGGTCTTTGCTGTTCGCGTTTCTATTGGTGGTCGTGGCCGCCGCGGCCACTGTCACGGCCTCCGGGTTCCCCTCCTCCCACGCGTCCACCGGACGCGACGACGACGTGCTGGCCGCCGCGTCCGGCGAGCACACCGTCACCTTGCAGAACAACACCGACGGCCAGGTCTGGGTCGGCAGTACGGCGAACGCGGACGGGTCTGTCCCGCTCACCGGGCTGCCCGTGCTGGCGCCAGGGCAGTCTTACACCCTCACCATCCCGGAGCTCTCGGATGCGGGGCATTGGCGCGGTACGTTCTTCGCGCGCCAGGGATGCAGTGGGGAGGACGGCAGCACCTTTCACTGTGCGGTGGGCGACTGCGGGCCGTTCGCGGATCATTGCTCCGCGGGCGAACAGCCGACCAGTCTGGCTGAGTTCAACTTCGATCCGAGCGACTCCCTGGCCCCCTGGTACGACGTCAGTTATGTCAACGCCGTCTCGGTGCCCATCACCATCACCCCGAACGACGTGACGCCTCCCGAGGAAGGCGAGTGTGCCGCAGCGGGGTGCGCCACGGATCTGCTGTCCGTCTGTCCGCCCGAGGACCTCACCCTGGACCCGTCCACCGGTGCGGCGTTGGTGTGTGTCAACCCGGACCGGGATGCCAAAACCTCCTACAGCGACGCCGTCACCGGACAGTGTCCCAAGGCGTACGCGTGGTCGCAGCAGGACAAGGAGCCGGGTAACCACACCGTGTATCAGTGCACCAAGTGCAGCGGAATGACCGTCACCTTCGAGGGAACCGGTGGTGGCGGCCGGCCTGCGGCCACTGACACCGGCCCGGCCGCGGGCGGCTCCCCGGTGGCGGCCTCGGCCCGCAAGGGTGTGGGCCTCAACCCGGTCGACGGTGCCTCGCAGGCGCTGGCCGACTCCGGTGCGGGTTGGTACTACAACTGGACCTCTTCCACCGGGCCGGTCACCAAGCCGGCGGGAGACGAGTACGTCCCCATGATCTGGGGTCCTGGCTCCGTCACCGACACCGAACTCAGCCAGGCCACGCGGGAGGGCAGCCAGCTCCTCACCTTCAACGAGCCGGACTCGCCCACCCAGGCCAACATGACGCCCGAGCAGGCCCTCGATCTGTGGCCACGGCTGGAGGCGACGGGTCTGCGCCTCGGTGCACCGGCCGTCGCCTCCGGAGCCGACGTCCCGGGCGGCTGGCTGGACCGTTTCATGCAGGGGGCCGCCGACCGGGGGCTGCGTGTCGACTTCATCCCAGTGCACTGGTACGGCAGCGACTTCGGCCCCGGTGCCACGGACCAGCTGCGGAGCTATCTGCAGGCCGTGCATGACCGCTACCACAAGCCGATCTGGCTGACGGAGTACGCCCTCATCGACTTTTCCCAGGGCACTCCGCGCTACCCGAGCCAGCAGCAGCAGATCGACTTCATCAATACATCGACTCACATGCTGGACAGCCTTGACTACGTTGAGCGCTACGCGTGGTTCGCCCTGTCCACGCAGACCAGCCCGACCGGCCTCTACAACGGTACGGACGCGAACTCCAGCGGCCTTGCCTACCGGGACGCGAGCTGACCCCCAGCGACAAGTGAACCGATAGCGGCCGGTCTTCGTTGGAGACCACTGGAGGTTGGTGCCTTCACGTCGTCCTGTCCCCCTGCTCCCCCCCGTAAGCAGGGTGACAGGACGACACACAAGTTGGCAGCAGTCCAGCAGCCGCAGCACGCCTTACTCCAGGAGGGCGTCTACGACGGTGCCGGCGCGGTCCTCACGGGCGTGCGGTCCTTTCCCGGCTACCCGTAAACGGACCTTCACCCAAGCCGAAGTCACGCCCCGAGAGGCAGAATTCACATGCCCGCTTCCCCCGAGGCCCCGCTGCGGGTCCTGTTCTGCATCGGCGTCAACCAGAACTTCTTCGACCTGCCCACCGGGCAGGGCAAGGCCGTCTGGGACGGCTTCACGAGCATGCTCGCGCAGCTGTACGGCCTGCCCGGAGTGAGCGTCCTCGGTACCGTCGACGACGACCAGCACATGGTCGGTCCCTCCGGCTCCTGGCCCTGGACCTGCTACGTCCTCGCCGATGTCGTCGACCAGCCCACCGTCGCCGCGGCCTGCAACCTCTTCCGTACCGTGCAGGTCGGCGACCACGGCCTGTGGCGGTACATGAAGATCGAGGCGCGCATCGGCCGCCCGCTGCCCGACCCGGAGCCGGCCCGATGAGCCCCCAGGGAACCGGTGTGACCTGGGAGGACGTCACCCGTCGGGTGGCCCTGGTGACGGGCGCGGCACGCGGCCTGGGTGCCTGCATCGCAGGCCGGCTGTACGACAAGGGTTACCGCGTGGCGCTGACCGACCTGGACGCCGAGGCGGCCGCGAAGGGGGCGGCCGAGCTCGACCCCTCCGGGGAGCACACGGTCGGCCTCGCGCTCGACGTGCGGGACAAGGAGGCCTTCGCGCGGGTGCGGGACCAACTGGTCGAACGCTGGGGCGCGGTGCACGTCCTGGTGAACAACGCGGGGCATTCCAAGGTCGAGTCACTGATGCGGATCAGCCCGGAGAGCTTCGAGTCGGTCGTGGCCACCAACCTGGGCGGCACCTTCTTTGGCTGCCAGGTCTTCGGTGAGTACTTCGCCGGGCGGGGCTACGGACGCATCGTCAACATCGGTTCACTCGCGGGACAGAACGGTGGTACGGCGACAGGCGCGCACTACGCGGCGGCCAAGGGCGGTGTCGCCACGCTGACCAAGGTCTTCGCCCGCGAACTCGGTCCACACGGGGTCACAGTCAACGCCATCGCCCCGGGTCCCCAGGACCTTCCCGTGGTCCGCGAGTCGGTCGATCCTGAGAAGCTCGCCCGGCTCGAGGCGATGATCCCGGTCGGCCGGCTCGGACGCCCCCGGTTCATCGCCGACATGGCCGTCCTGCTCGCCGCCGAGCACGCGGACGCGGTCACCGGAGCGTGCTGGGACGCCAACGGCGGCCTGTTCATGCGCTGACGACGCCGTCGCGGAGGAAGGAGTCCCTGTCATGACACCCCGCAGCACCACCGCGGTCGAGCGGGCACTGAGGCGCCTGGAGAAGACCGAACCCGACATCCGTGCCTGGGTGCGGGTGGACGACGACGGCGCCCGCGCGGCAGCCAACCGGGCTCCGGACGGCACGCTCGCGGGCGTGACGTTCGCCGTGAAGGACATCATCGACGTCGCCGGTCTGCCGACGGAGTGCGGTTCCCCGCTACGCCGCGGGCGGATCGCCGGTGCCGACGCCTGGTTGGTGGAACGGCTCAGTGCGTTGTGGCAAAGGGAGTCCCTGTTCGATGAGCAGGGGCTTCTTCGTGTACGGGGCGTGATCGCGGAGGTGTAGGGGCAGGCAGCGGGCGGCTTGTTGTGGATCGAGGAGGTCGCGATGCCGTCGGTGCTGGGGTTGATGGAACAGCGTGAGGCGCGGGCGAGGCAGGATCTGGAGTCCTGGACGGAGGTCCTGGAACAGGCTCAGGCGGAGGTGGATGCCGCGCGGGGGCGAGTCGAGCGGGCCCGGGTGGGGCGTGAGGAGCTCGTGTCGGTGCTGGCCGGGGAGAGCCCGGTGAATACGCCGGTTTCCGTGCCGTCTGGTGGTGAGAGGGCTGCCGCCGTGGGATCGAGCGGCCCCGGCGCGGGGCAGGGCGAGCGGCCGCCGGTGTGGCGGTCGGGCATGGGCGAGGAGGTGCTCAGCGGCCTGTACCGGGAGGTGTTTGCCGCTGCGGTGGCTGCTTCGGGGCCGGTGAACGGGGTGGAGCTGACGCGGGCGGTGGGCCGGGAAGCGGAGATCAAGAACGAGGTGGAGAAGATCCGTCACCGTGCCTACGTGCTGGAGAAGCGGGGCTGGCTGGTGCGGGCGAAGGACGGGCGGTTCATGCCCGCGCCTTCAGCAGTCGGCCGGGGCGTTTCTCCGGCCAGCGCGGAGCGTCTGCGGCCAGGCGCCTCGACAGCCTGATCACGGCGGCCCACCACACCATCTGGGCGTGGTGGTCGGGGCGGCGTTCGTGGTCGCGGTTGAGGCGGCGTGAGCGGGCCAGCCAGCTCGTTGGGTCGGCCGCGCGGTGAGGTGCCTGCCGGTGCAGGACCTGTTCCGCGCGGCCTCCCGCCGAACCGGACATGACGGTTTCCCGGTCATCCGGCTCTCCAGTGACTACGGCGTGAGCGATTCAGACTGCTCGCGCAGGACGCACAGCACCGTTTCGGCGATCTGCATTTCGCATACCTCCCGGCTTCGAGTATCCGAATCACCTGGCCCCCTTCGCCCTGTGGACGGCTTTCCCGTCCTCCCTGGCCGGTCGCAACTCCGGCGACTACTACGGGGCCTCCGTCGCCCTAGGACTCGCGTCCCGTAGGCGATCCCACGTTCGTCTCTGCCGTTCGTTCTAGCGCGACACAGGCGTCCCACTCATCTCCTTGAATTGTCGACACTTGAATGTCCTCGTTGGACATCGCTCCGCACCCCGGAGGTGCACGGGGGCACGATCGAACCCCGTGCAGGGTGCGGCGCCGGTTACAGCTGTCATTTCCGGCGGATGGGAACTTCTGAGGTTTTCGTTTCGGGGTGACGTCATGGCAGTGTCTAATAGGACTCCGTTAGGTCTTCCGGTTTGGGCTGTTGCTGGGCATGTTGGATGGGTGGACGCACATGAAGTGAACCGTGTCCGGGCGACGTTG
>NZ_JBIBKW010000038.1:0-47041 GCF_042959465.1 Streptomyces sp. NPDC007901 | reverse complement strand
GTGGGTCACGACCGCTCATGATCGCGGAGGTGGTGACCCTCCGTTGCTCCGGCACCAAAAGTGATCCAGAACCACGATTCACGCGTCGCCGACAGGGGATGACCTCGGGTCATGTGTCTCTCGGTACTGTAATCGCCGTTGGGGTCAGCACGCCGCTCACTCCTGCGGAGGTCGAACGCGGACAGCGTCTCGGAGCCCTCCTGTGTTGGACCAAGGGAGATCACTCGATGCTCGATACTGCGCTCGCCGCACCCATCTGGCAGGAGACTCTCCGCAAGTCAGAAATCCCAGTACAGCTCAGCTCTCGGTGCCGAGTTGGATGTGCTCGATGTCTTCGTCCAGGAAGGTGGCCAGGTCCTGGGCTTCGGCCTGGACGGCTTCTTGTTCCAGGACGGTGAGGGGACGAAGGGGGCGGACGCGAAGTAGGTGGTCGCGTGCGGTCCAGGTGGCGGTGACGCGTCCGTCGACGAGGACGGTGCGTTGGCCGGCGACGGACAGGCCGAGGTGGGCGTCGTCGATGATGCGGCTGCGGTCGTGGTAGCCGAGGATGGCGTTGTCGAAGGCCGGCAGAAACCGGACGGGGGCGGGGGTATCGGGGTGGGGGCGTGGCGCGTCGGGCAGATCGAGCAGTTCGCGGCCGCGTTCGTCGCGGAAGGCAATCAGCTCTTCTCGGATGGCTTTGACTGCGGCGGGAAGTCCGGCGAGGCCACACCAGGCGCGTAGGTCCGCGCTGGCGGCGGGCCCGTAGGCAGCAAGGTAGCGGCGCAACAGTTGCTGCCCGACGGGATCGCTGTCCTGGGCGGGCAGGGGGTCGAGGTCCCGTTCCAGCCAGGTGGCCAACGGCAGGTTGCGTACGCCCGCCCTCTGGTGCCAGAGGCCGCGGGGCGGGAGCTGGGCCATGGGGATGAGGGCTGCGACGAGCAGCTCGCCCAGGACCCTGCGTGGTGGGCCGGGCCAGCGGTCTTCGACGGCTTCTTGTACGAGCTCGCTCATGGTGCGGGGCTGCCGGTCGGCAACGGCCGCGCGGCCGGCGGCGGCGACCTCTTCCACGTCGATGCCGGCCAGTTCGCGCCGCCAGGTGCCCAGCACTCGCTGGCGCAGCATGGTGTCGTGGCGGGCTCGCCAGGCGAGCGCGTCGTCGGAGGTGACGAGGTGGACGGTGCGGCGCATCAGGTGGGTGCGCACCATCGTGCGGCCGGTGAGCGCGTCGTCCAGTTGCCTGGGATTGAAGTCGGCCAGGCGGGACCACAGCCCGATGAATGGTTCCTGAGGCTCTTGCGCCTGCAGGCCGCACAGGTGGGCCACAGCCTCGAGCACGGATGTGTCGGCGCGGGTGAGCAGGTGCTGGCGGGCGAGGGTGGCGCGGTTGAGGGCGCGGCTGTCGAGAACGTTCATGGGGTTCTCAGGCGGCTGCCCGCTCGTGGAGCGGGCGTCGGCGCAGGTCCGTGCGGGTGAGGGAGAGGGGTGTGTAGGAGACGTCCAGAGGGCTGATGTCGGTACCTGGCGGGACGATGGTGTCGATCTTGTCGAGGATGTCGTCGCCGAGGGTGAGGGCGGCGCCGGCAAGCAGGTCATCGAGCTGGTCCATGGTGCGTGGGCCGATGATGGCGGCGGTGACGTCGGGGTGGCTGGTGGCAAAAGCCATGGCGAGGTGCGTGAGGGAGTGGCCGGATTCTTCGGCGAGGGTGAGCAGCTGCTCGACTGCATCAAGCTTGTGTTCGTCGGTGAGGTGCTTGGGGACCCAGTGCATGCGGGCACCTGCGGGCCGTGGGGCGTTCTTGCGGTAGCGGCCGGTGAGCAGGCCCATGGCCAGCGGGCTCCACACCAGAACGCCGATGCCGTAGCGGCGGCAGGCGGGCAGGACCTCGCGCTCGATGCCGCGGTTGAGTATGGAGTAGGTGGGCTGCTCGGTTCGAAGGCGGTGCAGGCCGCGCCGCTGGGACACCCACTGAGCCTCGACGATGTCCGAGGCCAGCAGGTTGGAGGAGCCGATCGCGCGGACCTTCCCGGCACGCACGAGGTCGGTGAGCGCGGAGAGGGTCTCCTCGATGTCGGTGTGTGGGTCGGGGTGGTGGATCTGGTAGAGGTCGATGTAGTCGGTCTGCAGCCGCTTCAGCGAGCCCTCGACCGCCTGGATGACCCAGCGCCGGGAGCTGCCGCTTCGGTTGGGGCCCTCGCCCATCGGGCCGTTGAACTTGGTTGCCAGCACGACCTCGTCTCGGCGTCCTTTGAGGGCCTCTCCGACGATCTCCTCGGTCTCGCTGTAGCCGTAGACATCGGCGGTGTCGACGAAGTTGATTCCCGCGTCGAGCGCCCGGTGGATCATGCCCACGCAGTCGTCGTGATCCGGATTGCCCATCTTGCCGACCATCATGGTTCCAAGGCAGTAGGCGCTGACTTCGATGCCGGTCCGTCCCAGCTTCCGCATCCGCACGGTGACCCGTTTCCTTCCACTGCTGTACGTGCTCGGTGCCTGCGCCGTCCGGTCCGCCCGTGTGGCTGAGGCGGCCCGGACGGCGCAGGCATGTCAGATCTGGCCGGTTCAGCCGTTGTAAGGGGCGGTGACGTCCAGGACCCAGGTGACGCCGAAGCGGTCGGTGAGCATGCCGTACAGCGGTGCCCACAGCGCGGGTTCCAGCGGCCGCACGATGGCCGAGCCTTCGGCAAGCCTGCCCCACAGGGCACTGATCTCCGTGGTGTCGTCGCCGCGTACGGAGACGAAGAACGAGTTGTCGCCCTGGTTCCAGGGGAGTTGCGAGGGGACGTCGTAGGCCATGACGTGGAAACCGTCGGCGCCGGTCACCTCGCCCCACATCACCCAGTCCGCCTCGCTCTCGTTCTGCACGGCGCCGGCGTCCTTGTAGGTGACCGCGACGGTGCGGCCGCCGAAGACGGACCGGTAGAAGTCCAGCGCCTCGCGTGCGTTGCCCCGGAAGTTCAGGTGGGTGGTGGTCGTGACGGACATGTCCTGCTCCTTGCCTCGAACGAGTGGTAAACGCGCCGCCGGCCGCCTGGACGCAATGCCGGCGGCCTGACCGGGAGCTATGCGCTTCCAGGACGGTTCGCAGGCCACTTTGTCGGAGGTAGAGGACAGGGTGGGTCCTGTACTTCGGTGAGGATGGGCTGCATGCAGAAAACGTCGTCCCGGCTGCTCTCGCTGCTTCAGACACAGTGGCCCCGCACGAGTACCAGGCGCGGGCCGTCAGGCTCGCTCAGGACTTCGTGGATCTCCTCCGCCTCACGTTCGCGGCCGATCAGGCGGTCGTCGGCGCGGCCTGTGTGCGCAGCCGTGCCCCAGCGGATCAGTTCGTTCTCGCCTGACCAAGCAGCCACGATGCAGTACATCCTCTGTTAGAGATAAGCCCAGGGGGAGGGCGAACACGGTCGTCTCCGGCCATGCCCGCTCGGATCTTCGTCAGTGCGCGAACATTATGAGCGTTGCCACCACGCCGTGAACCGCCCACCTCTGCACGACAACTTTCGTTTGCAGAAGGGCGGTTCGTCTTCGCCTGAGTAGAGGGGGGACGGAAAAGGACAGGTGCCGTCTCTCCTCGCGGTTGAGGAGAACAGAACGAGGCGGCATCGTGCCGCAACTGAGTGGGACGGTCATCGTCGGGTGGCGGGGACGGTGCCAGTTCTGGCCGGGCGGGAGGACCTGGCTGTTCAGCCGGGCTCTCTCCTGCGGCTTCGGCGAGTATCTTCAGCGCACCAGGGGATCGATGGCGACCGACAGTCGTTCGAGGTAGAACTCCCGCGATGCGGCCTGATGTTTGAGACCGATCCCCACGCGACCCACAGTCGAGAACGCATGGGCCCCGGGCTGACCGGGACCTCCCGGTCGGCGACATCAAGGGGATCCCGAAGTCCGTCCCCTCCGACCTCCTGATGGGGCTGCTCGCCCAGGCGTCGACGCCGCTCGGCCGCCTGGTCGTCGCCTTGGCCTCTATCCACGCACTGCCCGGACACGGGATCCGAACCCTGCGCACGACGGACCTCAACCTCTCCTGTGGCACCCTCGAAGTACGGCGCGGCCTGCTGCGGCACACCCTCTACCTGGAGGAGCTCACCCACCAACTCGCCGCCGACTGGACGACCTACCGCCACCTGCGATGGCCCGCCTCGACCAACCACCACCTACTGGTCAGCCAGAAGACCGCTGTCGATCCCGACCACCCGGCCGTCAGCATCGGCACGCTGCGCGCGTCCCTCCCAAAGGGCCTGACCCTGGACGGACTGCGTCAGGACCGGATCCTCAACGAGGCATTCGAGTGCGCCGACCCCCTCAAGCTGATGCGGCTGTTCGGCATCACCGAGCAGACCGCCATGCGCTACGTCACCGCCGCCCACCCCGAACGAACCGCCAAGCTGCCCCGGTAGTCGGAGTGGCGAGCCGTGTCAGCAGCAGTTGCAGCCGGCAGCCGCAGGCGTCCGCCTCGGCGGCGGACCGACTGGCCAGCGCACAGCAGCTCTTGCCCTGCCAGGCGTCGGGGCCTTCCTTGTGGCGATGGCGGCGATGAGGTCGGCCCAGGACCAACCGAGGGTGGCGTTGAGGACAGGCCGAGCATGAGGACGGCGGCGAGGTAGGTGCACAGCAGGGTCTGCTTGGAGTGGGCGACCGCGGAGGCGGAGCCGAGTGCGCGGCCGATGCGGCGCTGGGCGGCGGAGAGGAACGGCGTGATCGCCAGGGACAGGGCGGCGATGACGATGCTGGGGATGGAGCGGTCGGCCTTTCCAGTGCCAGCCAGCGCGCGAACGGCGTCGACGGCGAAATACGCGGCAAGCACGAAGGATCAGCTGGGCCGTAGTTTTCCGGGAACGCCGGTGTGCTCGGTCGGTAGGCCTCAAGCAGTCGATGCTGGGGCGTCCCTCGGGCAAAGGGCGCCACAGCATCCGGACCGCCGTTTAATCGCCCGCCGCCGAGCCTCACGGTCCAGCAGGAAGTAGCCGGCCAGCTGCCCGTCGTCCGGCACCTGCGTGAACCTGCCGTAGTTGCGGCGTTGTTCGTCGGTCAGGAACGCCACCCTCCCCTCGCCATCGCTTCTCCCCGTGCTGTGACGGCGCTCACCTCAAGTCACATGATCAGCGGATGCAGTGGCGGGGCCTGCCGGTTCGGGCGGTCGGGTGCGGTTCCCACGCCACGGGTCTCGATCGCTAGTCGGATGCGGGCGGAGCGACGCCGGCGGCCGGGAGGAGCAGTTTGTCGACCATGTCCAGGAGGAATGGCCGGTCGACAGACTTGCCTTCGACGAGGGAGCGGTATGCCGCGAGGGAGGGGATCAACCGACTCAGCATGTTCAGGTCGACGTCGTCTGCCATCTCGCCACGGGCGATGGCGCGGTCGATCATCTCGCGGAAGGCGGTTGCCCACGGTTCGATACAGACGGCGTTCATGATCTCGGCGACCTCAAGATCCTGAGAGGCCAGGGACAGGAGGCCTTTGGTCACGCTGAGCTTGCTTTGCTCTTCCTCGATCGAATCGGGCTTGAACATGGCGCGAAGGTCCTCGCGCAATGATCCGGTATCAGGCGGCTGCTCGATCTTGGCGGTGTGGCGGCCCATGTGCCTGAACGCGTCGAGGACCAGTTGGGGCTTCGACTCCCAGCGGCGGTAGACAGTCGCTTTCCCTGCGTGGGCACGGGCCGCGACGGCATTCATCGTCATCCGCTCATAGCCAACCTCGGCGAGCACCTCCAGCGTGGCGTCGAGGATGTCGGCGTCGCGTGTGTCGTCTCGTTGCCTTCCCCCTCGGCCGACGCGTCGAGACCCACGACCAACCACTGAGGAGTCGTCCATGACCCAGATCATACCCCGGTCAGTTCCGGAACCCGCTAGTATCGGAACTCGTAAGTCTCGTCCATGTGAGGCGACGCGCTGACGGCGAGCGCGTCCTCGATGGACCGCAGGCAGCGCAGCGCCTCGGCGTGCTGATGCCGATAGCGCGCATCGAAAGTGGGCCGCCGGCCGGGTGGCCCTTTACCGAAGGGAAGATCATGACGACTGCGTTCGATCCGATCGAGCTGGGCGGCAAGCGTCTGGCCAACCGCATCGCGATGGCGCCGATGACCCGAAGCCGGGCCTACGGGCCGGGGGCCAGTGCGACGGAGCTGATGACGACCTACTACGCCCAGCGCTCAAGCGCCGGGCTGATCATCACCGAAGGCGTTCAGCCGTCGGTGGTCGGTCAGGGCTACCCCGACACTCCGGGCCTGCACTCCGCCGAACAGGTCGCCGCGTGGCGTCAGGTGACCGACGCGGTTCACCGCGAAGGCGGAGTGATCTTCGCGCAGCTGCTGCACACCGGCCGCATCGGCCACCCCAGCCTGCTGCCCGCGGGCCTGGTGCCGGTGGCGCCCTCCGCCGTCGCAGCGAAGGGGCAGGTATACACCCATGAGGGCCTCCAGGACTTCGTCACTCCGCGGGAGCTGGATGACGAGGAGATCGTGCAGACGATCGCCGACTTCGCGGACGCGGCGCGCAACGCCATCGCCGCCGGTTTCGACGGGGTGGAGCTCCATGGGGCGAACGGCTACCTGATCCACCAGTTCCTTGCCCCCAACACCAATCAGCGCACCGACCGATGGGGAGGCGACACAACGGGCCGGGCGCGTTTCGCCGTCGACGTCACCCGCGCCGTCGCCGACGCCATTGGCGCGCACCGGACCGGCGTCCGCTTCTCTCCCGGGGTCCCCTTCAACGACATCGACGAGACGGACCAGGCCAACCTGGAGGAGACCTACACGACCGTGGCGGCCGCTCTCGCCCCGCTGGGCCTGGCCTACCTGCACATACTCGAAGGTTCCAACCAGAGCCTGACGGGGGTCCTGCGCAAGGACTGGCCCGGCACGTTCATCCTCAACCCCTTCACCTCCTCTGAGCCCACCGACCACCGTTCCCTGAGCCTGATCGAGGACGGCGCCGCGGACATGCTCGCCTTCGGCGCACTGTTCGTGGCCAACCCGGACCTGCCCCGTCGCCTCGCATCCGGCGGCCCCTACAACGAACCCGACCGCGCCACGTATTACGGCGGCGACGAGCACGGCTACACCGACTACCCCTCCCTACCCGCCTGACCACCCGGGGCGCGGCGTCCCGGCTCACCCCGGGCGCGCCCCGTCCCGTCCACTCCTCATCTGAGGATCTGATCGCGACCACCGTCGCCGCCCCAACCCATCCCGGCGGCACCGAGGAACCAGCCCACCCAGTCGGTCGCCGATACCGCCCTGATTGCGGACGCCGTCGACGAGCCAGACGGCCTCTCCCCTGGGACAGGCCGTCGCTCTTCTGACCGGAACAACGAAAGGAAAGACTGGATGCGAGTCGTGCACGTCACTGAGTTCGGCGGCCCCGAGGTGCTGTCCGTGGTAGAGGCGCCAGAACCCCAACCCGGCCCCGACCAGGTGATCGTCGCTCTGGCGTTCGCCGACATCCTCTTCCTCGACGCCCTGATCCGCAGCGGGGGATGGGCAACCCAGCACTTCGCCCGCACACCGCCCTTCGTGCCCGGAACCGGCGGCGTCGGGACCGTGATCGCGGTGGGAACCGGAGTCGACCGCGCCTGGCTGGGACGCCGGGTCCTGGCCGCCGCCGAGACCGGCTACGCCGAACAGATCGCCGTCTACGTGGGACAGCTCCTGCCCGTCCCCGACGAGGTCGACGACCAGACCGCGGCGGCCCTGCTGCACGACGGCGCGACCGCGGCCGCCCTGGACCGGCTCGGCGAACCGAGGCGCGGCCAGTGGGTACTGGTCACCGCCGCCGCCGGAGGAGCCGGGTCACAGCTGGTCCAGCTGGCCGCGCAAGCCGGAGCACGCGTGATCGCGGCGGCGTCCACCGGTGACAAACGAGCCTTCGCCAAGAAGCTGGGCGCCGAGATCACCATCGACTACACCCAGCCCGGATGGGACGACCAGGTACGAACCGTAACCGGCGGCGGAGTCGGCCTGGCCTACGACGGTGCCGGCGGCGGACTCGCGACAGCCACGCTGTCCACAGTCGTCGACGGTGGCCGACTGGTCACCTACGGCACGACGACCGGCTTCGCCTCCCTCGACTACGACGACATCACCCGCCGCGGCATCGACATCATCACCCCCGTGGCCTCGGGCGCACTCACCGACGAGCACCTGCCCAATGCCGCGCGGGCCCTCGCCCTCGGCGCCGAAGGACGACTGCGCCCAGTGATCAGCGCGGTATACCGCCTGGAGCACGCGGCCGACGCCCACCGCGATCTCGAAGCACGCAAGCTGACGGGCAAGGCCCTGCTGGCGATCACCTGACGGGCCCACGCTCGCTCCGCACAACGCGGCGGCGCCAGCGGCCAGATCGGAGCCGAAGCCAGCGACAAGAGAGGCGGCAGCGACCACGAGGTGCCCGGTAGGTACGACGACGCACGACATCGCAGAGTGGGTCGGTATCTCGCAGCCGTATCTCTACCGCCTGTACCCGAACAAGGAAGCCCTGTTCGCGGCGGCAGTCGACCACGTGTCCGTCGTCATGACCGAAACACTGGTCGCGCACTCGCCGGCGTCGGGTGGGGCGGGGTTGGCTCCCGAGGCGGCGTCGAATGCCGCACGCGTCGCCTACGCCGCTCTCGTCGCGGACCGGAGCATTCTGCGTTTCCTCATGCACGCGAACTGTGCCGCCGGCGAGCCGCTGGTGGCACAGGCCGTGCGCCGGTGCTACGCCAAGCAAGTCGACACCGTGCGGCAGCTGCTAGTACTCCAGTCTGGTTTCGCGATCTTGATCAACTTCTCGTAGTTGCCTCGACCACGGCGATCTGATGGATCTTGCGTCGGCGGGGGCTGCAGTGCACGTCGACCACGTCGCCCACTTTGAAGCGGTCCTTCAGCTGGGGGTTGGACTCCGTGGAGAACATCGGCCGGTGCCATTGGTCCACTTCGAAGGACCACGCCTGGCGGGATTCGGGGTGCTCGATCGAGCAGCAGTAGTGCGTGATGAAGGTCGGCGGATCGTCGTAATGAGTGGTGAAGTCCCAACGGCAGATGACCGCACCACGGAAGGTCAACTCGGCCGGGAGACTGTGGATTCGGCGATGCGCCGGCAGCCAGAGACCCGCCAGGACCAGGCCGATGAGAACCGGGACGGCGCAGACAGCCGCGTCGTAGGCAGTGCGCGCGGTCATGACCAGTGCCGCTGTCGTGGCGCAGGCGGTGAGGGCCAGGACGACGAGTTGCCACATGCGGCCCCAGCGCGGCGGGTCCAGCGGCGCCGTGTCGATGACATGCCACGACTTGTTGTACGAGGACCAGATACGGCGGGACTCGCGAACGGGGAGTGCCGACTCGGGGCCGTTCGCTCCCACCTGCCGCTTCGGAGGGTGATGTGAGGTGGCCTGCGCGCTGTTGCGCCACCGGGTCGCGGCCTGGCGGCCAGCAGGAGTAAGCCGGGGACCGGACCTGCGCGGGAAACGTTCGTACCAGAAGACCAGCAGGACCGAGACGATGACAGTCGCTTGGAAGGCTACGTCGAAGACGTCGCCGCCCAACTCGGCGCAGCCGTACAGCAGGCCCGCCCACACAAGACACCCGGCGATCCTCAGCGTCCAAGTCAGGTACTTCTCGCGGGCCGGGCGGATCAGACCGAGGGCCATCGCCTCGTCCTGAACGCTTTGTTGAAAGCCCCGCCACCATATCCAGTACTCGTCGCCGTCCCCAGGCCCCAGCGCCTCTATGGGCACCCGGTCGACGTTGTCGCGGCAGCGGTGGCGGATCCGTTCGAGGAGCAGTTGCTCGAAGGGGCGCAGGTGTCGGTTGTCCTCGGCGGCGGGGGTGAGGCGCACGGTCGGGGTGCCGTCTGCTTTGCGCTCGAGCCGCAGCCGGCCCGCTGCAACGAGTTGGAGGCTGGTCGTCTCGATCGCCTTGGGCGTGACCTCCCCTCGACCGAACAGCAGGTTCACCACAGGCGCGGCCAGCTCACGATGGGGCGGGGGGCTGGGCAGGGGTGGCAGAGTCTCCCGTCTGCGTACGCCGTACACCGCGGCTGCGTACAGCAGCGGGCCGAAGACGAATGCCATGAGAAGGCTCACCACGGCTGTTTCCCCGCAGCACTGCTGGATATCCCTCGGGCGCCCGCCTCCGAGTCGCAGGTCCGGGCCGCAGGCCGTGCCCGGCGAGGCGAGAGCACCGACATGATCCACGTGGCCGCCGAGCCCGCGGCCAACGCGACCAGCACACTGATGGGCAGCACACGGCCCGACAGCGGATGCGTGGGCACCAGTGCCGTGCAGTAGTCGCTGTCGTTCATCAAGGCGGTACGAAGGATCAGCAGCGGCGTCACGGCCTTCGCCGCTGGCCCCGCCAGCGTGACCAGCAGCCAGTACGTCGCCATCGTCGACCGGCCCGCTGTCAGCACGTCGACGCGGGACTGGGAGCCGGCCCGCGGATCGTCGGCCCAGTAGAAGGCGATGTACGCCCCGCACACCGCCGTCACGGGCACGAGTACAGCAAGCGCGTGCGCGGTCGACCGAGCCCTGGGCGCGCCCGGAAACGAAGCGGGCCACACCACTCCCCATATGCCTGAAATCGCGCGTACACGGGCCGTCCGTCTCCCGTACTCGCGCCTCAGCTGCATGACCGGCCCCCGGCCCACCTCGTCAGACATGGGGCGACCGGGGTGCGGACGCCTGCCAGGCGGTGAACAACGGCAATCCGGTGTCGCCGGCGAAGACCACGAGGCCGAACGGCCTGTCGAAGGCGATGTGCCTGGTGCGCGGTTCACGGCCGGAGACGCTCAGCGTCCTCTGCCACATCTGCGCCACCGCAGCCGCCCGGACCCCCTGCTCGTCGATCCTCAGCACCGAGTCCTGGGCGACCCTGTCGACGCGCAGCGGCTCGGGGGACATGCCGGAGAAGTCGGCGAGCTCGGACACGGCCAGGGGCGCGCCGAGCGAGGCCAGGAGCCGCTCAGCGTGCAGGCGCGTGTGCAGGTGGAGTCGTGGGAGCGTGATGGTGACCGCGTCCGCGTCGATCGGGCGCCGGCGCTCGTGCGCCGCCCAGGCGGCGGGCAGGACTTCCGCCGGGCCTCGGCCAGGCGCTCCCAGCACACAACTGACCTGCAGCGGCCGTCGCTCTGGCCCCGCGGTGCACAGCAGCGCCACCACGTCCACCTCGTCCGCCGGGTTTCCGGAGGGGGCCTCCACGGTCCACGCGTACGACGGCCGAGGCAGCGACCTGGCCATCGTCGGGACGACGTGCTCGACGCCCCGGGCGTCGGTGAAGATCTGGTCGGACGTCGCCTCCTGCTTGAACCGTGACGCCCAAGTGCCGTCCAGCTGAAGCGCGTTGACGAGCAGAAGGAGTTCTTCCCCCTTCGGGCCGTCCGGGAGCTCGCGGATCATTCCGCCGGTCGCCTCGCGTACCCAGGCATCGAGCGTCCGCACGTCGGCGAGGTCCAGGTGCCCGAAGCGGACGTCCGGCAGGCGCTCGCGGTAGTCCCGGTAGACACCGACCCGCGACCACACGCCTGTCGCGACCGCAACGCCTTGCGTCTGTGCCAGCTGTCCCGTCACCTCGGTGACAGCGATGGCGGCGTCCGGCCCGGCCACACCGAGCAGGTCACGCAGTTCCCGAGCCGTTCCCGACTCCGCCCCGGACGCCACGGCCGAAAGCGCGAGCCACAGGCCCGCGGGTGAACAGGTGAAGTCGCCGTACGCGTCCCGCACCGCCACGTCCCGGACCACCGACGTCAGCAGGCGCTCCGCGAACTCCCGGACGTGACCGACATGTTGAACAGGTATGACGTGTGCCGTCACTCGGCCTCCCCCCTCGCACCGTCCGCACGGTGCGGACCGGCCCGAACGGTTCGGGCGTCTCAGTGCAGAACGACAAGCTTGTCGCACCCTATCCGGCCTCGGCATCAGTGCAATCGCGTAGAGGGGTACGTATCCGCCGCGGGGTCAGACGGTCGCCGTCCCGCAGGCCGGAGAGAAGACGCAAGTAGCTCAGAAGCGGCGTGCCGCCGCACGGGAGCGCGTGGTCCCGGGCGCCGGCAAGCGCATCCCACGGTTGGTCGAGCTGGACCTCGAGCCGCAGAGCCTCAACCAGATCCACCAGCGACGGACTGACTTGGCCGATCTGGTGCTACGAGCAACTGACGCTATCGTCGGCAGGGATGCTCGGCGGCGGGGTCGCCGCGATCCCCGCAGCGGTCGTCCGCGTCCAGAACCGAAAGCCCTGACCCAGCTCCGGAACAGGCAGAGGAGAGCCTGTCGTGCCTATGACTGCTCCCGCGTGAGCCCTGCAAGGAGCAGGGCAGCGACGCTTCCTGCGTCGGCAATCGCTCCGGTGCGGACCGCCTCGATGGCATCGGGAAACGTCGACCAGAGCACCGTCATGCCGATCTCGGTCTCATCGCGATGTCTATGGCCTGGCTCAACACCCGTGGCCAGGAAGAGATGGGTCCGTGCAACCTGTGGTCGCCGGGAGCGGGTCGAAGACGCCAAGCAGACGAGACTCGCCGACGACCAAGCCCGTCTCCTCTTCCAGCTCCCGGACGGCCACCACCTGCGGATCCTGCTGCCCGAGGCCGCCCTCCAGCGGACGAGAGCCGCTGCTACCTGAGTCCGGCGCGAGGGAAGAGTTGGAGGCCACCCCATCAGTCGATCCGGGTCACGTACCTGAGTGGCTGCATCGCCCAGCCGCATCTACTTGATTCCACCACCGACTGGGCCCGCTGCGGGCCGGCGCCGCCTTCGCCGGGGCGCCGACGTACAGCTGTGTCCGCTTCAGGGGCCTGGGTGCCGCCAGGTCAGTGGCATCGCCGGTGTACCAGGCCGAGCTTGCCGACGTAGATCGCGCGCACTGCATGTTCGGGTGCGCCGTGCCGGTACGGGCGCACGACCGGCTGGCGCACAAGAGCGCCGGTGAGGGGACGCGCCGCAATCATGAAGGGTTCGTACGTACTGACTTCGGCGACGGGCAGCCGCAGCCTGCCCGTCGGGCGGGGCCCGCGGGGCAGGGGCGGCCACCCGGCCGAAGCGCACGTCGCTTCAGTGCCGGTGGTCAGTCACTTCATCGCACCTCTCGTGCGTACGGCGTGACGGTGATCCGGTCGATGAGCGGCGCGTAGCGGGAGCGGAGCAGCACTCCGGGGAAGGTGTCCGAGGCGTAGGTGGTGCCGTCGAAGTTGGGCAGTTCCTCGGAGCGGAAGGCGATCGTGTTCTGTCCCTTCTTCAGGTGGACGGGGACGGTCAGTTCCCAGAAGTTGTTCTGGTGGAAGGTGTGGGGGAAGCCGACGCGGTGTACCTCGCCGTCGTTGACGGTGATGTCGGCGTGGCGGGCCAGCGGGTCCGGGTTGTAGTGAGTGGCCTCGGACTGCTCGGGGTTGGAGTAGCGGATGCGCAGCGCGTACAGGCCGGCCTTGTCCGCGGTGACCGTGAATGTCGCGGAGTTGCCGTTGCCCGGGTCGCCGCCGATCCCGGTGATCGCCGTGCCGTCGGTGGCCAGGGACAGCGGGGTCAGTGTGGCCGTGCCCGCGAGTCTGGCGTCCTGCGCCTCGTACGTACGCGTCCTGAGGGTGCCGTCGGTCGGCGTGACCGCCAGCCGGTCGATGAGCGTGGTGTCCGAACCGCCGGTCACCGTCACCTTGTTGATGCCGCCCGAGAGGGAGACGGCCACCTCGTGCCTGGACTTGGTCACGTGCAGGGCGTCGTGCCCGTTGACGGAGAGCCGGGCGTCCGCGCCGCCGAGGGTGTCGACCCTGAGAGTGGCCTCACGGTCGGCGGGGGAGTACACCCAGAACGTGGCCGTCTGGTGCTTCGCGACCCGGACGGCGCCGGAGCCGGTGGCGGGGGCCGGGGTGTGCTTCGGCAGGTCGTAGACGGGGTGCGCCCCGCCGCTCGTCCAGGCCAGCTCACCCTCGTAGACCTCGGTGGCCGCGGACGCGTCCGGCAGGGAGAGCGTGAGCCGGTCGACGATGGCGTCGCCCTTGGTGGCGCGCCTGCCGTCGAGGCTCTTCGCGGCGAGCGTCAGGGTGTGCTTGCCCTTGGTGAGGTGCACCGTGGTGTCGGTGTGGTCCCACACCACCCACTTGTAGCCGAGCGGCATGTACAGCTCCTGTTCGCCGGCTGCCTGGCCGTCCACGCGCAGGAAGACGTTGGTGGGTCCCTGGTCCTTCACCTTGTCGAAGGTGTTGAGGGAGTTGGCGAAGAGGCTCAGGTCGTAGGTGCCGTCCTCGGGCACGTCCACGGCGAAGTCCAGCGTGACGTCCGAGCCGGTGCGCAGGCCGCCCACGTCGTAGCCGCCGGAGGTGTAGAACTTCGACACGTCGCTGGTCGAGCCCTCCGGGCCGTTCTTCGAGTAGCCGGACCCGGTGTGGGCGGCGTCCTCCGCCTCGTACGATCCCTGCCAGCGCACCGGCGCCTGCTGTGTGCCCTTCGCCTTGCCGGCCGGGCTGAGGACGATCTCGTACGCCGAGGACTCCTTCAGCTTCGGCAGTGTGCCGTCGCCGAAGTCGAGGACGACCTTCCCGTCCTCACCGACCTTCAGGTTCGTCTCCGTCAGCAGCTTCGGGCCGGAGTTGTCGCCGAGCTGCCCGCTCCAGTCGATCTCGCTGACCCAGGCGTGGACGCTTTCCCCGAAGACCTTCCTGGGCACGTTGTCGAAGGTGATGTGCCCCTTGCCGGCGGACCCGCCGAAGAGCAGCCGGGACTGCTTCTTCTTCTCGTCGAGCGTGGCCACGCCCTGCATGGTGTAGTTCTGGCCCGGGAACGGCGGGGTCACGTTCACCGTGTGCCCGCTCATCGAGGCGTACGAGTGCAGCAGCCACCACTGGCCGTTGCCCCGGTTGGACTGCACCGCGGAGTCGGAGAGGTTGCCGTCGATGTTCCAGTACGCGATGTCGGCGTCCACCTTGGACTCCTCGATCGCGGACACCCACTGGATCATCTGACCGGGGACGGAGGTGTGGTAGTTGAAGGCGTACTCGTTGATGTTGATCGGGAGTCGGGTGCCCTCGCGGTCGGTGCCCTTGAACAGGTCCTTCTCCCACGCCCGGTACCTGGCCACGTTCTGGCGCACCGCCTCCGGGTGGCTCAGCTCGTGCCAGGTGATGACGTCGGGGAGGGTGCCGGCGGCCAGGGCGTGCGTGAGGAAGCCCTTGACCTGGTCGAACAGGACACTGGTGTTGGGGCCGGCGATGCGGGCGTCCGGCATCCTGCCCTTGATGAGCTTGTAGGCGGAGTCCCAGGCGGCGAAGAAGTCCTTCGGGTCGGTCAGCCAGCTGACCTTGTCGTAGCTCCACTCACCGGTGCCGAACATGTTGCCCTCGGGCTCGTTGAACGGCACGAAGACGATGTTGTCCTGGTACTGCTTCGGCAGTTGCAGGACCTGGTCGACCTGCTTGGCGAGCTTCTCCTCGTAGAGCTTGAGCTTCTCGGCGGGGGTGTCGCCCGGCCACTCGTACGGGAATCCCCGGTTGATGTCGGTCATGTAGATGTACACATCACCGTCGGTGGCGTCGGCCAGCGGCCTGACCACGTCCAGCGCGTCGGCGCCGGGGTGCTGCGGGCCGTCCTGGGCCTTGGTGGAGACCGTGCGCAGGCCCATGCCCTCGATGAGGTTGCCGGTGGGGACGTCCGGTCCGTACACGCCGTAGAGGGTGCCGGAGGCGCCGCCGTGGAAGGCGCCGGTGTCCGAGCCGAGGTCGACGGTGAGGGCCCCCTCGCGGACCACGGTGACCGCTGCCTGCACGGGCTGCCCGGATGCGGTTCCGGTCACCGTGAAGGTGCCCGGCTGGGCGTACTTCCCGGGCGGTACGGCGTCCCAGGTGACCGGTGTGTCGCGGTCGTAGCCGTCGGAGAAGGCGGAGCGGACCGCGGCGGGCAGGGACGGGGCGGTCCCGGTCGTCGTGCGGACGTCGAAGGACGTCCGGGAGAGCTGCTGGAGGGTGGGCACGGCCTCGACCGTACCGGCCACCTGCTCGGCGGTGAGCGCCGCGTGCCAGACCGTGAAGTCGTCGATCGCGCCCTTGAGCAGCGGGTCCTGGTAGAAGGACTTCCCGATGTAGCCGGCCGCGGTGGCCGAACCGTCCAGCAGGTCCTTGGCCCTGACGGTCGTTGCGGCGGAGGAGACGGCGACGCCGTCGAGGTAGGTGGTGACCCGTTGGGCGGCGGTGTCGAGGGTGACGGTGACCGTCCGCCAGCCGTCGGCGGGCAGCGGTGCGTAGCCGGAGACCTGTGCCTCCGCGCCGCCGCCGGTGGTCACGGCGGTGCGCAGCACGCTGCCGTTGGACGGCGTGGTGAACAAGTACTTGTTGGTGTCTGTGCCCAGGTCGAAGATCCGTTGCCACGCCGACTTGTCGTCGCCCCACTTCACGCGGGCCGAGACCGTCAAGTCGCTCGCGTCGCCGAGGACTTCCCGGGGCAGGCGGACGTACGCCCCGTCGGAGGTGGGTGCCCCGCCGGGCAGAGACAGCGCCCTGCCGCCGTCCGTGCCCGTGACCGACTCGGCGGTGGAGGCATTGACCAGGGTCGCCGTCAGACCGTTGCCGGAGCTGTCGGTGATCCTGCCGGAGGTGAGGTCGTCCTGGTCGAAGGTGTAGTGGGCGGCGGGCTGAGGCGTCTCCGCCGCCTGTGCGGGCACGGCCGGAGCGGCCAGCAGGCCCGCACCGAGAGCCAGCGCCATGGCGGCCGGGGCCCGGCACAGGGCGGATCTGTCAGCGGATGGCATGGATCGCGTCCTCAATCCTTGTGTATCGGTGCAACGGCTGTCGACACGAGTCGAACCGGTTCGATGGACTTCGTGACAGCTGGAGAAGTCGTTCGGTCGGCGGGGTGGCGAGCCCCGCGGTTTCAAGGAAGGTGTGAAACATTCCTGCGGCCGTCGGAAGGATCACTTCGTCGAACCGGTTCCGGGAAGCTAACACCGCGGAATCCTCACCATCAATCCCCCGACCAGAAGAAATCCGGGCCTTCTGTCAGATACGAAAGTCTCGTCGGGGGTGTTGACAGTCGCTGCGGCTGTTCCTACGTTCACTTCACGCGAACCGGTTCGACGATCGGATGCGCGTCACGGTCCACCCCACACCCTCATGAGCCGATGAGTACTCTCTCCATGGAGGAGTCGAACCGGTTCGAGCAATTCGAGCAAGGAGTCACCCGTGAACATCGGTGAGATCGCCCGCCGGGCCGGTGTCTCGCGGAGCACCGTGTCGTACGCGCTGAGCGGCAAGCGCCCGGTCTCGGACGACACCCGACGGAAGATCCAGCAGGTCATCGACGAGTTGGGCTACCGCCCGAACGCCAGCGCCCGCGCCCTCGCCAACGGCCGGACCAACACGATCGGGCTGGTCTTCCCGCCGGCGGGCAACCACTACACCGGGATGCAGCTGGATTTCATCGGCAGTGTGGTGGAGGCCGCCGCGGCCTACGACTACGACGTACTGCTGTCACCCAGCGGCGTGGACAGCGACCGCTCCTTCCAGCGGCTGCTGGGGGAACGCCGCGTCGACGGCGCGATCCTGATGGAGATCAGACTGGCGGACGACCGGGTCGACCACCTGGCCGAGCTGGGCTTCCCCGCCGTCGCCATCGGCCGCACCGCCCACCCGGAAGGCGGCTGGTGGGTCGGCCTGGACCACACCGCCCTTGCGGCGGCGTGCGTCCACCACCTTGCGGACCTCGGCCACCGCCGGATCGCCTTCGTCAACCGTCCCGAGCAGCTGCTGCGGGCCGGATACGAGTCCGCGCACCGCGGCCTGGACGGCTTCACCAAGGCCGCGGCCGAGCGCGGTCTGACCGTGCGGACGTACAGCTGCGGGGACGACGCCGCATCCGGCCAGGCCTGCCTGGAAAAGATCCTGCACGACGAGCCGGCCACCACCGGTCTGGTCACGCTGAACGAGGCAGCGCTGGGCGGTCTCTACCGAGGGCTCGCTCAGGCGGGCCGCCACGTGCCGCGCGACTTCTCAGTCACCGGCGTCGTCGCCGGCCGGTGGGCGGAGACGGTGACCCCGCAGCTCACCGCCGCCGACGTACCGGCGGAGGAAATGGGCCGGCGCGCCGTCGATCTGCTGGTGGAGCGGCTCGACCATCCCGACGCACCGCCCCGGCACCACCTCCTCGTACCGCCGATCTCCCTGCGGGCCAGCACCGGGCCCGCAGGGACCGGTACCGCGCTCTGACCGCACCCGCGTAGCTCTGCTCCTCGATTCCCTTCACCTCACGCACGCCCGAACGGCCCGACAGCGCCGTTCGCCGTGCCCGCCGTTCCTCGCCGCCCCGTGCCTCGGCACCGGCATGCCCAGAACAAAGGAACCCTCGCAATGAACAGCTCCTCCAGACAGCGCCGTCTGACCGCGGCGGCCGTGACCGCCCTGGCCGTGGCCGTGACCGGCACCGCCTGCTCCTCCGGCTCGGGCAGCAGCGACAGCAGCAGCACCGGCAGCGGTACGTACACCATCTGGGACCCGTACCCGCAGTTCGACAAGACCTCGGACTGGGCGAAGCTGCTGGACCAGTGCGGCACCAAGGCCGGAGTGAAGATCAAGCGGACCGGCTTCGACACCAGCGACCTGGGCAACAAGACGCTGCTGGCGGCGCAACAGGGCAACTCGCCGGACGTCCTCATCGTCGACAACCCGGTGGTGTCGACGCTGGCCGAGGCGGGCGTGCTCACCACGACCGACGAGAACAAGCTGGACACCTCGAAGGTCGACCCCAACCTGCTCGCGGCCGGCCAGTCCGGCGGCAAGACCTACGGCACGCCGATCGGCGCCAACACCCTGGCCCTCTACTACAACAAGGACGTGCTGAAGAAGGCCGGCGTGGACATCGCCTCGGTCAAGGACTGGAACACGCTGACGGCGGCGCTGGCCAAGGTCAAGAAGGCCGGCAAGAAGGGCATCACCTTCTCGGCGATCGGCACCGAGGAGGGCAGCTTCCAGTTCCTGCCGTGGTTCTGGGGCTCGGGCGCCAAGCTCACCGCACTCGACTCCGCCCAGGCCGTGTCGGCGCTCTCGCTGTGGAAGGACTGGCTGAAGCAGGGCTACGCGCCCAACTCGGTCCTCAACAACACCCAGACCACCAGCTGGCAGGAGTTCGCCAGCGGCGACTACGCGTTCAGCGAGAACGGCACCTGGCAGCTCGCGAACGCCAAGAAGGCCGGCTTCGACTACGGGGTGCTGCCCATCCCCGGCGCCACGGGCGGCAACGCCGCGGCCCCGACCGGCGGCGAGTTCGTGACCATCCCGGTCCAGAAGGACACCGCCCGCTACGCCACCTCACAGAAGCTGGCCACCTGCCTGACCAGCACCGCCAACCTCTACACCACCGACACCACCCTGTCCTACGTGGCCCCGACCGGCGAGGTCCAGGACAAGCAGGTGGCCGCGAACGCCGAGCTGAAGCCGTGGGTCGCCGCGGTCAAGGCGGCCAAGGGCCGCACCAGTGACGACCTGGGCACCAAGTACCCCAAGATCTCCGAGCAGATGTGGAAGGCCGTCCAGTCCGCCCTCAGCGGATCCACGTCGCCCAAGGACGCGCTGACTTCGGCGCAGGCCGCGGCCAAGTGACGTGCCGATGAAGCAGACGACACATCCGCCGGACCACCGGTCCGAGCGCGTCCGGGACGGGGCGGCGCCCGCTGCCGCCCCGTCCCGGGCCCGCAGCGGGAAGCGCCCCCGGCCCACCTCCACCCAGTGGGCCGCCTGGGGATTCCTCGCCCCGGTGACCATCTACCTCGCCCTCTTCTACGCCTATCCGCTCTACCGCAACCTCGACCTGAGCCTGCGCGACTACACCGTCCGCTCCTTCGTCCAGGGCGACGCCCCGTTCACGGGCCTGGCGAACTACCGCAAGGTCTTCGACGACCCGACCTTCGCCCCGGCCCTCGTGCACACCGCGGTCTTCACCGCCGCGTGCCTGGTCTTCCAGTACGCCATCGGGCTGGCCCTCGCGGTCTTCTTCAACCAGCACTTCCGGCTGTCGGCCACCCTGCGCGCCCTGTTCCTGGTGCCCTGGCTGCTGCCGCTGATCGTCTCGGCGTCCACCTGGTCGTGGATGCTCAACAGCGACTCCGGAATCGTCAACGCCGTGCTGCACGCCGTCGGAATCGGACCGGTGAACTGGCTGACCTCACCGTCCTGGTCCCTGACGTCGGTGATCATCGCGAACATCTGGATCGGCGTCCCGTTCAACCTGGTCGTGCTCTACAGCGGCCTGCAGTCCATCCCGGCCGGCCTGTACGAGGCCGCCGCGCTGGACGGGGCGGGGGCCTGGCGCCGGTTCTGGAGCATCACCTTCCCGCTGCTGCGCCCAGTGTCCGCGATCACCCTGCTGCTGGGGCTGGTCTACACGCTCAAGGTCTTCGACATCATCTGGATCATGACCAAGGGCGGCCCGGCCGACTCGTCCACCACCTTGGCCACCTGGTCCTACCAGCTCGGCTTCGGCAACCTCCTGCCGGCCTTCGGTCCCGGCGCGGCCGTCGGCAACCTGCTCGTGGTCGCCGCCCTGGTCTTCGGCCTGGTCTACGTCCGCGTACAGAGAAAGCAGGCGCTGTCATGAGCCGCATACGCAGGCGTACCTGGGTGAAGACCACGATCGGTGTGGTGCTGACCGGGATCATGCTCCTCCCGGTCTACTGGATGCTCAACGTCTCCCTCACCCGCGACCAGGACATGCGCAAGAGCCCGCCGGACCTGTTCCCGGTCCATGGCACCCTGGCCGGCTACCGCGCCGTCCTCGACGAGCAGTTGCCCTACCTCGGCACCAGCCTCGTCATCGGCCTGGGCACCGTCGCGCTGACCGTCGCCCTCGCCGCACCCGCCGGCTACGCCCTGGCCAAGCTGCGCCCGCGCGGCGGCGGCATCCTCAGTTTTGTCCTGCTGGCCGCGCAGATGATCCCCGGCATCATCATGGCGATGGGCTTCTACGCCATCTACCTCCAGCTCGGCCTGCTCCAGTCCGTCCCCGGCCTGATCGTCGCCGACTCGACCCTGGCCGTGCCGTTCGCGGTGCTGATCTTCACGGCGTTCATGTCCGGCATCCCCGGCGAACTCCTCCAGGCCGCGCAGGTGGACGGAGCGAAGGCCCTGCGCACCTTCTGGTCCGTCGTGCTGCCGATGAGCCGCAACGCCGTGGTCACGGTGTCCCTGTTCGCGTTCCTGTGGTCCTGGTCCGACTTCGTCTTCGCCAGCACCCTGGTCAACGGCGGCGCCCACGAGCCGATCACGCTCGGCATCTACCACTACATCGGCAACAACAACCAGCAGTGGAACGCCATCATGGCCACCGCCGTCGTGGCCTCACTGCCGGCCGCGGTGATCCTCGTCCTCGCCCAGCGTTACGTCGCCGCCGGCGTGACCGCCGGAGCCGTCAAGGACTGAGCCCCCCAACCCGTCACAGAAACCGGCCAGTTGCCCGCCGGCTGCTGCCCCCTGCTCCAGAAACGAGTCACGCCACCATGACCGCCGCCCCGTCCGGCCCGGCCTTCTCCGTCGACGACATCCCGTTCAGTACGTACGGATCCTGGTTCGACATCTCGCCCGTGGTGGCGGAGAAGACGTACGCCGAGGACCTCCACCTCGTGTCGCACCAGAACGGCATGCACGGAGTCCTGCGCCTGGTCCCCCTGAACACCACGGCTGAGGGCGACTGCGCCGAGGCTCGCGTCGAGGCGACACCAGGCCTGCTCAGCTGGATCGGCGAAAGCGGGCGCGTCGACCTCGCCTACGAGTCGCCGGACACGGTACGGCTGCGGGGGAGCGGACTGGGCTTCGGCGTCTTCGCCGCCGCGCAGGCCCTGACCCCGTTCAGTGGGACGTACTTCTTCCACGACCCGGCGGCGGACGGGCACGTGTTCACGTCGTACGAGACCGGGCGCCGCTACCGCGTCACCGTGCTGTCCGGCACCCTCGCCGAGGTGGCCGGGGCGCAGGCCCTGGGCAGCGCCGACCGCGGTGTCGCCGTGACCGCGGACGCGGACGGGACCTGGGAGATCGCGATCGACGAACTCGACACCGCGCGCCCGCCGTACGTGTCCTCGGGGACCTTCGACGACGTCGTGGAGTCCGCGCGGCGTGCGTTCGCGGACTTCGTGGACGCGGTGGCACCCTGGCGTTCGGCCGCCACGCCGGCGGCCGAACTCGCCGCCTACGTCGTCTGGTCGGCGACCGTACGGCCGGCGGGCCTGGTCACCCGGCCCGCAGTGCTGATGTCCAAGCACTGGATGGACAAGGTCTGGAGCTGGGACCACTGCTTCAACGCCCTCGCTCTGGCCCGCGGTTGTCCCGAACTCGCCCTGGACCAGTTCGCCCTGCCCTTCGACCACCAGGACGCCGGCGGCGCCCTGCCCGACTCGGTCACCCACTCCGAGGTTCTGTACAACTTCGTCAAGCCGCCCATCCACGGCTGGGCCTTCGGCCACCTCCGCCGCCTCCTGCCGGCACCTCCCGACCAGGAGCAACTGACTCAGGTGTATGACCGGTTGGAACGCTGGACCGCCTTCTGGCTCACCGCGCGGCGGGCCCCGGGCGCCGAACTGGCCCACTACCAGCACGGCAACGACAGCGGCTGGGACAACGCCACCACCTTCGACCCCGAGCGGGTGGTCGTCACCGCCGATCTGTCCGCCTTCCTCATCCTCCAACTGCGTGAACTAGCCCAGCTGGCAGAGGAGTTGAGCAACGCGGAGGCGGCGCACCGATGGACGGCCGCAGCCGAGGAGACCCAGGCCGCGCTGCTCGACCAGCTCTGGACCGGCGACCGGTTCGTCACCCGGTCGGTCGCCACCGGGGACACCTGGAGCAGCGCCGGCCTCCTCGACCTGATGCCCATCGCGCTCGGCGAGCACCTGCCCGGCGAGATCAGCAGCGCGCTGGCCGACCACATCAAGGCCCACCTCACGCCGTACGGCCTGGCCACCGAACTGCCCACGTCACCCCACTACCTCGCCGACGGCTACTGGCGCGGCCCGATCTGGGCCCCCGCCACCGTCCTCGTCGAGGACGGCCTGCGCCGGGCCGGCCACCACCGGCTGGCCGACGACATCAGCGCCCGGTTCCGCGCCCTGTGCGAGACCCACGGCTTCGCCGAGAACTTCGACGCCCTCTCCGGAACGGGCCTGCGCGACCGCGCCTACACCTGGACCGCCAGCAGCTACCTCCTCCTCGCGGCGGCGCACGCACACCGAGACGGCCACTGACCGGCCGCCTCCCCACAGTCCCGGGGCCGGACGGGCCCCGGTCCCCTCCGTCCTTTCCCCAGGAGCCGCACAGTGAAGCCGTTCACAGCACTCCCCGGAACCACAGCCCGCACCAGACGGCGGGCGGCCTCGTCCGTCGCCGTCCTCATGGCAGCCCTGGCCTCGACCCTGGTGCCCGCCGCTCCCTCCCGGGCGGCGGACACCAGCGTCACGGTCGACTTCGCCACCGCCGGCGGCGCCCCCACCTACCACGCCTCCGGCATGATCTACGGCATGACGCCGGACGGCTCGCTCCCGCAGGACCACTTCTTCAAGGACATCAAGTGGCACTTCATGCGGGCCGGCGGCGCACAGCTCAACAGCGGCGGCTACGCCACCAGCCTCGCCGACTACCAGACCCGCTGGAACTCGACCCTGGCACAGTACAGGCGGACGGTCGCTCTGGGCGGCACCTTCGTGCTGCTGCCGCACGACCTGTGGGGCGCCGACGGGACGACCAGCCAGGGCTGGCCCGGCGACAACGGTGACTGGACGCAGTTCGACGCCTTCGTCACCCAGCTCATCGGCGACGTCAAGGCCAACAACATGACGGTCGAGTGGGACCTGTGGAACGAGCCCGATGGCAGCGGCTTCTGGGGCGCCTCACAGACCCAGTACCTGCAGATGTGGTCGCGTTTCTACGCCAAGGTGCGCGCCGCGTTCCCCAACCAGCTGATCGTCGGCCCCAGCATCGCCGGCCAGCCGAACTCGTCCTACGCCTGGTGGACGACGTACCTGAACTACGTCAAAGCCAACAACGTCGCCCCCGACATCTACAGCTGGCACGACGAGCCCGGTGACCCGGTCACCGACGTGGGCCGCGCCAACTCGACCATCTCCGCGGCAGGCCTGACGAACACCCGCCCGTACCAGATCAACGAGTACGCCACCCTGTCCATGCAGTCCCCGGGCGGCGGCGCCTGGTTCATCGGCCGCCTGGAGCGGGCCGGGGCCGACGGCCTGCGCGGCAACTGGGCCTCCGGCACGGCTCTGCACGACGATGAGGCCAACCTGCTCACCAGGAACAGCGCGGGCCAGTACCTGCCGCTGGGCGAGTGGTTCATGTACCGCTACTACGGCTCGCAGACCGGCAACATCGTCAACTACATCCCCGGCACCAACACCGACGGCCTGGCAACCAAGGACAACACCGCCAAGAACGCCAAGATCCTGATCGGCAGCAACGGCAACACCGGCAACGTCACCGTCAACCTCACCGGCCTGAACACCACCTCGGTCGTGGAGAACGGCCAGGTCCGCGCCGTCGTCCAGCGCATCCCCTACAACAGCGGTGCCGCCGTCACCGGACCCACCACCATCTCCGACACCACCCTGACCGTCAGCAACAACGCCGCCTCGCTGACCGTCCCGTACACCAACGCCAAGGACGGCTACACGATCACCCTTCTCCCGCCGTCCAACACCACCATCTCCACGGTCGCGGTGAGCGAGAACAGCGGCCAGTGCCTGGACGACACCAACCTGAGCACCGCCGACGGCACCCAGTACCAGCAGTACTACTGCGAGGGCGGCTACCAGCAGATGCTCGACTTCAAGCCGGTTGCCGGGCGGACGAACACCTACACGGTGGTCAACGAGCTCAGCGGCAAGTGCCTGGACGTCTCCGGTGCCTCCACCGCCGACGGCGCCGCCGTCATCCAGAACACGTGCAACGGCCAGACCAACCAGATGTTCACCCTCAACCCCGTCACCGCGCTCGGCAACAGCCAGGACTACCAGCTCGTCGCCGTCCACAGCGGCAAATGCGTCGACGTCTCCGGCGTCTCCACCCAGCCGCGAGCCCTCATCCACCAGTGGACCTGCGACGCGGCGAGTGCGCTGAGCACCAAGAAGAACCAGATCTGGCGGCTGCAGGGCAAGAGCTGACGCCTCTCCTCGCGCGCGTGACCCTCCGGCGCCGGCGCCGGACGGTCACGCGCGATTCACCGGCTCGGCCGAGGTTGCTGAGTTACAAGGCCCGCTTCTGGGAGATACCGCGAGAAAAATGGATTGCTCGCCTGCGCTCCACGCGCTCGTGCTCGGTCGTCATCCCGCTCACGTGGCTGTCTCTGCCCTATCGGCATATCCGATACTGACCAGTCGCAGGGCACGGACCGTTCGAATCCAGGATGCCTCCCGAAGTGGTGGACATTCGCTGTCCGTTCTCATGGACAAAGCCAATGTTCGATGTTCACGAGAGGCGAGAGCACCTGGGCGCGGGTAGTGGGTCGCTTCTCCGTGCCCCAGGTCAAGACGCTGCCGGAGAAGGGCGTGCTGCTAGCTGGTCCAGGTCGTCAGTGCTCGCTGAAGAAGATCTCCTTGACCTCGCGCAGCGCGTAGTAGACCAGCACGTAGCCGGCTGTCGGGTCGGCCCACCAGAGGCCGGCCAGAGAATTCAGCAGGAGGCCGAGCAGCACGGCGGCGGCCAGCAGGCCGTCGATCAGGGTTACCCGGCCCTCTGTCTTCAGCACTGGGTTGTCCAGGGCGGTGCCGGTGTGTGCCTTGCCGGCGGCGAGCGTGAACATCACCGCAGCCGTCACCGCGGTCCAGCCGATGCCCAGTGCGGAGGGGTGGGGCCGGAAGCCGGAGACCAGTACCCAAGTGGACTGCACCAGCAGGTACACCGCCAGGAGCGCGAAGCCGACGCCGATCAGCTTCAGCGCACGGCGCTGGCGGTACTCGCCAGTGCCGGACAGCTCCCAGATCACCACCGTGGAGGCGCCGATCTCGATCAGGGAGTCCAGGCCGAACCCGGCCAGCGCCACGGACCTGGCCGAGATCGCGGCGACGGCGAGCACCACGATGCCGATCACATTCCAGCCGAGCGTGACGTACTCCAGGGCGAAGCCGCGGTGGACAAGCGTCCGGCGGGCGGCGTCATCAGTGCTGTTCACCGCGAGATCCTCCCAGACCCTGCCAGGTGCGAAGATCAGGTAGTGCTGTCGACTCCCGTGAAGAGTTCGATTCGCCGGCCTCTTCTGTCTACCTCCCGAATCGGTGAACAAGTGCTGCCCGTTCTCGTGGAGGGAGCCAGCCAGATCTGCCCTGGCAAGCACGGACACTGCAGACGGATCTGCCTGATGGATGCGGGGCGTGACCCAGCAGAGGTGCATGCGGGGATCACGGGGGAGGGCTGGCCCATCGGATGGGTGGGCAGCGCCCGCGACGACAACTGAGGCCTTTGCTCGGCCCCGGCCCGGGCAGTCTCCGTCACCAGGAGGCGTCAAGGCGTGGCGCCTCCTGAACGCAATCGGCGGCGCCATGCCCGGGTCCGGCACCTCGGTGAGCAGTACCAGCTGTAGGACCTCTTCGTCTTCCCGAACGGAGTGTCCGCGGCGTACCAGGTGCTGCCGCACTCCGGGCAGGTGAACCGCGGCCAGGGATGGCGGCGGCCTTCGAGCACCGCCTTGAGGGCCGCCCCACCGGCCTCGATCGCCTCGCGGCGGGCCTTCATCGTGCGCCAGGCCCGCGTCCTGCACGTCGCCGAGCAGTACCGACGGTTCTTCCTGCACCCGTCGGGAAGCGGCGTTCCGCACTGACGGCAGCGCGGGGTCTTCCTGGTGGCCACAGCTCCAGGGTGCCCGGCGGCATCGAGGTCTGACCACGCGCCCGGCTGTGCCGCCTTGGAGGAACAGCCGCCCCCCACGACGGCCGCGCCATCTCCGCCGGCGGCGAGGCTCCGAGCCGCGCCCTGGGTCGCGTCGGAGGCAGGCCTCGGCGAGGATAAAAAACCAGGTCAGAATGCCTTTTTCGAGCTACCGCGCACGCCGACTACTTCCCTGGGGAGCCCTGCGTGGCAGTACCGGCCTGGTTCCCTGAAGCCACGGGGCCGTGCACGTGCTGCGCGTCGGCCGTGCGCGGGCAGACCCGGTTCACCGGGCGAGGATCACGCCGACCAGCGTGGCCATGACGGTCACGGCGCCGAACGCGACGCCGAGAGGCTGGCTCCATGCCGGGTGGCGGTGCACGAGGTAGGCGCCGCCGGCCGCGAGCAGCAGCACGGCGACGACCAGGAGCAGCAGAGCGAGCGTGGACACGAACGGTTCCCCCTCGGGATTCGGGCACGCCCCGGACGGGCGTGCGGTGGTTGGGCGGTGGAAGGTGTCGCTTCCCTGGTCCTTGCGTCCCGGGGTGGCGCTCAGGACCGGGCGGCTCAGGGTGCATGGCGCGGGGGTAAGCCCCGCAACCCCCGCCTTGAGCAGCCTGTTTGCAGTGCCTCTATCTCCGGTCACCTGGGTCAGGCGGGCAGGTGAGCGTCCGGTCACCGGAGGCTGACCATGGCACCCGCACGGCCGCCACTCGATACTTCCGACCTGAGCTTTCGCTGGAACTTCCAGGCATCCCGCGCCGCCGATCTCGCGGTGCTGCGGGCGACCGGCTGGACCAACCGCGAACTGGCGATGCTGACCCTCTACGAGGGGAGCGGACTGGCTCTGCCGGGTGGCCTGTCCGGCGCGGTGGCCGGTCTGACCGGGGTGCTGTCGCTCGGCCGGGGCGTGACGTCACCGGACTGCGTGCTCTGGACGTCGGCTGCGGCGCCGGTCACTACATCGCCGAACCGCGCGAACGAGGGGCGTCCGAGGCGGTCGGCGTCGAGGGCAGCGCGACGCTGCTGGTATCCACGGTCCACCCAACTGCTGACTGGGTGTGGCACGGCGGCTGCCATTTCGACGAGGACCGCGTCGAAGCCCGCTTCGGGACCAACGGCTTCACCAATGCGCACCCTCGCATGACGATGCAGACGTTTCTGGGAGAACTCCTCGATGCCGGGTTCGCTCTGGAGCGGCTGGTGGGGCCCCGCGCCGCACAGTCCGTCCGCCGCGTTGACGAAGAGCGCTATCTCAAGACCCATCAGACGCCGTTCTTTGTCGTCCGTATGCGGAAAGGCTAGGCACTGCGGGCATGCTGGGGCCCACTGGCCAACCATGAGGGCTGCGGCTCGGACGCTTCGACGCGACGGCTCCGAGCAGCCAGTATCTGCGCTATGCATGACAGTGGTTGTGGCCTGTCGTGGCATGTCTCGCCGACAGTGGGCTAACGACGGAATTCGGTGACCTGCGGAAACGCGGCCTCTGGCCTGTGGGCATCCCGCGCTGGTCTGTGCAGATTCCCGGTGAACTTCGGGCCGTCGGCTGTCGCTGGTTCGGTGCTCTGGAGACGTTCCCAGAGCGAAACCATTCCGTCAGCGCACGGACGCTCGGGCGCAACCTTCCGGTGTTCTGGCGTGTCCACGTAGTGTGCTGACGATACGCAGAACATGGCGGACAGCGGCGGCCGCCGCTTTCGCGACCGCCGCTATGGCGGTCGCAATCCCGGCCGCGCACGCCGCCGGAACGACGCTCGTCCTGGACGCCCAGGAGAACTACTACCTCCCCACCGAGGGCGAGGGCCCGAACCTGGACCTCGGCATCACCGCCTCGGGCGGGGACGCCCATGACGTCTCGGTCGCGGTCGACGCGTCGTCCCTCGCCGGGAAAGCGACGATGGTGGTCACGGGGGACTGCGTGAGCACCGGCACCCTGAAGGTGAGGTGTGACGTAGGCCCGCTGTCGGGCAGGGAGTCGATCGACCCGTTCTTCCTGAAGCCCACCGCGGCCGCCAAGGCGGGCGACACCGGTGCCATCACCTACACTGCCACCGCCTCCGACGCGTCCACCGTGACGGGGAAGACGGCCGTCCTGGTCGGCGGGCCGAAGCTCGTCCGCCGGCCCTACCCGGCGCTGAAGGGCATCGCGCCCGGCGCCGTCTTCGAGCGCACCCCGGCCTTCGCCAACAACGGCGCAGCCCCCGCCGACAAGGGCGTCATGCTGCTGGTGCAGGACTCAGAAAGCGTCTCTCTCGCCCGTGACCACTCTAACTGTCACTACTCGGACCAGCCCGACGTGGGAGCCTGGTGCCGGTTCGACACCCCGGTCGCGCCCGGCGCGGCCTACGAGACGGACGCGCCGCTGCGCTACACCGCCGCCAAGGACACGATGTACGGCTACAACACCTACGTCGTGTGGCCGGTCGGCGGCACCGCGCCCGACTCCTTCGACCCGTCCGACTTCCCCGAGACCGGCACCGGCGCGCCGCTCGGCCTGAAGTCCGTTGCCTCCGGCACCGGATTCACCGGCTTTGGGTACGGCACCTTTGCCACCACCCAGCACGCCGACTACCAGGCGCTCGGTGACACGGTCGAGGGCAAGGTCGGCGAGACGGTGAGCATCACCGTGGGCGTCCGCAACAATGGGCCGGGCCGGATGGACGTCCAGTGGGTGGACGCCGACAACTCCGGCGCGTTCGTGGTGACCCCGCCCGCCGGCACCACCATCACCGGCGCCCCCGGCCCCGGCGAGCAGGGCGACCCCGGGCCGCTGTGGAACTGCACACCAGGCAAGGTCGGCGCGAAGAGCTACACCTGCGACATCGGCAGCACGGACTTCCGGCCGGGCGACTCTGTGACCCAGGAGTTCACGGTGCGGATCGACCGGGTCGTCCCCGGCGCGCAGGGCAGCGTGCGGGCGGTGGAGAACCCCGAGTACCCCAATCGTGACGACGACGCGGCGAACGACACCGCGGCGATCGCGGTGAAGGCCACCGGTTCGGCGACGTCCAGCCCGTCGCCCAGCGCCTCCGCGAGCCCGTCCGGCTCCGGGACCGGAACCAGGAGCGAGACGACGACTGGCGACGGGCTCGCCGCCACGGGCGCGGACGGAGTCCTGCTGCGGGCGGGCACCGCCGTCCTGCTGGTGGCGGGCGGCGCGCTGGTGTTCCTGGCGGCACGGAGGTCGCGGCCGCAGGGCGGCCGCTGACGCCGCCGCCCCGGCGTGGCAGGTCGTCAGCGGCCGATGAGGCATTCCGTCACCTCGCGAACCGCATTTCGCCGGTAGCCCACAGTGTCCTTCGTTGGTCGCCGGACCCTCTGTGATCAAATGAGCGCACAGCTACGGGGAGGGTGCTGGTGTGAGCGGCGAGTGCCTTGCGTGCGACCTCATGGGGGGCAGCGCTCCGCGCGCATCCGTGCCTGAGGCCGAAGCGGCGACGGCCCTCATCGGGGCGCGATGACCGATCTCCCGTAACTCCCACAAACTTCCACTCGGAACCACTCGGAACCACTCGGAGGGTGAGGTCTCGTCCGCTCAGATCAGACCGGACGAGACCTCAACGGCGTCTCAGTGATGATCGGCAGCAACTGCCGCGGGGCGGGACCGGATGGTGTGGGGACATCCCCAAGGTTTTCAAGGAGCCGGTTGAGTACGGCCTGGCCGTCGGCGATGGCGGCTTGTTCTTCGTCGGTGAGTGGGATCGCGGGCTGCATGCGCTGAAGGTTGCCCTTCGCCTCCAGAAGTTGGGCCCTGCTGGATTCCTTGGGTGTGTAGAAGACGCAGCGGGCGCAGGCCATGCGGTGCGGGCACTGTTCGAAGAACGTGTATGTGCAGTAGCCGTGTCCCAGGTCCTGGTGCTGCCATGCTTCCCCGGCGCCGGCTGCGACGGCCTCGCGGTCGACGAGGACCTCGAGGGTGCGTACGTTGCGGGCGAAGTGCCCGGCATCCTCGTACGCCTTGGTCAGCATGTTGGGGCTGATCTTCGCGTAGTGCTGGGTGGACTCCGGAGACCGGTGCCCGAGCCACGCCCGGAGCTCGAACAGGGTCACGGGCTCTTTCGCGCCGTAGAGCTGGCTGGCGATGGTGGAGCGGGCGCGGTGGCAGGTGATGCTGCCGCGGGGCGTCGACGGCCGATACGCGGTGCCGGGCTGAGAGCGGTTCGGTGCGTCCTGTCGCCGTGCGGCGTGGTTCCGGCGTAGGGCGGCCGAGCGGCAGGTGAGGGGACAGAGAGGGGGCGAAAGAGGCAATCCGACGTTCTCGTGTCAGGCCCGCTGCCGTGGTGCGGGCGCATAGTGGAACCGGGGAGGGGGTCCGGAAGGGAACGGGGTGAGCGCCTGTGACCACACCAGCAATCGACTATCACGCGCTGTTCGCCGCCACCCCCAGTCCCTACCTGGTGCTCGGCCCTGATCTCGTGATCCTCGACGTCAACGCGGCCTACTGCCGGGCGACCGGCCGCACGCGGGACGACCTCATCGGGCAGTATCTCTTCGACGCGTTCCCCGACAACCCGGCGGACCCCAACGCCGACGGGGTGCAGAACCTCAGCGCCTCCCTGCACCGGGTCCTGCTCGCAAAGCAGCCGGACACCATGGCGGTGCAGAAGTACGACATCCCTGTGCCCGACCGCCCCGGAGCATTCGAGGAACGCTGGTGGTCCCCGATCAACACCCCCGTGCTCGGGCCGGATGAACAGGTCGCGTGGATCATCCACCGGGTGGAAGACGTCACCGAATTCGTCCTCTCCCACAACACCCGCGCCCGGCCTGGTCAGGCGCTGAGCGAACATGAGGCCATGGAGGCCGAGCTGTATGCGCGGTCGCGGGAACTCCAGCTGGTGATCGAGCAGCTGCGCAAGGCCCATGCCCGGGAACGGAAGATCGCCGTCACCCTCCAGGAGGCGATGATGCAGTCGCCGGACCTGAACCGGCACCCGAACATCGCGGTGCGCTACCTGCCCGCGGCCAAGGGCCTCAACGTGTGCGGCGACTGGTACGACGTCGTGGACCTGCCCGACGACCGCTTCGCCGTCGCGGTGGGCGACGTCGTCGGCCACGGCCTGGAGGCCGCCGCCGCCATGGGCATGCTCCGCAGCGCCCTGTCCGCCGCGGTCCGCGCCCTGCATGAACCCGCCAGCGCCATGGAAGCGCTGGGCCTGTACGCCCGGTCGGTGGAAGGCGCATGCACGACCACCGCCGTCAAAGCCGTCGTCGATACCCACGGCCGGCACATCACCTACAGCAGCGCCGGCCACCCTCCACCGGTCCTTGTCCGCCCTGACGGCACCTTCGTCCTGCTCGACCAGGCCACCGACCCGCCCCTGGGCGCCCGTCCGGACCATGTCCCGCGCCCCCAGGCCGCCGTGCCCTACGCATCCGGTGACACTCTCGTCCTCTACACCGACGGGCTCATCGAACGCCGCGGAGAGGACATCGATGTCGGCCTGCACCGGCTCACCGACACTCTTTGCGGCAGCCCTCGGCTCAGCCCGGACCACCTGGCTGACGTCCTGCTGTCCCGCCTCGGCGTCAGCAGCGGTGGGTGCGACGACATCGCCTTGATCGTCGTCCGCCTGTAACAACCCCGGCTTATCGGAAGGGGCGTGACCGGCTCGGGCGGGCGTAGCGCTCGGAGTGCGGAGGTAGCAGGGAACGTGATGTGCCACTGGGAAGCTTAGCCACGGCTTCACCCGGGGTAAGGGCTTGGGTCCTCGCTGGTGAGCCCGACCGGCTGCGCCGCCACCGTGCTCGCAGCGGCCGTCTCCCGCCTCGTCCGCTTCCTGCTCGACCGACTGCACGAGTTCTTCTGGCCACCCTGCCACGCGTCTGATCAGCGGCGGCTGCGAGGACGTGCGAGCACCGGGCCGCGCAGCCGCCTGCACCGGCGGCGCTGGACCAACGCCAGAGCCATCTCATTCAGCGGGTTCGGGCTGGGTCTCGTCGGTGGGTGCGGCTTCTTGTTCCGGTGTGCTGGTGGGGGCGTAGAAGACGGAGGAGTTTTGCTTGTTCCGGCGGACGCGGCTTTTGGCCACCAGGTTTTCGAGGGTGGTGCGTACCACCTTGGTGTCGATGGTGCGCTGGGGGTGTGCCTGCCTGAGTGCCTCGGCGATCTCTGCTGCGGAGCGGGGCTCGTTCTGATTGCTCACATGCTGGTGGATGAGGTCGACCAGCGTGGACTGAGACGCCTCCTCGTCTTGGGGCTGTGGTGCCGCTGCTTTCTTTGCCGGCCGGCGCGTGCCGGACGCGGACGCAGGCTTCTTCCTGGGCGGGGGGACGGCGGCGCTTTCGGTGCTGGCCGGCTGGACAGGTGTGGCGGGGACGCCGAGTGCCTGTTGCATGGTGACCAGCACGGTGTGGTCCTGCTGCAGAATGTTCAACTGTTCCTGGAGCGCGGCGAGTTCAGCGGTGATGCGTTCCTGCTCTTTGAGGTTGCGATCGAGGTCGCTGTTCACTTGGCTGATGTAGTGGGAGGCCAACTCGGTGGTGTGAGTTGTGCTGTCGGGCATCGTTGTCTCCTTGGTTCGTTGCCGGGGGGGTTGCGGGGAGTCGAGGAAGGGGCCTGGGCTTAGTGTGCCTCGGTGGAGTGATGTTACGGGTGGGAAGCCCTGCTTTCCCTGTGTGCAACGCCGGCATGTGTATGGGCGGTGAGCGGCTGTCGGCTCCCGCTCGGGCAGGCTGGCCGCCGCTGGTCGAGTCGTGGTCCGGTGCGCGATCGTGGCTGGGTGACCGACCACGACTCTCATCCCGCGCCCAACAGCGTCACTGCGCCTGGGCTGCTGAGCGCCCTCGCCTCCTACCGGGCGGCGCGGCAATCGCTGCTGGGGACTATGGGGCTCGGCCGATCTAACCGGGACCCCTTGGCCGAGGTCGCCGAGCATCTGGTCTTGGCGCTGTGGGGAGGCCGGCTCGCCGGATCCCGCGTACAAGCGAACTGGGACCTGGTATCGGCTGACGGCGAGTTTGTCCAGGTCAAGTACCTCGCCAACCCTCTCGGCGTCTGGCTGAACGAGCACCCCGTGCGGAGCATCCCCGGCGTCGACTGGTACGCGCTCGTCGTCTACGAGGCGTTCGACGTGGCCGGCGTCTTGGCATTCCCGCCCGACCTGACGGAGATCTGCGCGACCCTGGGCAAGCGCCACCCCGGCCAGTCGACCTCCCTGCAGTTCACCCGGCGGAACTGGTGGACGATCAAGGACGACGCGGACGCCTACCGGCAGTTGGGCATGCGTATCTGGCTGCCCCCCTTCCAGTAGGCCGGCCCGTTCGTCGTCAAGCCAGGCAGTCAAGATCACTTGCCAAACGGTAAGCAGGTCATCGAAGCCGGATGGCTTGAGGAGACCGAGAGGATCGGCCACATCAAGTACCACCGCCTCGATCCCAAGCGGATGGGCGAAAACGTCGTCGTCCCCCTTCGCCGCGCCACCTGACGTCCCACGGACCGTGCCTCATGTACGTCACGTGAATGAGGCACGGTCCGTGGGACGTCAGTGTTGACCCCCGCGTCATCTCGATCGCCTGATCGGGTCCATGCTGACGATGCAGAGCCATGCTGTCGAGTGAGGCGGATTCGATCCGTGGCATCACCGCATTCCGCGGGATACCTCTGCCATTAAATACGGGCAATACGTGTCAAACGCCACTAAACGTCCATATCAAACTGCAAGTCGTCCGATTCCTGGTGCATCAAGCCGACCAGGCTCTAGCTGTTGCGGGCCAAGACGTTGATGTCGGCGGTCACTTGCTACCGATCAAGGGCTATGGTCATCGACCGCGAATTCCTCACATCGGATGATCAAGGGTCCCAGACGAATGTCGCGCAGTCCGCGCACTCCTCGAGGTACCGATGGCGACACTCGACGGTGTGCCGGAGGAAGGTGATCGCTTGCTGTTTGCTGCGGACCTCACTTTCGAGCGCAGCGATCTTCGCGCGCACGACCTCCTGCGCTGCGGACTTCTTCAGGGACATCGCTGCGGTGACCTCTGGCAACGAGAGCCCGACTTGTCGCAGTTTCAGCACGGTTCGTGCCTGCTCCAGGACATCGTGGTCGTAGAGGCGGTAACCGTTCGCGTCCCGGTGCACCGTGAGTGCTCCGACGTGCTCCCAGTGCCGTAGGACATGGGCCTCGACTCCAAGCTGCGCAGCCGCCTCGCCGATCGTTATCGCCATTCCGCCCTTGCCTTGATGTCGACCTGACCCTTTAGCCTCCCCAGCATGCCTGACAGTTCTCCCACCCCGCCTACTCCTGCTTGTTCCCGATCGGTCCTGGTCACCGGCGCGACGGGCAACCTCGGCCGTGAGCTCCTCGCCCGGCTGCATGTGCGCGCAGCAGCTGTGCGGTGCCTCGATCGTCGCCGTGTTGGCCCGCGACCCGGCATCGAGTCGGTGCGCGGTGACCTGACCGACGCCGACTCCGTCCGTGCGGCGCTCGACGACATCGACACCGTCTTCCTCATATGGCCGCTGCTCGACACCTCCTCCGCCGAGCCTCTGATCGCAGAACTCGCCGCAGCAGCACCGCGCGTCGTCTACCTCTCCTCGACTGCGATTGATGACGCCTCATTTCGCCAAAGTGACCCGATTGTGCAGGTACACGCGGACATGGAACGCCGGCTCCGTGATGCCGGCCTGCATCTCACCGTGCTGCGCAGCGACACGCTGGCGTCCAACACTCGGGGCTGGGCGGCACAGCTGCGCGCAGGCGACGTGGTCAGAGGTCCGGACATAGCGCGCACAGCAGTCGTGGACGAGGGTGATGTCGCGGCCGCAGCCGCGGAGGTGCTCCTTCGACGCCAGGGCGATTCGGATCGCACCCCCTACCTGCTGACCGGGCCCGAGCCGCTCAGCAGGGCCGACCAGGTCGGAATCCTCGGTGCCGCCCTCGGACGAAAGTTGCGTTTCGAGCCGGTCCCCGTGGTTATCGCGCGCGCACGAATGCTCGCGGACGGCCGTCCCGAACAGCTGGTCGATGCCCTCATCACGGCGTCAACGCAGCGACCCGAATCACGCCTTGTCACCGATGATGTCGAGCGCCTGACCGGTAGGCCGGCCCGCCCCTTTGCGCAGTGGGCCATCGACCACAGCACCGAGTTCGGCCCGCGGCCATGACCACACACATCAGTCAGTCTCTAACCGGTGTGATGACCGCCGAAGATCGCTTCCCCGACCGTGTCGAAACCGTCACGGGAAACTGCCCATGAGGCACGCCAATGCTCCACTGACGCCGCCACCGGGTGCCAACGCTTGACCGCAGCGGACAGCCCCAGCCGCATGCGCGGATCGCAGAAGGGGACGGTCTAGTTGTCGCCTCGGTGTCCGTCGCGGACCACCGCTAACCCGCCGACCCGGGTCGTGATGCCCGCCGGCCCGCGTCGGGCCGAAGCGAGCACGCTGGCCGGTCGACCGAGGCTGTCACCCTGCTCCACCTCGATCGCGACCGTCTGTGCCCCTGTCGCGTCGAGCAGGTGGGCGGCCAGGCAGCCGGTGCTGTTGGCGTTGGCGACGTCCTCGTCGACACCGATCGCCGGCGCGAACATCCGCGCCGCACCCGGTCGGTCGCCCACCGGCGGTGCGTACACGAAACAGCCGAGGAGCCCGTACCGCTGGCACGCCGCTGTCAGCCTGCCGAGGTGTGGGTGGACTCGGAGCAGCGCCGACCGGTCGTGGACCGGTACCAGCATGCGTGGTGCGCTGGGCGCGGCGATCCGTGGCGCGTCGGTCGGATGCGGGTCGTCCGCGGTGAGCCCGAGCGCGGCGACGATCGCGGCGCGCTCGTCCGCTGCCGGGTGACGTAGCGCGACGAGGCCCTGGTCGAACCACACCTCGATGCCGGCGGGGCGGCGGATCGCGACGGTGTCGAACGTGCGCCCGCCGGTGTGTTGGCGGTCGTTCAGCTCGCCCAGCGCGGTGCGGGTCAACCGGACGGCCTGCGCGGCAACGGTGCCGTGGCCGCAGCCGGACAGTTCGGCGGTGGCGGTGAAGAACCGGACCGGCCAGCCACCGTCCGGCGTCCGCCCCGGGCCGAGGAACGCCGCGTGCGAGGTGCTGGCCGCAGCAGCGACCGCACGCCGGTCCGCGTCCGTCGCCGCCGGGTCGTCGTCGGTGACGGCCGTGGGGCTGCCGCCCCGGCCGTCGCGCCGCACGCACGCATCCACCACCGTGACATTTGGCCAGGACATCGGCCCACCTTTGACGCTCAACGAACCGGCAACCGCGAACGGCGTTCCGCCGATAGCCGGACCTGGCCGCAACGGCCGACCGAACGCGTCCCGGAGCGTACCGTCCTGCCTCAGCCGGTGCCGTCCTGCACCGGATAGTGGATGACGACCGCACCGCCGGTGGCGTAGTTGGCGACATCGGCGGCCACCCGCCGGCCTTGCGGCGACGCCCGCGCCGCGGCCATGGCGGCGGCGTCAGCGAAGTCGCCTTCGAAGACCGCGAAATACGGCGCTTCTCCCTTGGCCGCCGCCACGTCGAAGCTGTAGCGCCACGCAAGCAGACCGGGCCAATTCATGACCAGTGGAAGGTGGTTGGTCACGTAGTAGTCGCGGAAGTGGTCAGGGTCGGCGGGCTTGGAATACAGGACCACCAACTTATGCATGACGACCTCCGTCCAGATCAGGGTCGGCGGGCTGTGTGAGTGCGATGTCCAGGACCGCGGTCAGTTGAATCGTCATATGCGCAGGTTAGGGCTTGACGTGGGGTCGGGGGAAAGACCAATGCGGGATAGACTCAGAACGGATCGTTATCAATCGGCAGGGAGTGCACATGGCACCGGATACGGTCAGCCTGCGGTACTTCCTGGTGCTGGCGCAGGAGTTGAACTTCACCCGCGCGGCCGCCCGAATCGGTATCGCGCAGCCTGCGCTCAGCGCCCGGATTCGCCGATTGGAAACGGAACTCGGCAACGCCCTGCTGGTTCGAGACACGCGGAGCGTCGTATTGACCACGGCCGGTGCGGCTTTGGCGGAGTCCGCGCCGCCTGCGCTGGCGGCGCTGGACCGGGCATGGGACACCGCCCGGCGGGCGGGGGCCGGTGAGCTGGGTACCCTCCGCATCGGATACAGCCTCAGCGCCGGGGCCGAGACGGCTCCGGCCCTGGTGGACGAGCTGATTCGCAGCAGTCCCGGACTCGCGGTCAGCGCGGTCCCGATGGCGACGCTCGAGATCTCCCCCGCGGTCGCCGACGGCCGCATCGATGCCGGGATCACCCGCGGTGAACAGCCGGGCGGTGGCGTGCGCCGGTACCTGCTGCGGCGTGAGCGGATCGGCGTCCAATTGGCGCAGCACCATCCGCTGGCCGAACACCCGGAGATCGAGATCGCCGCCGCGGCCGCGTATCCGCTGCGACTCCCCGACCGTGCGGCCAACCCCGTGATCCACGACCAGCTGGCCGCATTGTTCCGCGATACCCGGCCACATCCCCGATTCCACACGCCCACAGTCTCCTTCGACATGTCACAGCGCGACCTGCGCAACGGGCTCACCCTCGCCCCGGCCGGCGAGGCCGCCGCCACGGCACCACCGCCCGGCATCACCTGGCGACCGCTGCACGGCGCACCCAGCCTGACGATCCACCTGGTCCTTCCGCGCGATCAGTCGCCACTACACCGCCGCGTCCGTGCCGTCGCCAAAACCGTGGCGCACGAGCTGCACTGGCTGTCGGACTGACGGGCAGCAGGTCATGCCAGGCGAACTTCCGCGGTGGCGAGGCCGAAGACCTTGCGGCCGGCCGACTTCGCGACAATCACGACGACGGCGGTCCTGCTCACCGGATCGACAGACTTGATGCGTTCGGTGAACTCGACACTTCCGGCGGAGGCGGCTTCGATGACCGTGGGGCCGTCAAACTGCCCAGGTTCGATGTGACGACCTCCGACCTCGACGACAACGGCCACATCCTTGTCGCAGTGGGCGGGACGCACGTCGGCACCTGGGACGTGGAGACCGGCAGACAGCTCGGCTCCTACCAGACCGCCGCGAGGGTACGGAACGCGCGCCTGTCCGCTGACGGCACGACGGTTGCCGTGAGCACCGACGGCGACCACACCACCGTTCTGGAGGCCCGCGGACTCCACCCGCGCGGTCATGCCTACCCGACCGGGATCGACCTCTTCTCCCTCAGCCCGCAGGGCACCTTCCTGGTGGCCACCGGATACCTCGCCACGGTCTGGAACAACTTGGACATCCGGCAAAGCACCGGCCGTACCGGTTCGTGTTTCGACAACGCCGCCGCGGAGAGCTTCTTCGCCGTCCTGAAAGCGGAGATCGGAACCACGGTCTGGGAGACCCGTACGCAGGCTCGGCAGGACGTGTTCCGGTGGATCGCGGATCATTACAACCGGGAGCGGATCCACTCGACCATCGGCTACATCACGCCGTACCAGGCGAGGACCCGCTGTCACCAACGGCTGGACCTCGCGGCATAAAACGGAAGTGCCGGGACGCGAGGGGTCACTTCACCCGCCACCACCACCTTCCTCGCCGTCACCCTCGCCCGATATCTCGACTACCGCCGCTACTTCGACGACTGGATCACCCTCACCACCCGCGCCGCCGCCGTCTTCCGCGAGCTCGGTGACCGCCACCGCGAAGGCCAGACGCAGATGGCCTGGGCAATCACGCACAACGAGCTCCGGCTGGGGCGGAGCTGAGCGCACTTCGCCCCGCCGACGTCGCTCCTGCCGGAATTCTCGTCCGCGCAGGTCAGGCCACATGCAGGTACTCATGGAGTCATATCGGCGAGGCGATCGCGTCGTCGTATGCCGAGTACTCCAGCTGTAGATCGTGATCTTGCTGATGGGCGTCCGGTGACACCGAAGAATGATCGCCCAGCTCAGGCCCGGTGCGACGTGTCTTTGGCGGGTGGCGCATGATGCCCGGCATGGAGAGCACGGTCGAGAAGATCAAGGTCTGGTTCCGGTTCATCCCTCGCGAGGGGTGGTTCCCGCAGGACACCGAAGGTCTATGGGCTACGAGGATCAGTGCTGACACGGCTCGCGTGCAGAACATCCCCTTTCTTCAGAATGGGGTGGCTGAGGGTGACGTTGTGCGGTTTCAGACCGATTCAGAAGGGCTTCACTGGGCCGTGGGGCGGGTCAGCGCCTCCGGCAACTGCACGATCCGCGTTGTGCCGGTTCCTTCCGGCCCCCTGGGACGCAGTCCCCAGGCAGTTCATCAGCATCTTTCGAGATTCGGGCTCGGTGGCGAGGTCTTCAGCGAAGACTTCCCGATGGTGGCCTTCAACGCACCAGCCGGTGGCGACTTCCACGGGATCAAGGCGCTCCTGGCCCAGGGACAAGAGGATGGGTGGTGGCACTACGAAGTCGGCTGTGCCACCGATGAGTGGTGGAACGCCTGATCTTCGCGCGCTTCGGGAAAGCCATCCTTCGGTGGGCACACGCTTAAGGTTGGCTGACGCAGGACAGTGGGCCGGTACGGAGACGGGTGCGGCCACCGTTGATCATCATGAGTTGTGTGGACTAACGATGAGACGGTGGCCGCAGGTCACAGCATAGATCCCGCCCGATGGCGGAAGGCATTCGAGGTGGCCATGGGCCGGGTCGCGAGCCGGTTCGCCCGGTACGAGCCCCGCCTGCGAGCCAACCGGTTGGTGCTGGGCCTACTGTCCGACCTGCCGGGCAAGAACTGCTGGGCGATCGCGGAGTGGGCCGGGGAGGCCAGCCCGTACGGCATGCAGCATCTGTTGTCCCGGGCGGTCTGGGATGCCGATGCCGTCCGCGACGACGTGCGCGAATACGTCGTCGAGCACCTCCATGACGATGCCGCGGTGCTGGTCGTCGACGAGATCGGCGACGTGAAGAAGGGCACCCACACCGTCGGGGTCCAGCGCCAGTAAACCGGCACCGCCGGCAGGATCGAGAACTCCCAGGTCGCGGTCTACTTCGTCTACGCAGGCGAGCGGGGACACGCGGCGGTGGACCGGGAGCTGTACATCCCGCGCTCCTGGACGTGCGACCCGGACCTCTGCCAGGCAGCAGGACTTGGCGAGGACACCGTCTTCGCGACCAAGCCAGAACTGGCCCGCACGATGATCGAACGGTTCCTGGACGCCGGACACCACGTGGGCTGGGTCACCGGGGATGAGGTCTACGGCGGCAACCCGAAACTGCGCACGGCTCTGGCCGAACGCGGCATCGGTTACGTCCTCGCGGTGGCCTGCTCGGCCGATGTCCCCACTCATGCAGGCAAGTTCCGGGCAGACCGCCTGGTCAAGCGGCTGCCGAAGCGGGCCTGGCAGAAGCTGTCGGCCGGTCGCGGTGCGAAGGGGCACCGCTTCTACGACTGGGCGGTCATCGACCTGGCCGGCTCCTGCCCGGGCCACCACCAGCTGCTGATCCGCCGTAACCGCGTCACCGGCGAGCTCGCCTACTTCCGCTGCTTCTCACTCCAGCCGGTGCCGCTCACCGAGCTGGTGCGAGTCGCCGGATCCAGATGGCGAGTGGAAGAGACCTTCCAGACCGAGAAGGGGCTTGCCGGACTCGATGAGCACCAGGTCCGCCGCTACCCGTCCTGGAGCCGCTGGGTCACCCTCGCCATGCTCGCCCACGCCTTCCTCGCCGTTGTCCGCGCCGACGAACACGCCCGTCGTCCCGGACCGACCGACCTGGTCCCGCTGTCCTGCAACGAGATCCAGCGCCTGTTCATCACGCTCGTCATCCGGTCGGGCCACGACGCAGCCCACCGGCTCGACTGGTCCGACTGGCGACGCCGCCATCAGGCCCGGTCCCGCACCAGCCACTACCGGCGACAAGCCGCATCCCAGACATGAAGATCACGATCTACGGCTGGAGTACTAGTACTCCAGTTGCAGTTCGCTATTCCTGCTGGTCAGGGGCGTGTTCGTGAGTGTACTTGGCTGATGTGCCGTCAGGTGGCGGGAGTTCGTGACTTCGGGTGCGGCTGGCCGTTGTGTTTGTCGTGCAAGATGATGTGCGGCCTGATGTCTGGTCGGCGGAGCTGGAAGAGCTGCTGGTGCGGATCGGTCACCGCTTCGGGCGGGTGGATCTTCGGCGGCGGATGCGGGCCTATGTGCAGGGTCTGCTCGGACCGGTGGGCCGGAAGAACAGCTGGCAGCTGGCCGAGCACGCCGGTCACCGCACTCCCGCAGGGTTACAGCACCTGCTGAGCCGAGCCTGCTGGAACCCCGACGAGGTCCGCGATGACCTGCAGGAATACGTCGCCGAGAGACTCGGGGACACGGCCGGGGTGCTGATCATCGACGACACCGGGTTCATCAAGAAGGGCACCGTCTCGGCCGGGGTGCAGCGGCAGTACTCCGGCACAGCGGGCCGTACGGAGAACTGTCAGATCGGTGTATTCGCCGCCTATGCCTCCTCCAGGGGCCGCGCGCTGGTGGACCGGGAGCTGTATCTGCCGAAGTCCTGGACCTCCGATCCGGACCGCTGCGCGGAGGCGAAGATTCCCGGCGAGCGCACGTTCGCCACCAAGGGCGACCTGGCCAAGGCCGTCATCATGCGGGCCCTGGCCTCGCCGCTGCCCATCGCCTGGGTGACCGCGGACTCGGCCTACGGCCAGGAGTGGCGGCTGCGCCGCCTGCTGGAGGAGGCCGATGTCAGCTATGTCCTGGCCGTGCCGAAGTCCCAGCACGTGCACGCCATCGGCCGCATCGACTTCGCCATCTCCCAGGCGCCTGAGGATGCCTGGGAACGGTACTCCTGCGGGGCCGGCGCGAAAGGGCCGCGCGTCTACGACTGGGCGGCAGCGAGGCTGCCCGCGATCGACGACTTCGACGGCGATGCGCCCACCCACGACCGGTGGGTGCTGGCCCGCCGCAGCCTGGCCCGCCCGGACGAGATCGCCTACTACCTCGCCTATGCGCCGGCCGGCACCGGCGTCGCCGAACTGGTACGGATCGCCGGGACGCGCTGGGCGATCGAGGAGGCGTTCCAGGCCGCGAAGAACGAGTGCGGCCTGGATCAGTACGAGGTCCGCCGGTATCCGGGCTGGTATCGGCACATCACCCTGGCCATGCTCGCCCACGCTTTCCTCGCCGCCATGGCCGCCGCCGCGGGGACGGAAAGGGGGGCCGCAGAATCGGTTCCGACGCTCTCACCCCGCTCACGGTGGCGGAAATCCGGCGACTCCTGGCAGCTGGCCGCCCCGCACTGACGCACATACGGCGCACACGCCACGCACTGGACTGGTCCCGCTGGCGCCGCCGTCACCAGGCCACCGCGCGCCGCTGTCACTACCGACGCCGCACCCGAAGTCACGAACTCCCGCCACCTGACGGTGCGTCAGCCAAGTACACTCACGAACACGCCCCTGACCAGCAGGAATAGCGAACTGCAACTGGAGTACTAGCCTAGGCGGACACGGGGGCCGTACCAGGGGTGCACGGCCACGCCTCCTGGGCCGCAGCCGGTCACGCCTCGGTCCGGCCCCACTATGTGCTACCGACTTCCGCCACCATGAATCGGTGGCTACTCTGCAACCATGTCTGTCACCACCATGACCTTGCGCATCCCCGAGGAACTCGCGCCCTCGATCAAGGCGGCCGCCTCGGAGGCCGGCATGAGCGTGAACGCGTACGTGGTGCGCGCCGCCCGCCGCGCAGCCACACTCGACGCCGCGCGCCAGCTGGCCGCGCTGGGTCTCGGCGACGACCTGGCGGGCGAGGGCGACACCCTGTGAACCGTGGCGAGATCTGGGCGCTCCCCGACGGCCGTAACGTCCTGATCATCAGCCTGACCGGGCTGGAAGAGACGTACGGCGCCGTCCTCGTGATCGTGCTGCACGAGAGCGGCCGGTTCCCGGACACGGCCATGTCGGTGGTGATCGGCGATCCGCTCCCGTGCACTGCGGTCGCCGTGAACATCGTGCAGCTCAGGGTCAACCGGTTCGAGGGCGCAAAACTCCTCGGGCCCGTCGATGCTGCGGGCATGGCCCGGGTGGACCAGGCACTGCGCGCCGTCCAGGACCTCTAGCCCGACGACGCCTGAAGCACCCACCCGCGGGCGTCCGCGACCACCACAGCTAGTCACACCATCAGGGGAGACAGCCCGGGTTTTGCCGGGCTGGCGCGGGCTGCAGGGCACGCTCGTGCCCGATGTGCGAGCAATCAGGTGCCGCACGGCTTGGCTGGCCTCCGGCCGATGCCTGCGGCGAGGACGACGGTGGTGTGCGGGTGGAAAAGACGCTCGAGGTCCTGCGGGCGGTGCGGGCGGTGCGGGCGTGTGAGGAGGACGCCGAACGCGGCTGGGCGCTCGACTGGTCACTGGCCGCGTTGCGCCGGCGTGTGGGGGTCCTGGTCGGCCAGGGCCTGCTCGTGGTGGCTGATCGCGAGACGCGGGCCGAGCTGTCGGCGTGGGAGGGCCGGCCTGTGCGGTGGGTGGTTCGGTTGTCGGCGGTCGGCCATGACGTGATCGCTTTCGCCCGGTTGCAGCCTGCCCGTGCACCGTCGGAACCCGCTGGGGATGCCCCGTTGGTGGAGTTGCTGCCGTCGCAGATGGCCGTGATGCAGGTGTACATCGGCCTCTTCCGGGCCGGGGAGATCAGTGTGCGGCCGGCCGAGGGGCTGGCGGAGCAGGTCCGGGACGCCGTGCACGACCGCGGCGCGAGCCGATGGGGCCCGGAGCAGTGATCAGCGCGCTGGTGACCGAACAGGCCTGGGAGCTGCCGGCCGCCGGCGCCACGCTGCGCGAGCGGTGGGAGACCACCGCCCCCGAACTCGCCGGGCACCCTTACCCGTCGCGGAGTGCTCGTCAGTCCGTAGTGAGGTGGGTGGTGTAGAAGTCGGTGAGCTTGTCGATGGCGGGGTCGATGTACTCCTTCTTGTCGTAGAGGTCGACGTGGCTGGCGCCCTTGATCCAGTGGATCTCCTTGGGGCCGGTGGCGCGCTGGTGGGCCTCCACGGCCATCCAGGCGGTGACGGCGCGGTCGCCGATGATCTGGAGGATGGGGCGGGGACCGATCAGCGGGACGGCGAAGAAGGCGTCGTGGGAGGCCATCCTGTCGATGCTCTCCCAGGCGAGGGTCTTCGCGGAGCGTTCGTGCCGGCCGCGCGGCGTGCAGTAGTACTCGAAGCCTTCGACGCCGTGCCGGCCGCCGAGAGCTCGGGCCTGCTCGGCGGTCTCCGGGAACATGGTCATCGGGGCGGGGTCCTCGCCGCGTGCGGCGGCGCTGCGGGCCGCTGCGGCGGCGTCCAGCAGGGCCTGGAAGACGGCCGGGTCCTGGGTGCCGTCGGCGCCGAGACGGAACTGGCGGGCGGGCTCGGCGGTGGACACGGTGGCCACGGCCTTGACGCGGTGGTCGCCGCCGGTGGCGGCCAGCGAGTAGCTGCCGGAGGCGCAGATGCCCAGCAGGCCGATCCGGTCGGCGTCGACGTCGTCGCGGGTGGTGAGGTAGGAGACGGCGGCCTTGAAGTCCTCCACCCGCTGGGCGGGGTCTTCCAGGCCACGGGGCAGGCCGCCGGACTCGCCCTGGTGTGCGGCGTCGAAGGCGAGGGTGACGAACCCGTGCTCGGCCATCCGCCGCGCGTACGTGCCGGAGGTCTGTTCCTTCACGCTGGTGCCGGGGTGACCGACCACGAGCGCCGGGCGCGGACCCGACGTCGGCGCGTCGGGGGTGTAGAGGTGGCCGACGAGCGGGATGCCGGCGCTGTCGAAGCTGACGGTGGTCCGCGCCATGGGAGCTCTCCCTGAGACGTGATGACGTGTGTAACGCGCCGGCGCGGCGGACTCGGGGCCCGCGCCCTGCCGGGCACACATCCACGTTCTGCCAGTCTCCGCACGTGCGGGAGAGCCAGGTTTCTGCCTGGGAAAGAACTTGCCCCCTCACCCGTGTGCCGTGACCGTCGCGGCGCACTGACACTTGAGAGCATGACCGCAGACTCCGACTTCCGGGCGCTGGGCGCCTTCCTCAAGGCCCGCCGGGCCCAGCTGACACCGCAGGAGTGCGGCCTTCCCGAGACGGACTCCGCCCGGAAGGTCGCCGGACTGCGCCGTGAGGAGGTCGCCCAGCTCGCCGCCATCAGCGTGGACTACTACACACGACTGGAACAGGGCCGCGTCCGGGCCTCCGTACCCGTGCTGACCACCCTGGCCCGCGCCCTGCGCCTCGACGACGACCAGCAGCGATACCTCTACGAACTCGCCGGCCGAAGCGATGCCCACCCGCGCCGCCGCCGGCCCGCCCAACGCCTGCGTCCGGCCATGCGACGTCTGCTCGACCAGCTCACCGAAACTCCCGCGCTCGTCCTTGGCAAACGCCTGGACATCCTGGCCTGGAACCCCGCCGCCACAGCCCTCTACGCCGACTTCGCCGCCCTCCCGGCGAACCGGCGCAACTACCTGCGGCTGCTGTTCACGAACCCGGTGGTCCGGCAACTGCACCAGGACTGGGCCCACGACGCCCGGGAAGCAGTCGCCGCGCTGCGCATGGAAGCCGCGGCCGATCCCGACGATCCCGACCTCGCCCAGCTCGTCGGCGAACTCGCCGTCCAGGACCCCGACTTCCGCACCTGGTGGGCCGAACACAGTGTCAACAGCGCCAGTTACGGCACCAAGCACTACCACCACCACCTGGTGGGCGACCTCACCCTCGACTGCGACACCTGGACCAGCCCCGACGGCTCCGGACAGCGACTGATGATCCTGACCGCCGAATCCGGCAGCCCCTCCCACGACGCCCTGCGCATCCTCACCTCATGGACCACCCGGCAGCCGACCAGCGACCGGACGGAGAACCTCCCGCGATGACCACCTGGACACCCGGGGATCTCGCCGTTCTCACAGGGGCCGAATCCCTCGTCCTGACCGTCGGTGACGACGGTCACCTCGGCGTGGAGATCGGTATGGTCCTGGTGGACGGCGAGCTGTACGTCCGCGCCTACCGAGGGGTCCGCTCCAGCTGGTACCAGGCGGCGCACAGGCACAGCCACGGACAGATCCGGGTCGGGGCCGTCACCCGCGACGTCCTCCTGGACACCCGTGACACCAGACCCGCCTCCGAGATCGACGCCGCCTACCGGTACAAGTACGGACAGGCGGCCGGTGCCCTCGCCGTGAGCCCCGCGGCACACGCCGCCACGATACGGATCGACCCGGCGCCCTCATCGAAAGGCGCCACCGGCCTGGTCCGCTGACGGAACGGGGCCCGGGCAGCTTCAGCTTGTGCTTTAAGTGCGTTGTGGCAAACCGGATCTTGTTCGAGCGGCAGCGGGTGGTCGTCTGGACTGAGGTTCGGGTGCGGTCGCGGGCATGAGAGAACGGGCCC
>NZ_JBIBKW010000037.1:0-47140 GCF_042959465.1 Streptomyces sp. NPDC007901 | reverse complement strand
GAGGTATGGAGTCCCCCGCCGCAAAGCCCGCCTTGACCACTCTCACCTCAGCAGTCGCAGACCCACTCGCCTCCCGAAGCGCCACCAAACAACCTCACCGGGACAAAACGCTCTTTAAGAGGTCGTTTTCATCTATTTCATTGGGGTATGGCGATGTTTCTGCCGCACGGCTTCCCCCATTGGAACTCCGTCTACGGCTACTTCGCCAAGTGGCAGATGGGCGGCATCTTCGCCCAGCTCAACGGCCTGCTACGGGAGCTGGTCCGCGGGCAGGAGGGCCGTGACACCGAGCCCTCGGCCTGCGTGATCGACGCACAGAGCGTGAAGACCTCCACCAGCGTCCCCGCCGCGAGCCATGGCACGGACAACGCCAAGAAGACATCCGATGCGAAGAACGTGTCAAGCTGCGAGGGTGAGACGGGGTTCTGGCGAGGTCGGGAAGGCTACGTTCTCGTTGAACGGGACCCGATGAGTCAGACAGTGGTGCAGGCATCCGATCATTCGGTTGAAGAGGTTCCTCTGGGCTGCCGTGTGCCGATCTCCGGCTTCGCGTCGGCGGTCGTAGTGAGCCCGTGCTCCGTCTGAATGGGCCATCGCTGAGAAGGCCCACATGTAGCCGACTCCGGCCAGGCGCTGGTTCTTCACTCTGCGGGCCGCGACGGACACGCTCTTGCCGGAGGCCCGTGTGACCGGGGCGGAACCCGCGTACGCCTTCAGCCCTCTGGCGTCGGCGAACCGAGTCCGGTCGTCGCCGATTTCGGCCAGAACCCGAGCCCCGCTGAGCGGGCCCAGTCCTGGGAGGCTGGTGATGATCTCGGCGTCAGCATGTGCCTCGAACGCCTGCACCGTGGCCTTGGCAAGGTCATCGGCGCTCGTGCATGTGGCTTCCAACTGCCGGAGCAGCGCGAGTGTCTGGCGCCCCATGGCCTCTTCGACCAGGGGAAGATGGCGCATCTGCGACGCGCGAAGTTCGCTGTGTAGACGCTCGACCTCTCTGTCGATGGTGTTCTTGCGGCCGGCCTTCTTCAGCACGGCGCGCAGCTGCGTCCTGGTCAGTTTGGCCGCCTGGCGCGGAGTCGGTGCCGCGGCCAGGAGAGCCCGGGCTATGGGGTGATAGATGCCCTCGCGACGGTGCCCGACGGCGGCCAGGTAGCTGGGGAAGTACTCGCGCAGGTGGGAGGTCAGCTTGTTGCCGACCTGGATTCGGTCCCAGACGGCGTCCTGCTGGGCACGGGTAAGGACCGCGACGGCCTGGGCCACCTCCGAGTCGGCGGGAAGCATACGGTGCGCGGCGGCGTCGGCGCGGAGAATGTTCGCCAGCACCATGGCGTCCAGGTGGTCGGACTTCTTCCGCGAGACCGTGTGACGGTCCCGGTATCGGGCGGCGGCCATCGGGTTGATGGCGTAGACGGGGCGGCCGGTTGCCCGAAGGCAAGCGACCAGAAGACCGCGGGAGGTCTCAATGGCCACCGGGACGGGATCCTGCGGACTGTCGCCATGCTCGGCGAGCATCTGAAGCAGCTGCTCGAACCCTTCCGCGGAGTCATCGATGCGAGCCCGGGCCAGCAGCGAACCCGCTTCGTCGACGACGGTTATGTCGTGGTGGTCGCTGGCCCAGTCGATGCCGCAGAACGCTCTCACTCGCCTCACGCCTTCTCATCGAACCTGTGTTGCGGCTGGTCACAGCCATGCAGGGCATGCGTCTCTCTAATGGAAGGGCTCGAGGGCCCGACATCCGATTAGCCGTTCATGACCCCAGCGACCTGCGGGGCCCTCGGTCTTGATCGGAGCTGGTGGCTCCCGAGCACGTAAGAGGTAGTCCCCGCAGGGGGCTTGGACCACGATCATCATCGGTGACCAAGGGTTTGCTCTCGATACCGACGGCGAGCGCCAGCACACGTCAGCCTTCTTTGAGGGCTCACGGCCCCGATCGTCGGTGGACGTTGTACTGACGCCGGCGGTCGGCATCGAGAAAGTGCTCCATCGGGCTCAGCTACCGCCCATTAGATCGTCGGCCGCAAACGCATCATCGTGACCGACACGCTCGGCCTCCTACTCGCGGTCCTGGTCACCGCGGCCAGTGTCCAGGACTCCAACGCCGGCACCCGCCTGCTCGACCAGGTCGCCGCCGACCACCCCACGATCCGCAAGACCTGGGTGGACGGCGGCTACCGCAAGCACCTTGTCGAGCACGCCGCCACCCTCGGCATCGACATGGAGATCAGCGCCCGCACCCCCGGGACCAGGGGATTCACCCCGATACCCAAACGCTGGGCCGTGGAACGGACCTACGGCTGGCTCATGCTCCACCGCCGCCTGGCCCGCGACCACGAGACCCTTCCAGCCCGCTCCGAAGCCATGATCCACCTCGCCATGACCGACCTCATGGCCCGCCGCCTCACCGGAGAGAACACCATCTCCTGGCGCGACATGACATCACCGGATCAAATCCGCATACCGGGATGAAACAACGGGAGAAAACGACCTCTAGGGGCAATGCCGTGACTCTGCTGGTGATGTTGGGCAGGTCATGCGGTGGCTGAGCACAGAGTGCGGAAGTGCGTGGCCCGGCGCTGTGTTCTGGGTGCGGTGTCGATCCAGTCGGCGATGCGGGCGACGTTGCAGGCCATCGCGGTCAGGACGTGCTGGACGTGGGTGCGGGCCAGGCCGCGGTAGCGGGAACGTCGCAGCCCGTGGACCCGGACGTTCTGCGAGAGGGTGGCCTCGATGCCGGCGCGGATCGCGTAACGGCGCTGCCATTGTTCGGTCTGCTGATCGAGCCGGTTTTGCGTCTGGATCTCATGCAGCGGCCGGGGCAGCACCGCTATCGGGCGGGGCCGGGTCGCGGAGGACGTGCACTGTGTGCGGTCCGGGCAGGGCCGGCAGTCTGCCTCGGTGAACCGGGCCTGCAGATAGGTGTTCCCCTTCATCCGCAGCTCGGTCCAGGACACACTTGTGGCTCCGCGTGGGCAGATCGCCTGCTCGTGGTCCCAGTCGATGGTGAAGGCCGCCTTGCCGAAGCCTGAACCGGCTTTGGCCTGGCTGCTGTGGTCGGCGACGACCGGGCCGAGCAGAGCGATGTTGTGCACCCGCCGGGCCCGCTCGATGCGTGCCGGGGAGATATAGCCGGAATCGACGACATGTTCGCCGGGCAGCAACTGCCGCTCGGCGAGCTCGTCGTGGATGGTGTCGGTCAGCTCGATGTCCTGGACGGTGGAGATGGTGGTGGCGACATGGACCACCAGTTCGGGGCGTTCCTCGTCGCAGGTTTCCGTGAAATGCGTCCGATAGCCGCTCCAGGCGGTGTCCCGTTTGACGCAGTAGTGCGCGTCGGTGTCGTAGGGAGAGTCGAACCGCAGCGAGGCGGGCGGCAGTGCGTGGCCGTCCCGCCAGCGCAGACATCCGTTCGCATCCCAGTAGTAGTGGTGGACCCATACCTCTCGCAGAATCTCCACTTGCGGAAGAAGTCGCAGGTGGGGTGGGGTATCAGCGGCCCAGGCGGCGGTGAGGATCTTCTGTCCGTCCCTGCCGAATTCCTCGGCCCGGGCGGTCACGGCCGCCTTCCCGCCCGGCAGCTTGCCGATCTCAACCCGGCGCCCGTACCGCTTGGCCCACTCGGGCTCGATCAGCGGAGTCAGCCAGGCAGGGGCGGCCTCGGCCAGTTCCTCCAGCGCTGCCCGCAGCGTCTCCCCGACCAGTTCCAGGCGGCTGAGCGTGCGAACCGCGGCCAGCACATGAGTGGCGTCGGTACGCTGCCGGCCCCCGGCCTTGAGCAGGCCGGCCTCCACCAGGCGGTCCAGCATCAGCTGCAGCAACCGGTCGGCGGCACCGTCCTGTTCGGCCAGCCGGGCCCGGAACTCGCACAGCACCGAGTGGTCGAACCCCGGATCCTCCAGCTCAAGGCACGAGGGCATACTTCCAGTCGATCCGGGTGCGGACGGCGTCCGCCGCCGCACGGTCGGAGAGGTTCTCCGCAAACTGAAGCACCGACACCAGCGCCAGCTGTCCGGGTGACAGCCCCGGCTTGCCGTCGGAGGGATACAGCCCGACGAACTCCTCGTCCCCGAACAGGACATCGAGCCGGTCCCGGATGAGCATCGCCGGAGTGCTCTTCAGACACGCCGCCCGCGCTGTCCGCACCGTCCTCACCGGAATCCGCTGGAAACTCCTCGGCCGTAACGACACTGCCCCCACACCCCAAAATCCGAGGCCACCCCGCACTCCTCCAGCGAACCATCCAACGGCCCCACCGTCAGCGCCCCGGACAAGATCACCAGCAGAGTCCCGGCATTGCGGTTAGGCCGGTCTTGGTGGTGGTCGCCGCGATGCTATCGACGATGACTTCGTGGCTGGTCAGGGGCCTGCCGCGCCAGTTCATGGTGATGTGGGAGAACAGCCGGTGGTGAAGTAGGCCCAGAGCGCGGTCTCGTCTTTCGAGCGAGCCGTTTCTCTGGGCCTCTTCCCGCACCCGGCGTGCCACTCTCGCGGCACCGGGCGCTCCACAAGCCCCGTTCAGCCCTTGGGAATCTTCCTCATGTGGCGGTCGGCCAGGGCGAAGGAATGCCCGCTGTTCCCCGGTATCGGTAGCGCGTAGTGCGCACTTTGCCGGGGTCAAACAGGGATACTTCAGCCCCTGATGGCCACCATCCGCCGTTGCAGTAGCGACAGCGGAGGTCCTTCCGGTTGATCCGGTGGTGTTTGCGGCGCAACCACTTCATCACCTGATTCCACGCATAGTTCCTCAGGTATTGAAAGGTCGCGCTGGACACTCCGGGACGGAAGTACATGCACCAGCCGAAGAGCATCCGGTTGATCTGGATGAGCAGTTCGTCCAGTGGCAGGCCGGTGGCTGTTCTGCGCCGGATCTCCTTGACCTTGCCCATCGCGGCCTTGAGGGCCTTGCGCGAGGGATAGGTGTAGACGTAGCGGCGGTCGGCGCCCCGTTTGCGATGACGCTGGATGTGCCATCCGAGGAAGTCCAACCCCTCGTCGATATGGGTGATCAGGGTCTTCTCGGGCGACAGGCGCAGGCCCATCGTCGACAAGACCTCCGCGATCTCCTCGCGCAGAGCTTCGGCATCCTCCTTGGTTCCACTCACCATCAGGCACCAGTCATCCGCGTACCTAGAAATACGGCAGTTCGGAAGACCTTCACGGCGCCGTTTGGCTCGCTCCCAGGGCTTGGACTCCGGTCCTCCCGGCGCCTGGGCGATGTACTCGTCCAGGACCGAGAGGGCCACATTGCTCATCAACGGCGAGAGGATCGAACCCTGCGGAGTACCGGCAGTGGTGTCCCGAAGTACACGGTCCTCATCGAGGATCCCTGACTTCAAGAACGCCTTCACCAGGTCCAGGACGCGCTTGTCCCCGACGCGGGCCCGCACTCTGCCCATCAGGGCGGGGTGCGAGATTTCGTCGAAGCAGGCTTCGATGTTGCCTTCCACGATCCACTCATACGATTTGGACGTGAAGAAGCGCACCTCGGCCACCGCGTCGTGGGCCCGGCGCTTGGGACGGAACCCGTAAGAACACGGGAGGAAATCCGCCTCGAAGATTGGCTCCAGCACCAGCTTCAGGGACGCTTGCACCACCCGGTCTGTGATCGTCGCGATCCCTAGACGGCGCAACTTGCCGCCGGCCTTGGGGATCATCCGCTCACGGACAGGAAGGGGACGGAAGCTACGGTCCTTGATACTGGCCCGCAGCCCGTCGAGGAACTCCTCGACGCCCATGCCCCACGCGATGGACGCGGCCGTCCGGCCGTCCACCCCGGCGGTCTTCGCGCCCTTGTTACTCCGCACCCGATCCCACGCAACCAGCAGAAACGCAGGATCGGCAACGAGATTGAACAGATCATCGAACCTGCGACGGGGATCGTCACGGGCCCAACGGTGAAGCTTGGTCTGGATCTCCAGTACCCGTCGTTCTGCCACATACGTGGCGGACTCCAGCTCGTCGGTGTTCACCGGCGACAACCTCCTGGTATTCCCGCACGTCCGCTGCTGACTTGCTGGCCCCCTTCGCCATGTACGCACCTCTCGTGCGCTCGGACTACTACGGGGCCTCCGCCACGCGCTGGAGCCGTCAGCCGACGACGGGCCTGCCCACCGGCTGACTTGATGTCAGCCGGGACGGGCGGTTCCAGCGCGCTTCCCACGTTCACCACTTTCCGGTCGACGAGCGAGCCGCCCAGCTCTACCCCGACAGCATCGCCACGCCTACGCCGCAGTCATTCAGCGTGGCCTCCTCACCAGCATCGAAAGACCGGTTTCGAAGTCGCCGCCCGACAAGCGGACGGCGTGCGCTGCATCCGGCCCATATCCTCCAGGTTGGAGCCGGTGGAACCCTTACGGGACGTCAGACACTGGTTCCTCTCGTACGGCGTCTCGTCTTGCTTGCCGGACACGCACCGTCTGGAAGTACCGGCGCGCTCCGTCGTTGTCAGGGCTGCTCTCACCTCACCGTGCGACTCCACGGCTCAGCTGCCCTCAGCTTCACCGGACTGCTGCGACAGCCCGGCGGCAGGGGTCTTTCACCCCTGCCCGGTAAGAGTGGCGCCTCGTGGCGCACCTCGATCCGGTTCCACTTCGAAGTCCCGGGAGGCAGGTGGCAGACGGTGATCGTAAGGCCGGTCTCAGCGGCGAACCGGGCGAGTTCGGTCTTCCACGTGCGGGTGCGATACCCGTTGGAGCCGCCGGCATCGGCGGTGATCAGCAGTCGGCCGGCCGTCGGGTAGGTGGCCCGCCCGGCTCCGTTCCACCAGCGGCGGATCGACTCGACGGCGAACGCGGCGGTGTCGTGGTCGGTGCCGACGTTGACCCAGCCGGTGTTCGCGGCGACGTCGTAGATGCCGTAGGGCACCGCCCTGCCCAGCACGCGGTCGGGGAAGTCGTGGGTGTCGACCCGCACCGGCTCGCCTCTCGGCTCCCATTCACGGCCGTTGTTCTTGAACGGGCCGACCAGCTCCTTCTTCTTCGTGTCCACACTGATCACCGGAGCACCGTCATCCTGGTGGTCGCGGGCCTGCTCGTTGAGGTAGTGGAACTGCGCGTCCCGGTCGGGGTGCTGCTTGCCTTCCAGTGTCTTGGCATTGCTCTGCAGGCTGAAGCCCTCCTCGCGCAGCAGGTCGCCCACCGTGGCCGCGGAGATCTTGTGGCCCTGCTGGGTCAGCTGCTCGGCCAGCTTGCGGGTGGATTTGGTGGTCCAGCGCAGCGGCGACATGGGATCTCCGCGGACGTCGGGCTCGACCAGAGTGAGGAGTGCCTCCCGAACGGCTGGGTTGCGGTCGACGACGCGTTTGCGGCCGGCACCGGGCCGACGGACACGGCCGAGCCTGCCCGGAGCCGAGTTCCCGCACTCCGGCAGACACAGTGGCCTCACGGACACCGGCGGCACGAGCGACCGCTCTGATCCCGCCGTGGCCAAGGGACTGGGCCTCCGCCCCTATCAGCAGGCGACGCTGCCGCTCGTCGAGGTGAGGCAGAATCCCCTCGAACTTGGCTGCCAGCGCGGCCCGTTGCCCATCCAACCCACTCATGCCAGACCAACGAATCACCAAGCAGAAAGCCACGAGTTAAAGATCTGCACGCCCTAAGACCGGCGGTACCAGTCGCGCGGAGACTCTGAGCTGATGCCCAGTTCGCGGGCGACGGCGGCGACCGTGCCGACCGAGGAATCGACGAGCGCGATCGCGTGCCGCTTCAACTCCTCGGGCGTAACGCTTCGTTTACTCGCTTCCCACCTGATGCTACTTCCTCTGGAGCCCCAAGAGCCCAGGTGTCCACAATCGAGGGGAAGCCTCAAAACCGGCACACCCCATGTCCTCAGGGTCGGACCATGGTGGTCGCGTCGATGACGAACCGGTAGCGCACGTCGGACGCGAGCATGCGCTCGTACGCCTCGTTGATCCTTTCGGCGGCTATGATCTCGACCTCGGACACGATGCCCCGCTCCGCGCAGAAGTCCAGCATCTCCTGAGTCTGCTGCAACCCTCCGATGAGCGAGGCTCCGATCGACACGTCCCGCTTCAGCAGGGAGAAGGCGTACATCTGCAACGGCTGAGCCGGCGCGCCGAGATTGATCAAGCTGCCATGGGTCGCCACCAGGCCAAGGTAGGCGTCGAGGTCGAGTTGGGCGCTGGCCGTGATGATGAGCAGGGGGAAACTTCCGGCGAGTTGCTCGAACACCGCCGGATCGCTGGTGGCGTGGTAGTGGTCGGCCCCGAGAGCGAGAGCGTCTTCTCGCTTGGCGGGTGAGTGCGACAGAACAGTGACCTCCGCGCCCATCGCGTGGGCGAGTTTCACCGTGACGTGGCCGAGTCCACCGAGTCCGACCACGCCGATGCGGGAGTTCGGGCCGACGCCTTGCCGCCGCAACAGGGAGTAGGCGGTGACACCGGAGCACAGGAGCGGAGCGCTGGCGGCGAGATCCAGCCCGTCGGGCAGCCGGAGGACGAAATCCTCGGTGACCACGATATGGGTGGAATACCCGCCCTGAGTCACCTCGCCGTCGGCGTCGACGGATCCGAAGGTGAGGGTCCCCCCGTCCTTGACACAGTGGTTCTCCTCGCCGGCGCGGCAGTAGGCGCATTCCCGGCAGGAGTCAACCAGGCAGCCGACAGCAACTCGGTCTCCTACGGCGTGACGAGTGACCGCGGACCCGATCTCCGCGACGACTCCGGTGATTTCGTGACCGGGCACGGCAGGGTAGCTCGCCGGTCCCCACTCACTACGGGTGTAGTGGATGTCGGAGTGGCAGATGCCGGTGTAGCGGATCTCCACCAGTACGTCGTGGGGCCGCAGATCCCGGCGCTTGACGGTCATGGCGGTCAGGGGCTCGGTGCGGGAAACCGCTCCGTAAGCCTGTGCGTCCAGCATGGTGGTCCTTTCTCTGACCGGTCAGGTCAACTTGTTGCGGGGTCGGGAAGGAAGCCTGTTGCCTCGAAGAAGGCGAGATACCTCTTCAGGAGATCCGCGGTGATGACGGGGCAGTCGATCCCGCTCGCAGCGGTCGTGGACGTGGTGTCAAGGCGAGGAAACGCCCGGCCCCCGAGGGCAATTGCCTCGAAGTCGTCCAGTAGAGGGTTGAGCGCGTTGTCCCGGTCCGCCTGTACGCGCCTGATCCACTCGGCGGTGTCCAGCACGTCCAGCTCGCGGCCGGTCTCCCGCATGCTGTGCACGATCTCCGCGAACGACACGGAGGTTTGGTTGTGCAAGTGGAACGTACCGCCCACCGAGTTCAGGGACAGAGCGGTGACGACCTGGCTGACGTAGTCGGCGGGAACCATGTGGAAGGCGCCGCCGAGTTCCCGCGGGACCGCGCCCGCCTGCGCGATGCCTTTGATCGCCAACCATACGAAGTCCCGTGTCTGACACGCGCCTTCTACCCGGTCGCCGCAGACTGTGTCCACTCGGTAGACCGTGACCGGCAGTCCTCGGGAACGGGCGGTGTCAATCATGGCTTCGGCCACCCATTTGCTCTGGCGGTAGCCGCTGGACAGATTTTCCGGGGGGCCCGTGGGGTCTTCGGGCCGCAGGGCGGCGGGGGATGCCTTCTCGAACACGCCGACCGTGGAGATGTAGTGGACCGGCACACTGCGATGCCGTGCGGCCAGTCGGAGGATCTCCTCCGTCCCCGAGACGTTGGCCGGAGCCAGGTTTCGGTACGGCTGCAACCAGTTGACGGTACTGCCCGCGTGGTAGACGCAGTCCATGTCGGACGCGAGCAGGTCGAATGCCTCGGGGGTGAGACCCAGCCGGGGCTGGGAAAGATCTCCGCGGAGGACCTTGACCCGTTCCGGGTCCACGTCGATGCGGTAGCAGGCCAGGTTCTCCCAGAGGCGCGCTCGGCAGCTCTCGTCGTCGGGACCGCGCACCAGGCAGTGCACCACAGCATTCGTCTGCCTGACGAGATCGCGAAGGAGGAATGCACCCAGGAAGCCGGTCGCGCCGGTGAGGAGGACCTGCCGGGGGTCACCGGGAGGCCGGATCTCCTGCGCAGGCACGATGTCGTCGGCGAGTCGGGCTTCGGCCTCGAAGTCGATCGTGTCGGCGTCAGTACGGCTGAGAAGAGATTCCGCCAGCGACCGCACAGTGGGGTGATCGAACACCAGGCTCACCGGCACCTGCGTCCCGGTCGCGGTGACGATGCGGTTGCGCAGTTCCGCGGCGGCGAGGGACTGCAGACCCAGATCGCTGAAGGATCTGTCGACATCGATCGAGGCCGACGACTTGCCCAGAACGGCCGATACCTGCCGCCGTAGGAGGGCGACCATGTCCACTCGGGTAGCGGGCGGCTCGACTGTCGGCGCACTGGTCTCGCGAGGCGTGACAGGTACGGATCCGGGAAGCCCTCGCAGCCAGTGCGGGCGGCGTCGGAAGGGATACGGCGGCAGGCTGACGGTCTCTCCAGCGGACGGCGGCAGCAGAGAGTCCCAGTCGACGTCGGTACCGTGCACGTAGGCCCGGGCAAGCGACCGTTGGAATCTTCGCCCACCTCCGTCCCCACGTCGCAGGGTGCCCGTGACGACGGAACCTTCGGGCGCTGACTGTTCTATGGCCCCGGCGAGTACGGGATGCGTGCTGACCTCGATGAACCGCCGGCATCCCAGATCACCCAACGTCGAGATCGCCTGATGCAGGTTCACCTGACCGCGGATGTTGCGGCACCAGTGCTCGCCGGTGAGCGAGCGGGTGTCCATTTCGCCCCCGGTCACCGTGGAGACGAGCGGCATGGTGCCAGGTCCCGGTGCGAGGTCGGCCAGTCGGTCGCGCACCAGGGGGAGCAGCGGCTCCACCTGGGTGCTGTGACTGGCCCAGCCGATCGCGACTGAGTGGACGGTCACTCCGTTGGACCGAAGCTTCTCCACTGCTCGGCGCAGGTCCGTTGTGTCACCGCTGATGACGACGGAGCGAGGACCGTTGACAGCCGCGAGGGAGAGGCCGCTCCCCGTGGTCCGAAGAAATTCGTGCGTCTCTTCCGGCGACATCATGACTGCCGCCATTGCTCCCTTGCCGTCCAGTTCCCGGGCCACGTGGCCGCGGACCGCGATGATCTCTGCCGCGTCCTCCAGACTCAGCGCTCCGGCCACGTGGGCGGCGACGATCTCGCCCACGCTGTGGCCGGCGACGGCGTCCGGTCTGACACCCGACGAACGCCACTGCGCTGCGAGGGCGGTCATCGTCGCGAACAGCATGCTCTGAACGACATCGGCGCGATCGGCGGGCGGGGTGGTGAGCAGGCCGAGAGCCATCTCGCTGACCGACCAGCCGAGATGGGGCCGCAGAGCGAGGTCACACTCCTCGAAGGCTTCCGCGAACGGGGTGGAGTCGCGGAGAAGATCAGCGGCCATCCCTTGCCATTGCTGGCCGTGCCCGGCGAAAACGAAGGCCGTACGACCTTCGTGACGGCGGCCGGTGACGGCGTCGTCGTGGTACTCACCCGCGGCGAGGGCGGCGAGGGCCGGTGCGTGGTCGCCGTGTTCGTCGGGCAGAGCGACCGCACGGATTTCGAGTGAGGATCGGCCCCGCACGAGAGTGCGGGCGACGTCCGCGGAGTGCGACTGCTCGCCGTCGGCCTTCCCCACGGCGTGCATTCGGCCGGCCCAGGTTCGTAGGGCGTCCGGTGATGCCGCGGAGAGAATCCAGGGGGCCGGGCCCGGGGCCGGGATGGTCGCGGGTAGCCGCGGTGAACTCTTGGGCGGGGGCTCCTCGATGATCACGTGGACGTTCGTGCCGCTGATCCCGAAGGACGAGATACCGGCGCGCCGCGTTCCGGAGGGCCACGGAATGGCGCGATCGAGAACGCGAACGGACGCGTCCGACCAGTCGACCTGCTTGTTGGGTTGGTGGCTGTGCAAGGACTTGGGCAGCATGCGGTGTTGGATGGCGAGCACCATCTTGATGACACCCACCAGACCTGACGCGGCCTGGGTGTGGCCGAGGTTGGACTTCACGGAGCCGACCCAGACACCCGGAGTACGCCGTGCTCCGTAGACATCGAGCAGCGCCTGAGCTTCGACGAGGTCGCCGAGTGGCGTGCCGGTGCCGTGGGCCTCGACGGCCTGGACATCGTCGACAGTGAGACCCGCGTTGGCGAGGGCTTTCCTGATGACGGCACGCTGAGCGGTGCCGTTCGGGGCGCTCAGCCCGTTGCTGGTGCCGTCGGAATTGATCGCCGACCCACGAAGCACGGCGAGCACACGGTGCCCGTCACGGCGGGCAGCTGACAGCGGTTCCACCACGAGCGCAGCGACCCCTTCCGCCCAGCCGACCCCGTCGGCCTCGGATGCGAAGGCCTTGCAGCGGCCGTCCGAGGCGATGAGATCGTGCCGGCTGAAGTCGATGAAGGTCGCCGGGGTGGACATGACTGTCGCGCCGGCGACGATGGCACGGTCGCACTCCCCCGCACGGATCGCGTTCGCTGCCTGATGCAGGGCGACGAGAGAGGACGAGCACGCGGTGTCGAGGGTGATGGCCGGTCCGTGAAGTCCCAGGACATAGGCGACTCGTCCTGAAGCGACGCCGGCGGCGGTGCCGATCAGCAGACTGCCGTCGTAGCAGTCCGCGGCTTCGGTGACGCGCGGAGCGTAGTCGGAGTGGAACATGCCGACGAAAACGCCGGTGTCACTGCCTCGCAGCGATGCCGGGACGATTCCCGCGTCCTCCAGCGCATGCCAGGACGCTTCGAGTACGAGTCTCTGCTGGGGATCCATGGAGTCGGCCTCGGCCGGCCGGATACCGAAGAACTCCGCGTCGAACCCCGCGATGTCGTCGAGGTAGCCCCCCAGGAACGGGAGTGGGGTGGAGAGGCGTGGGGCCCAGCCGCGCTGTGCGGGGACGCGGCCGACGGCGTCACGCTCCTCCGACAGCAGCTTCCACAGGTCGTCAGGGCCGCTTATGCCGCCGGGCAGTCGGCAGCTCATGCCGACGATCACCAGGGGATCATCCGCATCGGAGTCGAACGGGCGCCGCGCGAACGGCCGTGCAGAGAGTTGACGAACTGTGGCCCGAGCGGCTGTCGTGGGTCGAAGCAGCTCGGCGAGGTGACCGGCGAGATCACCGGGGGTGGGGTAGTCGAAGAGCAGGTTGCTGGCCAGTGGCAGGCCGGTCGCGTCCCTCAGGGAATGTGCCAGCCGAACGGCGCCCAGAGAATTCAGGCCGTGGCTCCGGAATGTCTCCTGCGAGCCTATTCTTGCCGGTGTGGTGTCGCCGCTCAATTCACTGAGCACCGTACGGGTGTGTGCGACCACCATGTCCAGCAGCGCTTCGGGGGACGCATCCGGCTTCTGGTCGACGCCAAGCGTCCGCTCTTCGGGCCCGACGGACACGCCGATGCGGTCGGCCACCGCGTCCCGTAGCCGGTGCCGGGCGATCTTCCCGGACGCGGTATAGGGGATCTCGGGGACTTCGACCAGCTCGACCGGGGTCTTGTACGGCGCCAGGCCCTTTGCCCGCAAGTGGGCGCTCACCTCGTGGAGACTGACCGGTGAACCCTGGGTGACGGCGAGGCAGGGGTACTCGCCGAGCCGCGGGTCGGGCCTCCCGAGTACTGCGCACGGGCCGGCGCCGGGGAGGTCCGCGAGCAGCGACTCGACCTCCGAAGCGCTGAACTTCTGTCCTCCGACGTCGATCAGCTCCGCCGTGCGCCCGTGGAAGGCGACGAGTCCGTCGCGAGTCATGCTGGCAAGGTCGCCCGTGCGCAACCAGCGTCCGTCCGGGAGCGCCCGCGCGGTCAGGTCCGCGTCGTCGAGATAACCCCGGAAGGCATAAGGGCTGCTCACCCAGAGTTCCCCCACCTCCTCGGGTGGGCTCTCCGCCCCGTCACGCATGATCCGGACCCGGGCGCCCGGTATCGGGCGGCCGATACTGGCCGTAGCCACCTCAGCGGGGTCGTCGGCGCGGGTGAACACTCCGGCACCCAGCTCCGACATCCCCCACTGCACGACCACCGAGGCGCCGAGGTCGTCACGCAGACCCGCCACGAGCGAGGCGGGCACATGAGAACCGCCGGTGCGAACCTCGCGCAGCCGGACAGAGCGGTCGCGGGTGCGCAGACGGCCGAGGAGATCATGGAGCTGGGTGGGTACGGCGAAGAGGACGATCGGGCGGTCGACCGTACCCGCGGCGTCGATGAACCGGTCGGTGTCCCAGCCCGGGATCAGGAACTGCGTGGTCCTGGCGAACAGAGAGGTGTGCAGTGAGAGCAGTCCGAAAAGGTGAGTGAATGCGCTCGCGCTGACGAGGACGTCATCAGGTCGGAATCCTCCGCCGGTGACGACCGCAGCGGCGTTGGAGAGGAGCCCGTCGTGGCTGTGCATGGAGATCTTCGGGCGGGCGGAGGTCGTCGCAGAGGAGGGTATGAGCATGAACGGGTCGTTGGGGCGCACGAGTACCGGGTGTGGCCGGGCGCCGGTGAACTCCTGGACGATCTCGCGCAGGGTGGCATGTGGTGTGTGGCCGGCGCCTTCGTCGCCGGCGATCAGGAGATCAGCACCCAGCGCGGACAGACCGGGAGCGACACGCCGGGCCGGGAGGACCACCACGCGCGGTCTGGCCCGCACGGCGAGACCTGTCAGTTCCTGAGAGCTGTTGCCTGCGTGCACCGGCAGGAGCACGCCTCCGGCGAGGGCCACCGCGGCGTGCAGCACGAGGAACTCCCAGCTGTTGGGCACCTGCGCGACCACGACGTCGTGTGGCTCCAGTCCACGCTCCTGAAGACCTCGTGCCAGGGCCTCGGCGGACTCCCACCACTGCCGCCAGGTCCAGTCCTGCTGTCCATCGCTGAACGCCACGGCTTCCGGGTCCGCTTGCACTGCTGTCCGCATCAGATGCGGGAATGTCTGCCCCAGCAGCGCGGTGTCGGGCGGGACATGGTAGTCAGATGCTGTCAAGGGCACCGTATGTCTCCCAGATGTGACCGTGAGGAACCGTGTGACAGGAAGGCGGGGGCAGGAGCAGTGCGGAGCAAGGCCGTGAAACCGCTTCTCATGCCGACTCGGCCACGATCAGGTTCATGTCCACTCCCAGCGGCCGGAGCTCGGCCAGACGGAATCCGGCCGTTCGCAGCAGCCTTTCGTAGTGCGCCAGGTCCCGCTCCTGGCCGCCGGTGATCGCGAGCATCTGCAAGTCCCACAAAGCGGCCAGTTCTCCGCTGCCCGGAGTCGACCACTCGTCGGGCAGCAAACGTTCGAGGACAAGCAGCGTCGCGTCGGGCCCGCACGCCCGACGGCAGGAACTCAGGATTCGCACGCAGTCGTCGTCGTTCCAGTCGTGCAGCACTCGCGAGAGCACGTATACGTCGGCGCCTGAAGGCACCTCGGTGAAGAAGTCGCCGGGTACGTGCTGCAGCCGGTCGCCGAGCTCCGGATCGCTCGCTGTCTTCCCGACAACGTGTTCACGGTCGAACACCGTGCCGTGCACGGTCGCGTGGCTACGCAGGATGGTTCGCAGCAGCGTGCCGTTGCCCCCGCCTATGTCGACGATGCGGGACCCGGGAGTGAAGTCGTACGTCTTGGCCAGATCCACTGCTATCACGCTGCTGATCGACTCCATGGCCCGGTCGAACACCTGGGCGCTGTCTGAGTGAGCTGCGAAGTGGTCGAAGTGTTCTGCTCCGAACCGGTGACGGAAAGCGGTTCCGCCCGTACGCACGGCTGTGGGGAACTCGCCCCACGCGTCGTAGAACTCGCCGCCGTATATCTTGACCAGGTCGGCGAAAGGGTTGTCGGCGCACAGCAGGTCACCTGCAGGCGTGTTGAGGTAACGGGAGTCACCGACCTCGCACACGATGCCCGCCCGAGACAGATAGCGCAGCAGCCGGGCGACAGCCTTCTCGTCGCAGTTCAGGCGTTGTGCGAGCTGGCCCACGGTGCGGGGTCCGTTCCGCAGATGCTCGTTCAGGTTCAGCTCGGTCGCGACGTGCACGGCTCTGGCCGCCCAGTGCCCTGCGAGGAGTCCGAGCAACTGGCGATGCGGCTCCTGGGCCTCCACACCAGTCGCCTTGTGTGCCGCGAGAACGTCCGGCCAGTGACCGCCGGCCTTGAGTTCCAAGCGGCGTGGCTCGCTCGCGAGATGGGTCGGCAGGTGGAAGTAGAGCACCGTCCGGCCGCCGCTCGACTTCTCTTCGTGGGGATTGAACCCCCCGCCGTCGGGGATCATCCCGAGCCGGTCGAGGCAGACACGCCGCACTTCGGCGAGGCTGGCACCGTCGACCAGCCAAGCCTCGTGCCTCTCCGCCTCGGTTGCGCGCTCCCGGTCGGGCATGTCGCTGTGTGCCGCCACGGCACTTCCGCTCGGGAGGATGAAAACCTCGACACCGGCCTGGGCCGGCTCGGGCAGACGTCCATACAGGATGGTCACGTCGAGACTCTGTTCATGTACCCCGTACCGCTGGGCCAGCCTGGACCGCACGACCACGCTCTCGATCGGATCCGCCACCTCGACCTGGCGCTTCTGCAGAAAGACCGAGACGTCGTCAACGGCGTCGGGAAAGACAAGAAGGGCAACGTGGTCGAATACGAGATCCTTGCGCGTGAGCGTAGGGCTCGCCTCCACAACAGCCGTCACCAGTCCGTCGTCACGGGCGACATGGGCCGCCCGGCCAAGGGCTGTGAGCAGTCGCTGCTCATCGCGGCGATTCAACACCTTGTCAGCCTTTCGGGAGTGCCGGAAACCGTGAGAACGATGTACCTGCCAGGCGTCTGAGGCGATCGGGAACCTGCCAGTACTGCAGGCTTGAATCCAGGCGTGGAGTGAAATAACGACACACGAATCCCTTTCTCAACAAATTCACGCGTTGAAGTTTCGCGAAGTAGGCCGCCGAAGCAGCAATCAGCGCCCCACGCCAACCCCCTTCAGCCCGAACGGCCCACATGGCCACAAGGAGCCCCTTCGCCGCCGCCCTCTGGTCAATTCGAAGACCACAACGCACAACCATCCGCCCTGGTTCAAGCCCGCCGTTGCCCCAGGGCTGATTCAAAATCCTGGTGGTCATGTGGTGTTGCTGGTCAGGGCGGTCCGATCAAGTCCAGCGGACGGGTGAAGGGTGTGTAGGAGACCTCGCGCAGGCCGGCGGCGATGCTGTGGTGCCCGGCGGTGCGCAGGATGCCGATCGCGAAGCTGCGCGGTGTGGCCATGTTCTCCGGTCCGTGCCCGGTGCGGATCGTTGAGGCGTCCTCGCCGAACGTGGTGTCTCTGACGTGGTGCACGGCCTCGATGCCCCATTGCGCGCGGGTATGTTGGCCGATGGCCTGGGTGAGGCTGCACGCGTCGTCAGGTCGGTGATGGCGTAGACCGGTCTGGCGGGTGATCTTGCCGGTCTTGAGGTCGGTGCGGTGCCGGTGGATCTTCGCGGCCTGCGCCACGTGCGGGAAGTCCAGCCCGAGACCAGTGCCGGTGAGCGTGCGTACCGAGCGGGTCTCACGCCGCCCGTGCCCCGCCTCGCGGTCGTAGCGGCGGGCGGTCACCTCCTTCCACGGCAGCGACCGCAACGCGTTGTGCAGCGTCGGCTGGTGACGCTTGACCACCAGCAGGTAGTGCGCCTCCTTCGCTTCGACCAGCCACCGGGCGTGGTCACGGTGGGTAGCAGGGCGTCGGCGGTCATCACGACATGGGCCAGGCCGAACGGGGACAGCAGCTTCGTGAAGCCGGTGGCCTCGGTGGTCTTGTCCGGCCCCGTAGCTGGCGGACGGTGCGTCCGTCCTCCAGGACGGCGGAGAGCAGGTGGGCGGCTGGGCAGGTGTCCGTGCGAGAGCCGCGGGCAACCTTGCCGTCCACGGCCAGGTGCCGACTGCCTGCGGGGTCGCATCCGGGCAGGTCGGTAAGCCCGCCGGGACAACCGAACACCGGGCGACACCCCCAGCTCAGTCATGACCCTAAACTGTCCATCCTCACAGACAATCCAACTGGCGGGTCCTCGGCCTGTGGACATTTCTTCGGCCGTTCCCCATGGCCCTTCCGCAGCTCTTGGCCCCAGGTGGCGGACGCGCGGCGACCCGCGTCGCGCGCCCACCACCGGCCCGGCCGACGACCGGCCCGATCACGACGCGGCGAGCGCTCCCCTACCGTCGGAGTGGCCGGGACGATCGGAGGAGCCGGAGGGGTCGGAAAGACCGGAAGGAACAGAGAGGTCGGAGTCCGGGGTCAGGTAGTGGCCCGAGAGATGGTCCGCCTCTCCGGCCGCGAACCGCAGCAGGGTCCGTGCGGAGTGCTCGGGATCGGTGAAACGGCCCTCCCGGCGCTGGGCCATGAACCACTCGATACTGCGGTCGCGCCACACGTCGCCGGTGGGGTAGGTGTCCATGCCGTCCTTGGTGAGCCCGAGTTCCAGCAGGCCCGGGTGGTAGCTCAGCATCGTGACGCCATAGGGACGCAGTTCGCGGGCGAGGTTCTCGGTGAGCTTGTTCACTGCCGCCTTGGAGACCGAGTAGGCGGACAGGTGGGGCCACCGGTGCCGGCCGGCCTCGCTGGTGATATTGATGACGCGGCCCGCACAGCGTGCGGTCATCACGGGAAGGACGGCATGACAGGTCCGTACCGTTCCCATGAGGTTGACGTCGACGGTGTCCTGCCACTCGTCCCGGTCCAGCTCCCAGAAGGGTCCGATGGGGCCGGTCGCCCCGGCGTTGTTGACCAGGACGTCGATTGTCCCGAAGCTGTCCACGGCCTCTTCGACGACCTTGGGCATCGCGGCGGGATCGGTGACGTCGGCCGGTACGGCCAGGACCCGGGTGTTCCGGGCCTGGAGCAGTTCGGCCGTCTCCGCGAGCGCCCCGGGGTCACGGCCGGTCAGTACCAGCTGGGCACCGGCCTCGGCGAGCGTCGCGGCGAAAAGGCGGCCCAGGCCGCGTCCTCCGCCGGTGACGAGGGCGGTACGGCCTTCCAGGAGCCGCGGTGAGGTGGTCGGCCAGGGAGTGGGGGAAGCGGTGGCGGCGGTAGTGAGGGGGCTCATCGTCAACTCGTCCTTCTTCACGGGCTTCACGGGATCCTTCTTCATCCGGCTCACCTGGCCTTCGGGCCGAGGTGACGTGAAGGTCGGCACCGGTTCGCCGCGGCTCCCTCAGTACGAACGCCCCCGTGGCCGACCTCACTCGCCACCTCAACGGGGCGGACGGCCGAGTGGTTCACGATCCGTGGCGTGTCGTCTTAGCTTGACTCTGAAGCTGATCGGAAAATCGATGTGCGGGAGGGCAGGCGGCAGCATCCGGGCCGCTTGCGGACCGGATTACGGTGAGACGGGACGGTCAGGCTGATGCTGGTGTGAGGGCGGCTTGGTGGCCGAGGGCCTGGAGGTGGCGGACGAGGTCGCGGGTTTTGCGGGCGGGGTCGAGGTGACGGCGGTGCCAGTCGGCACCGAGCTCTTGGTAGGAGGCGTCCGGGTCGTTGATCAGGTGCCAGGCGATGACGAGTATCGAGCGGGCGACGGCGACCAGGGCTTTGGCGTGGCCGCGGCGTTTGACGATGCGCCGGTAGCGGGCGCCTAGGAAGGTGTCGGTGCGGGCGGCGGCCTTGGCGGCCTCACCGAGAGCGCCCTTGAGCCAGGGGTTTCCCTGCCCGGCCGGGCCCGACGTGTTCTTCGCCCCGGACTGGATCGTCCGCGGACATAACTTGGCCCAAGAGACGAGGTGTTCGGGGGTGGGGAAGCGGCTCATGTCGGCGCCGATCTCAGCGAGGATGATCTGCGCGGTGGTCGGCCCGATGCCGGGAACGGCGTCCAGCTTCTCGGCCAGAATCCGTGCACTGACCGCGGCCGCCTCGTCCCCGGTGCCCGGGCTGTCTGGCGGGGTGGTGATCTCCTCCAGAGTCCGGGCGATCAGCCGGTCGAATTCGTCGATCTGTGCGGTGAGGTGGTCGACGGTGGACAGCAGCACCCGCAGCAGCCGGGCGTGGTGGTCTTCGAACTGCCCGGTCAGGGCCTCGATGAGGGCCGGCTTCTTCTTGATCAGGTTGCCCTTGGCAAGGTCGGCCAGGACGCGCGGGTTGCGTTGTCCGGCGACCATCGCGTCGAGCATGGCCCGCCCTGACATGCCGAACAGGTCCGAGACGACGCCGGACAGTTTGATCTGCGCGTCCTGCAGGGCCATGGCGGCACATCGAAGCTCCGGACGGACAGGGCGACTTGGGAAGGTCACCCCGTCAACCGGAGCTTCGTTGTGTTCGTGACGGCACTCAGCCGGATCGTCACACCGCAGCGACCTGCACGTTTCCATGCCCCCCAGGACTTTGAATCAGCCCTGGCGGTATCGCCGACGAACTCGGCGGAATCGCCTTTCCCCACGCCCGCCGTGAACCGGTGGCATGGTTCTGCCGTTGTGGGGGTGAGGTCACACCGGGGGACGGCAGGAAGGCCGAAAGGGTGGTCGTGCCCGATACTTATGGCTCTGCCAGGGGGACGGACTGGGCGTTCCCTGGCAACCGGTATGAAAACGCCGATCGTCACCTTACCGACGAAGGCCGAAAACCAGCCCGAACGAAAACCTGGAGGAATCGTGCCGTCAAGGGATGCAGGGTGGGGATCGGTCGAGGCGGCACTGCACGAGTATTGCGGCGATCCCGGCAATCTGGGCACAGTCCCACCCGACCGTTTCACGACCACGGTGGACGGCATCGAGGTCAAACTCGGAAAGTTGCTCGGCAGCTGGAGAGAACGAGGTATTCCCCAAGACTGCCCGGGAAAACCCGGAAACTCATGGAAGACTACCAAGTGGTGGGTGAGGTCGGCAAAGCTTTAGCCGCGAACCAGTCCATAATAAGGTCTGAAAATCAGTGGAAGGCGTTCGAGGCGGCACTGAACGAGTATTACCGCGATCCCAGCAAGCTGGGCACACTCCCACCCGCACTCTCCACGACTACGGAGTATGGCGTCAAGGTAAACCTCAGATTTAGCCTCGACAACTACAGACGTCGAGGTATTCCCCAAGCCTGCCCGGAAGGCACCCGGCAACTGATAGAATTCTACACAGGGATCGGTTCCGGCGCTCTGCCGCACACCGGCGGGGCACGCGACCCGGGACTCGGTACGGGGTTGTCCGCCGATGGTTACGCCTCAACCGGGTCTTACCCGCCCGTTCCCAGCGCCGCGCAGTACACGCTGTACGCGGGAACCGACTGGGAAATCACTCAACCGGCCCAGTCCCACGGCAGCGTGATGGACAGTTACCCGTCGGCGACCGAACCCAATGCTCTCACACCTGACCAATCCGGCGGCCTCGTTTACCTCAGCCCCCACGAGTACCTTCCCGCCCGACGATGTTTACCAGCATCCCGGGAATTATGCCCAGAATCCCACTGCCGACCACAGCTGGAATCTGAGTGCGTTCCCTACCTCCTCCGGGCCCGGAACGGGCGACAGCACAACTGCCCCGATACGGCGAAGCGGTAGCCCGCAGCGCGAACAGAGAAGTTCCCGCAGATAGGCCGTTGTCCTGGCCCTGGAAGGAACGCTGCCCGGCCGTGGCGCGCCGGTCTTCGACCGTGCCTGCAGAGCTCCGTCAAGTTCCGTGGTTGCGTGGAAGGTTGGCGATCGCTTCGCCCCTCGCGCTGATCGGCGCTGTCAACAGGATGTCGATGCTGATGGTCACGTTGTAGGTGTACCGGTCGACGCGGAGGCTTTCATACGCGTAGCGGGAGAGTGGGCGCCTGACAGCGCGGGGGGCTGACGCGCAGGCGGCGGTCGGGCATGAGATTCTCCAGGACCGCCCGCCCGATGCGGCCGACGAGGTCGATGACGGTGTCGGCGGGCACGCCCGCGACCTGGACGGCCTGGTCGCGGGCGGTCTGGAGGGCGACGCTGAAGCCGGCCCCGGTCGCGACAGGAGAGCGTTCTTTTCCTTCGGACTGCTGGAAAGCATCGGTGACAAACTCCTGCCGCGTCAACGGTGACGCCGGGGGCCGGGGAATCATGCCCGCCAGTGCCCGGACCCGTGTTCGAAAGGGCACTTCCCGTTGCTTCGTCCGTCGACGGTGCGAACGTAGAGGTGGTGCAGGGAGGCACCGCGGAATCCTGAGGTCCGCTGCCCCGGTGGCGGTGGTTCCGGCGGTACGGGTTGCCGCCGGAACCGTCCTTCACATGCCTACATCAGCAGAGGGCGCAGGTCGTGCAGGTGCGGAAGCAGGAGTCCTCGCCGGAAATGGCGCCGACCGTGCTTTCGGATGCGACATCCTGGATGGAGGTCTCGGTGAGATCGATGTCGAAGAGATCCTGCGTTATGTTCTCGGGCATGGGAATTCCTTCCTGTGGAACCTGTCAGATCGTCGCCCTTTGGCGACAGGAGCCGAATCTAGGTACAAATAGCGTGGAAAGTCAAGGGGGTGCGGGGAAGGTCTGTGTGGGTTAGCGTGACCGAATTCCTGGGAAGAGGAATCGCTAATCATTGAATCCGTTTCATACTGCATCAAGTTAGGGGTCGTGGCAGATATGCGGCGTGGCCAAAACGCGGAACAGGTGTTCCGCTGCGCGGATGGAGTGCTTCTGAGGACACCGCTCCTGGCCCGGCCGAGGGTCCGCGCGACCTGGCGGGACGGTGTGGGGGCCCGGCCGGACGAGACCGGCGCGGAGCCCGGTGAACTCCGTGCCCACCTCGTGGAGCTGCTCGCCGACGCGCGATTCCGGGAGGCGCTGGAGGTCTCCAGCGCCTCACTCGCCCGCACCGTCGACGCCGTCCTCGCAGACGAGCCCGTGACCGCCTCCGATATGCGCAAGCTCCACCGGGCTGTGACCCGCTATCTACTCAGGGCCGCGTCGCGGCCCACCCCCTTCGGCCTGCTCGCGGGCGTCCTGTGGGGCTCCTTCGGCGCGGCCACCAAGGGGGAGCTCACCGGCGCGGGGCACAGAGCGGCACGGCCCGACGCCGGTTGGCTGGCACGGCTGATCGCCGAGTGGGAACGCGACCCTGAGGTGCACCTGGGGCTGAGCGTGGTGGTGAACGGGCTGTGCTTCGTGCGCGGCGACCGCTTGGTCCTGCCGTTCGCCCCGGCCGGAGCGGGCCTGGACCCCGCCGCCTCCGATCCCGACGCACCGCAGGGACGGGCGGGAGGGAGCCGCCCCACGTCCCGGACGCTCCGCTACACCCCGGTCGTGCGCGCCGTGACCGAGGCCGCCGCCCGCCCCGTCCGCTGCGGCGACCTGGTCCGGGAGGTCGAAACGCGTTTCCCCGGGGCGCCCGAAGGCGCCGTGGCCGGCCTCGTCGCCCAGCTGATCGGGGCGGAGATGCTGCTGACGGAACTGCGCCCACCGTTGGACTCTCCCGATCCCCTGGCACACGTCGAGGCGCTGCTCCCGGCCGCCACGCCCGCCGCCCAGTGGATCGCCGAACTACGAGAGTCGTTGGCCGAATACCGCCGCACCCCGCTCGGGGAGGGAAGGGCGGCCTGGCGCACGGCACTTGAGCGCGCCGCCGCAGGTCCCGACACGGCCTCCGGCTCAGGTGCGGCCGCAGGCCCCGGCTCAGCCGCAGGGCGCTCGGCCGCTCCGGCGAACGCCGTCCAAGTGGACCTGCGTCTGGAGGGCACAGCCGTGCTCTCGCGCTCGGTGGCCGAGGAACTGGAGCGCGCCGCCGCCGTACTGTGGCGCCTGTCGCCCCCGGGACCGGGCCGGCTGACCGCGTACCACCAGGATTTCGTGGAGCGGTACGGCCTCGGGCGCCACGTGCCCGTCAAGGAACTCCTCGACCCCGACATCGGCCTCGGCGCCCCGGCCGGGTACCGGCTGCCCCCGAGCCACCGCCCCGACCCGGGACCCGCGCCGCTCGGAGCCGTACGCCAGCGCCTGCTGCTGGGACTCGCGGCCGAGGCGCAGGCGCGCGGGGCTCGTGAGGTCGTCCTGGACGAGGAATGGCTGCGCAGGTTCGAGGCGGCCGACCGGGACGAGTCAGCCGACGCCGTGCGGCCGCCCGCCCTTGAACTCGTCGTGCAGATCGCGGCGGAGTCGGCCGCCGCGGTGGACCGAGGTGACTTCACACTTGTTCTGGGCGGTGCGGCCACCGCGTCCGGCGGCCTCATGGGCCGCTTCGCTCACCTCTTCCCGCCTGCGCAGACCGAGCAGATCCGGCACACGGTGCGGGCCGCACGCGAGACCACCGGACGGCTGCCCGTCCAAGTCCACCACCAGGCGTCGCACCACCGGCACGCCAACGTCGCCCAGGTGCCGACCTGGTTGGACGCACGCCTGGTCGTCGGCGTCCACCCCGGTCCCGCCGTGCCGGGCGTCACCGAACTCACACTCGACTCGATCGCCGTCTGCGCCGACTCCGAGCGCTTCCGGATCGTGTCCACGAAGTCGGGCCACGAACTGACGCCGTCGGCCCTCCACGTGCTCAACCGCGAACTGACCGCACCCAACGCGGTGCGCTTCCTCATCGAGGCCGCGGCGTTCGGCCGCAGGCAGTGGCGGCTGTGGGAATGGGGGACCGCAGCGGACCTGCCGTTCCTGCCCTCGGTGCGTGTCGGCCGCACCGTTCTCAGTCCGGCCCGCTGGCGGCTGGACGCGACCGGCCTGCCCTTCGACGAGTGGCGCGCCCTGTGGCATGTGCCCGATCACGTCCAACTCACCATCGCCGACCACCGCATCCCCCTCAACCTCGTCGTCCCGGCGCACCAGGAGATCCTGCACCGCGAGTGCGAGCGGACTGGCGTGGCCGTTGTCCACGAGCTACCACTGAGCCAGGACACCGACGGCGGGTGGCTGCACGGGCCCGGTGGCGCCCACGAGGCGGAGGCCGTAGTAACGCTAACGCCCTGCCGGCCGCAGCCGAACGAGGCGCCCGCACGCACCCCGAGCACCAGGCGACCGGTGGTGCGGTGCGGCACCGGCGAGATCGCTCCGGGCGGCCCCTGGCTCTACGCGACGCTCTACACCTCCGCCGAGCGTCAGAACGAACTCCTGACTGGGCCGTTGCGCCGCTTCCTGACCGATCTGGGCTCCCCGCCCGCAGGACCGGAGGGCGTCGACCGCTGGTTCTTCATCCGGTACGCGGATCCGGACCCACACCTGCGACTGCGGCTGCACGGAGACCCGGCGACCCTCAACGGCATCATCCTGCCCCGACTCCACGACATGGCCGGGCAACTGGCAGCCGACGGGCTCGCCCGGGGGCTGCGCCTCGACAGCTACGTCCCGGAGACCGAGCGCTACGGTGGCCCGACGCTGCTCGGCGCGGCCGAGGAGGTGTTCCACGCGGACAGCCAACTGGTGCTGAAACGGCTCGCGGCCCCCACCGACGACCGGATCCTGTCCACCGCGTACGACGTGACCGAGCTGGTACGGGCCTTCCGCCGAGGCCATGGCGGCGACTGGCGGCGCTGGCTCACCGGTACGTACCCCAAGCGGGAGCAGCACCACAAGGCGTTCGCTGCACGCAGGAGGGCGGCGCTCGCCAGGATCACTCCGGACGGTCGGCCGGACCCGGTGGCAAAGCCGCAGCACGCGGCGGTGGAACGCTTCGGACGGCTGGTGCGCGCGGCGGAGGAGAGAGGCGCGCTCAGCGTCTCCCCGGACGCGGTGCTCGCCTCCCTCGTCCATATGCACTGCAACCGGCGCCTGGGCACGGACCGTACGGCCGAAGCGCAGACCTTGGCGGTGGCCCGTGGTGCGGTCCAGGCGCACCTCGACCGGGAAAGGGCCGGAGCATGAACGAGAACCTCGTCGCGCAGCTCGCGGAGCGCTTGGCCGACCCGGCCGCGCTGGCCGCACGGGTGACCGCCGTCGACACCCCCGAGCGGGCCGGGACCCACTCCCTGTGGCACGCCCAGTCCCTCGCGGACGGCTACGCCGGAGTGGGGCTCCTCTTCGCAGCGCTGGCCCACGGCGAGCCCCGGTACGCCAGGGTCGCGCACGCCCATCTGTCGGCGGCGGTCAGCGGGGTGCGCAGGCCCGCACGGGAGGGGCTGTACGCGGGGCTGCCCGCAGTCGCCTTCACGGCCATGGCCGCCGTCACCCGACCCGGCGAGTATGCGGCGCTCCTCACCAAGCTGCACGGCCGAGTCGCCTTGCTGGCGCGGCAGCTGGTGGAGGAGGACGCGCCCCGGGTGGCGGCCGGAACGGGCGGGGCCAGGATGGCCGGATACGACGTGGTCGCCGGGCTCTCCGGCATCGGCCGTCTGCTCCTAGCGGCCGGGCCCGAGCACCGGGAGACCACCGAGCTGGTCCTCGCCCACCTCGTCGCGCTCACCCGCCCGGTCACCGAACCGGGCGGAAGGACCGTGCCCGGCTGGTGGACCTGCGACCCGATCCTGCTCAGCGAGCCGGACGGGATTCCCGGCGGGCACTTCAACGCCGGACTCGCGCATGGCATCCCCGGCCCGCTCGCGCTGCTATCCCTCGCTCACCGCGCGGGTACGCGCGTACCGGGCCAGGAGCAGGCCATCCGTACCATTGTCGAGTGGCTGCTGGCCCGCCGCAGCCCCGACGGCACCGGCTGGCCCAACATCGTCCCGCTGGACGCGGAGCTGGCGGCCGCCTCCGGTACCCGTCCCGAACTGGCCGAGGACCGCGCCGGCTGGTGCTACGGCACGCCCGGCGTCGCCCGCGCCCTCCAACTGGCCGCACTGGCGCTGAAGGAGCCGGACTGGAACCGCCAGGCGGTGGCTGCGGTCGCCGCGGTCTGCGACCGGACGGTTGGAGCCCGTGCCATCTGGGACCCCACGCTCTGCCACGGCCTGGCAGGGCTCTCCACGATCGTGACCCTGATGGCCCGCGAGCCCGGGGGAGCGGAACTGACAGCGCGGACAAAGGAGCTGACCGACGCCCTGGCACGCGCGGCGGACCCGGCACACCCCTTCCTCTGGCCCGCCGCCGCCCCTGGAGGCTCCGCCGTGGTGCACCGCCCCGGTTTCCTCGACGGGGCGGCGGGCGCCGCGCTCGCCCTGCACTTCGCGACGGACCCGGACGCGCCGCGCGGCGAACTGCCTTGGCAGGCCGCCCTACTGCTGTGCTGAGCCTCACTGGTCAACGGTGCCGATGTGCTCCTGCTCGGTGTGACGTACAAAGCCGACATCGCCGATGACCAGGAGAGCCCGGCACGTCCGATCGCCCGCAAACCCCGCGCCCGCGGAGCACGGCCGGCCCACCACGACCCGCCGCGCACCCGCACGGCTGGGGGAGCCGGATCAGCCGAGGGGCTTGGAGAGGACGGCCTTGCGGTGGCTGAAGGTCGCCATGGAGGAGGGGCCGTGATGGCTGGCCATGCCGCATTCCCCGACACCGCCGAACGGCAGGTCCGGAATGGTGAGATGGGCCACCGGCAGGCCGAATCCAGGCCGCCGGAGGAGGTTTCGGCCGCCAGCCGCTCCCGGGTGGTGTCGGGTTCGGTGAACGCGTACAGGGCCAGGGGCTTGTCGCGGCCGCTGATAAAGGCGATGGCCTCGTCGAGCCCGGCCACCTCGACGATAGGCAGGATCGGGCCGAAGATCTCTTCCCGCATGACGGGAGCATCCGGCGACACCTCGGCCACAGGGAAAAGCGCCATCCAGCTCGATCGGCAACTTTAATGGGAAAAATCTACTAAATAGGCCGGACAATTGATATCAAAAATACCGCGGCTATTTGCGCGAATAGACTGGAGATCCGCATTCGCCGCATGGCGCCAGCCACGGGCGATCCTGTGGACCGTGGCCGGCGCCGTCACCGTCGGCTTCCTCGTCGCTCTGGAGATCGCCGCACGCCACTACGGGCTGCCCGGTCCCATGACCAACCAGGCGAAAGAAGTCGTACTCGCACCCAAGTCCGGGCCGCTGCTGTACGCCAGCATGGCGTTGATGATGGTCGTGCTCCCCTGGCGGCAACGGTTCGTCGCGGCCGGTGTGGCAGTCGGCATCGACATCGTCTTCTTCCTTGTGCGGTGGGCCGTCGACGCCAAGATGATGTTCGGCAACGGCGCGTTGTGGGTGGTGCTTGGCTATGCGGTCATCGCAGTCACCCGACGCACCGGCCGGGAGCGCGCGCTGCTACTGAAAGGCGTCGGCCTGGCGCTGCTGCTGGTGGCCGGCCGCAAGACGGGGGACACCTGGCTGTGAGGTGCCCCCGGCGGTGTGGACACGCTGGCAATGGATCTTGCAGATCCGAGGAAGGGTGTCCTGGTGGGACGGAAGTCTCCGTATCCGGAGGAGTTCAGGAATGACGCCGTTGCGTTGTATCGCGCGGCGGGCGGGAAGCGCACGTATGCGGCGGTCGCGGCGGATGTCGGGGTGACCGGCGAGACGCTCCGCAGCTGGGTGCGGCAGGCTGACGAACATGGTGGCCGCGATCGCAGCCGCGGTGAACAAGACACGGAGAGCCGGGACGAGGAACTGGCCCGGCTGCGGGCGGAGAACGGCCGGTTGCGCAAGGCGGAGAAGGAGTGGGAGCTCGAGCGGGAGATCCTGCGTCGGGCGGCTGCGTATTTTGCCCGGGAGGTGAAGTGAAGACCCGCCGCTGGAACTTCATCTCCGCCAACCGCGCCGACTTCGGCGTGCAGCGGATATGCCGGCTCCTTCAGGTCTCGCGCTCGGGCTACTACCAGTGGCTCGCCGGCGCGAAGGCCCGCACCGTGCGGCAGGCCGCTGAGGACGCCCTGGTTGCAGAGATCCGCGAGGTCCACACCGCGCACAAGGGCACCTACGGGGTCCGCCGCGTGCATGCCGAGCTGCGGGGTTTCGGGCACACCGTCAACCGCAAACGCGTCGAGCGCCTGATGCGACTCAACCGAATCGAGGGACGCCATCTGCGGCGCCGCAAGCGCACCACCGTCCCGGACCGGCTCGCGCCGCCTGCCCCGGACCTCGTCCAACGTGACCTCTCAGCAGGCAAGTTGGACGAGAAGTGGTGCGGAGACATCACATACGTGCAGGTCGGCGGCACCTGGCTGTATCTCGCCTGCGTGCTGGATATCTGCTCACGCCGGGTGCTCGGCTACTCGATGGCCATCCACATGCGCGCCGAGCTGGTCATCGACGCCTTGACGATGGCCGTGGCGACGCGCGGCGGCGATGTGGACGGTGTTGCATCCACTGGTTGAACCTGGCCAATACACGTCAGCCGCGTTCGCGCAGGTCTGCGACGGTTTCGGGATCCGCAGGAGCATGGGCCGGGTCGGCTCGAGCTACGACAACGCCCTCGCCGAGTCGTTCTGGCAGGGACTCAAGAGAGAGACGATGCACCAGAGGATGTTCTCGACGGTGCGACAGGCGAGGCTGGAGATCTTCCAGTGGCTCTCCTACTACAACGCCCGACGGCGCCACAGCGCCCTCAACTACCTCTCGCCAGCCGAGTTCGAACAGCAACAGCGGCGAGCACGTAAACTCACACTCGCAGCATGAACCCCCGTGTCCACACTCCGGAGGACGCCTCACCCGCAGCCCCGACCAGCTCAGGTCGATCATCCGAGCCCGCATCACCACATCACGCGGAGCCTTCCGCGCCCGCGACAACCGGCGAACGACCGCGCGCTCGTCCTCATCACGCCCCGGCCGTGCCCGTAACACCATCGCCCAGCACCCGCCCCCGAGCACCCTCAACTACCCCGCCACCAGGACACATACCCAACGAAAGAGGAATCCAGCACTAGTAGTGCTTGGTCAGGTTCACGTGTAAGTGGCGTGTCTGGTTGAGGGGCTGTGTCGTTGGTGGGGTGTGACACCTGAGGAGTTGGACGAGGTCCGGTGCCGTCTCGAGGACTTCGCGGCGGAGGTGTTCGAGCCGTTCGCGCGGGCGGATCAGCGGCGGTGGGGCGGGGTGTATCTGCGGGGTCTGCTGCTGGACGGGCAGCGGAAATCGGTCGAGCCGATGGCCGCCTGGTTGGGTGAGGACGGCAACCGGCAGGCCCTGGCCCACTTCGTCACCACCAGCCCGTGGGATCCGGCGCATGTGCGAGCCCGCCTTGCATGGAAGATGACCGCGGCGATCAGACCGACCGCGCTGATCATCGATGACACGGGCTTCCTCAAGGACGGGGAGGCGTCGGCGTGTGTGTCACGGCAGTACACCGGCACCGCCGGCAAGGTCACCAACTGCCAGGCGGGCGTGTCCTTGCACCTGGCCTCGGACACCGCCTCGGTGGCGGTCGACTGGCGCTTGTTCCTGCCCAGAAGCTGGGACCCGGCCTCACCGCAGGCCGATCCCGTCAAGGTGGCCCGCCGCGAGCGGTGCGGCATCCCGCCGGACGTGGGCCATGTCGAGAAGTGGCAACTGGCCCTGGACATGATCGACGAGACCCGGTCCTGGGGCATCGATGTCCCCCTGGCCGTGGCCGACGGCGGTTACGGAGACACCGCAGCCTTCCGGCTCGGCCTTCAGACACGGGGGCTGCACTATGTGGTGGGCAGCTCGACCACCCTCACGGCCCATCCGCACGACGCGACGCCGCACACCCCAACCCACTGCGGCCGCGGGCGCCCGCCGCAGCCTGCTTACCCCGAGGCACCGAAGAGCGTGAAAGAGCTGGTCAATGCCGCGGGGAAGCAGGCGGCCCGGCCCGTGCAGTGGCGGGAGGGCTCCCGCCCAGGCAGCGGCCGCAGCGGGTTCAAGCGCATGTACTCGCGGTTCGTGGCCTTGCGGATCCGGCCCGCCGGACGGGAGATCCGCAAGGCCGTCGACGGCCCGGAACTGCCCGAGTGCTGGCTTCTGGCCGAGTGGCCCGCCACCGAGCCGGAACCGGTGCAGTTCTGGCTCTCCAACCTGCCCGACGACACCCCGCTCACCACGCTCGTGCGGCTGGCCAAGCTCCGCTGGCGCATCGAGCACGACTACCGCGAGATGAAACAAGCCCTGGGCCTTGCCCACTTCGAGGGCCGCACCTGGAACGGCTGGCACCACCACGTCACCCTCGTCTCCGCCGCCCACGCCTTCTGCACGCTCCAGCGAATGACCCGCACCCCAAAAGAGACGGCGCCGGCCTGAGCCTCTACAGGGCTTGGTCAAGTTCCGGAGTCGTGCGGCTGGGTCGGGCCGTGACCGGTTGGGGTGCATAGCAGAGCAGGCACGGGCTTCGTGATCATTGGGGTGTCGAAGCTCAACGATCATGAGGTGGCCCGTGCCTGCCGCTGCATCCTCCCCTATCCCCGCAGTGCTGGTGAAGCTGGGTCCGCTGGACGGCAGCCGGGTCGCTGACCTGCGGCCCTACCTGGACCTGGTGCCCGACCCGCGTGCGCGGCGCGGCCGTTGGTACTCGCTGACCGCCATCCTCCTCATATGTGCCTGTGCGGCCGTCTCGGGGGCGAGGAGCGTCGACGAACTCGCCGAGTGGGCGGAGCGGGCCTCGGACGCCCTGCTGGCGGCCGTCGGCGTGCGCCGTCATCCGCTCAAGTGGCGCCGGGCTCCCTCACGGACCACGATCGGGCGTGTCCTCCAGGCTGTCGACGGTGACGCCCTGGACCGGGCGGTCGGCGCCTACCTCACCGGCCGGCACGAGGCCGCCGGGGCCGGGTCCGGACCGCGTCGCGTGATCGCCGTCGACGGCAAGGCACTGAAGGGATCGGCCCACCTGACCGCCACCCGCCGGCATCTGCTCTCCGCGGTCACTCACCACCGGGCCGTGACCCTCGCCCAGGCGGAGGTGAGAGCGAAGACGAACGAGACCACGCACTTCCGGCCCCTGCTCGAGCCGCTGGACCTTCAAGGAGCTCTTGTCACCTTTGACGCGCTGCACTCGGTCCAGGCGAACGTCACCTGGCTGGTCGAGACCAAGAACGCCCACTACATCGCGGTGATCAAAGCCAACCAGCCGACCGCACACCGCCAGCTCGCGGCCCTGCCCTGGCAGGACATCCCCGTCCAGCACACCACGACCTCCACCGGACACGGCCGCCGCGAGTCCCGCTCCGTCAAGACCTGCGGCATCGCGGACGAACTCGGCGGGATCGCCTTCCCTCACGCCCGTCTGGCCGTCCGCGTCCACCGCCGCCGCAGGCAGACCGGCCGACGCGAAACCCGCGAGACGGTCTACGCCGTCACCAGCCTCGACGCCCACCAGGCCGGCTCCGCCGAGCTCGCCGCCGCGATCCGCGGCCACTGGACCGTGGAAGCCCTGCACCACGTGAGAGACGCGACCTTCGCCGAGGACGCCTCCACCGTCTACACCGGCACCGCACCCCGGGCCATGGCCACCCTCCGCAACCTTGCCATCGGCCTGCTCAGAACCCTGGGAGCCGACAACATCGCCAAGACCACCCGCGCAATCCGCGACCAACCCGAACGAGCACTTCCACTCCTGGGCATCACCAACAACCCGGGAACCGAGGGAACTTGATCAAGCCCTGAGCCTCTACCAGGTAGTCCGCGAGATGCAGTTACTCCTCGCGGTCTGGACCGGCGCCTGCCCCACCTGTCACCGCGACATACCCACGGCAATACCGACCTGACCAAGCACTACTAGCTAGGTGGCCTGGATATTTGGCAACGAATAGTGCGAATCGCTCCTTACGGTCGCGATGGTGAAGATTTTCAACGCCTCGCCCAGACGGCATCGCAGCGAATAGCCCCCTCTCGCCGTGGCGAGAGGGGGCTATTCGCTGCGAGGTCAGGTGTCCTTGCGGCGGCGGGGGTACGCCCGCCGAACGGCCGCGGTCGCCTGCACCAGCAGGCTGGCGATGCCGAGTAGGAGGATGGACCGTACGATGCGCAGCACGCTGGCCAGCGTGCCGTCGGTGCCGAAGAACGTGATCACGACGGTGTACGCCACCAGCAGGCCGATCGTCGCGACCCAGACCACGACGTACCTCCCGACAGCGTGATCCTCCCAGCGTGCGCGTCGGGTGTACTCCGCGATGAATGCCGCGCCACACAGCGCGACCAAGCCGGACACGCCTGCGTTGAGGAGCTCGGCCGCCGTCATCTGCTGTCACCTCCCAGGACGATGTCGCGGACCAGCTCGCCGAAGTGGTTGCGCTGGCGCCTCGCGCGCCAGGTGTCGGCCTCGGCCCGTACCTCGAGGGCCTGCGCCCGTACCCGGTCTCGGGCGACCTCGGCCCTGTTCAGGGCGGCCGTCGCCGCGCGCTGTCCCTCGGTCATGGGGCGGTCCCCCTCCTCGTCACGAGGGCGGCGCAGGCGCCTGATCCACGTCGGCACGCTTGCTCACCTCCCGCGCGGCTCGGGGCAGCGTGGCGAAGAAGTAGCCGGCAGTCCTCGACAGTTCGAGAAGTTCACCGGCCTGGTCCTGCGCCTCGCGGCGGGCCTCCTCGCTGACGGCGTGCGCCTCGCGCCAGGTGTCCCGCTCGGCGCGCAGGTCCTCCAACTGCCGGTCACGGTCGGCCCGTAGGTCCTCGAGCTGGCGGCGCGGAACGAGCCGACCGCGCAGGACCAGGAGGACGATGATCCCGACGAGGGCCGCGGCCCCAAGGTCGACCGGGGCGAAGCCCAGCAACTCTTCTGCCAACGGCAACGGCCCTCCTCTCTACGGCGGACGGGACGGGTCAGGACCTGGTGGTGTACGTGCCAGTCACGGGCGGCAGCGCGTCCACCTGCGGGTAGGACGGCGGCCGCGCCCAACCGAGGGCCATCCCTGCCACGCTCTGCAGGAAGCTGCCGCGCAGCCGGGTGCCGACCAGCTCGAGGACGCGGAACGCCAGGTAGTAGGCGAGGGCCAGGACGACCGTCACAGCCGCGGTGATGTTGCCGGAGTCGATGGTGACGCCGGCCTTCACCGCCAGCGTCAGCAGCCAGCCCGCGACCAGCGGGACGCCCGTACGCATGGCGGATATGAACAGGGAAGTGGGCACAGCAGTGCCCCCTTTCTTCGAGAAGGACACGGCGCACAGACGTGCACCGCGAAGGAGTCAGGGCTTGTTCGGGCTGGCGTCGACCAGCTGCTGCACGAGGGTGGTGAGCGCGGCCACGCTCTCCTCCAGGCCGCGGACCTTCGTGGTCAGGCCGACCACGTGCGTGTTGAGGGACCAGTAGTGCCCCGGGTCCTTGGGGTCGTCGCTGTAGTCGGCCGCGTCCTTCGGGGCGGTGAACACACCGTCCTGCGAGGCGAGCAGCTTCACGTCGGCGGCGGTGAGCGCCACGTCGTTCTCCTTGCTGTCGTCGGTTCCGTCGCCAGGGCTCCAGCTGGCGGGGTGCTTGAGCCGCTCGGCAACGTCGGCACGGAACTTGCCCATGTCGAACGAGGGATCGACCTTGCCCTCGACCGACGTCTCCTTGTGGCCGGCGACCAAGGCGGCGCTCCAGCCGTGGTGACGGCAGATGGCGGCCGCCCACCGGACCGCGGCGTCGTACTGGTCGGCGGGGTAGGGGTCCTTGCCGTTGTCGAGGTTCTCGATCTCCAGCCCGTACATGCAGTCGTTGCCGTCGACCGTCGAGGATTTGTCCTGCTTGGGCAGCGCCGTCTCGGCGGTGAGCGCGGCTACGACGTTCGCGGCGGCGAGGCCGGCATGGTTGGCGCGGCCGGCGCTGCACATGGTGGCGACGCCGGTCTTGGCGAGGTGCGTGTGGGCGAGCGGCGCGGGCAGGTCCGGGCGGCCGTCCTTGGCGACGCTGGCCAGCGAGTTGGTGGCCACGGTGTGGTGGATGAGGACGCCATGGACGGGACCGAAGGTCTTGCCGGTGGCGGCGTCCCGGGAGTGGGTGCGCCAGCCGGGGTACTCGGCGACGTGCACGCCTTCGGCCTTGAGGACGGACAGCCAGGCGTCGGCGGTGAGCGGTGTGGCCATCACTCACCTGCCGGCGGGGTCTTGATGTACAGCGGGCGGATGGTGACCGAGACGTTGCGGCTGTGCGCGTCGTGGTGGCCCGACGCTTCGACGAACACGCCCTTCGGCCCGTGCTCGGTCGTAGGCCACGCCTCCAGCTCGGCAAGGACGAACGAGCGCGTGGCCTCGAACTGCGAGGCGTCGCCTTCGTACGTCTCGGCGGACTTGACCTGCTCGACCGCGTCGGCAACGAGGCCAGCCGCCTGGATGCTGAAACTCATGGGGCCCTCCCGGGCATAGAGAAAGCCCCGGCCAGTTGGCGCGGGGCGTGCGGAGTGAGGGGGCTCAAACCCGTTCGGGCCAGTGCCAGGTGCCGGCGGTCCGGGGTCGCTCCTCGACCGCGACGTGCTCGCAGCCGCCAGCGGCGAGAGGGTGGAAGAAGTGGCCAGTCGGGTTGAGCACGGCCACGCCGATGCGGCTCGGGTCGGCGGGGTCGACTTCGGTGACGATCGCGGCCCGACAGGCCGGCGGGAATGCTTGGCTTCCGTCCTCGCGGACGGGCGTGCCGTGGCTGACGTAGTGGACTATCCGTCCGACGGACGGCGGCTGCGGGTTCAAGGGCCCTCCAGGGCATAGAGATGTCCCGGCCGGGTCGGCTCGGGGCGTGGTCAGGGAGCCTCTTTCATCCTGTGCTGGTGGGTGAATTGGGCTGGTCAGCGGGTGTGGTGACGAGGCAGGGCCCCTCGTCATTGGCGTGGTGATTCCACTCAGCACACCAGCGACCGAAGGGGCCCTATTGGTTCCGCATCCTGCCATGCTCGACGTCCCCCATGAGCTCGTTGAGCATGTCGGCTGGCTGCTGCATGAGCACCGGCTGGCCCGCACCACCCGCTGGCGCAAGCCCGGTTGCTTCCAGCAGGCACTGATCACCCTGGTCCACCTACGCAAGAACGAGACATTCGCCCAGCTCGGTGCGGGGTTCGGTATATCCGAGAGCTCTGCATGGCGCTACGTCGACGAGGCCCTGACGTCCTGTCCTCCTGGGCCCCCGGCCTCCAAGAAGCCCTCACCGGTCTCGGTCAGGGCGACCACGTCATCGTTGACGGCACCCTCATCCCGACCGACCGCGTCAAGGCCGACGAGCCGTACTACTCGCAGAGGCACAAGAAACACGGCATGAACGTGCAGGTCATCGCAGCTCCGGACGGTACCCCGCTGTGGTTCTCCCGGGCCACGCCCGGCCGCACCCACGACCTGACCTCCGCCCGCGCCCACGGCATCGTCCAGGCCTGCCTGACCCGGCAGATCCTCGTCCTCGCGGACCGCGCCTACCAAGGCGCCGGCGCCACCTTCCGCACCCCGTACCACCACCACAGCGAACAGCCCGAGCACTACCAGCAGTTCAACCGCAACCACGCCCGACACAGAGCCCCCGGCGAACGCGCCTTCGCCCGGCTCAAGTCCTGACGCATCATGCGCAGAGCACGTTGCTCCACCCGTCGCATCAGCCGCATCGCCCAAGCCATCCACGTACTGCTGATTTGCGACTATTCAGGATGAAAGAGGTTCAGTGGACCGTCCCCTACATGTGAACCTACCTGCCTCTGACTCCGTTGTGAGTGTTGTTGGGAGCGCGGAGAGTCAGCCAAGCGGATCGTCAATGTTTTCCGAGCCAACCAGAGGTGTCAGCAGAACTGTCGCCTCGGGCCCCGCAGATGGACGACGGCCACAACGGCGCTCTGAGCGCTCTCAAGGTCAGGTATGAAAGTCCCTCATAGGATTGCGGAGTCATGCGATGCCGAAACGAACCCGAGATGAAGAGCCCACCATCCCGAAATCGGCCTGGGATACGCCTCTTTCTCCCGCTACCACAAAGCGACTGGATGAAGAGCTTGCCGCTAGTGCTCAGGTGTACGCGGCCATGCAGGGCCAGGTAGGGCGCGCCGCTCTCAGTACGCTGCCACCGACTGGGCTGGAGCAATCCGTTCCCGCACAGCCGCCGTCCGCCATGCATCCAGTGCACCCGGCTCCCAGTACTTCGGACAGGATGGCGGTCTCCTCCCTGTTGAGCTCAGCCCCCAGCGCCTCGGCCCCGGGCCCCAGTACTTCGGACAGGATGGCGGTCTCCTCCCTGTTGAGCTCAGCCCCCAGCGCCTCGGCCCCGGGCCCCAGTACTTCGGACAGGATGGCGGTCTCCTCCCTGTTGAGCTCAGCCCCCAGCACCTCGGCCCCGGGCCCCAGTACCTCGGCCCCGGGCCCCAGTACCTCGGCCCCGGGCCCCAGTACCTCGGCCCCGGGCCCCAGTACCTCGGCCCCGGGCCCCAGTACTTCGGACAGGATGGCGGTCTCCTCCCTGTTGAGCTCAGCCCCCAGCACCTCGGCTCGGATGCCGTCTGGGCTAGAGGAGGTGAGCCGTTTGGAGGTGGAGCGCTGGACCACTCCACTGACGGGACTGCCCGGTGTTGCTGCGGCTGCTCGAATGAATCCCGCGCCGGGGAACACGAGTGTCGCAACACAGGGCGAGGCTCGCTCCTCGGGACTGGACACCGTCAACACCCCCAGGCGACGCGGACGGTAGGGGGTTCTGTCCCTCCCCTCTTAGCGTGGAGTCCGTGATTGCAGGGGAAGTTGGGGTTCATGGGGTCCAAGCAACGCACGTACACGCCTGAGTTTCGTGAGGGTGCTGTACGCATTGTGATCGAGACGGGCAGGCCGATCCCTGAGGTCGCCGAGGAGCTCGGCGTGCATTCCGGCACGCTGCACAGCTGGGTGTCACGGTGGCGGCGCAACGGGTCGGCGTCGACCGACCAGCCTGCCGAGCCCGCACCGGGCGGGCGGCTGCGCGAAGCCGAGCGGGCCGAGTTGGAGCGGCTGCGGCGGGATGCGGCGGAGAAGAACAAGCGAATCCGCGAGCTGGAGATGGAGCGTGATGTCCTCAAGCGATGCATGGTCCTCTGGGTGAAGTGACCGGAACGGACCCGGCCGCCCTGGCCGCGTTCATCGGTAACCAGAGGGCCGAGCACCACGTCCCGCAGCGCCTGGCCTGCCGGGTTCTGGGAGTGTCGGAGTCCTGGTTCTACAAGTGGCGCGACAAGCCCACCAGCGCTCGTGAAGTGCGGCGAGGACAGTTGGCCGACGCGATCCGACAGATCTTCGAGAAGTCCGGCGGCACCTACGGTTCTCCGAAGGTCTGGCTCCTCCTGATCCGCGCCGGCTGGCGCGTCTCGGTGAACACCGTCGCGCGTCTCATGGCCGAACTCGGTCTGGCCGGACGGAAGATCCGCTGCCGGGGCGGGCTGACCCGCCCCGGCAAACGGCCCGCGTTCGCCGACCTTGTCCGCCGCGACTTCACCGCCGACGCTTCAGATCAGGTGTGGTGCGGCGACATGACGGAGATCGCCACCGGTGAGGGCAAGCTGTATCTGGCCACCGTCATCGACCTGTTCTCGCGCCGCCTGCTCGGCTACGCGATGGGTGCACGTCACGACGCAGAACTCGTCGTTGCGTCCTTGAACATGGCCGCGGCCACCCGTGGCGGCGACGTCAAGGGCGTCATCTTCCACAGCGACAGGGGCAGCCCAATATGTATCCCGGCGCTTCTGCTGGGCCTGCCGGCGTCTGGGCGTGACGCAGTCCATGGGCCGGATCGGGTCGTGTTTCGACAAGCAATTGTCATCACACTGCTCCTCTTCTCCTATCGGGTTCGCTTTCAGGTTGTTGTCGCTGATCGGCGGTGGTCGAGGCGTACGCCTTGCTGGACACGGGGCGGGTTGGGTCCCGGGTGGGGGTAGAGGCAGGCGTTCTTGTCGTTGTACTTCTCGCCCTCGAGCAGTCCGGCGCGGTGCCACTTCCAGACGGTGGGGACGCTGACGCCGAGGAGTTCGGCCAGTTCGTAGGCGGTGAGCAGGCCGCGGTCCCGCAGTCGGTCGAAGCGGCTGGTGAGCTGGTAGTCCTGGCGGATGTCGCGGACCAGGAGGCGATGGAAGGGCAGGCCCTTGCCGCTGGTCAGGCCGCGCCAGAGGCTTCACGTGCTACGGCCAGACTCCGACCGATTATGCAGCCGCCGCCACCCGTAAAGCAGACGCTGTATCACTTCCGTTCGATGATGGCAGCCTCGGACGTCGCCCACAGCCGAGCCGCGTTGTCTGCGCTGAAAATGCGCGCATTCGGACGGATAGGGTCGCCAGTACCGTAGAGGGCACCGTTGGTCAGCTCGTCGGTCGGTGCTGTAGCGAGTCGTACGAGTCGCCGGGCTGACTTTTCCGGGCTGATCAGGAACGGCGCGTATCGGAAGGCGAACCGCAGCGCCGTGCCGCGGCCGATGTCGGTCCGAACCAGACCGGGGTGCAGGCTGAGGCTCAGGATGTCGGGCCAGCGCTGCGCTGCCTCCATCGCGAAGAGCACATTGGCGGCCTTGGAGGTCTGGTAAGCGGCGACCATGTTGTAACGCTGCCCATCGCCCTCCAACTGATCGGGGTCGAACCGCACATTGAGACCGGGGCGCACCGACGTGTTCACGATCCGGCTTCCGCGCAGCCTGTCCCGCAGCAGCTTACTGAGCAGAAAGTGCCCCAGATGATTGGCTTGAATGGTGGCTTCGTGGCCGTCCACGGTGCGCCGGAAGGACGTCGCGAGCATGCCGGCATTGTTCGCCAGCACGTCGATCTTCGGATACCTCGACAGCAGGTGATCCGCCAGCGCCCTCACGTCGGTCAATCGTTCGAAGTCGGCCTGGAAGCCATTCGGTTCCGGCCCGCGCCCGGCGGCCGCCTGGACCCGGTCGACGGCGACCGCCAGGCGGTGTTCGTCACGGCCGACCAGGACGACCCTGTCCCCCCGGGCGGCGAGCTGTTCCGCTGCCGCGAGCCCAATACCCGAGCTCGCACCCGTGATCACAACTGTGCGGGCTTCCGCCATGTGATGTTCCTCCCTGGTTCTGAGCCTTCATCGCGACACGGCGCAGCGGACGCCACGACGTCATCCGCGATCGGGGCGTGACCGTCCGAGCTGCAACCACACTCGCCGCTGGTAGATGCTCGTGCACAGCACTGAGCTTCTTCAGCCGTCACTCTCGGGGGTGGGAGCACATCAGCTGTTGACGATGCCCTGAGAAGGGAAGCCGCTGCAGTTCTGCACCGCGTCATCGTCTGACGCGTCACCCGAATCGGTGGCCGTTCTGAAGGAGCTCACTGCACTCGTACCGTCATGCTTGATCACTTACCCTCGCGGACACCATCTGATCACGGGCACCCCCGCATGTAATACGTGCTGAGCACCGCCAAGCCGACAAAACATCATGGATCGGACATCCTGCAACTATGCCGAAGCTCTGGTCCCGAGCCCCGTTCTGGCTTCCCATCTGCGAGGCTGCCATCACGGAGCAAGTACGTTGGTGGGAATGTCGATGCCAGTCCTATCGTGCTATTTAGCGCGACGATTGGTGTGCGGCCCCGTATGATTCTGCGAGCGGACAGACGCACGCGTCGTGACGTCATCGGACTGCGGGAATGTCCGGCTCCCACCTACGCGCGGCGCATTGATAAGGGAATCGGGGTCCCCGGGATTGAAGGAAGAAGGAATGGGATTAGCGGCAGATTCAGGCACTTCCGGCATGGGCTCAAGGTGCCGATTGAAGGTATCGCCCCTCAAGATACCCGGAGGAGTGCCGGTAATGAAGGTACTGCCCCTCGAGATACCCGGAGTGGTGATGCCGGTGGCTACACCCGAGGATACCGGGGAAAGGTCGGTACTGCCGCTGCCGCGATACTGCAGGGGTACAGACTGCCCGGTCTCGCCCCTCACCCCCTCAACATCCACCCCGGGGTGTAGTCCCATTTTCTGCAAGTTGTCCTTCCGCTCCTCCATGCCGGTTTTACCAGTCCCAACAACCGCCGCCGCAGTAGTGACGGCAGCGGCCCATCGAGCTGCGTCGGGGTCTGCCTTCGCCGCGACGCCGTAGATTCCCGCAGCCAGACCGGCAGCCTGAGCAAGAAACCTACCCATATCCCTGACCATAAGCCAGTTGGAATCACCTCTCTTGAGGAGATCGATGGCTGAGTGGAGGTTATGGGCCATGTCGGACAGCGCTGTTCCTTGCAAAATATAGTTCCCGGCGTCATCTGCTCCCGCCACCCCCACCATAGAACCGATGACCTTGAAAAAGGTCGTCACCTGCGAACGATTTTGCTGAAAGAAACGACCAAGCCTCTGCAGATCCTTCATCGTGCGGTCGAGGGTTACCCAGCGACCGCTTTCATTGACAGCAACGACCGCCTGAAGAGGATCTTCACCTCCGGCAGTGACGGCGATTTCGACGTCAGGGCCCTGAAAGATCACCGCATTCGAGGCGGGGGAGGGGGCGGTTCCCTGTGACGCAAGGGACACCTGGAAATCACCACCTTCCAAGCTGAAGTTGTAGACAGGCGCAGTAAATTGTTCTTGCGAACTCGGTGGTGTCGACATGTGTTGCGCCCTCTCGTGTCAAAAATGCACCCTACTTGCGGAGCTGCAACGGATCCGAGGCTCGAACGGTTCAAGATCCCGCGAAAACACCCGGGACGCCATGATCCTCCAGCCGCTTTTCAGTCAGACGTACACGCATTTGACTCGAAGCTCGAACGGATCTATTCGGGGCTGCAGCGGATGTGCGGGCCGCCGAGGTAGCCGCGGACGATGTGTGGCCGGCGTTTGCGGCGACGGGAGAACGTGCGGGTTTGCGCGGCGAGTTGGGCCTGCTCGCGGATGGGACGGCGGGGAGTTCATCCGGCCCTTCGCGCTCGTCGCAGACGTCGTGACGGCGGAGAACCGGCTGCCGGTGCGGCGTACGACGGCTGTGCATGCCCTGGCGCCCCAGGTGCGGGCGGTGACCTGGCCGCAACGGATGCCGACCAGGTCGGCGAAGAGCACCTCATCGCCCACGGTCCTGGCTCGCGCACGGATCGGCGGCCAGGTCTCCTCATGCCACACACGGACCGCCTCCGCGTCCTGCCGGACAGTCCGTTCGTCCGGACGCTGGAACGACCGTCCCACCAACGTAGATACCCGCCCGCCCGCTTGTCCGGTCAGCCGCACCTGGTACAGCCTGGCGATCGGTCCCGTATCCGGCACGCGTCCACAGCTGCCCGGCCACGCCGAGGACCTGACCTTCGGCCTCCTGGTGCCAGCGCGGCTGGGCCACCAGCGCCTCGCGTCCGCCTGCCGGCCACTTGCTCCACCAGTTGTGCACGGCCTTGAGCGAGACCTAGAACACCATGCCCCTACCAGCTCACTCACTCACACACGGATCCTGGCTATGCTCCGACGCGTGGAGTTCTCAAGGCCGAACGCGGCCGACTCGCGAGCTATTTGCCCGGCATCGTCCGCGTATGTATCTCGCAGAATGTGCAGACACGTCCCTGGCGCCCGTCGGTTTCACAGGGGCGTCTGGTGATGGACGCGGTAGCGGCCGCTACCGCCATACAGTCAGCGAAACGTGCCAGGGCGACAAGCCACAGAGCAGGTTCGGGGCGCCTCTGTAGGCCTGTTCATGTACCGACTGCCATCACTTCCTGTCGTAATCCTGTCGCTGTTGGCTGCGGGTGCGCTCTTCGGTGATCTCCTGGTCGAGCTGCGCGCGTAACCGGGCCACTATGCGATCGTTGAGATGTGCGAGCTCGGCGAGGCGTGTGTCACTGACAGCGGGTTCGCCACTGTGTTGGGCCTCCCATGAGAGCGCGCGGTACAGGTAGGCATAGACAGCGGAGTGGCGGGACTTCACAGCGGCCTCGGCTTCTGCGCGTACCGCGCTGCATATGGCCAGGTCATCTAGGACCTCATCTCGGAGTTGCTTGCGCCGGGCGTCAGCCGCGTGCCCTGTATCGCCGAGCAGAACGATTCCCTCCGCCTCGGCAACCGCCCGGACCTTGGCCGGCATGGCCCGCAACTCGGCGGTCGTAGTGTCCGCGGTGACGAGTTCCGGGTGTGTGGCGAAGAAGGAGGCGGCGCTCTGCATCGGGCGGCCCGCAGCGGCTGAGACGCGGTGTTCGTACAGCCATGCCCGAGTGCCGACGAGCGAGGCACCATGGGCGTCGGGGTCGACACCAAGGGCCTCGGTGATGGCTGGGTTGTTGTGCAGACCGAACCGGTTGAGACCCTCCGCCTCCTCGTCGAGGTGTTTGTCGTCGAGTGTGGCCCACCGATCCTGAATCAACTGGGGGCAGACCGACACGGCCTCCGCCATGTTCACGAGTTCCGGGCGTCGCCCCCGCGGCGGATGCCGATGGCGGCTGCAGGCGGCCTGGATGTCCATGCCCGCGCTGGCCGATTCCGCGCTCCAATCGAAGACACCGGTGCCAGGGACGGGCTGCAGGTTCCGCAGCAGGGACTCGCCGAGCGGAGCGACCTCGCGGGCGAACGCGTTGCCCTCCTCGCGCGTGAGATACGGGCGCTGCTCGACCGTGTAATGAGAGTCGATCGTCCAGGACAGGACGTCGGCGACACGAAGCCATTGAAACGGCGCCCAGATACCGTTCGACGGCGGGAAACGATCACCCCAGTGCTCGCCAGGTGGCACTCGCCAGTCGTCGCAGTGGAAGTAGAACTCACCGCGCCGCACGTCCAGTACGAGCTTCTGATAGTGGCCAGCCTTGAAGTGGGCCTTACCCTGGACATAGCTTCCTTTGCTGTCCAGGTACATACGTGCCATGTGAGCATCGGGCAGGGGGGGAACTTGGTCGGCGGTGGCCTCTCGAACGACAAGCGGCGACGCAACGCCGACGGCGTTCCAAGCGCTCGGTCTTCTTCTGCCGACATCAGGTATCGGGTTTTTGCTTCCCCGGCTGGAGCTGTCGCCCCGGCCAAGGCCCGCGCTGCCCGTTGTCATCGAAGGAACCTCCTCTTGATCAGGACCCCATGACCGCTGCGACGATGCTCCGGCCCCGCCCTGTGCTCTTCGAGAGCTTCCCACTGGGGTGCAAATCCGGCATTCCGCATGGCCTTCTTACAGCAAGCACTACAACGGCAGCGGAAGAAGCACGGTTCACCAGAGGTCAACGCTTGAAGGACGGGGTCTGAGCTTGTCCTACCGTTCTGCCGCGGGCCAACGCCGTTCATTCGTAGGATCGCTGAGCCCGAGGACTCCGGGTATGGCTGTGAGAGCTTGACGCCGGTCGATGGCTGAAATGACTTGGCCGCCCCGGAGCCCGCGACGACTCGACTGCTGATACGAAAATCCCCCATCGGTGCTGGTCACAGCAGTTCATGTGGCCTGTACGGGGTGGAGGGTGACCTGGTAGGCGAGGTGGTTGAGCTGGCTGATGAGGCGGCGGGTAGCTCGGGTCTTGCCGGTGCGTTCGAGGAAGTAGTCACCGCCGAGGTCGGCGTACTCCTTGTAGTGGGTGAACATGTGCCAGATCGAGACGATGATCGAGTGCTGCAGGGCGACCAGGGCCCGGCGGCGGCCATGGCGGCCGACCAGGCGCCGGTAGCGGGCGGCGAGATAGGTGTCCTTGGTGCGGCAGGCCGAGATCGCGGCCTGGCCGAGCACCCCCTTCAGCCACGCGTCCCCGGGCCGGGTCCTGCCGGAAGGACTCTTGCCCGCGGACTCGTAGTTGCCCGGACACAGCCCCGCCCACGAGGCGAGATGGCCGGCCGAGGGGAAGCGGGTGATGTCCGCACCGATCTCGGCGAGGATCACTTCGGCGGTGTGCGCGCTCACCCCGGGGATGGTGGCCAGCAGCTCGACCTGCCGCTGGAACGGGCGGATGTGTTCGGCGATCCGGGCGTTGAGACGTCGTTCCATCGCGGTGGCCTCGTCGATCCGGTCCAGCATGGTCCGTGCTAAGAACGCGTGGTGGTCGGTGAAGTAGCCGGTCAGCGCCTCAACCAGGACCTCACGCCGGGGCCTGAGGTTCGGGGCGGCCAGTTCGGCCAGCATCTTCGGATCACGCGTGCCGCCGATCAGCGCCTCAAGCATCCGGCGTCCGGAGACACCGAGGAAGTCGGACACCACCGAGGTGAGTTTGATCCCGCAGTCCTCCAGCAGGTTCTGCAACCGCTGGGCCTCGCGGGCGCGTTCGCGCACCACATCGGTGCGATACCGCGTCAGGTCACGCAGCTGCCTGATCGGCCGCGGCGGCACGAACGAGGGGCGGACCAGGCCGTGCTCGACCAGCTTGGCGATCCACTGGGAGTCCTTCACGTCGGTCTTGCGGCCCGGGACGGCCTTCATATGACGGGCATTGAGCAGCCAGCAGTCCATGTCGTTCTCCAGCAGGTAGAACACCGGCTTCCAGTACGAGCCGGTGGCCTCCATCCCCACCACCGTGACCCCCTCGGCCAGCAGCCAGTCCCGCATCTCCAGCAGCCCCGACGTCAGGGCCGGGAACGTGCGGACCTCGCCGCGGCGCCGGTTCCCCTTGCCCCGGCTCGGCACCCGGATACACACCTTCACGTCCGCCTTGCTGATGTCGATCCCGGCGCAGCGTTCATAGACCACGTCCACGGCCGGCTCCTTCCACTCGCCACCCGATCCGGGCGTCCGGCGGGGACCCGAACGGCGAAAGAAGCTGATATGCGTGCTCGAGGCAACACTTCCGAGCGCCTGACAAGCAGGTCCCCAGCCGTCCTGCTGATTGACGGGCTCGGACACGCCGAGCGGCCACGACGTCGGCCGGACGTGCCCCGATTTTCCCCCACTCGGGGCGAGGACCGCAGGACCTTCGGCTTCCTCATTCGGATACGCGACTTGATCGCTGTGTAGGACAACGTCGGCAAGGCCGTCCGCGGGATCACAGAACGAACCGCTGACGGAGGCGGCCATGTTCACGATCTGGGCCGGGGTGAACCGCTCCGGGTCTGGTGTCGACTCCACGGATCCCGGAGCGGTTCACCTTCACGAACGCTGTGCCGGCATCGACATCAGCAAGCGGGACGCCAAGGTATGCGTGCGCACCCCCAGCCCCAGACGCAAAGGGACGCTCACCCGACAGACCACGACCTTCGACGCCACCACCAACGCCATCCTCGACCTGCGCGAACATCTCATCACCTCGGACGTCACCCTGGTGATGATCGAGGCAACCGGCGACTACTGGAAGCCCTTCTACTACCTGCTGATCGAGGAACTGAACGTCATCCTGGTCAACGCCCGTCAGGTGAAGAACCTGCCCGGCCGCAGGACAGACGTCTCCGACGCCGCCTGGCTGGCACAGCTCGGCTCCCACGGCCTGGTGCGGGCCTCCTTCGTGCCTCCGCAACCCGTACGCGAGTTGAGGGATCTCACCCGGGTCCGCACCCAGCTCACTCGCGAACGCGCCCAGGTCGTGCAGCGCCTGGAAAAACTGCTGGAAGACTCCGGCATCAAGCTCTCCGCCGTTGTCTGCGACCTGATGGGCGTCTCCGGCCGCGCCATGCTCCAGGCCCTGATCGATGGGCAGCGCGATCCGCACGTCCTGGCCGACCTCGCCGAGCGCCGTATGCGTAGCAAGATCCCCGAGCTGAGCCAGGCACTGACCGGCCGCTTCCGAGAACACCACGCCTTCCTGACCCGCCTCTACCTCGACCAGTACGACCACCTCTCCGATGCCATCAACCAGCTGACGGCCCGCATCGAGGAGGCGATGAACCCTTTTCGCCCGGCGCTGGACCTGCTGGACACGATCCCAGGAGTGAACCAGGCGGTGGCGGAAGTGATCGTGGCCGAGACCGGGGGTGACATGGCCCGGTTCCCCTCGGCCCAGCACCTGGCCTCTTGGGCCGGGCTGTGTCCGGGGCACCACGAATCGGCGGGCCGAGTCCGCAGCACCCGGGTCCGCCCCGGAAACCCCTACCTGAAAGGGGCGTTGGGGATGGCCGCGTGCGGAGCAGCACGGACCAAGGACTCCTTCCTGCAGGCACGCTACAAGCGATTGACTGCCCGCCGCGGCCCGATCAAGGCGCTGGTCGCCGTCGAGCACTCGATCATCACCGCGATCTGGCACATGCTCAACGACAAGGTGCCTTACCACGAGCTCGGCGGCGACTACTTCACCCAACGGGATCCCGAGCGGGCCGCACGCCGAGCCGTATCCCGGCTGAACGAACTCGGCTACCGCGTCACCCTCGACCCGATGGATGCCGCTGGATGAACGAGCATGGCCAAAGCCCGCGGAGACGACTCCCACCGGGCCGATACCCCTGCCCGATAGGGCATCCACCTGCAGTTATTTACGCGTCAGAGTCAAGCTAAGAAGGCGCGTGAGCCCTGGCCCCCGTGTGTGGGCTGGACTGTCACCTACCCAGGGTCCCTTGCAAGATCAATTTTCGCCCGGTTCGCCGGACAGGGCGGGAACTGGGTGGACTGTCCCTCTTCGGGCCGGGGTGGACGCGGTGCAGGCACGGTCCCGGTGATCATGTAAGTGTCGAAGTCCCATGAACACTTAACGAGTCCGTGCCTGCTCCTGCGTCTTCCCCGATACCCTCCGGCCTGGACCGATTGACCCTGCTCTCTACGCCGGCCCCGTTGCCGGACGCGGTCGCGCTGTCCCGGTTTCTGGAGCTGATGCCCGATCCGCGCGGGCTGCGCGGAC
>NZ_JBIBKW010000036.1:0-60493 GCF_042959465.1 Streptomyces sp. NPDC007901 | reverse complement strand
CGTGGGTCACGACCGCTCATGATCGCGGAGGTGGTGACCCTCCGTTGCTCCGGCACCAAAAGTGATCCAGAACCACTTTTCAGCCGTCGCCGACATGCGGGCCCGCCGTTTCGATGGGCGGCCACCGCCCATCCAGCCGCCACGACCACCGACCCGGCGAACCCTCCCGGTCACAGCGCCAGCCACTCTTTCTGAGGGTTGACCTTGCCCTTGGGCCAAGTCTCAGAGTGGCGCTATGGACACCAGATCAGCTCAGGAACGGCTCCTGTCCGAACAGCGTGCCTACTACCGCGCCCTCGCCCCGAACTACCTCAACCAGCTCCTCGACCTTCCCGGCGGCGCCGAGCTGACTGAGGCGCTCGACGAGTTCCGGCCGACAGGCCGCGTGCTGGAGCTAGCCTGCGGTCCCGGCACCTGGACCCCTCAGCTGCTCCGTCACGCCACCGACGTCACCGCCGTCGACGCGTCCCCGGAAATGCTCGCGATCGCCGCGAGCCGAGTCCCTGATGGTGCCCAGGTGACATTCGTCGAAGCAGACCTCTTCGGCTGGGAACCTGACCGCCGTTATGACGTCGTCTTCATGGGGTGCTGGCTCTCGCACGTGCCGGCCCGGCGATTCGAGTCCTTCTGGTCTCTCGTGGCTGCCGCCCTCGCACCGCAGGGCCGCGTGTTCTTCGTCGATGACCGCTACCGGACGCCGGAGGAACTCGTCGAGGGCCCGGCATCTTCCACCATCCAGCGGCGCACCCCTGACGGGACGGCCTACCGCATCGTGAAAGTTCCCTATGAGCCGACGGAGCTGGAAAGGCAGCTTCGCCAGCTCGGCTGGGACATCACCGTTACGTCGACAGCAGGCCCGTTCTTCTGGGGCGCCGGAAACCGGATCGGGGAGTTTCGTTAGACACTGGCTTCTCCGACCATGAGTGGACCTTGGTGGTCAGCCCCCTCGGAAGCCTCCGAGCCTTTCGCCTGCCCCCCTTTGTGGTGGCCGACGGCGCGGGCAGCGCGTGCTTGGGGCACCAGCGGCGTGCTGGTGAGCGCGCACCGAGGTGGAGCCGACGTTGACGTCCTAGCCGATCACCCCCTCGGCGTCGGCCGCGTCCCGCACGTGCCGGAGCAGCCGCTCCCAGGTCCCGTCGGCCGCTCCCGAGGGGGCTGGCAACCATCGCCTACTCGTCATCCGTCAAGTCCCCCTGCTGAGCGCGGCCAGAACAACGAGCTCATGGTCGAAGGGATTCTGCCTGGTTCGAAGCGCATTTCGGGACCGCCCCACGCCCGGTCGGCCTGGCGGTAGCGTGATCGACATGACGGCTGACGGCGAGACGGTGGAGGGCGAAGCCCTGGTAGGCGGCATGGTGAACGCGGGCGCGGTCTTCCGCCACGGTGCCCTGGTGGAACGCCCGGCGCCGCGCACCGCGCCTGCCCTCCATGCCCACCTCCTCGCGCTCAAAGAGCACGGGTTCGACGCGGCTCCCAGGCCGGTTCGTCTCACCGCAGACGGCCGCGAGCAGCTCACCTTCATTCCGGGCGACGTCGCTCTACCGCCGTTTGCGCACTGGGCGATGACAGACACCGCGTTGAGATCGGTGGGAAGACTGCTGCGCCGCCTGCACGACGCCAGTGCGGCCATCGCCGTCGATGCATGCGCCGAGTGGCCCCGGCCCCTGGCCGACCCGGCGGGAGGAACGATGCTGTGCCACAACGACGTGTGCCCGGAAAACGTCGTCTTCCGCGACGGCCATGCCGCAGCCCTGATTGATTTCGACCTGGCGGCCCCCGGCCGAGCAGTGTGGGACGTTGCCATGACCGCCCGCTACTGGGTGCCTATGCTCGACCCCACGTCCGCGGCAGTTCTCTATCCCGCGGGGCTGGATGTCCCGGCACGACTGCGGATCCTGGCTGACAGTTACGGCTTGTCCCCGCAGGAACGCGCCGAACTGCCCGGCGTCATCGAACAGGCCACCGCATCCTGCCGGGCCTTCGTCGCTGACCGAGTGGCTGACGGCGACTCCGCCTACACCCAGGCACTGTCCGAGCACGGTGGCTGGCAGCGCTGGGACCGCATCCAGGAGTGGCTGGCGGCCCCACCGCGAGCTGTTCACGACTGCCCTGTCGAAGTGAGGTGATCGTGCACGTCGACGAGTCCCGCATCGCCAGGAGCAATGCTCAGGACTTGTGGATCGGTGCGGGCAGGGACGCGGAGCGCGTACCTTCCCGAATGATCCTTTGAAGGTCTCCGTGTAGGCCCGCGTTGCAGCGCGGGTCGGGAAGGCACGCCCATGCTCAGCGTAGTCACCGACGACGGCTCGACCCAGTCTGGCTCCCTGATCGACGAGATCGTCCGCGAAGGCGCCCGCAGGATGCTCGCCGCCGCGCTGGAGGCGGAAGTCAACCAGTACATAGCCGAGTTGACTGCCGAGACCGACGAACGCGGGCACCGCCTGGTGGTCCGTAATGGCCACCACCAGTCCCGCACCGTGGTGACAGTTGCCGGTCCGGTCGAGGTCAGGGCCCCACGGGTGAACGACCGACGCGTCGACGAGGCAACCGGCGAGCGGAAGCGGTTCTCCTCGAAGATCCTCGCGCCTTGGTGCCGCAAGTCGCCGAAGATCTCCGAGGTGCTGCCACTGCTGTACCTGCACGGACTGTCGTCGGGGGACTTCGTCCGCGCCCTGGAGCAGTTCCTCGGCGGCACCGCCGGCCTGTCCCCGGCCACTGTCACCCGGCTGACCAAGCAGTGGAGTGACGACCACGCCGCCTTCCAGACCCGGGACCTGTCCGACCGCGACTTCGTCTACGTGTGGGCCGACGGCGTGCACCTCAAGGTCCGCCTCGGACAGGCCCACTCGTGCGTCCTGGTCCTGCTGGGCGTCCGGCTTGACGGCGCCAAGGAGCTGATCGCGCTGGCCGAGGGCCTGCGGGAGTCCACCGAGTCGTGGGCCGACCTGCTGCGCGACTGCCGCCGACGCGGCATGCGCGACCCCGAGCTGGTGGTCGGCGACGGCGCGATGGGCCTGTGGCGGGCACTCGCCGAGGTGTTCCCGGCTGCCTGGCCGCAGAGGTGCTGGGTTCACAAATCCCGCAACGTCACCAACTGCCTGCCGAAGTCCGCGCAGCCTGGCGCGCTGAAGGCAATGCAGGAGATCTACAACGCCGAGAGCCGCGCCCACGCCGAGAAGGCGATCGAGGCCTTCGCGAAGACCTACGGAGCCAAGTTCCCCAAGGCCGTCGCGAAGATCACCGACGACCGGGACGAACTACTGGCGTTCTACGACTTCCCGGCCGAGCACTGGATCCGCCTGCGGACCACGAACCCGATCGAGTCGACGTTCTCCACGGTCAAGCTGCGCACGAAGGTCACCCGCGGGGCGGGCAGCCCGGCAGCGGCACTCGCGATGGTCTTCAAGCTCGTCGAGTCCGCCCAGGCTCGGTGGCGAGCGATCACGGGAGCCCACCTCGTCGCACTCGTGCGCTCCGGCGCCCGATTCGAGAACGGCGTCTTGGCCGAACGGACAGACACGAGGGCCGCGTGATCTTACGGTTCATCTCGCAGGCTGTCCCCGCCAGGAGCAAAGGAGAACCCGATGGACGCGCAAGCAGCCTCCTCCCACCACGTCGTGCAGCGGTACTTCCAGATGTGGAACACGGGCGACACCTCGAGCGCTCCGGAAGTGCTGAGCCCGGACTGGACCGACCATGCACACCCGGAGGTGACCGGGCCCGCTGACGTTCAACGCGCCGTCACGCAGACGCACGCCAGCCGACCAGGACTCCGATTCCACATCGACACGATCCTCGGCAGCGACGATCTGCTGTCCGTGGTCGGCGGCGTCGGCCACGAAAGTCGCCCAGGCACGATCGACAGCCATCTCATCTGGCTGATCCGACTCCTCGACGGTCAGATGGCCGAGATGTGGACCTACCGCCGGAACACTCCCTGACGATGCTGATCCACAACTCTTGACGATTGCTCCGGATCTCTAGGGTATGAGTGCTGGGACGGCTACCAGAAGGGTGGACACCGTCAAGACGAGGTACATGTAGCCCTCGTGAAGGGACTTCCCCTGGCGGATCCGGACGGCGACGAGTTCTGCGTGATCACCCCTACCGGACGGGGCCACAACGCGGCCGAACCATACCGTGGCCCGCGCGAGCCTGCGGCTACCGCGCTGCGCCGGCCAATGCCGCGCGGATGGCGTCCTCGCCGACCGGCTGGCCCTGCGTACCCGTCGCCTGCCGCCAACTGTCGGCCAACCGCCCCGCGTCCACCACGCTTTGCCCCATGGATTCGACGAGTTCGGTCACCGCGACCTTCGCCGACGCGGGGTCCCCGGCGATCGGCAGGTACGAGCGAGCGCTCGGCCGCTCCCGCCGGGCGGGCGAGTGACAGCAGGTGCTGGAAGAAGATGTTCTTGAATGCTTTTACGAGCATGGCGTCCGGGACGTACCGCAGCAGCAGCTCGCTTGAGGTGAGCGACTTGCTGTCTAGTGCTGTGACCGCATAGGTTCGCCGGATCCGGTGTCGGCGCCCGTGGTTTCAAGATCTGCGGATGTCGTCTGGCGTCGGTAGGCGCCGGGGGTCAGGCCGTGTTCCCGCTTGAAGGCCGTGCTGAACGCGAACTCGGATGTGTATCCGATCCGGTTGGCCACAGTCTTCAGCGGAGCATCGGATTCGCGGAGGAGCCGGGCTGCGGTGGTCATGCGCCACCAGGTCAGGTACGACAGCGGTGGCTGACCCACCAAGGTGGTGAACCGCCGTGCGAATGCCGCTCGGGACAACCCGGCCAGTGCTCCCAGCTCTTCCACCGTCCATGGCCGGTGCGGGGCGCGGTGAATGCCCTGGAGCGCGGCGTGGATGGCCGGGTCGTGCAGGGCCGCGGTCCAGCCGGTGGTTGCATCGTGCCGGGGCCGCTCATCGAGCCAGGCCCGCATCACGTACAGCAACAGGGCGTCGAGAAGTGCGGGCAGCAGGGCGTCACTGCCGAGACGGGGCTCTGCCAGTTCGGTCGCGAGGAGTTCGGTGGCTCCGCGCAGTGACGAGTGCTGTCCGAGGCGAACCGGCAGGTGAACGAGCTCCGGGAACTCCCGTAGTAGTGGGTGGGGCCGGGTCCGGTCCATGAGGTAGGCGCCGCAGAGCATCACGGTCCGGGCCCCCGCCCCGGCGCCGTCGGGGTGATCGTCTTGGTGGGGATCGTCGAGCGGCGAGGAGGGGAGGTCGGCCACCGGCATGGCGGGATCACCGGTCACGGAGTGGGCACTGCCGTGGGGGAGGAAGGCAACGTCTCCGGCCTGGAGTTCGATTGGTTCGCCGTCCGGAGGGATCAGCCAGCTCCTGCCCTCCAGGATGAGGTGGAAGCCGGCACCGGCGAAGGGCCTGTGGCGTACGGCCCACGGCGCGTGCCGCTCGGTGCGCGCGTAGTGCGGCCGCCCCATGCGCATGGCGGCGATCGCGTCACTGAGCAGGTCCATTCGGCCAGCGTATCCGGATCCTCGGCATCCGAGACGATCACGTATGCAGAGGAGACGCTGACGAATTAGCCGTCTCGCCCAAGAGCCATACGCTGTCTTCAGAGGTCGTCGAAGGGACATCGGGCATGCGGATCGCGGTATACGGCGCCGGTGGTTACACCGGCAAGCTCGTCGTCGCCGAGTTGGCCCGGCGGGACATCGAGACGGTGCTGGTCGGCCGGAACGTCGATCGCCTCGGCGAGGCAGCCGCCCGAGCTGGACTTGCCGCAGTCGACGGCGCCGCAATACGGCGCGCCGTGTCCGGGGACCACACCGCACTCGTCCATGCCTTCCAGGACTGTGCCGCGGTCATCAACTGCGCGGGCCCGTTCGTTCTGTCCGGCGAAGCGGTCGTGCGGGCCGCCATCGCCGCTGGGTGTCATTACGTCGACATCGCTGGTGAACAGCGCCACCTCGATCGGATCTTCAGCGCCTTCGCCGCGCCAGCCAAGGCGGCCGGGGTGACAGTCGTCCCGGGCGCCAACGACGACGGCCTGCCCAGCGACCTGCTCGCTCACCTCGTAGCCGAACGTGTCCGTCCTGTACGGGAACTCGTCATCGGCCTGGAGCTGGTCCGCAGTGGCGCGATGCCGTCCCGCGGCACTCTCCGGTCGGCGCTGGAGAACATCGACACCTTCACCGGCGGCGGCCTCGGCTACGAAGACGGCCGCTGGCATCCCGATATCGCCGCACGGCGTACGGCACTCACCTTTCCGGACGGCCCCGACCCGGTGCCGGTGGCGAAGTTCCCTCTTCCGGCGGTGGTCACGGTTCCCCGCCACGTCGCGGCACGCCGGGTCGAGGGTGTGGTCCGTGCGGAACTTGCGGCCGCATTTGCCGACATCACCCCCGCGCTCATCGACAGCATTCCCGAGGGACCGCCCGCGGACAGCCGCCGCACTGCGCGCTGGATCATCGTTGTTGAGGCGACAAGCGAGGACGGCCGGTACGCTCGCGGCGTCGTTCACGGCATCGACATGCAGGGAAGCACAGCGGTCATCGCGGTCGAAAGCGCGCGTCGGCTCGTTGCAGACGGTGCCAAGCCTGGGGTCCTTGCCCCGGCCCAGGCCTACTCACCAGCCGACTTCCTGGAGTTCCTCGTCCAGCACGGCGTGCAGTGGAGAGTCGATGCCCGCCATGTGCTGTGACCGCATAGGCTCGCCGAGCTACGTCAGGCTACGGCTTTGAGGGGGCGTCCGCCCCAGCGGATGCCCTTCTCGCTGCGGATGCGGGCCCGTTCCCTGCGTTCGGCGGCCAGGACGTCGCGGTGGCGGGCATTGGCGTTGCGCCACCGCAGGTAAGCGTGCAGGGCCCGGGTCTGCACGGTGTGGTTGGCGTGGTTCGAGTTGGCGATGGTGAACTGCCGCAGCGGCCCGAAGTGCGCCTCAATCGGGTTCGCCCAGGAGGCGTAGGTCGGAGTGAAGCACAACTCGACCTTGTTCTTCTTCGCCCAGCAGCGGATGTCGGCGCCCTTGTGGGCGGACAGGTTGTCCATGATCACGTAGATGGGTGCGCCGTCGGGCCGGGCGGCACGGATCGACTTCAGCGCGGCCAGCGTGTTCACGGCACCTTTCCTGCGGTGGTTGACGCCCCACAGGCGGTCCTCGCCGACCGAGTAGCAGCCGTGGAAGTAGCGCACCCCGTGCGTGCGGTGGTAGGTGGCCGGCACTCGCTCGGGATGTTTCCGTTCGGCCCAGCCCGAGCCCGCGGTGGGCCGGATCCCGAGCGGTCCGAACTCGTCGAAGGCGAACACCCGGTCGGGGAAGCGGTCCAGGACCTCCTCGATCCGGTCCAGCTTCACCTCGCGGTCCGGGTCGGGTGATTCCTTCCATGTCTTGGTGCGCTGGAAGGTGACACCGCGGCGGGCGAGCAGGCCGCGTAACGCCTCGCGGCCGATGCGGATCACCCGGCCGTGGACTTTCCGCAGGTATGCCACGAGTTTGCGCAGTGACCAGCGGGTGAATGGCTGGCCGAGCTTGGTGGGGCGGGTCGTGGCCGCCCGAACGACGAAGTCCTCGTCGTCAGGGCTGAGTTGGCGGGGACGGCCTCCCGCCCATCGAGGGTCCGGGCAGGCCAGGCCGATCTTGTTGAACCGGTGGATGACGTCCCGGACGGTGTCCCCGTCGGCCTGTACCAGCTGCGCGATCACCGGCACCCGGTTCCCGCTGACCGAGGCCAACAGCATCATCGCGCGCCGATAGCGCACCGAGTTGGTGCTGCCCCGGCGCACGATCTGCTGCAGACGCTGCCCTTCCTCGTCGGTCAGTCTGCGCACACAGACAGGCTCGGCCACCGCGCCTCCAACGGTCGGATCGGACCTCATCCCACATCCAACCGCCACGATCGCCACCCCGGCGAACCTATGCGGTCACAGCACTAGCTCGAGGATGGGCCCGTCGCGCTCGGGGCTATAGCTGCACGTATCGATGACCGTCCTGTCGGCCAGTGGGGCGGCGTGCAAGTCGGGGAAGGCCTTGACCGGCACCGTGACCACGACAATGTCACCGGCCGCCGCGGCCTCCCCGCTCGTCGCCGCGGCCCCCAGCGGCCCCGGTTCCGCGGCCGTGTCCGCGAGCGTTTCGGGATCGCGCGAATTGCTGAGCACGGCCTGGTGCCCGGCCTCGATGGCGAGCCGTGCGATGGCACTGCCGATGTGTCCGCTTCCGGTGGATCCCACAGTCGTGGCTTTGTTCACGAGAACCCACACCTTCGGGAGGCTGATGAGCGAACCCATGAAATCGAACGGTCCGCCAGCCTGTACGGACCTCACCCAACGACGCGTCAGCTTCTACCCAGCGCACGCTGTAATTTGCTCTTGGCTGGGGGCTCCGCGATCGGGGTTTCGCGCTCGTAGTCCAACTCCGCGACGGAGATTCGGATGGGGGTCTTGAACGTGGAAGGGGTCTTCCAACCGTCATGCCAGGCCGAGCGACCAACCTCCACGAGCCAGTTCGTCTCCGCGGTCCGGAACACCCGTCGGCCGTACGCCCCGGGCTCCCGCGCCTCCCCACCGGTATCGCTGCAGGTGCGTGTTACCTCGGCGGCCTGCGCAACGGCCTCGTCCCGGCCACCATCGACCGGTATCGTGCGGACCTGCTCCCAGGAGGAGTCTGTCCCCACCGGGCCCTCAACAAGAATCCACCAGCCGCCGCTCATCTCCGATCAGGCCGGTAACGGTTGCAGGTTCAGTCGTCATGAGGCAACCGAATGCTGCGCCGGCTCGCCATCCGCTCGTATGCCGCCAACGGTATCGAACAGTCACCAGCCAAGCGCCTCCAATATTCTCGGCTCCCTCCGGAAGAGACGTATTCCTGGAATTTGCCGGACCCGCATTCGCGCCCCTGCCGTCAACTGGCAGGGAAGTAATGGCCGTTGCCCAGATCGGCGAGCAGGCCGGGCTGAGTGGGCTCCCAGCCGAGGGTCCGGCGGGTGATGAGGCTGGACGCCGGGAGGTCCAGCGTGACCACAGCCGTGAGGAACCCGAAATATCCCGGGAGCATCAGCTCGTCCGCGGGAACGCTGATGGCGGGCAGGCCCAGACGGCTGCCAATGGCCTCGGCGATCTCGCGGAACGGGATACCCCCGTCCTCGACCGCGTGCCAATATCTGCCGGCCGGACCCTTCTCCAGGGCCAGGCGGAACACCGAGGCGGCATCGCGGACGTGCACGGCGCCCCACAAGTTCGCGCCGTCCGCGGGGTAGCCGGCGAAGCCCTTCTCCTTCGCGATCGCGATCAGCGTGGGGAGGAAGCCGGCATCGGTCGTGCTGTGCATGATGGTGGGAATCCGTACGACCGAAGACCGCACTCCCCGCTCGGCGAGGCCGACTACGGCGGCTTCCACGACGTTACGAGCCCGCAGGGTGCCCTTGTGCTCATCGCCGGCGGGAAGGGCCGGGTCCTCCTCGGTTGCCGGCCGGCCCAGGTTCCCCCCGTTCCCGGGCGAGCCTATGCTTCCCGCCGCTACCAGCGGCTTTCCGGTTCCCGCGAGTGCCTCGCCGTACGCGAGCACGATGGGGAGCTCCGCGGCGGCCACGGCGTCCATCCCGCCGGACGGAAGCAGGTCCTGCCTGTGGGCGACGTGGATGACGCCGTCCGAGTCCGCGGCTGCCTCCTTGAGCCCGTCGAGATCCAGGAGGTCGCCGCGGCGCGCCTTCGCGCCGAGCGCGGACACCGCCGCCGCGGCCGTGTCCGACCGGGCCAGGCCGGTCACCTCGTGCCCGGCGGCGATGAGCTCGGCGATGATGTGTGAACCGGAATGGCCGGTCCCGCCAGTGACCAGAACGCGCATGCTGCTGCTCCTTGTGCGTGATGTGGCGCGAGACGTGGTGGTGCGGGTGTGCTCAGCTGAAAGTGCTGACGCCGAGGAGGAAGTTGGTGTGCCTGGCGGAGTAGGCGACGAGGCCCAGCTCCACCAGGCCGGCGTTCTCCAGCGCCCGCGCCACGGGCAGTTGCCCGGTGTCCATCGGGCGTTGTCCCAGGCTCTCCGTGAATGCCGCCACGCCCGCCTTGGCCTGCGCGTCGTCGCCGGCGATGAACACGTCCCAGGAGCGGCCGAACGATCCTGCCCGAGGAGACTCTCGCGATGAAGCTCGGTTCCGTGATTCCCATGGTCGGGATCAGCGAGTCGGTGATCCATCAACCATTGTCAGGGCGCACGGCGTCCTGTTCGCCGACGGCTCGGCCCCGGGGCTCAGCCAGTGAACTCGTTGACGCCGAGGGCGAAGTCCCAGTGGCCAACCCCGTTGCCGGCAAGGCCCATCGTGATCAAGCCCGCTCCTTCCAGCCAGTGCGCCATCTTCAGGCCGCCGACGTCCAGCGGGCGCAGCCCGAGGCTCTCGACGAATGCCGCCACGCCCGCCTTGGCCTGCGCATCGTCGCCGGCGATGAAGACGTTGGGCCGGCCCTTCTCCAGGACGTTACGGAAGATGGTGTTGAACGCCTTCACCACGCTGGCGCCGGCCGGGGCCACCTTGGCGGCTTCCTGCGCGATCGAGGTCTCCTCGCTGTGGGCCAGTCCGTCGAACGTGGCGTTGAAGGGGTTGCTGATGTCGACGATGACCTTGCCCGCGAGCGCGTCTGCGTACTCGGCGACGACCGGAACGACACCGTCGTACAACAGGGCCGTGATGACGATGTCCCCGGCCGGGACGGCGCCCCACTTGCCCGCCGTCGCGCCGCCGCCCAGAGTCTTGGCCAGGTCATCGGCCTTGGACTGATCGCGTCCCATGACCTCGACGGTGTTGCCGCCCGCCACCGCGAGCGTGCCGATGGTACGGGCCATGTTCCCCGTACCGATGAGGGTGATGCTGCTCATGAGCTGTGCTCTCTTCCTGTTCTCGAGGTGTCGCTCTGTCTCGTTCGTGCCGGGTCAGGCGCAGGGCATCGGCCGCGACGTTTCTGGGCCGACTGCGGCGCCTTTCCCGGCACTTCCGGCTCGTCTTCCGCCGGCAGATCGGGATGGGTGAACCTGCCGCCATTCCAAAAAAAGAGGGCGGCATTCCTGGTGTGTGGTTCAGATGGCGGTGGTGCCGCCGTCGGCGACCAGTTCCAGGCCGTTGACGTAGCTGGAGTCGTCGGAGGCGAGGAACAGGGCGACGGTGGCGATCTCTTCGGGGCGGCCCATCTTTCCGCGGGGGATGAGGGACTCGAATGCGGCCTTGGTCGCCTCGTCGAACAGTTCTTCCTGTTTGGCGGTGGCGACCTGGCCGGGGGTCAGGACGTTGACCCGGATCTTGCGGTCGCGCAGTTCGTTGAGCCAGACGCGGGCCCAGGCCTGCTGGACGGCTTTGCTTCCCGCGTAGAGGCTCCAGCCGGGGAAGGCGCCGAGGGAGGCGTTGGATCCGGTCATGAAGATCGAGCCGTTGTCGTTGATCAGCGGCAGTGCCTTCTGCACGGTGAACAGGGTGCCGCGCGCGTTGAGCCAGAAGGCGCGGTGGAACTGCTCCTCGCTGATCTCGCCGAGGACGGCGGGTTCACCCGTCCCGGCGCTGGCCCACAGCACGTCGATCGAGCCCTTTTCCCGCTTGACGGTGTCGTACAAGCGGTCCAGGTCGTCCAGTTCGGCCGCGTCACCCTGGACGGCGGTGACATTGCCGCCGATCAGTTTGACGGCGTCGTCCAGTGCTTCCTGCCGCCGAGCCTGGATGAAGACGTGCGCTCCTTCCTCGACGAACAGCTTGGCGCCGGCCAGTGCCATGCCGGTGGATCCGCCGGTGATCACCGCCACCTTGCCATCGAGCTTTCCCACGATCACTCCATTGAATTACCGAGTATCCGAAACAGTTCAATACGGGCCTTGCAGCCGAGCGCCGAAGTTGAATTCCCGCGCCGAATTTACTCTGGCCCCATCGGGTGTCTATTCAAGATGCCATTTTCCTGAATGGCTGTCCAAGACCTCTTTCAGTCGCGGTGATACCCTGAAGGCATCACCGGACCGGGAGGCTCCATGGATCTGGACCTGCGTAAGCTGCGCTACTTCGTCGCCGTCGCCGACAGGCTGCACTTCGGCCGCGCCGCCGATGAGCTGCACATCGCCCAGCCGGTGCTCAGCCGCCAGATCCGCGCGCTGGAGCAGGATCTCGGCGCCTCGCTGTTCACCAGGGATCGCCACGGTGTGGCTCTGACCGACGCGGGCCGACAACTGCTGGCCGACGCCGGCCCACTGCTGGCCTCCGCGCACGCGGTCCGCCGCCGGGTGACCGTGGCCGCGAGGGGCAGCCGGCGGCTCATGGTCGGCTTCCGGGCAGGCATCGCGGTCACCCCGGCGGTACGGCTGTTCGCCGACCGGCACCCGGACGTCCTCGTGGACGTGCAGCGCATCGAATGGGACGACCAGGCCGCGATGTTGCTCGACGGCCGCATCGACGTCGGCTATGTGCGACTGCCCATCGACGAGGCCGGCCTGCGCGTCACCCCGCTGTACACCGAGCCGCGGCTGGCGGTGCTGCCCGCCGGCCACCGACTGGCCGGCCGGGAGCAGATCACCGAGGCCGACCTGGCCGGCGAGCCGCTGGTCTGGCATGCCGACACCAGCACCCAGCCCACCAGACGCCCGCACCCCAACGCCGGGTACCTGGTGCGCGGGGTGGACGAGACACTCGAGCACGTCGCGGCCGGCCGGGGCATCTCGTTTCTGGCCCGTTCGGCGACCGTGTTCTACTCACATCCAGAAGTCAGCTATGTACCCATCCCGGATCTGACGCCCGACCAAGTCTGCCTCGCTGTGACGGAATCGCGCACCTCGCCGTTGGTCGACGACTTCTTTTCCGCGGCTCAGGCAACGGCCGAGATCACGGCAGAATGCGGAAACTATGAAATGTGGCAGCTCGGAAGCGATGCCGTTTCAAAGCACGGTTGAGCAGCTCGGCCGGCAACAACAGCACCAGCCAAGGACACGTGGCCACGGTAGTGGCGAAGACATTGAGCTCGGAGCCGGAGGAGATTTTGGCGCACAAAGAGAATCGGTATCATCGCGCGCGGTTGTCTGTAAAACAATGAAAATGGTGTGGCTCGTCTGCATGGAATTCTGAGCTGGAGTTTTGCCTGATTTCCGGTTGGCTGGCGATACGACAGGGCTCCGTCATTCTCGTGATCGGCCGGGAATGATCACGTGAGTCCGAGGGTTGTCGGCGGCCGAATCATGTCCCTTCCGCGGCGGCGCAGGCCCTCGGCGAGGTCGTCCTGCCCCGCCAGGCGGAGCGCGTCGTGGCCAGGTTCCGCCAGGAACTTCGCATGGTCGGTCTGGGTCCGCAGTGCGTCGAAAGTCACCACACCGCGCCGGTCAGGTCCAGCGGCTCCAGCTGCGGTCGGTACGCGGTGATCTCATTGCTCTTGGCGTCGACCTCACGCTGGGCGAGCACGATGCCGTCGTCGCGCAGCGCGGACAGCAGATGGACGCGGCGGCTGTCGGCGCGGATCGCGCCGCGCAGGGACTTGCCGTCCACCGCGACTGCTGCCCCCACCGGGCCGGACGGCGGGTGCTCGTCTTCGTCGGCCGCGCGGGAGGCGTCCGCAAGGGCGGTGAGCCAGCCGCTGATCGCTGCGGAGAGGGCGTCGCCGTCGACGCGTTGCAGTACCCGGCGCCCCGGCGCACGGTCGTCTCGCTGGGGCCCGGTAGGCCCTCCAGAGCCGGTCCGGATCGCGCAGCGCGGCCTCGCGCCGTAGAAGGAGCTGGTCAGGGGCGTTGGCGGCCCACTCTGCGATGGTGGTCAGGGACTTCGCTCCGGCCAGGAACGCGTAGGCGGCCAGGGTCAGGACGTACGACAGCGGGTGGCGTCGGCCCCGCAGGCGGCGCGGGTCGGGCAGGCGGCGCAGCCGGTCCAGCAGGCCCGGGCAGGTCATCGGGACGGGCCGGATCGGAACTGGCGAGTTGGCCAAGAAGCCCGGCGGGGATGGGCGATGATGACGCGTCAGGCACGGTCTTCCGCTGTGGTGATCGGTGAATTCGACACTCCATGTTCACCGGTATCCGGGCCTGCGCGTCTGCTGTGCCCTTCAGCGGAAGTCGGCCACCGCGGTCTCGGCTTCGGTGCCGAGTCCGGACGAGGCGTGCTGTCAGTGCCTGGCCCCAGTGCCCGGGTTCAGAGGCTGGTGAGCAGTTGCAGGCGCTCGGCGCTGGGCGAGCCCTGGTCGGCGTGGTAGACGACAAGGAGTTGCTGTGCCTCTGGCCTGAGGAGCTTCTCGTAGTGCAGTTCAAGCTGCCCGACCAAGGGATGGTTGAACCGCGTGTAGCCGGCGGCGCGGCGGCGCACTTCCCGTCTGGCCCACAGCGTGCGGAAGCGTTCGCTGGCGACCGTCAGCTCGCCGATGGTCTCCAGGAGTTCGGGATCGGCGTCGTCGATGCTGAGGGTCGCGCGAAGTCCGGAGACGGCTTTGGCGGTCACGTCGTCCCACTGGGGATAGAGGCTGCGCATCTCGGGCTCGAGGAACACGGCTCGCAGGGGGTTGCTCCCCACGGCGAAGAACGGACACAAGGCCACAGCCAGGCGGTTGGCGGCGACGACGCGGCCGGCTGTCCCCTGGGCATAGGCGGGTGTGAGGGGCCAGCCGTCGAGCAGGGGCTGGAGGGCGGCCTGGCCGGTCTGGGAGCGGGGACGGCGTCGCCGGGCCGGGGGCGTGGGGTGGGCGAGGCGGTGCAGGTAGGCGACGGCGTCGTCATCGAGTTGCAGCGCCGCAGCCAGGCTCTCGAGGATCTGGTCGGAGGGATGCTGGTTGCGGCCCTGCTCCAGGCGCAGGTAGTACTCGGGGCTGATGCCGGCGAGGTGGGCAACCTCCTCCCGGCGCAGCCCCGGAACACGGCGGCGCTCTCCGGCGGGCAGGCCGGCCTCCTGAGGGCTGAGCTGTTCCCGCCGGGCCCGCAGGAAGTGGCCGAGGGTGTCCGCCATGTCGTTCATCGGGTCTGTCCTTCGTGGATACCCCGGCCTTCAGGCCGGGGTGGGGGTACCTCCCGCTTGCGGGGGAGAAACGAAGCTCCTGCGGAGCAGGGCAGGGAAAGCCGGTTCGCCGCCAGGGCGGACCGGCTTGCACCGGCCACCGACCGACAACCGCCGCTCACACGGAATCTGATAGTCTGTGAGGCGTGACGCGGCAGGTCAAGCGGGCGTTCAAGTACCGTTTCTACCCCACGGACGAGCAGGCAGCCGAGCTGTCGCGCACGTTCGGCTGCGTCCGCCTCGTCTACAACAAGGCGCTGGAGGAGCGCACCCGGGCCTGGTACGGCGAGCGGCGCCGGATCTCCTACGTGCAGTCGTCCGCCGCGCTGACGCAGTGGAAGAAGACCGAGGAACTGGCCTTCCTGACGGAGGTGTCCTCCGTTCCCCTTCAGCAGGCGCTGCGGCATCTTCAGGCAGCGTTCCAGAACTTCTTCGCCAAGCGCGCCAAGTACCCCCATTACAAGAGCCGCAAGAAGTCCCGCGCGTCGGCCGAGTACACCCGCAGCGCCTTCAAGTGGCGCGACGGGAAGCTGACGCTGGCGAAGATGGACGAGCCGTTGGACATCCGCTGGTCGCGTCCCCTCCCCGAAGAGGCGGAGCCGACCACGGTGACCGTGTCCCGCGACAGCGCCGGGCGCTGGTTCGTGTCCCTGCTGTGCGAAGACACCACCGCCCCGGCCCGTGCCACTACCAACGTGGTCGGCCTGGACGCCGGGATCACGTCCCTGGTGACCCTGTCCACCGGAGAGAAGATCACCAACCCCCGGCATGAGCGGCCTGACCGTGCCCGGCTGGCCCGCGCGCAGCGTGAGTTGTCGCAGAAGGCGAAGGGCTCGGCGAACCGGGAGAAGGCCCGCCGCAAGGTCGCCCGCGTGCACGCGCGGATCGCCGACCGGCGCCGGGACTTCCTGCATAAACTCTCGACTCGGCTCGTCCGTGAGAACCAAACGGTCGTGATCGAGGACCTCACCGTCCGCAACCTGCTGAAGAACGGCAAGCTCGCGCGCGCCATCTCCGACACGGCGTGGACGGAACTGCGCTCCATGCTGGAGTACAAGTGTGCCTGGTACGGCCGCGAACTCGTCGTGATCGACCGCTGGTTCCCCAGCTCGAAGCTGTGCGGAGCCTGCGGCACGGTCGCGGCGAAGATGCCGCTGAACGTGCGTGAGTGGACGTGCGACTGCGGCGCCGTGCATGACCGCGATGTGAACGCAGCGCGCAACATCCTGGCCGCCGGGCTGGCGGCGTCTGCCTGTGGAGACGGTGTAAGACCTCAACGGGAGTCCTCCCGCACGGGGCAGTCGTCGGTGAAGCAGGAAACCCAGCGGGCGACCGCTGGAATCCCCCGCCTTCAGGCGGGGGAGGAAGTCAACCTTCGACGCTAGTCGGCGAGCAGGCCGAGCCGGACCAGACTGCGCGCACTCGCGACCACACTCTCCTCGTTCGAGCGCGGTGCCCAGCCCAGGTGCTCACGGGCCTTGGCATTGTCGGCCCGGCGGACCACGCCCAGCTGCGGGACCGTCTCGCGCAGCTGCGGGCTGACCGTGGACAGCAGCCGCAGCATCCAGGCGGGGGCCGACCGGGTGGGGGCCTTCGCAGCCGCTTCGCCCAGCCGGGAGCGGAGGGCGAACGCGATCTGCTCGAAGGAGATCGGCTCGCCCGCCAGTGCCAGGTACCGCTGCCCGGCGGCAACCGGCGAGGTCATCGCCTTGATGTGCAGGTCGGCGACGTCCCGGACGTCGACCGTATTGGTCCAGATCGGCGGTGCGGCACGCATGGCACCGGTGAGCATCGCGTGGATGATGCGGATCGAGCTGGAGTAGTCGGAACCGAGTACCGGACCGAAGATCCCGACCGGGTTGATCGAGGTGAGTTCCAGACCGTTGCCCTCGGCGGCGATGAAGTCCCACGCCGCGCGCTCGGCGACAGCCTTCGACCTGACGTACGGGGTCACGCCGGGCCCGTCCAGGCTCGTCCAGTCGGCTTCCGTGAAGACCCGGTCCGTCGGGCCGTGGCCGTAGCCGACCGCGGCGAACGAGGACGTCAGGACCACGCGCCTGACATCGGCGTCCCGCGCGGCCCGCAGCACCCGCAGCGCACCGTCGCGGGCCGGGACAATCAGCTCGTTCTCGTCCTTCGGACGGGAGTTGGGGAACGGCGAAGCGATGTGCAGAACATAGTCAGCTCCCGCTGCGGCCCGGTCCCAGCCGGCGTCGGAGGCCAGGTCCGCCTCGACGTAGGAGACCCCCTCCCGCCCCGGCGCCTCCGCCACGGAGAGCATCTTTTCGACGTCAGGTTGCCGCTTCAGCGAGCGCAGCGTGGTCGTGACCTTGTGCCCCGACGTCAAGAGCCGCGCGATCGTGTGGGAGCCCAGGAAGCCGGTCCCACCAGTAACGAGTACGTGTGCCATGACGGCAGGATCACCGTGCACGACCGCTTGGTTCCAGATCCTGCTGTTACTGGTACCCGCAGGGACAGGCATGACGGCCGTGTCGTCGGTTCTCCCCACCAGTCATGTGGCCAAGTGGCACTGCGGCTGGCCAACTATCGCTGCGAGCCACATCTGCCTGCCGTTCGATCACGCATCACCAACACGGCTGAGCTGGGGCATGGAGGGCCATATCCGCCGCATCGGGCCCACCGCGAGGACGACTGAGCACTGGGTCTGCCGGACGACGCCTAGGACGGGCTGCGGGCCGCGTTCACCGCATGGGGCCGGCCACAGGACCCACACGGAACAACGTGGACCGAATGGGCCGAGTTGGCAGCCGCCGACTGGGGCGAAACCGATCGCTCCGGCACGCGCAGCCGCAGCACGGTCGCCGGGCCGGGACCCACTGGGCGCCGGTCTGGGACGTGATGCGGACGCTTGCCGAGCCACATGGACCCGAACACGTGCGACTCGTCGTCTGGTTCGACTGATCACGGAAATCCGGTCCCCGACACAGCTTGACTTCTCCATTGGCAGGCCATTCCGTGCCCGGTGGGCACGGGGCAGCTGTTCAGTCGAGGATTGCGGTGGCTTCGATCTCGACCAGATGGTCGGGGATGTCCAGTGCTGCGACGCCTATCAGGGTGGTCGGCGGGACCGGGGTGACTCCCAGCTTCGCGGCCGCCCGGGATATGCCTTCCAGGAGCGGGGGCATCTTGTCGGGGGTCCAGTCGACGACATAGAAGGTCAGTTTCGCAACATCGCCGAAGGAGCCCCCGGCCTCGGCCAGGGCGGAGCCGATGTTGAGGTAACACTGCTCGACCTGAGCGGCGAGGTCGCCTTCGCCCACGGTGACTCCGTCGGCGTCCCAGGCGACCTGCCCGGCGATGAAGACCAGCTTCGACCCGGATGCGATCGACACCTGCCGGTAGACATCGATCTTGGGCAATCCGCTGGGGTTCACCATGGTGATAGCCATGCTGTCTGTCTCCTTGTCATGAGTGCCCGTGGGCTCGCGTCCACGCGATCAGGGCGCTCTCACTCTCTTGTGGTTACTCGGAAACCGTAGGAGAGTGAACGCTGACGTGGAAGAAAGCACTTTTCAGTGACTGGGGAACCTGATGGTGACCAAGCAGTTCAGCGGCTCACCGGACGAAGCGGACTTGAGACGCGCGGATTCGTTGGCGCGGGAGATCTTCTCCGACGTTGCCAACAAGTGGGCGTTCCTGATCATCGAGACCCTCGGTGAGGGCACCCTGCGCTTCAGCGAACTGCGGAATGAGATCGAGGGCATCAGCCACAAGATGCTCACCCAGAACCTGCGCATGCTGGAGCGCAACGGCCTCGTCGAGCGCACCGTCCACCCCACGGTGCCACCCCGGGTCGAATACACCCTCACCGAACCGGGCCAGGGTCTGCGCGCAACCGTCGACGGAATGTGCGACTGGACCCACACCTACCTCGGTCACATCGAGACCGCCCGCCGCCGCTTCGATGCTTGACGCCTGCAGCGCGCGGGAAGATCCACCGGCCGCCCCACCCCAGGTGGTTCACCGGGTCGATGGCGGTGATGCTCGAAGCGGCCAACTGGCGTGCTCCGTCGAGTGGATCAGCTGAGGTGGCTCAGACGGCGCTGAGTTTCGGTGGCTACGACGAGATGGACGCCCCTGCTGGGTGGAGTCCGAGCGGTTGGCGGACTGCGGTCGGGTGCGGGTCGGCGCCCGGCAGCACGGTGAGGAGATTTTCGTCGGTGTGGTCGCCTTGACCGCCGTACTCGTCATGCCCCGGGGTGTACGGCGCCTGGCCGCGCCTTTCACGCCCCCGCCGCCGGCCCGTGCCCCGCGGGCCGCGGTCATGGCGACCGGTGCTCATCGTCAGGGTCGGCGGTGCTGGCCGCGTCCCGCAATGCGTCCAGCAGGCTGCGCAGGGCCGGTTGGCCGAGGGCGGTCTTTCGGACGGCAGCCGAGATCACCCGGACCGGTTCGGGGTTGCGGACCGGGCGTACGACGACACCGGGGTGCTGGTTGCGCAGCCCGAGCCGCGGCATCAGACCGACGCCGAGGCCGGCCGCGACGAAGCCCTGCGCCGTGGCGTAGTCCTCGCTCTGGATGACGAAGTCGGGGCTGAAGCCGGCCGCCGCGCAGGAGTCGATGACGGGCTGGAGGCAGGGACCGGGGGGCTCGCTGCCCACCCACTGCTCACCGGACAACTCGTGCAGTTCGATCATCTCCTTCCCGGCGAGAGGGTGTCCGAGTGGCAGTACGGCCGCGTACGGGTCGTCAAGAAGGTGGACGAGCTGGAAGCCGTCGCCCATGCGGTCCTGTGCCGCGACAACCACGGCCAGATCGGCCCGGCCTCGTGCCACCTCCTGGAACGGGTCCTCCGGGTCGGTGAGTTCGAGGTCGACGCGGACGCCGGGGTGCTGGGCGCGGAGTCCGGCCAGGGCCGGCGCCATCAGGGTCGAGCCGGCGGTGGCGAAGTAGCGGACCGACAGCCGGCCGGTGCGCCCGGCGCGGAGGTCGGCGAGCGCGGTCTCCGCCTGGGCGAGCGCCGTACTGATCAGCGCCGCGTGCTCGGTGAGCAGCAGCCCGGCCGCAGTAGGGCGCACCCCGCGTCCGACCCGCTCCAGCAGCGCGGTACCGGCCTGTTTCTCCAGCGCCGCCACCTGCTGGCTGACGGCGGACGGCGTGTAGCCGAGGTGGGCCGCGGCGGCGGTGACCGTGCCGCTGGTGACCACCGCGCGCAGGACCTGAAGTCGCCTCACATCAAGCATGTAGTACAGCTTAACGGTATGGGTAGAAGCGTTTGCTTGTTCTCAAAGCTCGACTGGGGCACCGTCGTAGGAGTCGCAGGCCAGGACGAGACAACCACCCGACGAGACAACGAGAACGGAGAAACGCCATGACCGACACCGGCGGCACGCGGGCACTGTGGGGCGGCGTGCGGGTGGCCGTGCTCGCCCTGCTGTGGGGTTCGACCTTCCTCTGGATCGAGCTGGCGCTGCGCGGGCTCTCCCCGCTCCAGGTCACGTTCGCGCGCTGTGCCCTCGGCGCGCTCGTCCTCCTCGTCGCCTGCTATGCGACGGGGCACCGGCTGCCGACGGGCGTCGCCGTCTGGCGGCACATCGTCGTCGCGGCCTTCTTCTGCAACGCCCTGCCGTTCGCGTTGTTCAGCGTGGGCCAGCAGACCGTCGACTCCGGGCTCGCGGGCGTCCTGAACGCCACGACCCCGCTCTGGTCGATCATCCTCGGTCTCGCCCTCGGCTCGGAGCGCGGGCTGCGGCCCGTCCGGCTGGCAGGGCTGCTGCTCGGCTTCACCGGCACGATCGTCATCTTCGCCCCCTGGCAGACGACCGGGGCCACCGGCTGGGGTGCCCTCGCGATCCTGGGCGCCGCCGCCAGCTACGCCGTCGCGTTCACGTACATGGGCCGCACCCTGGTCCGCCGAGGCACGCCCACGCTCTCGCTCTCCGCCGCCCAACTCCTCGCCGCGAGCGGGCTGACCGCCCTCGCGGTGCCGATCGGCGGTCTGGACGCGATCGACCCCGGCCCGACGGTCATCGTCGCGGCAGTCGCCCTCAGCGTGTTCTGCACCGCGGCCACCTTCCACCTCACCTACCGGATCATCAACGACGAGGGCGCGACCAACGCCGCCGTGGTCGGCTACCTGCTGCCGGTGGTGTCCGTACTGCTGGGAGCCGTTGTCCTGGGCGAGGACCTGAGCATCCGGGTGGTGCTGGGCATGGCGGTGGTGTTGTTGGGTGTGGGGATGACCCGAAGGCAGGCGACGACCACGGCGCCCGTGGAAGCCGTGGCGGCCGCCGGGGAGCCGGCAGGCTCCGGACTTGCCCCGGACCTCCGCCCTGTCGGCACCGAACCCGCCCTGGAGGACTGCCTGTCCGGCGCCCCGCGCCCCGGCGTGGACAAGACCGGTGGCCTCGGGCTCACTTGAGCCCAGGCCGCGCGGTACGACTCGAGTGCCTGCCGCGCCGGGCCGCGCCGGGCACGAGGATGTGCGCGAACGCGGGGCCCGTGCCCGGTCGACCCGCCGGAAGGCCTGACGACGTGGGCGGGCGGGATGTCCGGCGCGCCGGTTGGATCATGATGGCGGATCGGTTGCAGGGGGAGTCGCGAGCGGGGCGGGGGCGGTGCATGGATCAGCCGGGGTGTGCAGCCCGGCCGCGCGGTCGCTGCATGGGCTGCGAAATTCGCTGTCCGGTTGCCGGGGCACGGTGACAGATACCCGTTGCGGCAATGACACTTGAGTTCTCTGCCCTGCGGCGGCTGATTGACGAACGGTCGACCGCCTTCCGTGCCGCGGTCGCCTCGGTCCCCAGCCTCGACGTGCAGGTGCCGACCTGCCCCGAGTGGACGCTGTTCGATCTGGTGCGGCACCTGGGTGGTGGGGACCGCTTCTGGGCTGCCATCGCCGGCGCGGGACCTGCTGACGCTCCACCGGCCGAGGCCGCTGCCGAGCGGGCCGTAGGCGCTGCGCCGCGGGAGCGTGACGCCCTGCTGGCCTGGTTGGCCGAGTCGACCCAGCTGCTGCTGAGCGCGTTGCGCGAGGCGGGCGAGGATCGCAGTTGCTGGACGTGGTGGGGTACGTCGCACTCGCCGCGGAACTCCGGTGGCGTCGCCCGGCACCGGGTACAGGAGAGCGCGGTGCACACCTACGGCGCTCAGGTCGCCCTGGGCGCTTCGCAGCCGCTGTCGGTGGAGGTGGCACTCGACGGCGTCGACGAGTTCCTGTCCACCTGCTGCGCGACGACGGCCGCCTGGCCGCACAAGCCCACTGCCTTCGACTTCCATGCCACCGAGGGCTACTCCTGGCGCCTCACGGTCGACGGGGCCGGCGCACGGCCCGCCCGTCTGCCTACCACGGTTACCGGCGAAGGCCCGGACGCCGCCGGTGCCTCTGTCAGAGGCACGGTCAGTGAGCTGGTCCTCTTCCTCTAATACGGTATCCCGGCGGACTCCGTACGGATCGAAGGAGACGCAGGTCTGTTCGAACTGCTCCGCGCCGGAGGAGTAGGACGCAAAGGTGCGCCACGTGCTGCGCTCCGGGCCGAACGGGGGGCACGAATGCTCAGCTTCGCCGGGTCTGCCGGAACTCGGCACCGCCTGCAGACGGTTCACCGGCGCCGGCCCGGCCGCATGTGCTCTGAGACGGCATCTGTTTTCCGAATGTGATCGTTTGGTTCGGGCTGGGGGCGTGAACTCTGTCTGGCGGCGGGAGAGATGGGCAATCGGTCTGCTGGAGGCCTGGGAGAGGCAGGTCCGGGAAGAGGCGGCGCGACTGCGGGAGGAGGCTGAGCGGGTGCAGGCCGCCCTCGATGAGGGGGAACGGGCACTTCGGCGTCCTGCGCATGCTCGTGTGACAGTCGCCGAGGTGCTGGCCGAGCCGCCTGTCACTGTCGCGGTCGCGCGTCCGGGACCGAGCCCCGCTGGACGGCGACTTCGCTCTAGCGGCCGGCTCCACCGCCACCTGCGCCTGGCCTCGGTTCATCTACCTGGAGCAGGCCGCCGACGCTGCCCTGGAGTACGTGCAGACCCTCATCCCGTGGACTTCTGCCAGTTCCTCGGTGACCTGGTGGTGACCCACGCGAAGACCCGCGAGGCGCAGGACAGGTCCTTCTGCGACCTCGCCACTGGCGTCACCACCGTGACCCGCGTCCGATCCAAGGCCTTGCCCGGTCAACGGCTCGCTCAGCAGCACACCGCGATTCTGCGCCTGGCGGACATGCCGCAGCTGGCCGGCTGTGCAGTGAGCGCCTGCTTCTGAACCCCGACCTTGAGGGAGGTGCCGACGAAACGGGACCTGCGGAAGTGACGAAGGGTGCGACCGGGGGTCGTTTCATGTCGAGTCCGCCCAGCCGGCCCCTGCGGTCCGCACGCAGCCGTGGACTTTTGTGCGCCTTCCATTCCGGCAGCAGGCCGTGCCTCGGCCTGTTCGGCGCTCAACGTGGCTGTTCGTGCCCAGGCCGCGGTTACGCGCCGGGCGGCGAGCACTCGATGTCGGAGACCGTCGTGGCCGCCGAGGGGGCCTGGCCGGGTGTGGAGCCGGCGTGCTCGTCGAGCCCGCGGGCGGCGTGGATTCGCAGCAGTCCTTCGATGCCGCGCAGCAGGGTCTCGCCGGCCGGGACGGGGTCGCCGAGGTAGCCGGCGCTCATCGCGCCGTCGCGGAGCATGACGAAGTGCTGCCCGGCGTGCTCGGCCTGCACGGTTGTGATCTCGGCGAAGAGTCCGGTGATCGTCTGCAGGAACCACTCGCGGTGCTGCACGACGGCACGGTGGACCGGGTGGTCGGGATCGGGGAATTCCGCTGCCGCGTTGAGGAAGGCGCATCCGCGGTAACCCGGTGAGCGGATCTGCTCGACCAGGGACGCACCGATGCCCCGCAGGATGCCGTCGGCCGGCAGGTCCGCGGCCGTCAGGGAGTCGATCTGTGCGCGGATCGCCTGGTCGACGCTTCCGATGTAGGCGACGGCGAGGTCTTCCTTGCTTCGGAAGTGGCGGTAGAAGGTGGCGTTGGTGACCTTCGACTCGGCGACCAGACGGTCGACGCCCACCGTGTGGATGCCCTCCGCGTAGAAGAGCTGCCCGGCGGTCCTCAGGAGCCGTTCCCGGGCCTCGGAGACTCGCCTGCCGGTGCCTGTGCCGGCTTCCGTCTTTGTCATGTCACCCATGTTAGCGGGTAGAACGCTCTCTCTTGTTTTCGCGGAACAGGTGTGCCAGTCTGCAAAACAAGAGAGAGCGTTCTCTCTGTGTTCCGCAGTGACTGGAGAACCCCATGGCATCCACCGCCTCCGCCGAGTCCGTCGGCGCCACGCCCGCCCTGCGCCGGCTGTACGTCATCCGCTTCGCCTTCGCCATCGCGTGGGCCGCACTCCTGCTGGTGTCCGGCTCCGAGCTCACCGTCGCGGCCAGGCTGCTGCTGTTCCTCTATCCCGCCTTCGACGTGGTCGCGGCCGTCGTCGACGCCAGGTCGGCGCGCGCCGCCGGGCCGGTCAGGGGCCTGTACGCCAACATGGCCGTCAGCCTGCTCGCCGCCGTCGGCGTCGCGGTCGCCGGCGCCTCGGGCGTCGCCGACGTGCTGCGGGTATGGGGCGCGTGGGCGGTCGTCTCCGGCCTCGTGCAGCTCCTCGTGGGCGTCGCGCGCCGGCCGATGGGCGGCCAGTGGGCCATGATCCTCAGCGGCGGTATCTCGGTGCTGGCCGGTGCGAGCTTCATCCGAAGCGCTTCGCAGGACGCCCCCTCGCTGACCGCCCTCGCCGGCTATGCCACTCTCGGCGGGATCTTCTTCCTCGTCTCGGCGATCCGCCTGTCCCGCTCGGCCCCCAGGTTCTGACCAGGCGGGCGGCTCACCGCCGAAGGCATGAAGCACCCTCTGGTGCACACAGCAGGGCGCCCCGGACCATCGCCTGGGGCGCACCGGGCGAGGCGACGCCGGGCCACGGCGCAGAGCCAGGCGCGGGGATCCTGCCGGCGTCCCAGACGCGCAGTGCCTGATGAAAGGTGTCCTGGAGGAGCACCTCGGTGCCGACGTCCTGGTCGGACAGCCCCATGCCGGTGGCCCGGCGGCCGATCGACCGAACCAGCGGGGCGAAGTGCAACTCCCAGGCTGTCCTGAATGGCATGGCTTCCGCGGCGCCGCAGTCGGCGCAGCTTCTAGCCTCGGTCACTGACCACTGCCGACGGCCTTCAGCATCGCGGGCATGGGGGAGTGGTGAGGCCGGGCGGTCGGGGTCACCGTGCATGCCGGCCGTTCGCCCGGACCTGGTAGGCGCCCGGCCGGCCGCCTTGGTACTGCGGGAGGTGCCCAACGGAGCGGGCCGGCGGCCTGGGCCGGCGGGCACGTGCGGCGCTCGGCCCGGCCCGGTGCTGTCCACCCCCGACGTCGGTTCCGGGCCGGTGGCGAGTTGACCGCCTCCACTCCACTGCTCGACGCGGCACGCCGGCTGAAACCGGCCGGGCCTCCCGACCTGCGCCCACCGACCCTGTTTGACCTCTGCGTGCTCAGTTGGCCGGTGTGCGTGATGTGCCGGGAGATCTGCGGTGCCAGACTGCTTCCCGCGGTGTTCGAGGACCCGGCATCCCGGATGTCAGGGGCGGCACGTACCGTCTGGGCTCATGACCGATCAGCAGTGGGTGGGAATACGACAGCGGGTCGAGGCGGCGGCTGCAGGACCTGCGGGCAGCCAGGTATTCGGGTCGTTGGGGCACAAGTGGGTCGTGGAGGACCCGCTCACCCAGGGTGAGCTTGCCGAACTCGAGGCTCAGATAGGCGTGCAACTGCCGGAGGAGTACCGGTCCTTCCTGCTTCACGTGGGTGCAGGTGGCGCTGGTCCTGCGCACGGCCTGTTCCCCGTTCGGCGCGTGCAGGACCGCTGGAGTTGGGAAGGTGACGGCGCGGAGATGGTCGACCTGTCGAGGCTTGCCGAGCCGTTTCCTGACCAGGGCCCCGACCCCAAGCTACTCGAGGAACTCCTCGCCCAGTGCCCCGAGGAGGAGAACTTCGATGACATCGAGGACTTCGACGACGCCATGGAGGCGTGGGACGAGCGGTGGGGAGCGGCCATGTTCGCCCCGGAGCGCACCGTCGGCGCGATCGTGATCTCCCATCTGGGTTGCGCTCAGCGGGAGTGGCTGATCATCAGCGGCAGCCACCGCGGAACGATCTGGTCCGACTGCCGGGTGGACGACGTCGACCTCGCCCCGCTCCTCGCCGAGGACGGTACGCCCGTGAGGTTCGCCCGCTGGTATACCGACTGGCTGCAGAAAGCCGAGCACACAGCCTCGTCGGCGTCGTAGGCCCGACACTCTGTGCTGCTGAGCAACGTGGCTGGCCGAAAGGGCGGAATCGGGTGCTCAGTCACACCTGCTTACGCACGGCGGAGCGGGGATGCTGAGGTCCTGCGCTCGGGCGGCTGTGCCGACGGCCCCGATGCCCAGCCGTTTTCTGGTGGGTCTTCCCCCGCACTGTTCCGGCGATGATGGTGGCGAGGTGGGGACGGCGGCGAAGGCGGTCGCGGCGCGCGTGATGGCGGAGCGCGAGAGCCTGGCGTTCTTCGATTGCCGGACGGTCAGAAGAGCCCGGCTGGGGTGCCCTTCGTGAGGTTCTCGGTGATCGTGCGAAGCCACGGGCTGCGAACGGCCGGCAGCCGGACCAAGGTGTGCTGGAACGTTCTCCCGTCCGCCCGGAACAGGTAGTTGGGGAGCAGCGGGAGCGGGTCGTCACGGAGGACGTCCTGGGGTAGTCGGCCCGACGCGGGGACCGGCAAGTACGGCTGGGGAGAGACCAGCCACAGCCACACGCCCAGCGGCAGTGGCACCAGGTATGCCGGCGCAGTCGGGCCCGCGGGGCTCCAGGTCTGACCTGTCTGGGGATGGACCGGTACGAGGAGGATGTCGACGCCCGCGTCCGGGGAAGGCTGACCCGGTCCGGCCAGGACTGCGCGCCGCTTCGGGGGGCCTGCGGGCAGCAGGGTGTCGAGCGAGCGTTGGAAAACATCCGCGGTCAGACCGCCCGGGACCGTCACCGGATGCCCTTGGGAGGCGACCAGCAGGTGGGCGAGCGCATGGCCGGCCGCCGCCTCCCACCGCGGGTTCCACGACCAGTAGTGGTTCGACCCGGACCGTCCTCCCCACGTGGCGATCGGCTCGAAAGGGGGTGTTTTCTCCCCGTTCTCCGCCAGCTCCGCCCAGGAAGCGGGCACAGCGTGGGTCCCGTCAACGGGGACGCGGCGTACGGCGTCCGGGCTGAGCCGGACTACCTGCCAGAGCGAGCAGTCGTCGACCCTGGTCGCCACGGGAAGGTCGCATGCCTCGCAGGCCATGTTGGGGCCGTCGGCTCCGTCGAGGCCACAGCAGGCACCGCCGCGCTTCTCCGGGATCAGGCGGGTGCCACGGATATCACCGGGCGCGATGACACTCGCCCCGGGCGTGCTGTCGGACAGGGCGTAGACCGGCGCGTAGATGCCGCGTGCCTCCGCCTCACCCGCGCGGATCTCGTCCCACATCCGCCACGGCCCTCCCCAGGGGTCCGGGTCCACGGCGAACGTCCCTGACTGCATGAGCACCGGCAGCTGGATTCCGTTCCCGTACTTCTGACGGGCGTGGACCGGCAGTGATACCTGGGACAGCGGGATGGTCAACTCGGCGCCGCATCCCGCACACACGAAAACGAACAAATGTCCTCCGCCTCGGAAACACTCGCATCCTCGCAGCTCACAGGCAGTCAGCCAACATGTTTTCTCATCCACTGAGGGACCGGCACCCGGTGTCTGCTGCTCATTCTCGTGAGCGAAGCCGATGGGTCATCAGTCGCAGCGGTGTGAGGATGTTCCAGATCAGACGGTAGGTCATTGAACGTGTTGTGGACGCTATATGCGTGATTGCGACTTTCAGTGCAGGGCAGCCGGCTTGTCAGGGTCACCGCCCGCTGGACGACGTGATCGCCAGCCCGCAATCATCCAAATCGATCACCTAGGCTGGCGTGGTGACTGATGAGCAGGAGCGGGTGCGGCCGTCGGGAGTGTGGGCCACGGCCGTGGGGGTGGCCAGAGTACGGGCGTTGGAGACCGCGCGCGAGAACGCGCTGTTCCGCGACCCACTGGCAAAGGCCTTCGCCGCCGCCGGCGGCCTGTGGCCCTCCTCGCCGCCGCTGCCCGATGACGAGGCGGCGCGCCGCCGCTGGCTGGGCGTGGCGTTCTCCATCGTCATCAGGACGAAGTTCCTCGACGAGCTGTTGCAGGAGGCCTCTGCGTCCGGGGTCCGGCAGGTCGTGCTGCTCGGGGCCGGCATGGACAGCCGGGCCTTCCGGATGGACTGGCCCGAGGGCACCCGGCTGTTCGAGGTCGACACCGCCGTTCCGCTGGACTTCAAGGCCTCGGTGCTGCGCCAGGAGCGGGCCGTCGCGCGCTGCGAGCGGATCACCGTCCCGGTGGACCTACGTGAGGACTGGCCCGGCGCGCTGTCCGCCGCGGGGCACGACCCGGCCGAGCCGACCGCGTGGATCGCCGAGGGGCTGCTCATCTATCTCCGCGAGGACGCGGTGGAGCTACTGCTGGCCCGCATCGGCGCGCAGTCGGCGCCGGGCAGTCGGATGGGCCTGACGTTGGGCTCGCGCGGCGTGATCGAGCGCTTCGGCGCGGACGCCGAGCCGGGATCCGCGGCGTCCATGTGGGTCTCGGAGATGCCCGACGACCCGGTCGCTTGGCTGGCCGGGCACGGCTGGGACGCCGACACCCACACCCTGCGCGAGCGCGCCGCCGCCTACGGCCGCCCGATCAACACCCCGCCGCGGCACGAGGAGCGGCCCGGCGGACTGATCTCGGCGGTCCGCCGCTAGGTCGTCCGGGGCGAACACGCAACTCCTGCCAGTCGCTTCCCCGCGATCCGCCCACGGCCGGCAAGCCACTCCGCCCGCCAGGGATCGGTACGTGCGATGATCTCGGCTACCATCTCCCGGCCCGCGGCGATCTCCGCGCGCCCCGGTATCCGCTTCGGCCTGATCGACCATGCGCTGCCCCCCTGGAAGGCACGCTGGGGGCGACGAATCCGGAGGCGTTCGCCCAGCTCAAGCGCGACCTCGCCGTGGTCGTCAGCGCCAAGGCCCTCTTCACGCTCACCGACCTGTGCGGCCTCGACCCGGAGGACGCCATCGCCGGCGCCGTACGCACCGCAACAGCCTTGACGCGGGCTTCGGTCAGCGACCTCGGGCAGCGGCCGGCCGCCCTGCTCCGCGTGTCCGCCCGGCACACCGTCACCGACGACGGTTGTCCGAAGGGCCGGAAAACCGGTGGAGCCCGCGGAGCGGGTATCCGTACCGTCCCTGGGGTGACTTACCTGAGCCCCCTGGGATTTCTACTGGCCATCGAGGGCGCCGCTCTGCTGCGCGGCTTCCAGGAGGGGAGCGCCGACCAGGTGTTCGTCGAGGCCCGGCTCGCCGAGATCCGGACGATGTTGGACACGCCCGCCCTCGCCCATGCCGAAGGAGTGACGGCGATCGAGGGCACGATCAGCACCGTCGACGTCTACCGGGCCTGGGCGCCGCACTACGACGCCCCCGGCAACCAGATGATCGAGTCGAAGAGCCGGTCGTCCGACGCGTCCTGGACGGCCTGCCCATCGGCACGGCCCTGGACGCGGCCTGCGGCACCGGCCGTCACACCGCCTACCTGCACCAGCTCGGCCACCAGGTGATCGGCGTGGACGCCTCACCGGAGATGCTCGCCAAGGCCCGCGAGCGCCTGCCGGACGTCCACTTCCATCAGGCCGACCTGCACCGGCTGCCGGTTCCCGACGACGCGGTCGACACCGTCCTCTGCACGCTCGCCCTGACCCACGTCCCCGACCTGGCCCCCGTGCTGGCCGAGTTCGCGCGCGTCCTGCGCCCCGGCGGACACCTGGTGATCTCCGACGCCCACCTGCTGGCGTCCTACCTCAGGCCGACACTGCCCCGCCGTCCCGGCCCGGACGGCCGCCCGTCCCTCCTCACCGAGTACCACCGCCCGCTCAGTGCCTACCTCGCCGCGGCCCTCCCACTCGGGTTCCGGGTCCGGCACTGCGAGGAGCCCCGACGCCCGCGTCGCTCCCTCACCCCCGACACCGCCCCGGACCCGCTCCCGGCACATATGTCCTGGGACCTCCTGCACTGGTGCCCGGAGGCTTCGGCCGCGGCCCTCGACGAGTCCCCGGTCGCGGTCATCTGGCACTTCCAACTCGAAGACACAGGGAAGAGCTGAAGGCACGGGGAAGAGCTGAGGATCGTCAGTGCGGGAATGCCCGTGGTGGTCGCTGGCGGGGCAGCGTGGTGCGGAACTCCTCGATCACGGAGTTCACCTGCCGCATCAGCGAGGTCCGTTCCAGCAGGCCGAGGTAGAGGTTGCGGCGGGCCAGTCCGGGCAGGTCCACGCAGAAGTACAGGGCCATCAGCGGGTTGATGAACAACTCGCCGCCCTTGGTCCGCTCCGTGAACCGGACGTCGCCGAAGTCACCCCGCACGGCGGCGGCGACGGATCCGTTCACGATGCTCGGGTGGCTCGCGGTGTGGCGCTGGGCATGCGCCACCGCGTCGAGATACAGCGCGCCCTCGCGCGCCGCCCCGGGCAGCGAGAACGCGCCGAGACAGGCGCCGTCCCGGTCCAGGGCGGCCAGGTTCTCCAGGACGAGCGAGTGGTTCACGCCGTGGTACGCGTCCACTCCGAAGCCGAGGCAGGCCACCAGCCGGTGCGGGACCTCGTCGAGCCCGCTCACGGCGGCCAGGCTCGCCATGTCCTCCTGCGGGGTGCCGAGACCGTGTTCGTCGCCGCGCATCAGGATGTCGGTCCCGCCGTCCACCAGCACGACCGCGTCGACACCGCCGAGATGCGTGATCAGCGTCCGGTAGGCGGCCCGCAGCGGACCGGCCCCGATGCTCGGGAACGCGTACACGGTCGACGGCAGATCCTGCGTCGCGAGCCACTGGGTGAGCGTCCGTTCGGGGAAGTAGTCGCCACGCAGGGGCGTGTCGGGCCCGACGGCCGCGACGTCCTGGTCCACCCACACATCGAGGTCCAGGCCGTAGAGGTCGGCGAAGGACAGGTTGGCGAGGTGCACCTCCTTGCCCGCCGACCGCAACGCGAGCGCGAGCGGCAGCCCGGCGTACACGTCGAATCCGCCGCCGGCACCGGCGATGAGCACGCGTCGCGCGTCGCGCAGGCGGGTGAAGAACGCTGGTTCCCCCAAAGAGATCACCGCAGGACGCCAGCAGGAGGGCGTGTTCGCTTCTCACTCGCCGCAACAGGACCTGCGGTACTCACTGTGCTTGCCGTGAATCCTCAGATTGCGCGTCGCGCGGGTTGACAGTGCGGGGTCCGTCCGGCGTCGGCGGAGCCGTCTGCCCCTCCGGCCGAGAATCGTCAACGATTTCGTTGACTAATCTTGCGCCCCTCTAGATCGCGGGACTACGGTCCTCGCCGTACCGCCCCTGTGAAGCCGCAGTTGCCAGGGGCCGGGTGGGGGCCGCGAGGTATGGCGGTGTGCTCCGGGACAGGCAGTCCGAACGGGACGCCCCGCGCACCGCTGCGACGGCCACTCGCCTCGGCTCAGCGATCGAACGGAGACCGAGTATGCGTATGCTCCCCAGATGGTGCCGGTGGAAGTCCACCGCTTTCATGGCCACCCTGGCCGCCGCCCTCGCCCTCCTGACCGGGGTGAGCATCGCCCTCGCCGGCGCGACGCCCGGCAGCGCGTACACCTCCGGTTCCGCCGCAGCGGTCAACGCGGCCACGACCACCTCCGGCATCGCTCCGGCGATGACGTGTTCGGGCGTGACGTCCCTCGACCTGGCCGCCGCCGTGCCCGGGGTGCCGTTCGAGGTCGGCTCGGCCGCGGAGGTCGCCGCGAGCAGCAACACCCTCGGCAACTGGGGGTACTGCGATGTGCAGGGTGTGATCGCCCCACAGATCCACTTCGAGCTGCGTTTGCCCGACACGGGCTGGCAGGCGAACTACCTGCAGCTGGGCTGCGGCGGCCTGTGCGGCAGCGTCAACACCGGTAATGCCGCCGCGTCGTACGGCTGCGTCCCGTTGACGGACGGTGCCTTCGCGGTGGGCTCCAGCGACGAGGGCCACTCCCAGGGCGGCGGCCTGTTCTCCACGGACCTGAGCCTGCGCGCGGACTTCGGCTACAAGTCCGACCACCTGCTCGCTCAGGTCGCCAAGGTCCTGGTCAAGCAGTACTACGGCCGGGCGGCCACGCACTCCTACTTCGACGGCTGCTCGCAGGGCGGCCACCAGGCACTGACCGAGGCCCAGCGCTACCCGACCGACTTCGACGGCATCGTCGCCGGCGCCCCCGCCAACAACTTCACCGCTCTGAACACCTTCTCGCACGCCTGGACCGCCCAGTCCGTGTACCTCGACGGCGGCCCCGCCACCCTCACCACGGCCGACCTCGCCCCGATCCACGCGGCCGCCCTCAAGGGCTGCGACGCCCCGGCCGACGGCATCATCGCCGACCCTCTGGCCTGCACCTGGGACCCGGCGAGCATCCGGTGCAAGGCCGGGCAGACCTCGACGTCCGACGACTACTGCCTGACCGCCGACCAGGTCACCACGCTGCGCCGCATCTACTCAGGCCCGACCGACGAGCACGGCCGACTCCTCTACCCGGGCTACCAGTTGCGCGGCTCGGAACTGAACTGGGCCGGCATCATCGTGCCCACGACGGCGACCGGCACCACCGGTGACCAGAACTTCGTGCGCGAGACCCTGCGCTACCAGATCTTCGACGGCCCGCAGCCCGCCCTCACTTACAAGGACGTCAAGTTCACGGCCGCCTACTACAAGAAGGTCATGGAGCTGGGCGCGGGCATCTACGACGCCACCGACCCCGACCTCACCGCCTTCAAGAAGGCCGGCGGCAAGCTGATCCTCTGGCACGGCCTGGGCGACCAGCACATCCCGGCGGTCGGAACGATGGCCTATTACAAGGCAGTTGAGAAGGCCATGGGTGGCGAGGCGGCCACCACGAGCTTCGCCCGGCTGTTCCTGCTCCCCGGCGTCGCCCACTGCGGCGGCGGTCAGGGCCCGGACAAGCTGGACGCGCTGACCACGATCACCGACTGGGTCACCCAGGGCAAGGCCCCGGCCGGCCTGCTGACTTCGACGGTCGACAGCACAGGCAAGGTCACCTCGTCCCGGCCCACGTACCCCTTCCCGGCCATCGCCAAGAAGACCACGGGCGGTTCGGCCGACGACCCCTCCAGCTACACCTCGGTCAAGTCCACGGCCGAGGCGAACCTGACCCTGGACTGGCTCGGTTCCTTCCGCTCCGGCTACGAGCAGGTCGGCACCTGGATCCACGGCACGTGGGTGATCAGCAAGGGCAAGGCCTGACCTGACCTCGTCGGCCGGCCCGGCCCCGTACATCCGCCGTTGCCGCGTGCGGCCCGCCCTTCCTTCCGAGGGGCGGGCCCGTGGCTATGCCGAGTTGCGGTGCCGACGGCGAGCTCGTTCGTCTCTGGTACGACTCCGAGTGACCGGCCGGGACCGGGGAGCGCGGCAGGAGTCCGTCGCGTAGCAGCGCCAGCACGATGTCCAGCAGGGGCCCGGCCACCCGTTCCCGATTTTCCCCTTCGCATGCTCTCGGCGAGCGAGGCGTCCTTGTGAAGGAGCGTGGTTGTGTGCGTCGTGGCGTGCGTGATCGGGAGCTCGGCGCGCATCGAGGCAGGCGTCGAGGACGGCGGGAGAACGGGCGGAGGCGGCGGACTTGGCGTTGTGAACTGTGCCGCGGGAGGCAGCTGCAGCCGAGGCGAGGTCGCGCCGGCTGAGCCGGTTCAGTGGCTGTGCGTCGAGGCGCTGCGGTAGTCGGTGTACGTGTAGGGGTTGTCGAGCACCTTCGTCTCGGGGACGTCCGGGTTCATGCCCTTCACCCATGCTTCCTCGCCCATGGCCGACCGCAGGTGTTCCACGGTCTGCTCGACCGTGCGCCGCACCGCAGCCAGGTCGACGCCGAGCAGTCGGTGCTCGTGCTTGACCACCCGGCCGTCGACGACCACGGTGTGCACGTCGCCGCGCTGGGCCTGGAATGCCACATGGCCGTAGGGATTGAGGACCGGGAACGAGACCGGCGAGTGGTCGTTCTTCAACAGTACGAGGTCGGCCTTCTTGCCCGCCTCTATGCTGCCCAGATCCTGCTCGCGGCCGAGTGCCCTGGCACCGCCGAGCGTCGCCCACTCCACCACCTGGTCGGCGCGCAGCGCGCAGTGGGTGACGGTCTCGCCGCCGGCGTGGGCCTCCAGGTGCTCGCGCGCGCGGTCGGCGCCCAGGGTGGTGCGCATGGCGGAGAACAGGTCGCCGCTCCACCACACGCTCGTGTCCATCGAGAGGGAGACGGGGATGCCGTGGGAGCGGATCGCCCAGGTCGTGGGATAGCCCTGGCCGGCGCTCTGCTCGCTCTCCGTGGAAACCGAGATGGAGCCGCCGGTGGCCGCGATGCGGTGGTAGGAGTCGGCCGACAGGGTGGAGGCGTGTACGTAGACCGTCTCAGGGTTCATGAATCCGTGCTCGTGCATCAGCCGGATGCCGTCGTCGTTGGTGGCGCCCCAGACGCCGGCGTGGGTGGTGACACCGACGCCGAGGTCACGGGCCACCTCGAAGGCCGGCTTCTCGGGGAAGGCGGGGTCCCCGGTGACATCGAAGGCGAGTTGGAAGCCCAGCATGTCGTCGCCGGTGATGCGGCGGCGCACGAAGTCCCGGAACTCCGGTGCCGCGGTCCATTCCGCCGGAGCCTGCTGGATGTTGCCGTAGGCGAGAACGAACCGTCCGGGCACCGACTGGAGCGCGTCCACGGCCGCGTCCGCGTGGGCCACCGTCTGCAGCCCGTGTGACCAGTCGACGACCGTGGTCACCCCGGCGTCCAGCGCTTCGACGCCGGCCAGGAGGTTTCCGGCGTGCACGTCCTCCGGTCGGAAGGTCTTGCCGTGTGCGAGGTAGTACCAGACGAAATACTGGGTCAGGGTCCAGTCGGCGCCGTAACCCCGCATCGCCGTCTGCCACATGTGCCGATGCGTGTCGATCATGCCGGGCATCACGATGCCGCCGGACGCATCGATTTCCGTCGTGCCCTCCGGGACGGCGAGCCGCGGGCCGACCGCGGTGATCCGGTCTCCGGTCACGAGCACGTCGGTGTCGGTGAGCACCCGTCGCGCGCGGTCCATGGGCAGCACCGTGCCGCCGCGGAAGACGACGGGGTGTCCCGCCTGGAATGGGGTGGACTGGCGCATCACTGAATCTCCCACTCTGCACCGGACGAGTGTCCGTATAGCGGCCGGTTGCTGCTGTCTGATGGTCATCAGGCCGCCGATCGCTGTCAATACTGCGCGTATTCCGAACTCCACCCAGTTTTGATGGCCAGTGTCCGCTGTGCGGCCAGATGAAAGCCATTGACGCCGGATCATGGACACAAGAGCCAACTTTCCTGCGTAGAGTGCCTGCAATGGATCGTCCGCCAGGCGGACACATGCACAGTGCATTCGAAGACATCCAGGAGGAGCCACCATGCCGCGTGAAGGAACCGGGCCCGATTTCATCGAGGCGCTGGCCCGAGGCCTGGAGGTCATCACTGCCTTCCAGTCCCGGCAGCCCGTGATGACCTTGACCGATGTGGCGACCGCGACGGGACTGGCCAGGCCCACCGCGCGCCGGATCCTGCTCACCCTGGCCGAACTGGGATACGTACGCCCGCAGGCCGGCGGTTTTGCCCTGACACCGCACGTCCTGGACCTCGGCGTCGCCTACGTCCGCTCGATGGGGCTGTGGGACGTGGCCCGTCCGCACCTGGAGTGGCTGGTCGAGCGCACGAACGAGTCCTGCTCGATCGCACAGCTCGACGGCTCGGACATCGTCTACGTCGCACGGGTCTCGGTGCCCAAGATCGTGACCCTCGCCGTGCAGATCGGCACCCGTTTCCCCGCGCTGCCCACCTCGCTGGGCAAGGTCCTGCTGGCCGCCCTGCCGCCCGACGACGTGGCCCGCATCCTCGCCGAGCCCAGCCGCTCCGGACTGGAGTCCGTGTGGCGCCCGGACCGGGCCGAGTGGGAGGCGGAGCTGCGTGAAGTGCGCGCGAGGGGGTGGGCGATGACCGACGAGCAGCTGGCCAAGGGCATCCGTTCGGTGGCAGCCCCCCTGCGGGACGGCTCGGGCCGGGTCGTCGCGAGCGTCAACGTCAACGCGCATGCCGCCGAGACCTCGATGGAGGTGCTGCTCAATGACTACCTGCCGCTCCTCCTGCAGGCCGCCGGCGAGATCAGCGTGGACTTCGCCCGGCTGGAGTCCGCACCGCACGTCGTCCGTCCGGCGGGCATGGGCGTGAAGTCTTGACGCCTTCTCCGTACAGGACACAGAATCGCCTTCCGGACGATCGTCCGCTGTGCGGACAGGGAGGCGAGAATGATGTCACAGGGCACCAAGCCTGCTCGGCAGGGCACCGCGGCACCGCTCTCCGGGGTGCTGGTCGCGGACTTCTCGCGGATTCTCGCCGGGCCGTACGCCACGATGCTGCTCGCCGACCTGGGGGCCGACGTGGTCAAGGTCGAGGGACCGAACGGCGACGACACCCGGACCTGGACGCCCCCGACCCGCGGCGAGGTCTCGACCTACTACCTGGGGATCAACCGGGGGAAGCGTTCGATCGCCCTCGACCTGCGTGACGAGGCCGACGCCGAGGTCGCCCGGAAGCTCGCCCGCCGGGCGGACGTCCTGATCGAGAACCTCAAGCCCGGCGGCATGGCCAAGTACGGACTGGACTTCGAGTCGCTCCGCCGGGACAACCCGGGCCTGGTCTACACGTCGATCACCGGCTTCGGCGCCGGGCCCGGCCGCCACGTCCCCGGCTACGACCTCATGGTGCAGGCCATCTCCGGGCTCATGAGCCTGACGGGCGACCCGGACGGGCCGCCCTACCGGGCCGGGATATCCGTGTTCGACGTCATGGCCGGCAACCACGCCGCGATCGGCATTCTCGCGGCACTGCGGCACCGGGACGCCACGGGCGCGGGCCAGCTCGTCGAGGTGAACCTGCTGTCCTCGGCCCTGACCGGACTGGTCAACCACAGCTCGGCCTACGTCGCCGGCGGCACCGTGCCGTACCGGATGGGCAACGCCCATCCCAGCGTCTTCCCCTACGAGCCTTTGCCCACCGCCGACAACGACCTGATCGTGACCGCCGCCAACGACGGCCAGTTCCGCAAGCTGTGTGAAGTACTCGGCATAGCGGAGGTCGCCGACGACCCGCGGTTCGCCCGCAACGCCGACCGCACCGCCCACCGTGAGCAGCTGCGGCCGTTGCTGGTCGAGAGGCTGGTCACGCGCGGCGCCACCGAATGGTTCGAGGCGCTGGTGGAGGCCGGCGTACCGAGCGGACCGATCAACACCATCGACGGCGGGTTCGCCATGGCCGAGCGCTTCGGACTCGACCCGGTCGTCACCGTGGGGGAGGGGGACCGTGCGGTGCCCACCACCCGGCATCCGATCCGTTTCTCCGCGACTCCCGCCGCCTACCGGCTGCCACCACCTGAACTCGACGAACACGGCGAGGAGTTGCGCAAGTGGGTGTCCGGAGCCGAGGAGGCCGACCATGGCTGAGCCGGCACCCCGCCCCGCTTACCCCACTGCACTGGGTGCTTCCGGCCTGAAGACCATCACCCTGCTCGGGCACGACCTGGCCGAGGACATCATGGGCTCGGTCGGCTTCGGCGAACTCGCGTTCTGGCTCGCCACCCAGCGGCGGCCCACCCCCGGCGAGACACGGGTCTTCGAGGCCGTGCTCGCCGCGCTGGCCGATCACGGCTTCACCCCCACGGCCATCGTCACCCGTCTGACCTACCTCTCCGCACCGGACTCGGTCCAGGGCGCCCTCGCCGCCGGCCTGCTCGGCGGCGGCTCCCGCTTCCTGGGCGTCACCGAGGACACGGGCCGCTTCCTGCACGACGTACTGGAGTCCCTCGACGGTGCCCTGCCCACCCACGAGGCGGGCTGGGACGAGCTCGCCCTGCGCACGGTCCGGGAGCAGCGCGCGCTGGGGAAATTCGTCCCCGGCCTGGGGCACCACGTACACAAGGAGGGCGACCCCCGTACACCGCGACTGATGCGCATCGCACAGGAGGAGGGCGTCTTCGGACCGCACCTGCACCTGTTCGCCGCCATCGGCCGAGTCCACCCGACCGTGCTGAACAGAACACTTCCCCTCAACGGAGCGGGCGTCTGCGGTGCCGCCCTCGCGGACCTCGGTCTCCCGCTGCCGCTGCTGCGCGGCTTCGCGCTGCTGGCCCGTACCGCCGGGCTGATCGGTCAGCTCGCCGAGGAACTGCGCCACCCGGTCGCACAGGACGTCTTCCTGTCCGTCGACCTCAACAACACCCCCGTCCCGCCGGTCCCTTACGCCCCGAAGCCCCTCGTGGAAGGACGGCGCGAGGACTGACCCCGCGACCGTCGCACGCCCTGCACCGCAATCGCCCGCAGACCAAGGAGCCGCAACCGTGTTCGTCGACGAGGACAACATCACCGAGCTGGCCGTCCAGCGCTGGGCCACTGCGCACTCCCCGCGGCTGGGCGAGCTCCTGACCGTGCTGGTCCGTCATCTGCACGAGTTCGCGCGTGAGGTGCGGCTCACCGAGGACGAGTGGATGGCCGCGATCGAGTGGCTGACCGCGGCCGGCCAGACCTGCGACGACAAGCGACAGGAGTTGATCCTCACCTCTGACGTGCTCGGACTGAGCACCCTTGTCGTGCAGCTGAACAACAGGTTCGCGCCGCAGGCGACCCCCGCCACGGTGCTCGGGCCGTTCCACGTCGACGGCTCGCCGACCGTACCCTACGGCTTCGACATGTCGGACGGCATCGAAGGCACACCGCTGTTCTTCACCGGCAAGGTGACGGACATCGAGGGCAGGCCGGTCCCGGGCGCCGTGCTCGACGTCTGGCAGGCCGATGCCGACGGCGCCTACGAAGCCCAGCTCCCCGAGGTCGACGAGGCCCGTCTTCGGGCCAAGTACCGTACCTGTGAGGACGGCACGTACTGCATCCGCACCATCGCGCCGCGCGGTTACGCCATCCCCATGGACGGCCCCGTCGGCGACCTGATGCGCAAGACGGACATCAGCTACTTCCGGCCCGCACATGTCCACTTCCTCATCGACGAACCCGACTACCGCAAGCTGATCACCCACTTGTTCCAGGAGGGCGGCGAGTACCTGGAATCCGACGTCGTCTTCGGTACCAAGGACGCGTTGATCACCTCTTTCGCCGAACGGCCGGCAGGCGCCGCCCCTGACGGCAGCAAGATTGAAGTGCCGTACCTGCAAGCCGAGTACGACTTCATCCTGCAGCCCGGCTGACCAGCGGACGGTCGACCGCGGAGGGGATCCCTCAAACGACTCGCCAGGACACGAAGTCACGCGGGTCCGCGAGTCCTGATCGCTGCTGAGCCTGCTGATTGGCCGGCTGACATGTCTGGGCTGCCGGCGTCGCCCGAGGTGCCCGAACGGTGGCCCGGGAGCTTCGTCGTCGATCTCGACGGGGTGATGATCGGTCAGATTCTGCTCAGGAGAGCCAAGCAGCACCGTCGCCCGGCTGCTGTGGGGAAGGCCGCTCTCGGCCACCTGTTCCTGCCGCGGGCGTGGGGATCTCGGTGAGCCGGTGATGCTTGCTACCCAGACCGCCGCCGTGGGCCCGATGCGACTCGCGGTGAAGCTGGGGTTCGCCGAAGTGGAGCGGTTCCGGGCGTGGGACGCCGAGCAGTGGCTCGGCCTGCGGGCCCCGGTCACGCCCTCCAACCCTGGGCGGCAGGCCCAGTGGGAAGCACGGCTGCGTCTTCACTCTGGTCCTGATCAGATCGCCGGCCGAAAGGCCGATCGCCGCCCAGCGGTCGGTCTGCATGGCGACCTTGAGCAGGAGAGCACGGTGTGAGCGCGCGATCTCGGCGTTGCTCACACCCCGACGGTCACACCAGTCCAGTCGGAACCAGGTCGGAGACAGCCGACCGCGCGGTGAGCGGCCCTCCCGCCGGGCTCAGCCCGCCCTGGCCGGCAGCTCGGACAGCGGTCAGCCCGAATGGTAGGAGAAGCCTTGTCCTCTGGGCCCCTGTAGGCCGACGGGGTGACCTCATGTCGTACGGAGGCATGGCCGGGCGGCGAGGCGTCGCTGAGGGTCGACGCGATCCTGCTCACTCACCGTCATCGCCAGGGATGCGCGGCTGACGACATGCACATAACGTCGCAGGTGGGGGCAGAGCCAGGGAGCGGACATGAGCCGAACCAAGCGCAGCAGGACCCGCAGCACACCCCGTAAGCGGGCGCCGAGGATCGCGTCCCGCGCCGTGACGGCACCGACGCCGCCCATTCCGACAGCACCCCCGCTCGGATCACCGGAGACCGCGCCGCCCACCTCCGATCGCACCCTCCCGCACGGTCCGCCGGGCCGCCCCACCCACCTGCGGATATCCGAGACCAACCCCTGGTCGGTCACGCTGATGAGCTTCTTCTTCCTGACCGGCCTGGGGGTGTGCGTGCTCGGCACCGCCCTCGTCACATCGCTGATGTTGCAGGTCGTGGCCCCGGGCCAGTGGCCGACACCGTGGGAGACGATGGTCACCGCCATCGGGGTCGTCACGCTGGAGATCGTCCTGGGCACCGCCCTGGGGTGCCTGTGCAGCTTCATGTACAACTACACCGCGCGGTTCAGCGGCGGCGTCGAAGTGGCCCTCACCGACGATCTGACCGATCCGACACCGGCCGCTGAGGCCCTGCAGCTCATGACGCGGCTGCATGCCCTGGCCCGGCGGCGTCTGGACGTCTTCCTCCCGGTCAACTCCCGTGTGCGTGAGCGCTTTTCCCGTCGACGTCATGGCGACTCGCCCCCGCTCTCGGCCGAGGCCGAAGACCGCCCTCAGAGGCGGCAGTCCCGGACTTGAGCTCCGTCCCCGAGCAGACCGGACCGGGCGACGACACGCACCATGGCCGTACGCGCGAGGACATACGAGCGCGAACAAGGGCCGGCGTCTCATCGCACAGGCGGTTCGGGGATCCCCGGGAGAACCCTCTCGGCGATGTCGAGGAGGGCGCTGTCGTTCGGGAGGGCTCCGGATGTGCTCCACACGGTGATTTCGCAGTAGCCGCCCCGGTCATGGCGGTCCAGGGCCACGGACAGCGTCCTGGCCAGGGGACCCTGTTCGACCGGTCCGCCGGATGTGCCGCTCCCGAGATTGATCTCGATCTTCATGGTGTGATCCGAGGAGAGGACCGCGGGCCGGCCGAGAACCGAAAGCGTCTTGATGTCCGTCTCGTCCCCGTAGTTCATCAGCTTCACGTACTGGTCGGTCGTGAGCTTGTTGTACGTGGCCGAGACGTTCACGGTGTACGTGTCGAATGCGACCTGGGCCTCTGGTTGGGCGACCTTCCCATCGGTGAGAGCGGCGGTGTCGTTCGTGCCCGAAGCAGAGGTCGCGATCTCTCCGGGCGTTCCGAGAAGCTGGGCGAGCTCCGGCCGGTTGAGCGCCGTGCACAGTTCCTCACCGGTCACAGGCCGGGGTGTCCGTTTGTAGGCCTTCGGCAACTGCTCGTTCTCCCCGCCCGGGCACGAGGCGGCTTGCGGTGTGGTGTCGTCCGACGGCAGCACGTGTGGGGCCACCCACAGCACGCCCGCGAGTGCCCCGATCACGGCCACGGCCGCGAAGGCCTGGCCCCATGCGTTGGGCTCCTTCTCCGGAGTGACCGGCCCGGGACGTGGTACGGCTCCGGTGGTCGGGACCTGGGGAGCAGCGACGACGGCCGCCGCGTCCGCGGAGGGCGCCGGACTCGGGTTCCGGCGTGCGCGCAGGGCTCGTACCACTGCGTGGACGCGTACCGCGGTGAACACGAGGAACACAACGCCGAAACCGGCCACGGCCCAGTCGTGATCGCGGACGGCGAGATACATGAGGCGTACGCCGAGAACGGACCCGAGCATGATGAGCAGGGGCTCACGGACCCAGAACGGCAGAAGACGGAGGAGGAGACCGAGCACCCGGTGATCACAGCAGATCAAGACCACATGCGCCGTGGTGGAAGCCACAGTTCCGGGCACGTGCAGTGCCTGCCGAAGCAAGAGCCGCCAAGCCGGGGATCCCAGCACGTGATCGCACCGGCACGGCCTCTTCCAGAGATCGCTCGTACAGGGCATCGCCGGCTGCGCAGACCGCGACGAAACGGGCGCGGCACCGGCTCTCCCGGTCGTCGACGGCAGCGGCGAACTCCGGTGGCCGTTGTCGCACTTGGCTGAACCGGACCAGCCCGCGGTTGCGAGGGCGAGGAACCCCCGAGCGCAGTCGGCGGCTGGTTCGCCGGCGCTCCGCACAGACCCCCGATCAGGCACGCCCTGGCCGGCGTTGCCCGCGACCGCGTGGAGGCGTGCGTGCCTCCCTCGGCACGCCACTGTGACGGTGCTCGACCGGCTGGGCCGGCGTCGTGGGCCATGCGACGGACACCCGAACGGGCGGGGCCGGGAGCCAGGCCGGTGGCCGCCGCTCTACCGCTCGGCGGTGCCTTCCTCGCCGCCGATCTCGTAGATCCGCTCCTCAAGCCGTTCACCGGCCCAGTCCAGCCCGGCGCCCAGGTCGAACCAGTGCCGATCCTTGCGGACTTCGGGCGATGAGAGATTCACCGCCACCCAGGAGAACACCCCCAGGAGGATGGAACGCCCGTGCCGCGCCGTGCGCACGGACAACGCAAACGGCGCGGCGAGTGCCGCGCGGGTGACCAACATGACCTGTTTGTCCTCGGTATGTCGACGCCCACCCGTGAGAAACCGAGGTGTTTCAAGGATCTTGACCCATTCGACCACCGCGTCTGCCACTTGGGCGCGCAAGGACTCTTCGATGCCCTTCCGGACGGCGGCCGCGGGATCGTCGCCGAGCCAGCCCAGCCAGTGATCAGGATCGGTGAGTTTGCCGAAGTCGTCCTGGGGCACCCCGTGACGGGGATTCTCCTGGTACTCACCTGTCAGTTTCCCGCTGCTGTCCACCAACCACGCGCCGCGGACTGCCTCGGGAGGTACGTAGCCGTTCGGGTCGTCGATATATGTCGGGTCGATCTCGGCGACACTGCCACCAGGATTCTCGGCAGCCGCAGCCAGTAGTGCCGGCTCGTTCGGTATGCCCTCACGTCGACCTCGTGAGCCAAAAAGCCCCACGTTCCCACTCCCACCGTTGCCCACCCGTTGACCGCGATTGTGCCGCACCGATCAGGAGCGCAGGAGCAGGGGTGCGTGACGACGAGGGGGGACGGGGGCCAGTAAACGACTCGGCCCTACTCCTCTGCGCGACTACTGTGCTGCTGCTGGATCGTTCACCGACGAGGGGGAGGGGCTGAGCTGTGCTCACCACTTCGCACCCGCCGTAGGTACCTCTGGAGAGCCCAGAGGGCCCTACGGAGGCTCTCGATGTCCAGGACTGTTCGCACGACTCCCTGGCGACTCCGCGTCCAGGACGGCGCGTCGGAGTCCATGTTCCTGTACGACCTGCGCTACACACACGCCGAACTGGCCCAAGCCGCCCGCGAAGGTCGTCGCCCTGCTCCGACGAAGACGCTGCGCCGCGTCACTTCCTGGCAGCCGCTGGTGCTCTCCTGTAGAAGGGGCTCATTCTCCGCAGAGATCGCTACGGCTGAACGTCGTGCCCGGCTCCGGGGCCGACTCGAAGTCCAACGGATCCGCGGACTGCATCACGCAGGCCACGACCTTGACGACGTAGACGTCCCCCCGGTCCGCCACCGTCACGGTGAGCTCTGGCACGCGTGGTAGACACGGCAACGGCCGGTGCACACGGCAGCTTTGCGCCCGGGGCTACTCGTGCACCGCTCCGACCCCACACCGGCGAGGCCCTTCGGCAGGCCTCAGGCGCAGGCACTCCGGCACGCACAGCCTCGACCCGACAAGCCACCAGGGCCCCGCTTCCACCGCGGACGCACCGAGAAGCAGTTCCGCATGTCGGGCACGCCAGATGAGCGGCTGTTGGGTTCGTCTCGTCCCGGCGCCGCTGGGACGAGACGAACCCAACTCCAAGCAACGGAGGCGACGTTCATCCCCTGAAGGACCAACGCCTCGGCGCTCGATGGGTCCGTGCCCAGCACTCGAAGCCGCAGGGCCGTGATCAGCTCACCCCGCGCACTACCCGAAAGAGTGTTTTATTTACCGGGGGCGGCGGGTTAGGCTCGCGCCAGCGGATCTTGTGCGAACACGCGGATACGGAGGCGCCGGCATGAACGACAGCATGACCCCGCGCCGGGGCCGGCCCCCAGGCCCGCAGACCACGGACGGAAAGCTGACGAGCCGCCAGGAGGCGATCGTTCGCTACATCGCCGAAACGGTCGCCCGGCAGGGATACCCGCCGTCCATGCGGGAGATCGGCCAGGCCGTACACCTCGCCAGCACGTCCTCGGTCGCCCACCAGCTGTTGGCGCTGGAGAACAAGGGCGTCATCTACCGCGACCCGCACACCCCGCGCGCTTACCAGGTCAGGCCCACATGGGCACCCGATCTGAGCGACAGAAGCGACGCCGCCGTCGAGGTCCCGCTCGTCGGGACCATCGCAGCCGGTGCCCCGCTGCTCGCCGAGGAGATGGTCGAGGACGTCTACGCCCTGCCCCGGCAGATCGTCGGCGACGGCGAAGTCTTCGCCCTGACCGTCTCCGGCGACTCCATGATCGACGCGGCGATCTGCGACGGCGACATCGTCACCGTGAAGCGCCAGGACAGCGCAGACCACGGAGACATCGTCGCCGCGCTGCTGGACGACGAGGCCACCGTGAAGGTCCTGCGTCGGCAAGAAGGCGACGGGCGGGTGTGGCTCATGCCGCGCAATCCGTCGTACCAGCCGATCCCCGGCGACGAGGCACGGATCCTCGGCAAGGTCGTCGGCGTGCTCCGCCTGCTGTGACCGCAACCACGGTGCCTGCGCGCCGTGATCCAGCGGACGGGCGGATGGTGGGAGACGGCTCTGACCGGAACTGCGCAAGTGCTCCTGCGGGGTCCGAGGCCGATGCGGCAGGGAGCGGTGTTGGCTGACGAACGGCTTGATGCCGAGTGGCTGCAGGGGTGGTGCGAGCGGGCGGACACGGAGCTCGTGAAGCTGATGCAGTCGTTCCGCGCACGGTATGGCTTCGAGCCGGACAGCAACGTCGTCGTGCTCGCTACGGACGCGAGCCGTGAGGCCACCGATGCGCTCGTGGCGCTGACACCGATTCCCTCGGACCTGACAACGATGTACTGGGTGATCGCCGAGGTCTCCTTCCCCGATGTGGAGAGCGGCTGCTTCGTCCATCCAGCGTCGCTGGTCGCGGACCACTTCCGCGCCTACGGGTCCGTCCGGATCGACGGGGAAGAACCTGCCCTGGTCTTCGCCAGCGACGGCGGCGGCCATCTGTTCGCACTTGCAGGCTCAGGGCGGGTCTGGAGGTCGACCACCGCCTCGTGGTCCAGCCAGTTCGACCTCGCTGCGGCCGGTCTTGAGGAGTTCTTCGAGGGTCTTTCGCGACAGATCGGTCAGCAATGACTGCTGCTTGAGGACCGAGACGGCCCAAGGCCCGGCGGGGATTCGGATCCGCGCAAGCCCGAGAGGAGCCCTGCCGTACATGACTCCGGCCCTACATGACTCCTTGATCATTTCTTCCCTTGGACTTCCGCTTCCATCTCGCGATGACCGGGTGCTCGGCATCGGCGGCGGTCCGAACCGGTGCAGTGGCGAAGAACTGGGTCGAGCGGCGCCGCCGTGCTCCGCTGCACTCGCGAGAGATACGGCCCCTGCCCCGATCCCGGTGTGAACGTGGGGCCGACGAGCCCCGGGAGGTTGGGGTTCCCGGGGCAGTGGACTGGGCGCTGCGGACTTCCTGTCAGGTGTCGGCGCCGCGGAAGCCGGTGGTGCGGTCACACCGGCAGCAACGCGATGCGGGGCGGTGTCGCGCGGGAGGGCCGCAGACGGAGGCCGATGGTATGAGGTGCACCCCGCCGGCTTCGCATCCGGCACACCATCCGGGAGAAGACTGACAGCCAGGCCGCCCGCCTACGCAAGGGTTCGCGGCGGACGCCCACCGGGCTTCGGTGAAGAGCACCACAAGAAGCGCAACACCGTTGAACGGGCCATCAATCGACTGAAGCGGCACCGGACCGTGGCCACTCGCTACGGCAAGCGACGCTATGTCTACCTCGGCACCGCCACCGCCGCGGCACTGGTGATCTGGCTCCGCTCGTGAGCGTCAGGATCAGTCCTCATTCGTCCTCCGGCAGGTGAAAGTAGACGGTGCCCGACCGCCAAGGGCCGTGCTCGGTCGGCTCTGACTCGATCACCACGTGCTGGATCTCCGCCGGGCCCAACGCCTCGATGGCGTCTGCCAGCCGTCGCAGGAGAGCCGGAACGCTGTCGCAGCCAGGGCCGGCGGGGTTGGCCTGCGAGAAATGGCGCACGGTCCAATGCGTCGGGGTATCCATCACTGACTGATCGTAAAGCCTGCCAGCACCTGGTCAGCAGCCATCCTCTGGACCGGGCAACTCAGGTCCCGGGGCAGTCGAGACCGTGATCGACCGGACAGCTCCTAAAGTCGGCACGAGCCCGTCGCCTTGCTCTTGCACCCCGCGCTCACCCCGGCCGCCGTGGTCACCGTCGCGCTCGTGGTCGCGGCGCCCGGCGGCACGTTGGCCCGCGCGGAGGCCGCGCGTCTCGGTCCCGAGGTCGTCCGCGATGCCGACTTGGCCGTCCCGGACGCGACCGCTGCCGTCGAACTGGTCGGCTACGGGTATCCCGGCTTCGAGGACCAGCTCGGTGCGGCCGGGATAGGCGCCGAATCCGTCCGGGACCTGGTGGAGGATCTCCAGCTGGGCGTGCGCTGCAAGTTGCTGCGTTTGCCGCAGCACTTGTCGCCAGGGCGCTGGGTGTTGTAGCCGTCTCGGCGGCCGTGGGTGGTCGGGAAGTTCAGGTGGGCGCGGCGGCGATCTTGGACAGCTGGCCAGGGGGGCCCGGCCGGGGGCGGCAACACGGTGACATCTCCGGGCAGGTGAAGGAGATCCGTCTGTGGTCGACAGCGCCCGGCGCCACCACGGCCACCTCCAAGTCGGTGCAGATGTACCTGTACGACGGCTCCGCGCGACTGCGCCAGGCATGGCACCCGCAGATCTCGCCGTCACTGAAGACCGAGTACGCCTACGACAGCAGCGGCCGGGTCACCAGGCTGACCCCGCCTGGCGAACTGCCGTGGACCTTCACCTACGGAAAGGCCGGCTCCAGCAGCGCGGCCGGCGAGGGCATGCTGCTCAAGGCATCCCGCCCGGCGCTCGCGCAAGGCAGCGCGGACACCGTGTCCGGCGAGGCGGTCACGTCCGTGGTCTACGACGTACCGCTGACCGGCACCGCAGCCCCGAACAGCATGGGCTCGTCCAGCGTCAAGGCATGGGGGCAGAGGGAAGCGCCCACGGACGCGACCGCGATCTTCCCGGCGGACGCCGTGCCCGCCTCGAACGCCGGCAGCGCACTGACCGCCGCCGACTACAAGCGAGCCACCCTCCACCACCTGGACGCCTCCGGCCGCACGGTGAACACCGCCGCCCCCGGCGGGCACATCGCCACCACCGAGTACGACCAGTTCGGCAACACCGTGCGCGAACTGACTCCCGCCAACCGCGACGTGGCCATCGGCACCAGTGCCGCTGGCTCCGCGGCCCGTAGCGACCTGGGCATCGCGGCCCTGCCGACCGCCGAACGCGCCCAGCTGCTGTCCACCACCCGTACCTTCAGCGGCAAGGGCACCCGCCTGCTGGAGGAGTTCGGCCCGCTGCGCCGGGTCGACCTGGCCGCAGACCTGAAATCCGGCACCACCACGCTGGCCGCCGCCGGCGCCTCGGTGACGGCGCGGGCCTGGACGGTCCACGACTACGACGAGGGGCGTCCGACCGACGGCAGCGCCGTCATCCGGGACCAGCTCACCAAGGTCACCACCGGCGCCGAGGTCCGTGAGCACCCGGGCGTCCAGGGCGAGACCCGTGCTGTTCAGACGGCCTACGACTGGGCCAAGGGCCTGCAGACCAAGACCGTGGAAGACCCGGGCGGCCTGGCGATCACCACCACGGTCGAATACGACGCACAGGGCCGTGAGACCAAGCGCATTGCGCCCGGCGCCGGCGGCACCGACGCCACCAGCCGGGTGACCACGTACTGGTCCGCGAGCGGCACCGGCACCTGTGCCGGCCGCCCCGAGTGGGCCGACCTGGTGTGCTCGACCGGTCCGGCCGGGGCGATCACCGGCGGCGGTTCCAACCCGACACAACTGCCGGCCAAGACCACCGAATACGACTGGTGGGGGAACCCGGCCAAGACATCCGAGACCGCGAACAGCTCGACCCGAACCACCACCATCGGTACCGACAATGCCGGCCGCACCACCTCAGTGAAGATCACCGGCGGCGTCGGCACAGCCGCACCGGAGGCCAGCACCACCTACGACACGGCCACCGGCCGGCCGACCAGGACCGTCTCGCCGACCGACGGCACCATCACCACCGGCTACGACAAGCTCGGCCGCGTCATCTCGTACACCGACGCGGACGGTGGCACCACCACCACCGAGTACGACCTGCTCGACCGCCAGGTCAAGCGCAGCAACAACATCCCGTCCACGGTGAACTTCACCTACGACCACACCGCCGAACCCCGGGGCCTGGCCACCAAGGTGGTCGACTCGGTCGCCGGTACGTTCCTCGCCTCATACGACGCGGACGGCAACCTCACTGAGGAAGAGCTGCCCGGCGGCTACACCCTGGCCCAGACCCTCGACGCGGACGGCAACGCACTGGAGCGGACCTACACCCGCGACAGCGACGGCACTCTCGTGCAGTCCGACACCGTCACCCGCTCCATCCACGGCCAGGTCATCTCAGACGCGCAGATCACCGGGCAGAACTACCGTTACGACGCGATCGGCCGCCTGACCTCCGTCGAGGACACTGCCGAGACGGTGTGCACCAAGCGCACCTACACCTTCGACGCACGCTCCAACCGCAAGAGTCTCACCAGCGCCACCGGTACCCCCGGGACGAACTGCCCCACCTCGGGAGGCACCACCACCAACTACTCCTACGACAGCGCCGACCGTCAGGTCGACACCGGCTACACCTACGACGCCTTCGGCCGCACCACCGCCCAGCCGGGCGGTGTGACCCTCGCCTACTACAACAACGACCTGATCCGCCAGGAGACCGTCGGCACCAAGCGACAGACCTGGCAGCTCGACGGCACCCAGCGCCTCCGCTCCTGGACCGTCGAGACCAGCAGCGGCGGCACCTGGGGCACCACGGAGTCCAAGGTCAACCACTATGACTGCGGCTGCGACAGCCCCGCGTGGATCACGGAGGACAGCCAGGGCAACGTGACCCGCTACGTGGAGTCGCTCGGTGGCGGCATCGCCGCTACCACCAGCAAGACCGGCGGCACCGTTCTGCAGCTCAGCGACATCCACGGCGACATCTCCGTCCAGCTCCCGCTGGACACCAGCAAGGCTCCCACCGTCCAGGACACCGACGAATACGGCAACGTCCGCGCCAGCAGCGTGCCCGCACGCTACGGCTGGCTCGGCGCCCAGCAACGCTCCGGCGAGACACTCTCCGGACTCACCCTGATGGGCGCGCGCGTATCCGGCGATCGTGAAGCTGTGGTCGGACGCCTGGGCCGAGTTCGTGCCCTTCCTCTCCTTCGACGTCGAGATCCGCAAGGTCATCTGCAGCACGAACGCGATCGAGAGCGTCAACGCCCGCATCCGCAGGGCCGTTCGGGCCCGCGGGCACTTCCCCAACGAGGCCGCCGCCCTCAAGTGCATCTACATGGCGCTGATGAGCCTGGACCCGACCGGGAAGGGCCGCAAGCGGTGGACCATGCGCTGGAAAGCACCTCTCAACGCGTTCCAGATCGCCTTCGAAGGCCGCCTGACCCCGAGCAACAACTGACCATCAACAACCAGATCAGCCTGAAAATTGACACCCCCGAAGCCAGCCGCAGGTCTGGCTGCCGCACCAACGTTGCAGCACCGCCACCGATTGCTGGGGCGTACGGCCGCTACTGCCAGCCGGCCAGGGACACTTGTGGGCCGCTGGTGAGGTAGCGCCGCAGAGCACTGGCGGTGGTGTCGACGAAGTCTTCGGGGAGGGCGTTCGCGTCGACCCACCGCACTTGGGTGTGTTTGCAGGGTTCGCGGTTTTCGGGTTCGCCGCTCCATTCGTGTGCGGCGAAGACGACGGTGAGAAAGCCGTTGGGTGCTTCGACGCCCCAGGCGCCGTGGATGATGTGGGCGACCTGGAGGGACTCGGGTTTCACGGTCAGGCCGGTTTCCTCGTACAACTCGCGTACCGCGGTTTCGGTGATCGGCTCGCCGGGCTCGCTCTTGCCGACGGGAAGGTCCCACATGCCCTGGGCGAACTTGGCGTTGTGGCTGCGCTGGAGGAGGACGACCCGGTCGGTGGCTTTGTCGTGGACGATGACGGCGGCGACCAGCAGGGTCATGGAGTCGACTGCCGGGGGCAGGGATTTGGGCTGGTCGTCGGTTGTCCGCTGAACCACGACTGGGGTCCCTTCGCCGGCCGGTTGGTGGGCAGCTTAGGCCAGTGCCTGGCGCGCGCGGTGGGCGAGTTCGGCGGCTCCGGGCACTTTGCGGCCCTGGTGGACGGCAAGGGTCGAGCGGAGCGAGGTGATCCCTTTGCGAGTGCGGTCGGAGGCCATGCCTTCCATCAGCGCCACAGCCTGAGCCCATGCGGCTGCGGCCTTGCCCGCGCGGGCCTGGGCGGCGAGACTGTCGCCCAGATCGGCGTAGGTCAGTGCGTGGACCCGCTTGTACTTTTGGGGGTCCCAGCGTGTCAGGGCATGGGACTGCCGCAGTTGCCCGCGCAGCTGATCACTGCCGCGGTAGCGTCTGCGGCAGCCACGTGGATGCGTGCGCGGAAAAAGAGGCGAGCGCGGGCGGTAGGAACACTGGCGGACCCGGGCGTCGACGCCAGCCCTCAACTGATCCAGGCCGATGCGAGTGATCGCAGCAGCCTCTATGCCGACCACGACACTGCCCAAAGCCTCGGCAGGCGCTGAGTCCGTATGCCACGCAGAGAGGTGGCTCCAGGAGTTCATGGCCACGAACCCGTGGAGCCACCGCTCCCGTCGCTCGGACGTCGCACCGCCCGTCATCCCCTCGGGCCTGGTTCCCGCGATGTTCGGTGTGCGACGCCGACCATGGGTCCGGCCGGCCCTAAGCCGCACGGCGGTCGGATCGGACATGGTCCTGGACGGCCGGTGCCCGCGCAGCTCGGGCCACTCACAGGCGAACTGCACGCCGTACGAGGTGGGGAACCACACCCGGGCCGCCCGGCCTGCGGCAGGGTGATGCGATCGACCAGCCCCGCCACGCGCGGCCGGGCCAGCCGCCGCCGGGTCTGCTCGATGCGCACCTCGGGGGCAATCACCCGGTGCATCTGGCCAGTGGTAGCCATCCGCTACTGGGTCAGCACGCCCAGCGCCAGCCGGTCCCCGCTGCCCGCGTCCACGCCGATCATCACGGATCTGCTCGCTTCCCGTCCGGTGCGGCACCGTCCTTGCCGGGCGCCGCGCGTACCGGTCACAGCAGCAGCCGGCCCCGACCAGAACCCCGACCACGAAGGCCCGACCGCGGTCACGAAGCGGCAACGCCTCCGTGGACCAGGCCCGCATCCTCGCCGACAACCCCGCCGACAACCGTCCGCGGCCTGTCCGTGGAACCGCAGGTCACCATGCTGGTCCGACCATGGTCGGGAGGCCGACATCCCCTCTACGCCCCCGAGTCCACGTCCCACAGCAGGAAGAACAGACAAGTGGGTGGGTGGGAAAGGACCAGGGCGGCGCGGGAGGGGATCGGGCGCCGCTGGTGTGGCTCGTGCGTCGGCCGGTGCCGCCGCGCTGCGCCGACGTCAGTGCGGTGACGTCAGGCGGGGGGATGTCAGTGGGCTGGAGGTCGGGGCGGGCGCGGTGCCAGCGTGCGGGGTGGTGCCAACGGCCGGAGGCGGCGCGGGCGACATCGACGCCGACTTCCACCAGCGTGACGTTCAGCGTCTGCCCGGCTGCCCCGTCCGGCGGAGAACGACCAGCCCGCCCGGGGGTGGCCGCGCCGGGCCGGAGTAAGCAGGCCGGCGAACGCGCTGCTGGCCGTCCGGGCGAGGTTGACGGTGCGGCCGGTGTACTGAAGGCGTCCGTGATCGTCGTACCTGCCGAGCAGCAGACTGCGGGGAGCCGCCACCGGGCCGGTCACCGCACCCACGATCGCCTCGGCCGTCTCGCGCACCTTGTACTTCAACCAGCCCCTGACCGACGGCTCGTAGACGCCTCATGCCGACCGACGCCCACGTCAGCCACTCGCGGACGACCTCCGCGCGGCGTACACCGACTCCAGCGCGGCCCTGCGCCGCCGGTACGGCCACCTGGTCGTATCCGTCCCGGACAGTCGCACGAGATCGAACGCGAAAGTGGGCCGGCCACTGCTCCGCCATGACCCTGTGGAAGCGGTCATCAAGGGTGCCACCCGCCACCGCCACCGCCCGCCTGCCCTGGCGAGTTTGTCAGTCCTGGTGGACCACATCCGAACCGGGGCCGCCGGAGAGCGTGTCCCTGCCCGCGCCGCCGTACAGCTTGTCGTTCCCGCTGTTGCCGTACAGCTTGTCGTCGCCGCTGTTGCCGTACAGGACGTCGTTGCCCTTGCCTCCGTTCAGGGTGTCGGCGCCGGTTCCGCCGGTGATCGTGTCCTTGCCGTCGTCGCCGGACAGATTCTGGGCTCCGGAGCCGCCGTGCAGCGTGTCGTCGCCCTTGCCGCCCTGCACGATGTTGTCGCCGCCGCTCGCGTTGATCGTGTCGTTGCCGTCACCACCCCACGCCAGGCCCTCCTTGCCCACGGTGATCGTGTCGTTACCGGCGTCACCCGAGACGTAGGCGCCGTCGAGACGTCCCGAGTCGGTCGCCTTGTCGTTGCCGGCGCCCAGCGAGATCTCGGCGTAGAAGTAGATCTGGTCGGTGGCGTTGTCGTACGCGAGCGTGTCGTTGCGGTCGCCGAGGTCCGTGACCAGGGCGGGGTACGGATCCTGGCTGTCCACGAAGGTGACCGTGCAGGAGACCTTCGTGTGGTCCGCGCTTACCGGGTAGGCGCAGTCGTGGCCCGCGCTGATCGGGACGACGTCGTCGATCAGGTAGGTGATGCCGGTGCGGTCCGAGGTGAGCGACGCAGTGACGGTGGCCTTGTTGGTCTGGCCGGGGGCGGCCTTGTAGACGAGCTGCCAGTCGTTCTGGTTGACCGCGGCGGTGGCCGACGCCGGCGCTGCGTCCGCGGTGCCGGCCAGGCTGAGCGGAACGGCCAGGGCTGTACCGAGAACCGCCGTCGCCGCTGAGACGGCGCGTGTCACCCGGCGACTGGCTGGACGAGAGAGCATGGCGAGACCTCCGAGAGGAACGTGAAGCGCTGGTTGTGCAGGATCAGACTCGGGGCACACCTGTTTGGTTGGTCAACTTCCCTACACACACGTGAAGTTCACCTTCAGGACACCTCTCGGCCCGGCGGATGGCGGGGGCGCGTCCCGTCGTCGCCGGACCGGGCTCAGCCCGTCGGCCTACCGGCGGCGTTTCGGGGCGGCGGCCGGAGCGGTGGGTCATGAGATTCCAGCTACGCGACGGGCTCCTCGGCTTCGGTGAGGACTACTGGATCGAGGACGACCGCGGTAACAGGGTGTTCCTCGTCGTCGACGGCACCCTGGCGCCCACCTGCGACGCCGGCAGCCCGGCCGCGGCCCTCGCGATGGTGTTTCAAGCTCGTCGAGTCCGCCCACACCCGCTGGCGCACGGTCACCGGCGCCCACCTCGTCGCCCCGGTCCGGGCGGACGCCACGTTCGAATACGGCGTCCTGGTTGAGCGCCCAGAAGCCGTCGCTGGCTGATCACGCGTCACCCGAACCACAGCTCTTGACGATCGCCGTACGGGCCGCGGTGAAGACCGTCGGGGCGGAAGGAGGACTGGACGTACTGCCACGTCACACCGCATGCCTTCCACGCGGTCGGTACGCCACCTGGGGGGCCAGGCGTGATGCGTGCTCATCCGGTGAGACCGAGTTCGCGTAGGGCGTCGGCGGGGTGGTTGCGGTAGTGGTCGTGAGCGGCGGCGTTGTTCGTCCACCCGGCGAGGTGGGCGAGGCTGATCGCCAGGCTGCGGAAGGTTGCGAGGGCCCTGGGCAGGCTGGCGGTGCGGGCGCGGCAGGCGTCCTCACCGAAGGTCACGTCGCGGACGAAGTGCTGTGCCTCGATGGCCCACTGGCCGCGGATGCAGCGGGCGAGGGCGGCGGTGTCGGCGACGTCGAGCCGGGCAGTGGTGATGCCGAGTTCGGCATCCGCGTGGATCTTTCCGTCGCCGCGTCCGGTGGTGTACTGCTCGACGAGCAGGGCCCGGGGGGCGTGCGGGAAGTTCGCCTGCCCTGGCGCGAGGGGCTGCACGCGCACGATCCTGATTTCGTGGCGGCCTGAGTTGGTCTCCTCGGTGCGGTGCACGGTGATGTGCGGGTTGGTGGTCTCGTCCCAGTCGAGGGCGTCCAACTGCGCGAACGGGGTGGAACGGTTCTCCTTGACGGGGAAGAGGCCGAAGGCGCCGCGTCGGTGAAGGTAGTGGGCATGGCCGGCGACGGTGTGCAGGGCATCGGCGGTGACGATCGCGCCGGTGATGTCGGCGATCAGGTCGAGCGCGGCGGTGAAGTGCACCGTCTCGTGCGGCTTGTGGCGCATCTCCCGCTGGGCGAGCATCACGCCCGGGTCGACCTGGTAGACGCCGAGCAGGTGCAGCTGCAGGCCCTCGCTGTCGCGGGCGCCGCGCACCGTCTTGCCGTCCGCGGCCAACCGCAGCACCGGATCCCTGGCGATACCGGCCAGCGGGTCGGCGGTATGGGCCTGCACGAACGCACCGACGGCGGCGTCCAGCAGGTCGGCGTCCACCCGGGCCGGCGCGCGGGTGAGTGTGGTGGCCACCGGCAGTTTGCCCGGGTCGCCGGCGGGGAGTTCAAGGGCGGCGAGGATGCCGGCGCCCTGGCCGCTCGCCCAGCGGATCACCCCGCGTACCGAGCGCACGCCGCACAGCAGGGCACAGGCGACCAGGCCGAGCAGCATCGGCCAGGGGTGGGCGACCAGATGCGCCCTGCGCGGATCGGGGACGGTACGGACCGCGTCCAGCAGCGCGGGGAGCCTTTCGGGCGTGCACAACTCCTCGGCAGCGAGGCCGTGTTGCTTGGCAAGTCGGCGGGACGTGGGCAGGGTCGGGCAGGATGGCATGCGGGCGCGGCCTTCATGATCATGCTGAGTGGAATCAACGTGATCATGGATGGTCGCGCCCTTCGACGTTTACCCGGCCCCCTGTCCAAGATCCGACACCTGGGTGACGACCTCGGCGCATATCGTATTAAGGGTGAGCGACGCCAGCGGAATCGAGATAGCCACCGATGTGCCAGGACAGGTTCCGCTCCGGCGCAACAAGGGCTTCCGGATGCTGTGGATCGGCCAGTTGCTGTCCGATACCGGCACGCAGATCAGCGGGATCGCCTACCCGCTGCTCATCCTGGCCCTGACCCACTCGGTGGTGCTCGCCGGGGTGGTCGGCACGGTGCGGGCCATTACCCTGCTCTGCCTGCAGCTGCCCGCCGGGGCGCTGTCGGACCGGTTCGACCGGCGACGGACGATGATCATCTGCGACGTAGTGCGCGCCGTCCTGCTGGCTCTGCTCGGCATCCTGATCGTGCTGGATTTCGCATCCTGGCCGGTGGTCCTGGCCGTAAGCCTGATCGAGGGGGCTGCCGGTGCCATCTTCGACCCGTCCGCCGCCGCCGCGCTGCCGGCAATCGTGCCGGACGGGCAACTCGAGCAGGCGTGGGCGGCCACCGAAGCCCGGACGTACGGTGCCAGCCTGGCCGGCCCGGCGCTCGGCGGGGTGCTGTTCGGGGTGGGCCGGGCCGTCCCGTTCCTGGCCGACGCCGTCTCCTTCGCCATCTCGTTCGGCACGGTGAGCCGGATCCGCGGGCGGTTCCGCCCGCAGAACGAGGCCGAGCGCAAGGCGTTGTGGCGCGAGGTGACCGATGGCCTGCGGGTCGTCTGGCAGGTGCCCATTCTGCGCGCGGCGCTGATCCAGACACCCCTGCTGAACTTCGCCTTCAGCGGCGTGATCTTCAGCATCACCCTCGCGATGCGACAGCGCGGTACCTCCGCCGCGGTGATCGGCCTGGTGCAGGCAGCCATCGCGGCCGGCGGGCTGCTGGGCGCCGTGGTCGCACCCCGGCTGCAAGGGCGCATGCGCCTGGCGACCCTGGCCACCACCATCACCGTGGCCGGGGCCCTGCTGTTCGGCGCTGCGGCCTTGCTCATCCCGTCACCGCTGGTGGCGGCGCCGGTCGCCCTGGCGCTGCTGCTCGCACCGGCCGCGAACGCCGCGCTCGTTGCCGTGGTGCTTCGCAGCGCGCCGGAGGAAATGCGCGGCCGAGTCATCAGCACCGTGGTGATGGCGGCCACCGCGCTGGCGGCACTGGCGCCACTGATCGCCGGCCTGATCATCCAGCACATGTCCGGCGCCTGGGCGGTAGGCGCCTTCGCCGCCACGACCGCCGCCGCAGCCCTCCTGTGCCTGACCCTGCCAGGATTTCGGCACGCAGAGTCCCCGGCGGCCGCACCAGGCTGAGCGGCTGAACGAACAGACCGCCTGCGGTGGTGCCCAGCTCTCGGACAAGGACTGAACCCGCGTCCTCGCATTTGCGCCGAGCACGCATCACACCTGCCCCTGTGACTGCCGTCCGAGGGCCAGCGTGAATCTGCCCGGGGAGCCAAGCCGAGCAACTCCGAGACCCACCCGATCACCCGGTGGGGAGATCCAGAGAGCCTCATCAGCGGGCCGCCTGATCTCAGAAGCCGTATCTCAACCGAACGTGATCTGTTGATTTCTGCTGGTCAGGCATGGTGTAGCTCGGAATGAGAGAGGCATCCGGCGTCTTGTTTCCGCTCCGTGAGCGAGGGGTGCGCGATGGCGTCGGTGCTGGGAATGCCGGAGGAGCGGGAGACAGCGGCCGTGTGCGGCTGGAAGGACTACGGGAGGAAGCCGCCCGGCTGGCTGAGGTGTTGGAGGCCGCCGAGATCGAGCTGGACCGGTGGGTGATCGCGCGGGAAGAGCTGGTCGAGGCCCTGGCGGCCTCGGCTGCCGAGACCACCGCCGAGACCACCGCCGGGACCGAGGCCGAGGAGAAAGCGGTGCTGTCGCTCGCGCCGGTGCCGGGCTCGAGGGTGCCGCCCTGGCGGGAAGGGCTGCCGGTGACGGTTGTGGCGCCGGGTATCAGCGCATTCTGGGCGTGCTGGAACAGCAGCGATCCACGGGTCACGGACCGCTTCGGGCCAAGGAGATCGCGGTGGAGCCGGGCCTTGGGGCGACGTCGGCGAAGGTCGAGGGGCTGCGGTCGAAAGCCCGGCGCCTGGCGGAGCGCGGGTGGCTCCTCCTGGAGGCGCCGGGGGCATTCAGTGTCCGTCATGTCCGACGGATACCGGCGCACCCGGTCCGGATGGTCGGCCGCGTTGCCGACGCATGCGCGAGGCAATCGCACGACACGGCGGGCGAGTTGAAGTCAACGTGCCCGGGCACCTACAACAAAGACAACAGGGCCTCCGGGAACCACTCGGAATGGGATCGCACCCCCGAGCTACCAGGAGGCCCTGCTGCCACGCGCGCAAACCGCCGCAGTCACCCGATCGAGCTCCCGCTCGACCGACAGCCTTCGAGATCGGTACGGGCAACAACCCCTTACGTGTCGGGATGCTGCGGCAGGGCGAGCCAGTCCGACCAGGAGATCTCACGGCCGAGGAAGCGCGGCTGCTCGAACGGCCAGTCGGCGGCGATCCACTGCGGCACCAGCGCGTCGAGGGCCTGCTCGACCTTGCTGCCCACCAGCTCGTCCACCACCCACCAGGAGATCTCGCCGTCCGCGCCGGCCCTCTCCGGCGGGTCGATGTAGACACAGCCGAGCAGAACTGTCTCCGCCGCGTCGAACAGCGCGTAGTTGAAGGACTGGTGCGCGGCGATCTCCTTCTCGTGCCGCAAAAGGTCGGCCTGGTCGGCCTCGTAGGTCATGGTGTCCGCGGGCCAGCCCCAGGCCGGGCCGAAGATGGTCCACAGCCGCTCGCGCGAACCCATCACAGCCGGATAGTCGAGCGGGGTGTCCACCTCCCGGATCGGCCGCAGGTGATGACCACCGCCCGGCAGCGGTACCAGGACGGGGTGGACGAAGTCATCGGGAAGCCAGCTCATGGCGCCCGACCGTGGCAGCGCACGGCCGTCCGCTCCCCTGGATATTGCCCGCATACCGCCAGGCTCTGCTCTCATGCCGGGCAGGGCCCGCGATCACCCGATCGAGAGTCCCGTTCGATCGACAGACTCCATGATCGGTATGGCAACAGCGTGCTCAAGGTCGAGTACGTCCACCGGCATGCCTTCGCGACCCGCGCCGAAGCCCGGATGCGGATCGCGACCTGGATCACCGTGCTGCCGCCCTCGAAGCCCGCGTGAGCTGCGAAAAGAGGAAACACGGATCAGTCACACGGATCGTTGACCGCTTGACAGCCCCCGACCTGGCTGCCGTCGCAGCAATGCCGGTGCACCGCCTGCGCTTTCGCCTATGCCGGTGCATCAGATTCTGGGAGCATTTAGGCCGATCTAGGCGTCGGATCAAAATGGGGGTCTGCCGTGAAATCCGCTCTCAAGCTCCTCGCGGTCCCGCTCTCCGCAATCCTCGTCGCCGGATGCGGCAGCTCCAGTGGCTCGGGCAACTCGGGTGGTGCATCCAGAACTCCGACGGCCACGGCTGCCGCATCGGCGGGGATCCCAGGCTGCGCCCCGGAGTGCCTCTCGGGGGGTTCGGATCCCGGAAGCCTGCCTGCGGGCCCATATCGGACGTCACACTTCTTCAACGGGCAACTGACGGTGACCTTCACAGGGCGGTGGGAGAGCCATGAGGACCAACCCGTCGAGTTCTCCACGGCGCCGGACGGCAGTTGGGATCTGCACCGGGTCCTGTTCTGGTCCGACCTCATCCCGGTAGGCAAGGACCGGAAACGTGCCGCCGGAGTGCCCAGCACGGCATCGGGGCTGATGGCGTGGCTCACAACCCGCCCGAACCTACAGGTCTCCAAACCCCGGAGCGACACGATCGGTACCGACGCTCTCCCTGCGAAGCTGGTCGATATCGCAATCTCCAGCAAGGCGGTGAATGAGGCCTCCGACTGCCCGGTGCGGGCCTGCGTAGACTTTCTGACCTGGCCGAACTCTGGAGACAACGTCTATGGCATCGCCGAGCCTGCGGTGCTACGGCTCTACCTGTCCGACGTGAGATACGGAGGCACGAACCATCTGTTCGCCATCGGGATCGAAGGGAGAGACCAAGCCGACCTCAAGGTCTTCCTCCCCGATGCGGAGCACCTCATCGCCAGCGCCGACGCCCCTGTCAGTCCGACACCCTCATGACTCGCTGTCCCGACGGCCGCCGCCCAAAAGGTCCTTCACTGCCGTTCGGCTGCCCGTCCATTGACGCCCAACCGAACGGGAAACCGGATCACTCTCACGCTTCACCATGCCGAGTAATTGTCAATAGTTGTGGATCAGCGTGTTCTCGGTGATCAACTTGGTCGGGTGCGGCGGTAGTAGAGCATCGCTTCGTGGTCTGGTTCGAGGTCGGGGAGGGTGAAGCCGGCGGATTCGGCGCAGTTGCGACTGGCGTGGTTGTCGGCGTCGATCCCGCAGAAGAACGTCTGGACATCGCCGACGTCGGGGTGGGCGAGGACGGCTTGGAGGGCGGAGCGGCCGTATCCGTGCCGCCACCGGTCGGGGTCGACCAGGTAGGCCAGGCCCATGGCGAGCCTGGGGTCGGTGTCGGACAGGATGGGGCCCTCGGGGCCTTCGCCGTGGTAGCGGACCCAGCGGTCATAGACGTCGCCGCCGATGAACGCGACCGGTGTCCCGGCCTGATCCAGGCCGATCCATCCGTGGGAGCGCAGCACCATCGCGCCGCGGAAGGCGGTGCAGGGGTGCTGGCTGATCAGCCGCAGCTGACGGTGGATCCAGGACCGGCCGCCCAGGCGCCTGTGGACCTCGGGGTGGTCGAACCAGTGCTCGATCTGGTGCGCCCCGGTCTCGGTCAAGGGGTGCAGCCGCATGTCCGGGCTGTTCGACTGCGTCTGCGAGGGCCGGCTCATGCTGCCCCTTCGCGTTCGACGAGGACGCCGTTCTCGAACTTGGCGCCTGAGCGGACCAGGGCGACGAGGTGGGCTCCGCGGATTGCGCGCCAGCGGGCCTGGGCCGATCCGACGAGCTTGAACACCATCGCGAGTGCTGCGGCCGGGCTGCCGGCGCCGCGGGTGACCTTGGTGCGGAGTTGGACGGCTCTTCGCAGTTGAGGGTGTGGCGCCGAGAACTTAGTGCGTTGTGGCAAACCGGATCTTGTTCGAGCGGCAGCGGGTGGTCGTCTGGACTGAGGTTCGGGTGCGGTCGCGGGCATGAGAGAACGGGCCC
>NZ_JBIBKW010000035.1:0-70665 GCF_042959465.1 Streptomyces sp. NPDC007901 | reverse complement strand
ACACAGACGCCAGATTCACCAGCCCCCCATGCGTGACCTGCACACCCTTCGGCACACCCGTCGACCCCGACGTGAACATCACATACGCCAACTGAGCCGCTGCGACCTCCACTCCCAACGGTCCCGACGACACCCCCTCCACCACCGCCGGGCCATCCACCACAACACCATCCACACCCAGCTCACCCAGCGTCACCCCGGTCCCCACCACCACCGACGCCCCCGCCTCCCCCACCATCAACCGCAACCGCTCCACCGGAAGCTCCACATCCAACGGCAGATACACACCCCCCGCCTTCCACACCCCCAACACCGCCACCACCCACTCCACACCCCGCGCAACACACACCCCCACCACCGACTCCGCCCCCACACCCCGACCCCTCAAACACCACGCCACCCGATCCGCCCACGCATCCAACTCCCCATACGACAACGCCACATCCCCACACACCACAGCCACCGCACCCGCATCACCCACCACCCGACGCCCAAACAACTCCACAACCGAACCACACCCAAAGTCCTCCACCACCCCCTGCCCCAACCCCGCCAACCGACCCCGCTCCCCACCCGCAAGAATCGCCAACTCACCGATGCGCAGGGTCGGTTCCGAGGCGATCGCGTCGAGGAGGAGGGTCAGTCGTGTGGCCAAGGTCGCGGCGGCGGGGGCGTCGAACAGGTCCGCGTTGACGGTGACGGTGCCGCCGAGGCCGCCTGGTGTGCCGCCGGTGTCGAAGGACTCGACGACCTTGATGTCGATGTCGAACGGTGACAACGCCGCGAGGTTCGAGGTGAGGTGCGTGGTCTCCAGGCCGTCGAGGTCGACGGACGCCTCGGCGGTGTTCTGGACGGTGAGCATGACCTGGAACAGGGGGTGCCGTGACAGTGAGCGCGTCGGCGCGAGTTCCTCCACCAGGCGCTCGAACGGGACGTCCTGGTGTTCCAGTGCGGTCAGCCCCGACTCCCGTACGCGGCCGAGGAGTTCGGTGAAGGTCGGGTTTCCGGACAGGTCGGTGCGCAGGACCAGGGTGTTGACGAAGAAGCCGACGAGGTCGTCCAGGGCCTCGTCTGTCCGGCCGGCGACGGCGGAACCGATGGGGATGTCCGTGCCGGCGCCGAGCCGGGACAGCAGCGCCGCGAGCGCCGACTGCATGATCATGAAGAGGGTCACGCCGCTGCTGCGCGCCAGCGCCGTCAACCGCCCGTGCAGTTCCGCCGGCATGTTGATCGGTGCGCGGTGTCCGAGGTTGCCGAGGGCGGCGGGGCGAGGCCGGTCGGTGGGCAGGCTCAGTTCCTGCGGAGCCCCGGCGAGTGCCGCGCGCCAGTGGTCGATCTGTGCGGAGAGGATGCTGTCGGGGTGCTCGGCCGCGCCGAGCAGGTCACGCTGCCACAGGGCGAAGTCGGCGTATTGGACGGGGAGTTCGGGCCAGTCGGGCGCTTCGCCCCGGCGCCGGGCGGCGTACGCCGTCGACAGGTCGCGGGCGAGAGGTGCCATCGACCAGCCGTCGGTCACGATGTGGTGCATCACCAGGAGCAGCACGTGCTCGTCGGGGCCGCTGCGGAAGAGCCGGGCGCGGACGGGTGCCTGGGTGGCCAGGTCGAACGGCCGGTCGGCCTCGGCGGCCAGTGCTTCGTCGAGCCTCTCCGGGGTGGTGTCGGTCAGGGTCACCTGCCAGCGTGGATCGTCCGCGTTCACGACCTGCTGGTAGGGGCCGTCGTCGTCGGTGGGGAACAGCGTACGGAGCATTTCGTGGCGGCCGAGGACGTCACGCCAGGCGGCCCGGAGTGCGGTGACGTCGAGGGAGCCGCGCAGTCGTACGGCGACCGGCAGGCGGTATGCCGAGCGGGGCCCCTCCAACTGGGCGAGGAACCACAGTCGTTGCTGGGCGAAGGACGGTGCGAGGCGTTCGGGCCGCGGCCGGCGCCGGAGCGGGGTCCGGGCCGGGCCGGTCGAGGTGAGGCGTGGGGCCAGGCCGGCCGGTGTCGGCTCCTCGAAGAGCAGTCGTACCGTCGGTTCGGCGTTCAGGGCCGTGCGGATGCGGCTGACCAGGCGGGTCGCGAGGAGTGAGTGTCCGCCGTGTGCGAAGAAGTCGTCGTCGACGCCGAAGTGTTCCGCGCCGAGGACGTCGGCGAAGAGCGAGCAGAGGATCTCCTCGACCGGGTTCGCCGGCGGCCGCCCCGGCCGGTGTGTCGCGCCGGCCGGGGCGGGCAGGGCGGCGCGGTCGACCTTGCCGTTGGCGGTGAGCGGCAGGGCGTCGAGGGTGACCACGGCTGAGGGCACCAGGTAGTCGGGAAGGCGTGCGGCGAGGTGGTCGCGCGGGGAAGGGAGGTCGTCGTGGGTGTCGTCGTCCATCAGCACGTAGGCGACGAGCCGTCGGTCGCCAGGTGTGTCCTCGCGGACGGCGACCACCGCCTGTCGTACCAGCGGGTGTTCGGCGAGTACGGCTTCTATCTCTCCCGGTTCGACGCGGAAACCGCGGATCTTCGCCTGGTCGTCGGCGCGGCGCACGAAGTCGAGGACCCCGCTGCGCAGCCAGCGCGCCAGGTCTCCGGTGCGGTAGAGGCGGGTGCCGTCGCCGATGACGGGGTCGGCGACGAAGCGTTCCGCGGTCAGGGCGGGGCGGCCGAGGTAGCCGCGGGCCACCTGTGCGCCGCCGATGTACAGTTCGCCGACGACGCCGGGGGCCACCGGCTGGAGGAACTCGTCGAGAACGTAGAGGCGGGTGTTCTCGAACGGAACTCCGATCGGCACGGTCGCCGGGACGGTGCCGGCCTCGGTGAAGGCGAGCTGGGTGGTGAACGCGGTGGTCTCGGTCGGGCCGTACGTCGTGCGGACGACCAGGCCCGGGTTGGCCTCGAGCAGGGCTCGTACCGCTGTCGGTGACACCACGTCACCGCCGACGGACACCTCCCGCACGCCGGCGAACATCCGCGGCGACTCCTCCGCCAGGACCGTGAACAGTCCCGAAGGCGCTGTGACATTGGTGACGGCGTGCTCGGCGATCAGGTTCGCCCGCTGGGCGACGTCGAGGTCTCCGGAGGGCACGACGACGAGGCAGCCTCCCCGCAGCAGGGGTACCCAGAGTTCGTACGTCGAGGCGTCGAAGGCGTGGTTGGCCTGTATCAGGACGCGTTCGGCCGTGTCGTCGCGCCAGCAGTCGGCCGAGCAGAAGTTCACCACGTTCGCGTGGGTGACCGCGACGCCCTTGGGGGTGCCGGTCGAGCCCGAGGTGAACATGACGTAGGCGAGGTTCGACGGGGAAGTGCGCGACCGCGGGTTTCCGGGGTCTTCCCGGGTGCCGGGGTGCTGTGCGTCGACCGGGACGATCTCCACGCCGGGTCCGAAGCCGCCGTCCCGGAGCGCGGGGTGGTCGGCGGTGGCGGGGGAGGTGAGTACGGCGGTGAGGCCCGCGTCGGCGGCGATGGTGCGCAGGCGTGCCACCGGGTGGTCGATGTCGAGGGGGACGTAGGCGGCTCCGGCCTTGAGGGCGCCGCACACGGCGACGATCAGGTCGGCGGAGCGGGGCATCAGGACACCGACGAGGCTTTCCGGTCCGACGCCCCGGTCGATCAGTTCGTGCGCCAGGTGGTTGGCGCGGGCGTTGAGTTCGCCGTACGTCGATGTGCGGCCGTCGAAGACGACGGCCGGGGCGTCGGGCCGACGCGCGGCCTGTGCCTCGTAGAGCTCGGTCAGAGAGGCGCCGCGTTCCGGTCGCACCGTGCCGTTCCATTCGGCGAGCACCTGGTGGCGTTCGTGTGCGGTGAGGACGTCCAGGTCGCTGAGGCGCTGTGCGGGGTCGTTGGCGACGGTCTCCAGGACACGCAGCAGCCTCTCGGCGAGACGGTGGGCCGTCTCGGGGTCGAACAGGTCGGCTGCCGCGGTCAGTGTGAGGCGGAGTGCTGCCGGGCGGGCGGTGTCGCCGGGGGTTTCGTCGACGGTGACGCTGAGGTCGAAGCGGGCCCGGGGCGGTGTCGAGGCCGTTGCCGAGGTCGTGGTGACGCCGGGCAGCTCCACTGCGGCTTCGGGAGTGTTCGGTCCGGAGAGCATGACTTGGAACAGAGGGTGGCGTGAGAGTGAGCGCGCCGGTGCCAGTTCCTCGACGAGGCGCTCGAAGGGGACGTCCTGGTGCGCGAACGCGGCGAGGCCGGTGGCGCGCACTCGGTCCAGTACGTCGGTGAAGCCCGGGTTTCCGGACAGGTCGGTGCGCAGGACCAGGGTGTTGACGAAGAAGCCGACGAGGTCGTCCAGGGCCTCGTCGGTCCGGCCGGCCACCGGCGAACCGATGGGGATGTCCGTGCCCGCGCCGAGCCGGGACAGCAGCGCCGCGAGCGCCCCTTGCATGATCATGAAGAGGGTCACGCCCCGGCCGCGCGCCAGCGCCGTGAGTCGCCCGTGCACCTCGGCCGGTACGTCGACGGTGATCGCGTGGCCGTCGGCGCCGGCCACAGCGGGACGTGGCCGGTCCGTCGGAAGGGTCAGTTCGTTCGGTGCGCCGGCGAGCGCCGAGCGCCAGAAGGCCAGCTGCCGGGCCGCCGGGCTGTCGGGGTCTTCCGTCCGGCCCAGGTTCGCCCGCTGCCACAGCGCATAGTCCGCGTACTGCACCGGCAGCGGGCTCCAGTACGGCTGCCGGCCCCGGCGCCGGGCGGCGTAGGCGTGGGACAGGTCCCGCAGGAGCGGCGCCAGCGACCAGCCGTCCATGGCGATGTGGTGGATCAGCAGCACGAGCACATGCTCGTCACCGGGCGCGAGCGAGAACAGCCGGGCCCGCAGCGGGATGTCGGTGGCGAGGTCGAAGGCGTGGGCCGCCTCCTCGGCGACGAGTCCGTCCAGGTCGGCCTCGTCGACGTGGCGCACCGGCAGGGTCCGGTCGAGGTCGTCGAGGTCCACGACGCGCTGGTAGGGCCGGCCGTCCTGGGCGGGGAACATGGTGCGCAGTGCCTCATGCCGCCCCAGTACGTCCCGCAGGGCCGACTCAAGCGCCGTCACGTCCAGGGCGCCGGTCATGCGCAGGGCGATCGGCACGTTGTAGGAGGGGCTGGCGCCTTCGAGTTGGCCGAGGAACCACAGGCGTTGCTGCGCGAACGACAGTGGTGGCAGCTCCGGCCGGGCGCGGCGCGTGAGCGGCTCGCGCGGGGGTGTCCCGGTGAGGGCCAGGTGCCGGGCGAGGCGGGCCGGCGTCGGTGCTTCGAACACGGTCTGGAAGCGGACGTCGACGCCCAGCGCGGTCCGGACCCGGGCGGCGAGTCTGGTGACGAGCAGCGAGTGTCCGCCGAGCGCGAAGAAGTCGTCGTCCGCGCCCACCCGTTCGACACCGAGTACGTCGGCGAAGACCGCGCAGAGGGCCTCCTCGGCAGCCGTCGCGGGACCGCGTCCCCCGGTGGCCGCCGTGTGGTCCGGGGCGGGCAGTGCCGCGCGGTCCAGCTTTCCGTTCACGGTCAGCGGCAGCGCGTCCAGCATCACGACGGCCGCGGGCACCATGTACTCGGGCAGGCGCTGCGCGACGTACTCCCGGACGGCCGCCGCGCTGTCGTCCGCGTCCGCCTCGGGGACGACGTAGGCGACGAGCCGCTGGTCGCCCGGCGTGTCCTGACGCGCCACCACGACTGCCTGCGCCACCGCGGGGTGGGCGGCGACGGCGGCCTCGACCTCTCCCGGCTCGATCCGGACTCCGCGGATCTTCACCTGGTCGTCCGCGCGGCCGAGGAACTCGAGGGTGCCGTCCGGCCGCCACCGCACGACGTCACCCGTGCGGTAGAGGCGGGTGCCGTCCGCGGCGAACGGGTCGGCCACGAACCGCGCGGCGGTAAGGGCGGGGCGGCCCAGATAGCCGCGGGCGAGTCCGGCCCCCGCCACGTACAGTTCACCGGCCGACCCGACGGGCGCCGGCCGCAGCGCCCCGTCGAGCACGTGCACCCGGGTGTTGGCGATGGGAGAGCCCATGTGGGGTGCGTCGCCGGGCCGCAGGGGGGCGGTCATGCTGACGCACACCGAACTCTCCGTGGGCCCGTAGGCGTTGACGAAGTCTCTGCCGTCCGCCCAGCGGGTGACGAGGTCCGCGCCCAGTGCCTCGCCCGCCGCGACGAGCGTCGACACCCGGCTGAGCCCGCCCGGCCGCACGGCTCCGAGGACGGAGGGCGGAACGGTGAGGTGGGTGACCCCGTGGCGGTCGGTGATGTCCTCGAGTCCTGCGCCGGGCAGCATCTCCCGCGTGCCGGCCAGGACCAGGCACGCGCCGTGGCACAGCGCCATCACCAGGTCCCACACCGATGCGTCGAAGCCGGGCGAGGAGAACTGCAGGACCCTGCTGTGCGGATCGATCCGGAGGCGCTGCGCCTGGGCCGCCGCCAGGTTGGCCATGCCCGAGTGGCTGACCACGACGCCCTTGGGCGTACCCGTCGAACCGGACGTGTAGATCACGTAGGCGGCCTGCTGCGGGAGGATCCGCTCGGGTCCGGCCGGACGGGCGGCCGGCGCCGGGGTGTTGTGCTCCGGTGCCGGATCGTCGAGGACGACCACCGTGGGAGCGGTGAGCGCGCCCACCAGGTCGCGGGTGGTGACGAGGATGCCGCACCGGCTGTCGGCGCACATGAACGCCAGCCGGTCGGCGGGATGGCTCGGGTCCAGCGGAAGGTAGGCGGCGCCCGTCTTCCACACGGCGAGGATCACCGCGATCGCGTCCCGGCCGCGCGAAAGACATACCCCTACGACCGACTCCGCGCCGGCCCCGGCATGGCGCAGTCGCCGGGCCAGCCGTTCGGCCCGGTCGTCCAGCTCGGCGTAGGTGACGGAGGTGTCGCCGCAGGCGAGGGCGGTGGCGTCCGGGGTGCGGGCCGCCCAGTGTGCGATCTGTTCCGGCACCGTGGCGGCCGGGACGGGGCGTGCGGTGTCGTTCCAGGCCCGGGTCACCTGCTCGTGCTCGTCCTCGCCGAGAAGGTCCGCGCGCGCCACGGCGTCGGTGGGCGCGGCCGAGCACACCCAGTCCAGGACGCGGCGGAACCGGCGCAGCAGCCGCTCGGCCTCCTCGGCGCCGTAGACGTCGGGGTTCACGTCGAAGGTGATGGTCATGCCGGCTTCGGTCACGCCGCCTTCGGCGCCCGTGTCGACGACATTGATCCGCAGGTCTTCGACGGCACCGCCCGCCAGCAGCCGCACAGTTGCCTCGGCGGCGCCGAAGCGCAGCGGCCCGGGGGTCGGAACGGTGTTGACCACGAGGCCCGAGTCGATGCCCTCGTCGACGCGGTTGAGGTCCCTGAGCATGTCCTCGAAGCGGTAGCGCTGGTGCCGCAGCCCGCCGCGCATCGCCTCCGCCACCCGGCGGGCCAGGGTCCCGAGCGTCGTCCCCGGGCGGATCGCCGTGCGGACCGGCAGGACGTTCGTGGTCATGCCGGGGACGCGGCGGAGCCGGCCGCCGGAGCGCCCGAGCACGGGCACCCGGACGACGACGTCCTCGGCTCCGGTGCTGCGGTGGGTCATGAGCGCGCCGCTGAGGACCGTCAGCTCGATGACACTGCAGGAGAGCCGGGCGGCGGCGGACCGGATGCGGGCCGCGGCGGCGGCGTCGACCACGTCGGTGTGGCGGACCGGGAAGCGTGAGGGACGGCGGCGGGGGCCGCCGCTGAGGCTGGCGGGCGCGGGCGGGTCCGCCAGCGCGGCGAGCCAGTGGTTCCGGTCCCGTTCGTGGTCCGCCGACCGGCGGTACTCCTGGTCGGCGTCCAGCAGCGCGGACAGCGGCTGCGGACCGGCGTCCACGACCCGGCCGCCTTCGGTCAGGGAGGTGTACAGCTCGGCCTGACGGGCTGTCAGTACCGAGGTGCTGAAGCCGTCCACGGCGATGTGGTGCACGCGCTGGTACCACAGGTGCCGGTCCGGCGCGACGCGCAGGAGGGCGTGGCTGAACAGCGGGCCGCGGGCCAGGTCGGTGGGGCGGCGCATGTCGGCCCACATCCACTCCAGCGCCGCGGCGACGGGTTCGGGCTCGGAACCGACGTCCAGCAGGTGCAGCGGCCAGTCTCCCGGGGGTGCGACGGTCTGCCGTACTCCGTCCGCCGTCTCGGCGAACCGCAGATGGCAGGCCTCGGCCTCGTCCACCGTGCGCCGCAGCGCCTCCTCGAACAGCCGCGCGTCGAGCGGGCCACGGATGTCCAGGTAGAGGCCCAGGTGGTAGACGGGGTCGGCCGGGCCGAGCCGCAGGGCGTGCCAGATGCCGAGCTGACCGGGCATCGGCTCACGGTGAACGCCTTCGGTTCCGGACATCTGCTCGTCCTTCTCTGCTCGGCTGCTGGGCGTCGTGGGTTCCGCCCGGTTCCGGGGGAGGCTGGAGTCGACGGCCGCGTCAGGCCGGGGAGCCGCCCGCTGCGGTCTTGTTCAGGAACTGCAGGACGTCGGCGATGCTCTGCCGGCGCAGGGAGTGGAAGTCCAGGTCCTCGAGGTCGAAGTAGAAGCCCAGCCGGTCCTCGAGCATGCTCAGCCATTCGATCGTCTGCAGGGAGTCCAGCCCGACGGATCCGAATTCGACGTCCGCGGACGGCACCAGGAAACCGCGGACTTCGCTCAGCATATCGAGCCCCTCGGACACGGAAACCTGGTCCATAACAGATCCTCTCGTCCTGCCGGTGGCGTCCGCATCAGGAATTCGGCGAGCCCGGAATGACGGCACCGGTTCGGACGGCCCGAAAGGCCGCCGCATCGTCGATGACAGGGACTCCGCACACCCGCCCGGGGCGCAGACGCGTACCACTGTCACACAGCCTGCGAGCGGCGATCAACACCGTTCAACCGCTGCCGGGGACAGCGATCGGCGGGCAGCTCAGGGCGGTGTGACGGGTGTTCAAGTGCATCGGCCGCCGCACTTGAACACCCGTCATTCCCGGCGGTCGGCGCGATGTTGCCCCGTCGGAGACGATGTGCCATCGTGGCCCGAAACTCCGAAGGATATGCAATCCGCCATTCTTCCGGCGACCCGGAAAACAAAAATCAGTGAGAGGTCGGCGATGAGTGAAGAATTCAGATATCTGCACCCGAACTTCATTATCGAGCCGCTGGTCGACGGATTCTATGCCTGGCACCACACGGTGGCGCCGGCTCAGGCGTCGTTGAATCTCGCGAAACTCCAGGTGCCGATGCTGGAGTCGTACCTGCAGAACCCGCAGGTGCACGTCGCCGCGAGCAGCAACCCCGCGCTGCGCGGCGGGTTCTTCGTGAACATACCGGAGGACCGCGCCGGCGAGGTGAAGGACCTGCTGTCCAGGATCAAGACCGAGCGGGCGTCGATGCTCCGCTTCGCCTCGGCGATCGCCGAGGCCGAGGAGATCCTGCGGCAGGGGGCGACCGGGTTCGGCCTCGACGCGCTGTACCCGAAGCTGCCGACCGAGCTGTCCGGTCTGGTGGAACTCGCCTACGACACCAGCAACCAGCCCACCCTGCGGTTCATCGAACCCGCCGCGTACATGAGCCCCGCGTACCTGGAGGACCGGCAGTCGGTCCAGCTGTCGCTGGAGACCGGTGTCGAGCGCCCGTTCATCCTCAGTACGCCCCGGCTGCCGTCCGAGACCGTCCTGGACCTGCCGATCCCGTTCCGGCACGAGGGGCTGTCCGAACTGTTCCGCGCCCGGATCCACGGGACCACGCTCGGTGCGTTGCGCGAGGCCTTCGAACTCGACGACGCCGGTGCGGCCCGCCTGGACTCGATGCTGATCGACGCCCCCGACCTGGCGCCGGACCGGCACATCGACACCGGCGCGCGGATCCGCTACTTCGGACATGCCTGCCTGGTGATGCAGACCCCGGAAGCGGCCCTGGTCACCGACCCGTTCATCAACGGCGACGGCACCGCGACCGATCGCTACACCTATCGGGACCTCCCCGACTACATCGACGTCGTCCTGATCACGCACGGGCACCAGGACCACATCGTGCTGGAGACCCTGCTCCAACTGCGCGGTCGGGTCGGCACGGTGGTCGTTCCGCGCTCCTCGCGCGGCAACCTGTGCGACCCGTCCCTGGCGCTGTACCTGGAGCGTGTCGGTCTGCCCGTCACCGAGGTGGACGACTTCGCCGAGGTGGAGTTCCCCGGCGGCAAGGTGACCGCCACCCCGTTCCTCGGTGAGCACGCGGACCTCGACATCCGCGCGAAGTCGACCTACTGCGTGCGCATCGGCGGAAAGACGCTGTTCGTCGGGGCGGACTCCTCCGGGATCGACCCGGGGCTCTACCGGTACATGCGCGAGCACGTCGGCGAGGTCGACATCGCCTTCCTGGGCATGGAGTGCGCCGGGGCGCCGCTGACCTGGCTGTATCAGGCGCTGTTGACCCGGCCGGTGACCAAGAAGATGAGCGACTCGCGGACCCTGTCGGGCTCGAACGCCGCCCAGGCCGCCGCCATCATGGAGGAGCTCGGTGCCCACGAGGCGTGCATCTACGCCATGGGCGAGGAGAGCTGGCTGGGGCACGTCATGGCGACCAGCTACAACGAGGACTCCTACCAGCTCCAGCAGATCGACGAGTTCCTGTCCTGGTGCGGCGACCGCGGCATCCCGGCCGAACACCTCTACGGGCAGCGGGAGTGGCGCTGGTGACCGCGCGAAGCCTTTCGTCGAGGTCCTGACCGGCCATGGTCCGGCAGCAGGAACATGTACGAGTCGTCGTCACGGGTCTGGGCGCGACCACGCCGCTCGGCGGCGACGTGGCCTCGACGTGGTCGGCGCTGCTCGCCGGGAAGTCGGGGATCCGCCGGCTGGCCGGTGACTGGCCGGCCGACCTTCCGGTACGGATCGGCGGCCTCACGGCCGTCGATCCGGCCTCGGTGGTGACCCGCACCGAACTGCGGACGATGGACCGCAGCACGCACCTGGCACTCGTCGCCGCTCGAGAGGCGTGGCGGGACGCGGGGGCACCGGAGGTGGTTCCGGACCGCCTGGGTGTCTCGGCCGGGACGGCGCTGGGCGGCTACGACTCCTTGCTGGCCGGGTGGGGCCTGCTCACCACGAAGAGCTGGCGGGCCATGTCGCCGTACACGGCACCGCGGGTCATGCCCAACAGCGCCGCCGACTGGATCGGCATCGAGATCGGGGCGCGGGCCGGCAGCCACACCTCGGTCGGCGCGTGCGCCTCCGGTGCCGAGGCGATCGCCTACGGCGTGGAGATGATCCGCTCCGGCCGGGCCGACGTCGTGCTGGCCGGGGGCACCGAGACGCCGGTGACGCCCGTGTGGGGCGGCATGTTCTCGAAGATGCAGGCGCTGTCCTCGTGCGACGACCCCGAGGCGGCGTCCCGCCCCTTCGACCGGTCGAGGGACGGCTTCGTCCTCGCCGAGGGTGCCGGAATGATCGTGCTGGAGTCGGCCGAGCACGCCGCGCGCCGGGGCGCGACCGAGTACGCGGTCGCGGCCGGGATCGGGTACTCCTCGGACGCGTACCACATCGCCGTACCGCAACCGGACGGCTCGGGGCTGGCCGCGGCCATGCGGCGGGCGCTGGCCGACGCCCGCCTGGCACCGGAGCAGGTCGTGCACGTCAACGCGCACGCCACCGCCACGCGCGCGGGAGACGTCGCGGAGGCCGCCGCGATCAGGTCGGCCCTGGGCGACGCCGCGCGCGGGGCGCTCGTCACGGCGACCAAGTCCATGACCGGTCACATGGTGGGCGCGGCGGGGGCGGTCGAGGCGATAGCCGCGATCTGCGCGTTGCGTGCCTCGCTCGCCCCGCCGACCGTGAACCTCGGCGAGCCGGACGCGGACGTCGTCGCCTTCGGGCTCGACATCGCCACCGACGCGCGCGAGTTGCGCGGCGGGCCGGGGATCCGGGCCGCGTTGACGAATTCCTCCGGATTCGGAGGCCACAACGTGGCTCTGGCCTTCACCACGGAATGATCCGCGGGCCGGGTCCGGGCCGGCCCCGGCCCGCCTTCCGCCTCACTCGGACTGCAGCGCCTCGGCCACCGGCCGGCGTGCCGCGAGCCGGGCCGGTGCCGCGGTGAGGCCGGCCACGACGGGTACGGTCGCCACCACGGTCAGCGCGACCTCCACCGCCGACGGGTAGGTCATCGACCCGCCGTGGCGCACCAGCGCGAACAGCCCGATCCCGCCCGGTACTCCGAGCACGGCACCGACGAGGGCCGGCAGGACCTGCGCAGCCGACAGTCCCGCGCTGACCTGCCGTGGCGTGGCCCCCAGTGCGCGGCTGAGCGCCGAAGCATGGCGGGCGTCGAGCACCGTGGCCCAGGTGATGAAGATGACGTTCACCGCGGCCAGCGCGACCAGCATCACCGTCAGTGTCAGCAACACGTCGCTCAGCCGGTCGAACTGGGGGTTGTCCATGCCGACCGCGCCTTCGGCCCGCACATGGGCCCGCGAGGTGAGTACGGCGACCAGTGCGCTCACCGTGATGGTGACGCTCGCGATGCCGAGGAGGGCGCGGCGCGGGCGCCGTGCGGTGAGGCGGATACCCAGCAGCATGGTCACGGGCAGCCGGGCCGAGAGCGCGATCAGCAGCGGAACCCGTTTCGACGGGCGGGCGGAGTCGGCCAGCGCCCGTACGGTGCTGCTCCGCGCGGCGCGCACCGCGGGACGGAGGGTGGAGGCGACCGCCACCGCCACCGCCACGACGACGACGGTCAGTACCGCGCCGACGGTGATCGACGGTGCCCCGGCCGTGCCGATCAGCCCGGCCCCGGGATCGGTCAGCAACGGGGCGGCCAGCCATCCGAGCAGGATGCCGATGCCCGAGGCGACCAGGGCGAGGGCGACGTATTCGGCGAGCAGCACCCCGGCGACCGTCCCGGGGGTGGCCCCGACCGCCTTGAGCAGTCCGACGCGCCGGACCTGGTCCGCCATCCGGCCGCCGACCAGGACGGCCACGCTGGCGACCGCGAGGAGTCCCAGCAGCCAGCTGCCGATCAGCAGGTCGCGCCGTTCGATCTCCACCAGCTTGGTGTCCTGGTCGCTGATGTTGCGCCAGCTGTTCATGAACGGCCCGGACCGGTCGGACGTCGGCGGGTGGGCGGCCATGAACGCGTCGGCGTCGTCGGCGTGCGCGAGCCTGAGGTTGAGGAAGTAGTACAGGGGGTGCGCCTGTGTCGCCAGGCTGCGGGCGTCGGCCTGCGTCACCCAGATCTGTCCGGTCTCCTCGCCCTGTTGCCGGGTGGTGTCCTGCTCACAGCCCGAGGTGCACACCTGGGGGTAGGGCGGGACAGCGGCCGTCACGGCGATGCCGGACACCCGGAACGGCCGGTCGTTCAGCCGTACGGTGTCACCCACCGCGATGCCGACAGACTCGGCGAAGCTCCGTTCGACCACGGCGGAGCCGGTGCCGCCCAGCCAGCTGCCGGATGTGATCTTCGGCTGGTCGACCCGGGCGGTCCCGGTGTCTCGTCCGACGACCTGGGCACCGGCCTTGTGACCCTTGGCCTCCAACGGCGTCCAGGTCGCCGGGAAGGGGCCGCTGGTGGCGGTGACGGCGGGGTCCGCGGCGAGTTTGGTCAGGCCGGGCGCCGTGCCCGAGGAGGCGTCGGAGGCCGAGGGGTAGGAGAGCGCGATGATGTCCGGCCCGGCCGTCGCGCCCCGTGTCTGCTGGTACGGCTGGTCGGTGACGTTGTTGAGTACGAGCCCCAGGGTCAGGGTCGTCATCGCGGCGGTGAACGCCAGGAGCAGCAGGACCGCTTCGGCGCGCCGACGGCGCAGGTCCCGGGCTGCGAGCCGCAGCACGAGCCGGATTCGTCCCATTCCGTTACTCCCCCAGACCCGCGAGTTCGCCGAGCCGGCGCCGCTGGCCGTCCCCGGACAGCCTGGTCTGGCTGACCATCTTGCCGTCGCGCATGGTGACCAGGACGTCCGCGGTGGCGGCGATGCGCTGGTCGTGGGTGACGATGACCAGGGTCTGGCCCGCCTCGTGCAGGTCGTCGAAGAGGCGCAGGACGTCGAGCATGGCCTCGCTGTCGAGGTTGCCCGTCGGCTCGTCCGCGAGGACGACGACCGGCTCGTTCACCAGGGCGCGGGCCACGGCCACGCGTTGCCGCTGGCCGCCGGAGAGCTGGGACGGCAGATGCCCGGCGCGGTCGCCGAGTCCCACACGGTCGAGGAAGTTCTCCGCCCGATGCCGGGCGGTGCGCGCCGAGCTGCCGGCGAGCAGCGCGGGCAGCTCGACGTTCTCCAGGGCCGTGAGTTCCTCCATGAGGTGGAACGACTGGAAGACGAATCCGATCGACTCCCGGCGCAGCCCGGCGAGCCCCCGCTCGGTCATCTGGTCCATGCGCTGGCCTGTCAGCCAGATCTCGCCGGAGGAGGGCCGGTCCAGGCCGCCGAGCAGGTGCAGCAGCGTCGATTTCCCGCAGCCGCTGGGGCCGGTGACGGCCACGGTCTCCCCCGGCGCCACCTCGAGGGAGAAGTCGTCGACCGCGCGCACGAGGCCGTCGCCCGCCCCGTACTCCTTGCGCAGCCCGGAGGCTCGCAGCACACAGTTGTTCTTGTCTGTCATGGGTTGTTCACCTTTCGACCACTCCAACTCTGTTCGCAGGCATCGAGCCAGCGCAGATCTGCCTGGAGCCGCAGCACGATCCCGGTGAGCAGCAGCGCCGCGGGGTCGGAGTCGTCGGCTCTTTCCATGGCCGCGCGTTGGGTGTCCCGCAGCCGCTGCAGGAGCTCGCGCCGCTGGGCGTTCACGATCGCCACGGGGTCGGCGAGTCCCGCCTCGGCGGCGGCGACCAGCTTGAGGTGGAATTCGGTCAGGTCCGGCTTGGGCCAGCTGACTTCGTTGATCCAGTCGTGGACCCGCTCCTGGCCCTTCGCCGTGATCGAGTAGACCTTGCGGTCCGGCCGATCCGGAAGGCCGGGGTCCTGCTCCGAAGAGACGAGGCCCACCTTCTCCAGCCGGGTGAGCGTGACGTAGATCTGGCCGGCGTTCATCGAGTCGCCCAGCGGCCCGAGGGCGTCCCGCAAGCTCACGCGCAGCTGATACCCGTATGCCGACGTCTTGGCCAGCAGGGCGAGTACCACTTCCTGCCTCACGATCCCCCTTAGCTAACGGCTATCCATATAGCTAACCGCTACCATAGCAGGCGTCAACTTCCCGGCAGGGCAGGGCACTTCGGGCCGAACACGCAGGTGGGGGCCGGAGAGAGAGCTCTCCGGCCCCATGGGGTCGAGGTAAGAATCGGGTCAGTTCTCGGCGACGATCACGTGCTGCCCGAGCACGTCCTGCCCGGTCTCGGCGGGCGCCAGCACCGCCACTCGGCCGAAACCCACCTCGGCCAGCAGCGCCGCCCAGGTGGCCCGGTCGGCGAGCGGCGTGCGCGGAATCCGCGTGTCGGCGTCCTCCGTGCGCCACCACCCTTCCAGCAGGCCGAAGGTGAGGGTGGTGAACACCAGCGGCGACGTGATCTCCCGCAGTACCAGCCGGCCGCCGGGGCGCAGCAGGCGCCGCACGTTGGCCAGCGTGGGCCGCAACTCCCGGGTGGCATGCAGGACGTTGGCCGCCACCACGACGTCGAACTCGCCGTCCTCGCAGCCCTGCGCGGCGAGGTCGCCTTCGATGTCGAGGAGCCTGAACTCCATGCCGGGGCCCGTCGCGCCGAACTGCTGCCGCCCGTAACGCAGGAAGCTCGCGGAGATGTCCGAGTACACGTAGTGCAGACGGCCGGCCTCGGGCGGCACCACCGACAGCAGCTCGGCCGTCGTGCCTCCGGTACCGGCTCCGACCTCGAGGATCCGCCGCGGCGCGGGTCCGGCGCCGGCGTCCACGTGGGCGGCGACGGCCTGGGCGACGAGTTCGTTGAGGCGGTCGGAGACCGGGTCGCCGCGGTAGACGCGCTCGACCTTCTCCATCGACCAGCCGGGGAACAGCACCGAGATCGGCTTGGTCTCACCGCGCAGGAGCCTCGGATACTCGCCGAGACAGATCCTGGTCAGCTCCACCTGCGCGGCCACTTCGGGGTAGGCGGCGACGAGTTCGGCGCTCTCCGCCGTGAGGTCCCGTCCGGCGAGATCCCGGACGGTGCCGGTGGCCCGGACGGTGTCCCCGTCGCGTTCGAGGTGCCCGGCGGCGACGAGGATCTCCAGCAACGCGTCCCAGAGGCTCCGGTGCGCCGGCACCACGCCGAGATCGTCGGTCAGGGTGGCGATCCGCCACCCCTCACCGGCCTCGGTGAACGCCCCCATCTCCTGCAGCGCCCGCAGCAGCAGGCGCCCGCTGAGCGTGTCCCGGCGCATCCAGCCCTCGGCCAGCCGCGCGCCGTCGAGGGCGGGGCCGAGGGAACGTCCGGCCAGCGGGTCCCACGCCGCTGCTGCGGCCGGCGACGCGGCGTCGACGGATGCCTTCATGTTCGGTGCCTCCACATCGCTGGACACTTCCTAGGCGCGGGTCATGACGAGGACCGCGTTCTGGCCGCCGAACCCGAACGAATTGCTGAGCGCCACCTCGACGGACAGGTTTCTCGCGGCCTTCGCGACGACGTCCATTTCGACGGCCGGGTCCAGGGACGCCAGGTTGGCGGTGGGCGGAACGCTGCCGTGGGCGAGAGTGAGCGCCGTCACCGCCGCCTCGATCGCCCCGGCGGCGCCGAGCGCGTGGCCGGTGACGCCCTTGGTGGACGTGAGGAGCGGACGTTCCCCGAGCAGGCGGCGCATCGTCCGGGCCTCCACCTCGTCGTTGAGCGGGGTGGCCGTGCCGTGGGCGTTGACGTGGTCGACGTCCGCGGGCGAGAGCGCCGCGTCGCGCAGCGCCGCGGTCACCGCCCTCTCGACCCCGAGTCCGTCGGGGTCGGGCAGGTTCGGGTGCGTTCCGTCGGCCGAGGCGCCGTACCCGCTGAGCCGGGCGTACACCCGGGCGCCCCGTGCCTCGGCGTGCGCCGTCCGTTCGAGGACCAGCACCGCGGCGCCCTCCCCGATCACGAACCCGTCGCGGTCCGCGTCGAACGGCCGGGAGGCCGCGGCGGGGTCGTCGCGCCGGACGGACAGGGCGCCCATGCGGGCGAAGGGGGCGACCACCAGCGGGCAGACGCTCGCCTCCGCTCCCCCGGCCAGTACGACGTCGCAGACCCCCGACCGCAGCAGTTCCCGGGCCGTGCCGAGGGCGGTGGCGCCGGAGGCGCAGGCGGTGGAGGTGACGAGGTTGGGGCCCGCCGCGCCCAGGTCGATGGCGATCTCGCCGGCCACCATGTTCACGGCGGCCTGCGGGATGAGTCGCGGGGAGACGTTCGCCGGGCCGTGTTCGAGGATCCTGCGGCTCTCCCGCTCCCAGGCGATCATGCCGCCCAGCGCGGTGCCCATCACGACACCGACGCGCGCCGGTTCCCAGGCCGAGGTGTCCAACGCCGAGTCGGCAACCGCCTCACGGGCGGCGGCCAGGCCGAACTGGACGTGTCGGTCGAGGCGGAACGCCAGGCGACGGCCGAGCAGCCGGTCGCCGTCGAAGCCGGGGACCCGGTAGGAGAAATCGACGGGTACCCCGTCCAGCTCCGGATCGGTGCTCGCGGTGGACATGCCGGCCAGCACGGTGCGCCAGGTCTCCTCAGTGCCGACGCCCGCCGCCGTCACCAGGCCGAGGCCGGTGACGGCGACGTCGAAGCGGCCGCGCGGGGTGGGCATCAGACGCCCGCGCCCTTACTGGCCAGGAGGGCCGCGGCCGTCCGCAGCGTGTGCCGGGCGGTGAAGTCGTCGTCGCCGACGGTCACTCCGAACTCCTCCTGGGAGATCATCGCGAGTTCCACCAGGCTGATCGAGTCGATGTCCAGCTCGCCGAACGTCAGGTCCGGGTCCACCTCGGCGGACAGGCCGAATCTCGAGGTCAGCAGCGCGGACAGACGCTCCTCGATGGCGTTCATAGCACTCCTCCAGGACGACGAAGGTGATTGCGGTCACTGCACGACGATGTCCGGCCAGACCACTGCCGTAGAGCCCCACGTCGCTCCCCCGCCGAACGCGGTCAGCAGGACACGGGCGCCCGCGCGGAGGGTCCCCCGGGCGACGGCGTCGGCGAGGGCCAGCGGGATGGAGGCGGCGGCGGTGTTGCCCACGCGCTCGACGTTGCTCACCCGGCGCTCGGGCGGGATGCCCAGCCGCTCGCCGACGGCGTCGGTGATCCGGGCGTTCGCCTGGTGGGGCACCAGGCAGTCGACGTCGCCGGGAGTCCAGCCGCGGCGTTCGAGGACCGCCCGCGAGGACGCGGTCATCCGCTCCACGGCGGCTCGGAAGACCGAGCGACCGTGCATGGTGAAGTAGCCGAGTTCCCGGGCCGCGGGATCACCGGAGCGCGACCGGGAACCGCCGTCGGGAATCATGATCAGCTCGCCGAGGGTGCCGTCGCTGCCCAGGTCCATCGGGCCCAGCGCGCCCGGCTCCCGCGCGTCACCGGCACGGAGCACGACGGCCCCCGCGCCGTCCCCGAACACGACCCGGCTGGACCGGTCGTCGGGGTGGAGGATCGTGGAGAACGTGTCCGCGCCGATCAGCAGAACGCGTCGGGCGGCGCCGGTGCTCAGCAGTCCGGCGGCGGTGGCGAGCCCGTACACGAATCCGGTGCAGACGGCCGACAGGTCGAAGGCGGGCGTCCCGGTCATGCCGAGCCTGGACGCCACCTCGGGGGCGGTCGCCGGGCACGGGCGGTCGGGCGTGGCCGTGGCCAGGACGACGAAGTCGACCGAGTCGACGCCCGCCGACTTCAACGCCCGGGCGCCCGCCTCGGTGGCGAGGTCGCCGGTGGCGGTACCCGGGTCGACCACGTGCCGCTGCCGGATGCCGGTACGGCTGACGATCCAGGCGTCGGACGTGTCGAGTTCGGTGCTGAGCTCCGCGTTGGTGACCGCACGCGGCGGCAGACAGGCTCCGAGGCCGGCCACGACGGCAGCGTCCCGGGGTCGCTCCGGCCTCGTGTCCAGCATGGTTCCCCCCGTCCGCGGATACCCCGGCGGCCCCGAGGCGCTCGTACGCGCCGGGCACGCAGCCGAGATTCAGCCGGTTCGGGCCCGGGCCACGAACGTCGGCACGGTGGGATTCTGCCGTGGGGGTCTGCGCGGCGCCCATCGTTCAACTGCGGCGCTCGATCACTTGAACGGCATGCCCGCGGCGGTCAGTGCCAGGCGCCCCGCCCGTAGAGCCGGTTCATCCCCATGCGGCACGAGCGGGTCAGTTCCGCCCACTCCCGCTCCTCGACCTCGGACCGCGCGTCACGGCCCTTCGTGATGCCGGCGGCCTGCCGGTCCTCACGGGCGAGGTCGCGGGCCACGCCGAGGAAGGCGAAGAGCGCGCGGATGCTCTCCCGTGGGCCGCGGACCAGGTCGCCGTAGTCGAGGGAGAGCAGCCGGGGTTCCGGCGGCAGGGCGGGGAACCCCGCGGCCACCATGTTCGACCACATCAGTCCGTACCGGGCCAGCGGAACGTCGAAGCGGTCGAAGGCGGCCCGGGTCAGCCGGCCGGGGGCCAGTTCGGTGAGTGTCTCGTGCCCGGCCGGCACCCCCGACGGGGGTTCGGGGGTGCCGGGCTCCTCCGCGTACGGGTCGTATCCGAACGCGGCGCTCAACATGGCCTGGACGGCGGTGAGTTTGAAGCGTGGATGCCGGCTCATCGACAGCGCGCACTCGCGGCCGTCGCGGAACATGTGGATGACGCGCGCGTCGGGGAACAACCGCAGCAGTGCGGCCGTCTGGCCGAGAGAACCGCCCGATCGTTCCACGACGACGCCGGGCCGGCGCCCGCCGGACAGCGCCTCGAAAAGCCACCACAGGTGCTCCGACAGCGGCTGCCGGGGCAGCGTGGGTGCCTGTGCCTCCAGCGCCGCGTACAGGTCGTCCGGGCGGTCGGTCAGGTGGGGCAGGGTGACTCCCGCGATCGGGGGCAGCTCGGCAGGCCACGCGAACCGGCTTGCCCCGGGGCGGGGTTCGAAGACCGGGTAGGTCACTTCGGGGGCGACCTTGAAGCGCAGCAGCGCGGAGTCCGCCCGATGGGGAGTGCTCAGCAGCCTCCAGAACTCGGCGCCGTCCATCTCGCGTTCGGCGAGGTTGCGGCCGCGCAGCCCGGCGAAGAGCTCGGACACGCTCAGGACGTCGGGGTGTTCGCGCAGCACGCCGGAGAGCGCGGTCGACCCGCAGCGGCCCGTGCCCAGCACCAGGCAGATCGGCGGACGCTCCGCCGTGCCCCAGGCGGACGACACCGTCATCGTGCCTCTTCCCCGGTCCGCTCAGTGTCCCAAGCCACCATCAGCCGGGACAGGCCGCGGGTGGCGAGGCCCTCCTTCCACGTCACGGGTTCGGGGACGGCGGCGAGCCGCAGCGTCGGGAACCGGTTCAACAACCGGGTCAGCACGATACGCAGTTGGAGGGTGGCCAGCGGGGCGCCCAGGCACCGGTGCGCGCCGTGGCCGAACGCGATATGACCGGGGTTGCGGTCCTCCAGCGCCGGCCGCATGGGATCCTCGAACGCCTTCCCGTCGCGGTTGGCGTCCAGGAACGACACGATGACCGCCTCCCCGGTCCCGACCACGACGTCGCCGAGACGCACCGGTTCGAGCGCGATACGTGGGAAGCTGATCAGCGAGGCGGGGTTGAGCCGCATGGCCTCCTCCACCGCGTGCGGCACCAGCTCCGGCCGCTCCCTGAGCCGGGCGACGGTGGGCGGATCGGACAGGATCGACAGCACCATCAGGCCGATCTGGCCGATCGTGGACTGGAATCCGGCCATGAGCAGGGTCAGGCCCATGGTGAGGGTCTCCGTCCTGGACAGCCGGCCCGCCTCCTGCTCACCGAGGAGAGTGCTGAGCAGGTCCTCCTGCGGGTCGCGCCGCTTGTCGCCCAGCAGCCGGGTGATGTAGCGCGCCAGCTCCAGTCGGCGGCGGTACTGGGTCTCCGGTCCGGAGTCGATGTCGAACAGCACCTCGACCCAGCCCTTGAAACGCTCGCTGTCCTCCTCCGGCACGCCCAGCAATGCGCACAGGACCGTGAGCGGAAGGTGGGCCGCGACCGTGGAGACGAAGTCGACGGGTGCCTCGGAGACAGCCATGCGGTCGAGGAGTTCGTCGGTGAGCCGTTCGATGAACGGTGCCATCGCCGCGATCCGGTGCGTGGTGAAGGCGCCGGCCGTGGTGCGTCGCAGCCGGGCGTGCTCCTCGCCGTCCATGCTCATGATCGATTCGGGTACGGGTTCCGAGTCGAGCAGCTTCGGCGCCTGCGCCGCGACCGCTTCCGAGCGGCTGAAGCGACGGTCCGTCAGCACTAAGCGGGACAGCGCGTAGTCGCGCACGAGCCACATGCGGTCTCCGGCCGGAGTGACGATCGACGCGACCCCGCCGGTCGCCGAGCGCAACGCCTCGGGTATCGGCCCCAGGAGGTCCATGTCATGCGTTGTCACCAGCACGCTCCTTCGAGCTCCGGGTGTGTGATGCTGTGGTAGTCGAACCACCGCTCGCCGGGCAACCGTTCCGCTGTGCCGGCCGGTGCCGGTCCGGGCGGACCGCGACGGCTGCCTCGTCGCGCCCGCGCTCGAACCCGGCCACCCTGCCGGTGCCCGTCGCGCCGACGGCGAGCACGGCACAGAGCACGGCCAGCGGGATCTCGGCGCCGACGGCCATGACCATGGCGAGGAGGCGATCGGCCGACGAAGCGGCCGTGGTGATGTCGAACCAGGCGTCGACCAGCAACAGCGTGGCGGTGGCGGTCCCCGTCAGCGCGGCCGTCGGGTGAGCGCGCCGCAGCAGTGATCCCGTCACCGTCAGCCCGAGCGCCTCGGCGGCGTCCAGCCCGACCCACGCGAGGGACCAGTGCGCGGCATGCGCGCTGCGGGGCAGCGTGACCGCCAGGAAGACGAGCCACGGAAGCATCGCCACGCCCATGCCGACCAGCGCGAACCCCGCCCGGCGCCGACCGGGGCCGGCCCGCCCGGCCTGTCGTGAGGCCCGAACATCGCGGGCGAAGGGATCCGCCGCGGCGGCGTTCGCGCTCCCCGTCCGTCCGCGCCTGTCCCGCACGAGAGGCTCGGAGCCCGGGTGGGCCGCGGTGCCGGCGGCCAGGGAGAGGCGGTCGGGCGGCGGACAGCTTCGGATGGTCATGCGCGCCTCCTGGCGTCGTCCCACGGCAGGTGTCCGCCGTCCCGACCAGGGTCGCCATCGAGGAACGGCGCGTCAGTAGCGTGGCGTTCCGGCTCCATGGTGGTGCTGGGTACACCTCGGATCCTGGTGCCGGCGGGACCGACGGCCTGGCCAGGGCTGGCCTATCCTGGGGCGCATGACCGAACCGGGTCCGCCGGATGTGCGTACCTTCCTGGGCAGTGCCCGTACCGGGTGGGAGTCATGGTGGGCGCGGGTACTGCTGGACACCCGCTTCGTGCTCGCAGGGGTGCTGGTCTGCCTTCCCACCGTGGCGGTCCTGTCGGTGTCCTGCCTGTTCATCAGTCCGAAGGCGGTGTCCTCGGTGCTGGTCAACCCGAAGGCCCTGCCTTCCCTGATCCTCGCCCTCGGTACCTCGCTGGTGCTGCTCGCGCTCCTGACGGGTCCTCAGACCACGCTGCAGCGCTGGCGGCTGCGGGTCCTGCGCGGCGTGGTGGTCACCCCCGCCGACGACGGACAGGCGGCGGGACCACGGCCTTCCGGTACCCGCGCGCTGTTCCGGCCGGTCCGGCTCCTGGCCTCCCGGATCACCTGGCGGCAACTCGCCTACCACCTCCTGGCCGCCCCCGCCGCGGCGCTCGGCGGTCTGCTGGTCGTCGCCCTGTGGCTGGCCGGCACGGCAGCGGCGAGCGCGTATGCGTGGGCGTGGGCGGTGCCGGGGGGTGACCGGACGAGCCAGGTCGGCTATCCCGCCGACGCCACGGGCCTGACGGTGGGTGGCCTGATCCTGTTGCTGCTGGCGATGCTCACCTCGCGGACCGTCGCCCGGCTCGACGCCGGTGCCGCGCTGGCGCTGCTCGGGCCCACGCGGGCGCAGTTGGCGAAACGGGTGGAGAACCTGACGGAGAGCCGGGCGGGCCTGGCCGACGCCGCCGACGCGGAACGACGGCGCATCGAACGGGATCTGCACGACGGTGCGCAGCAACGCCTGGTGTCCCTTGCGATCAACCTCGGCCTCGCCCGGGCCACCCTCACCGATCTGCCCGAGGAAGTCTGTCAGGTCCTCGATGCGGCGCACCTGGAGGCGAAGGAGGCCATCGCCGAACTGCGCGACCTCGCCCGCGGGTTGCACCCGGCCGTCCTGGACGACCGCGGGCTCGACGCCGCGTTGTCCGGTGTCGCCGCTCGCTCCCCGGTCCCGGTCCGACTACGGGTGGACCTGCCCCGCCGCCCGTCGCCGACCGTGGAAGCGGTCGCCTACTTCGTGGTGTCCGAGGCACTGGCCAATGTCACGAAGCACGCCCGCGCCTCGCGGGTGGAGGTCACCGTCGGCTCTGTCTCCGATCTTCTACGCGTGAGCGTGACCGACGACGGTGTGGGGGGTGCCGACGCCGCGCGCGGCACCGGTCTGGCAGGTCTGCGCCGGCGTGTCGGCTCGGTGGACGGGCGCCTGCTCGTGAGCAGCCCGCTCGGGGGTCCCACGGTGATCACCGCGGAGCTGCCGTGCGGGCGGTGATCGCGGAGGACTCCGTTCTCCTCCGGCTCGGGCTGGTGCGCGTGCTGGAGACCATGGGCTTCGAGGTCACCGATGTGGTGGGCGATGCCGAGGCGCTGCTGACCGCGGTCGAGACGAGCCGGCCCGACGTGGTGGTCGTGGATGTACGGATGCCTCCGGGCTACTCGGACGAGGGGGTGCGTGCGGCGCTGGTCATCCGCCGGCAGTGGCCGGACGTGGCCGTGCTGTTGCTGTCCCAGTACGTCGAGGAGCGCTACGCGGTGGACCTGCTGACCGCCAACACCTCGGGTATCGGCTACCTGCTCAAGGAACGGGTCACCGATGTCGAGGAGTTCGTCGACTCCCTGCGCCGGGTGGCCGCCGGCGGTACCGCGCTCGACCCCGAGGTCGTCTCCCAGCTGCTGTTGCGTCGGCACAACGACCCGCTCGAACGGCTCACTCCGCGGGAGCGGGACGTACTCGCGCTGATGGCGGAGGGCCGGTCCAACGCCGCCATCGCCGCCGCGCTCAAGGTCAGCGACAGCGCGGTGGCCAAGCACGTGAACAACATCTTCGCCAAGCTCGATCTGCCACCCGACGAGGCCGACCACCGCCGCGTCCTGGCCGTACTCCGCTTCCTCGGCCCGCACTGACCGGCAGAGGAGATCCGTCGGCGCACCGACGTGTTCGGGATCTCCCCGACCGCAGCGCCCTGCTCCGCCTGGTCCGAGCCCGAGCGTCGTGACCCGCTGGCCCCGGTCAAGAGCACCGGTCCCCAACCGGTCCCCACCGATCCCCGAGAATGATCAAGGGCCGGTTTCGGATGCGTCCGAAACCGGCCCTGACCTGCGACTGTCTCCAGTCGGGACGACAGGATTTGAACCTGCGACCCCTTGACCCCCAGTTGTGGAGCCATTGAGCGGCGTGCGACGGGTCGTTCTTCGAAGTCGGTGTTCAGCGTACTCGGCCGAGTAAAGGAGTCTGGGTGCTCCGGCCTCCGCCGGGCGGCCTCGTCCCCTCACCCACCGCCTGCCACGGGCGACGGATCATCGATGCTTCGTCATGTTCGGGGCCCTCGACGGAGTTCCGTCTCGACGAAGTGGTTCATGTGGCGGCGTGCGTCCTTGGTGGTGAGCGGCGGGGCCTGGCGCAGCCGCTGCAGGGCCAGGCCGTCGGCGAGTGCGGCGAAGCGGACCGTGAAGCCATCCAGGTCGTCGCAGCTGAACTCGCCGTCGGCGACGCCTCGTTCGGCCAGCGTGCGGATCTGCTGGTGCCAGGTCTCGTAGCGCCGGTCCTGACCGCGGGCGAACGCCGGATCGGGGTGGTGCTCGCCCGCGTTCCAGTACTCGAACCACATCCGCCAGTGCCGGTCGGTGTCCTCGGTGAACAGCGCGTCCACGAGCAGCCGCAGCCCCTCGGCTCCACTGGTCGCCCGGTCCGCGGCCTCGTTGAGGGCCGCGTAGTACCGCTCGATCTGCAGCACCATCGCCTCGGAGAGGATCTCCTGGACGCTGCCGAAGTGGTAGGTGACCGTGCCGACGGACACCCCGGCAGCGGCCGCGACGTCCCGCACACCGACCGAGGCGTAGCCCCGCTCGGCGATCAGCGGCACCGCGGCCTCGACGATGAGGCGGCGGCGCACCTCGGTGGGCTGCCGGGTGCGGTCGGCGGCGGTGACGGCGCGGCGCGGGCTCCGCTCGGCCTTCATCCCGATGTCCTCGGGGTGGTGCGGTGCCATGCGCGCTTGGCCACTGTCTCTCCGTTCGCCCGTGCCTCGAAGTGACTGTCCATCACGAACTCCGCGGCCGTGGCCCGCAGTTCGGTCCGCGCGACGATCTCCGCGTCCCATGGCCGGCCTTCTTCCTGCTCGCCCGCTTCGCCGCGGGTCAGCCGGATCGTCCACGCGGAGGCGGCGAGGCTGGACGGCGCCGGTCCGCTGGCGTCGTTCCGCCATGTCACCTGGCCACTGCTGCGCCCTGTGGTGAGCGTGGTACTGGTCCTGGGCGTGGTCTACACCCTCAAAGTGCTGGACATCATCCTCGTGGTGACGGGCGGAGGACCGGCAGGCGCCACGGAGACCCTCGCCACCCGGTCCTACGAACTTTCCTTCCAGCAGTTCGAGTTCGGGCGCGGTGCCGCGACGAGCAACGTCCTCATCGTCATCTCGCTGGCGTTCGCCCTTGTCCACCTGCGTGTCAACCGTCGCGCCCGGAACGTCTGAGAGGTGATCCCGTGAAGCGCGCACCGAGGCGTGGCCGACTGTCCACGATCGTCGGGATCGTCCTGATCGCGGTGATGCTGTTTCCCGTCTACTGGATGGTGAACGCCTCCCTGCAGCCGGCGGGCAACACCCTCCAGGGAGGCTGGTTCCCCTTCCATCCGGACTTCAGCGGTTACGCCACGGCGCTGCGCGATCAGGGAGGCAACCTCGTCACCAGTCTCGTCGTATCGCTGGGCAGCGTTGCGCTCAGCCTCGGGCTCGCCGCGCCGGCGGCCTACGCGCTGGCACATCTCCCCGTCCGGGGAATCGACTTCGTGCTCTTCGGCGTTCTGATCACACAGATGGTGCCGGGCATCGTCGTGGCCGACGCTCTCTACGGCGCCTACAACGACCTGGGCCTGCTGAACACCTACCTTGGACTGATCCTCGCCGACTCCACCGCCGGGGTCCCCTTCGCCATCATCGTCCTGCGTTCGTTCATGCAGAACATTCCCAGGGAGATCATCGAGGCCGCGCGTGCAGACGGCGCCGGGAGGCTGCGCACCTTCCGCTCCGTGGTGCTTCCGGTGAGCACAAACGCCTTGATCACGGCTGCGCTCTTCACGTTCCTCTTCACCTGGAGCGACTTCCTCTTCGCCCTCACGCTGACCACCACGGACACCGTCCGGCCGGTCACCCTCGGCATCTACGCATACATAGGCGCCCACACGAACCAGTGGAACGCCATCATGGCCACCGCGGTTCTGGCGTCCGCCCCGACGGCTGTGCTGCTCGTGGTCGCTCAGCGCCACGTTGCCGCCGGGGCCGTCAGCGGTGCCATCAAGTGACGGGGCCGGCGGCGGCGCCTGGGGAATGCCCGTCAGGTTCGGACCAGGGGCGTGTCCACCAGGTGCTCGGCCAGGAACCAGGCTTGCAGCTCGCCGGTGCGGATCACCTGTGAGACCAGGAGGTCGTTGGTGCCGTCGTCACCCAGCTCGGCGGTTCGGGAAGCCGCGTCATGGGCCTGCGTCAGGATGGTCTCGTGGGCCTCGAGCAACCGCGAGAGCATGGCCGGGACTTCCTCCACGCCGTCCGGCGGACGTGGAATCGACGTGATCTCCGCGACGTGCCGGGGATCGCCCACGGCGACCCCGCCCAGGGTCTGGACCCGCTCGGCGATCGTGTCGACGAGTTCCAGCTGTTCTCCCGCATGCTTGTCCAGGAGGAGATGCAGCTGGTAGAAGGTCGCGCCACGCAGCAGCCAGTGGTGCTTCTTGTACAGGCCGTAGAGGATCTGGGTGTCCGCGAGAACCTTGTTCAGGCGCTGGGAGGAGTACATGCGCGCGTCGTACGACAGCCCGAGCGGGAACTGTTTGACGGTCCCGAACTCCTGGATGACCGCGCCCTTCTGATGCAGCCACGGTTGGCTGCCGGCGGGCTTGGAAGTGGTGGTCATGACGCGCCTCCTGGTGCGGTGCTGTGCGTATGCCGACGACGCTAGACCCCGGAGCCGGGGGTGAGTTGACCGGCAGCGCATGCGGTGGTGCCCGTGAACGCACCGACCGTACGGTCCACCCCCAGGTGTTCACTCTCGGGCCCAAGCCCGTGCGCTCAGGGACTCGGGACGCCGTCCCACAGCCTTAACGTCGGTGCCCGGCGGCACGTCGGACCGCCGCCCGCACAGGGAGGCATGGGCATGAACGAGCAGGTGGATGTGGTTGTCGTCGGCCTGGGGCCGGGCGGCGAGTATGTCGCGGGCACGCTGGCCGAGGCGGGGCTCGACGTGGTCGGGGTCGAGGCGGAACTCGTCGGAGGCGAATGCCCGTATTGGGGGTGCGTGCCCAGCAAGATGATGATCCGGGCCGGGAACCTGCTGGCCGAGGCGCGGCGTGTGCCCACCCTCGCGGGACAGGCGGACGTGACTCCGGACTGGGCCCGAGTCGCCGCACGCATCCGCAATGAGGCCACCGACGACTGGAACGACCAGGTGGCGGCCGACCGCCTGGAGGCCAAGGGCGGTCGTCTGGTCCGCGGCAAGGGGTGCCTCGCCGGCCCGCGCAGGGTCGTGGTCGGCAACCGTACGTTCACGGCCCGCCGGGGCGTAGTGCTGGCCACGGGCAGCCGGCCCCGGATTCCCCCGGTGCCCGGGCTCGCCGGGACGCCGTACTGGACCAACCGGGATGCCATGGCCGCCAAGGAGCTGCCGGCGTCGATGGTCGTCCTCGGCGGGGGTGCCATCGGCGTGGAGGTCGCTCAGGTCTTCGCCCGCTTCACCTGCCGTGTGACCGTGGTCGAGGGGCAGCAACGGCTGTTGTCCCAGGAGGAACCGGAAGCGGGGGAACTCGCCGCCGAGGCGCTGCGGGCCGATGGTGTGACCGTCCTGACCGGAGTGCGGGCCCGTCAAGTGAGCCATGACGGGACCGAGTTCACCATCCTGCTCGACGGCTCGGCCGAGTCCCTGCGCGCCGAGCGGCTGCTCGTCGCCACCGGACGTCACGTCGAACTGGCCGGACTGGGCGCCGAGACCGTGGGGCTCGATCCGGCGGCCGGCGCCGTTCCCACGGACGGGCAGATGCGTGCGGCGGAGGGTCTGTGGGCGGTCGGCGACATCACCGGCCGCGGCGCCTTCACCCACGTGTCGATGTACCAGGCTCAGATCGCCGTCCGTGACATCCTGGGCAGCCCCGGTCCCGATGCCGACTACCGGGCTCTGCCCCGCGTCACCTTCACCGATCCCGAGATCGCCGCCGTGGGACTCACCGAGCGCCAGGCCCGCGACCGGGGTCTGCGCGTGCGGACTGCGGTACTGCCCAATGCGTCCTCGACCCGCGGCTGGATCCACGGGCCGGGCGGCGAAGGATTCGTCAAGCTGGTCGAGGACGCAGACCGCAAAATCCTGGTCGGCGCGACCTCGGCGGGACCGGCCGGGGGTGAGCTGCTGTACGGACTGAACGTGGCCGTCCACGCGGAGGTCCCGGTCGAGCGCCTCCAGCACATGATCTACACCTACCCGACGTTCCACCGCGCCGTCGAACCGGTCCTGGCGGCCCTCCGCTGACGGCCGGGTGTCCCGCCCGGCCACCGGCACTCCCAGTAGCCAGTCACCCGACTTCCCAAAGGCACACCCGATGGGCCGGCCCCTCGTCGCTCCGATCGGCGAGCGGGCAGACGCAAGGCCCGTTACGAAATCCTCGTCGACGGCCGGCGCGCGGGCCTGACCGCCCACCGCGACTGCGGTGACCAGCGAGTCTTCTACCGCACGGAAATCGACGAGGCCCACGCCGGACAGGGCCTGGCCGCGCAGCTCGTCCAGCAGGCGCTCACCGAAGTGCGCGCCTTGGGCTGGGCCTTCACCCAGTGCGCTGCCGGAACCGATCTCGTGCGCGGACGGTCAAGCGGTCCCTCTGCTCCTCGCTAGCGTGCGTGATCGAGACGAATCGAGGAGTGCCATGGCCAAGCAGACCATCGCGGAACAGTACGTCGACCTCATGGCCCGCGCCGGCGTGCGCCGTATGTACGGCGTGGTCGGGGACAGCCTGAACCCGGTCGTCGACGCGGTCAGACGACACGACGCCGTGGAGTGGATCCAGGTCCGCCACGAGGAGGTCGCGGCCTTCGCCGCCGGTGCCGAGGCCCAGCTGACCGGCCGGCTCGCGGCCTGCGCCGGCTCCTGCGGACCGGGCAACCTCCACCTGATCAACGGCCTGTACGACGCCCACCGTTCCATGGCGCCGGTGCTCGCGCTGGCCGCCCAGATACCCAGCGGGGAGATCGGCACCGGATACTTCCAGGAGACCCACCCCGACCGGCTGTTCGCGGAATGCAGCCACTACTCGGAACTGATCTCCTCGCCCCGTCAGATGCCGCGCGTGGTGCAGACCGCGATCCAGCACGCCGTCGGCCGACGGGGCGTGTCGGTCGTGTCCCTCTCCGGCGACACCGCCGCCGAGGACTCTCCCGACGCGGCCGCCGAGCTGGCCATGCCGACGGACCTCCCCGCCATCCGCCCCAGCGACCGGGAAATCGCCCGGCTGACCCAGCTGGTGGACTCCGCCGAACGCGTCATGGTGTTCTGCGGCCGAGGCGTCGCCGGCGCCCACGCCGAGGTGATGGCCTTCGCCGAGAAGGTCAAGGCGCCGGTCGGACACGCGCTGCGGGGCAAGGAGCACATTCAGTACGACAACCCCTACGACGTCGGCATGTCCGGCCTGCTCGGCTACGGGGCCGCGTACGAGGCCATGCACGAGTGCGACCTGCTGCTGCTTCTCGGAACGGACTTCCCGTACACGGACTTCCTGCCGCGGCAGGTGCGGACGGTGCAGGTCGACGTGCAGCCCGAGCGGCTCGGGCGGCGTACTCAACTCGACTTCGCCGTCTGGGGGGACGTACGCGAGACACTGCGGTGCCTCACCCCTGCGGTGCGGGAGAAGCCGTCGCGCCGGTTCCTCGACCGCATGCTGGAGCGGCACACCCATGCGCTCGAGGGCGCCGTGAGCGCCTACACGCGCAACGTCGAGAAGCACACCCCGATCCACCCCGAGTACGTGGCCTCAGTACTCGACGAGGAAGCCGCCGATGACGCGGTCTTCACCGTCGACACCGGGATGTGCTGTGTGTGGGCGGCCCGCTACCTGACGCCTAACGGCCGGCGCCGCATCCTCGGCTCGTTCGTACACGGTTCGATGGCCAACGCGCTGCCGCAGGCCATCGGTGCGCAGTTCCTCGACCGCGGGCGGCAGGTCGTCTCCCTATCCGGCGACGGCGGATTCTCCATGCTCCTGGGCGACTTCCTGACGCTCGTCCAGTACGACCTGCCGGTGAAAGTGGTTGTCTTCAACAACTCCTCACTGGGCATGGTCGACCTGGAGATGCTGGTCGACGGCCTGCCCCCGCACGGCACGACATACGCGCACACCGACTACGCCGCCATCGCCGCGGCGGCAGGCGCACACGGCATCCGGGTCGAGAAGCCCACCGCCGTACGCGACGCGCTGCGCGATGCCTTCGCCCATGACGGGCCCGCGCTGGTCGACATCGTCACCGATCCCGCCGCACTGGCCGTCCCGCCGAAGATCACGGCCGATCAGATCAGCGGCTTCGCCCTGTCGGCGAGCCGGACCGTTCTCTCCGGCGGCGTCGGCCGCATGGTTCATCTGGCCCGGGCCAACCTGCGCAACATTCCGCGCCCTTGAGCGCGGCCCCAGCCTTGACTCCTCATCAGCCGTTTGCCAGCGCGGCACGTTCGATGCTCGCAGCGAACAAACGACATGCCCTGTTCCTCGACAAAGGCGAGGAACAGGTTCGTGGGATGCGCCGTCACCGAGTTCGTGTACTCGCAGGTTTCGCTGTCGATGGGGCGCACGCTGAGATCCCAGACCACCTGGACCTTGCTGCGTCCCGCGGGGGTGAAGCCGTCCGAGACGGACACCAGCCGGCAGTGGTGCCGCTCGACGATCTCACCCACGTAGTGCTGGATCATGAGGCTGGTGCCGATCATCTCCACGTTGATCGACATCGGCCGTCCGTCGTCGGTGGTCGTGGAGCCGGCCGCGATGTGGTCCGGCGGGGCGCACCGCTGGTATTCGGCTTCGGGCAGGGAGAAGACCCAGCTCGCGACGTCGATCTTCTCGAGCGGTGCGTGGATGGTGTGGCTGTAGGACGAGTTGGACAGGAGGAGGTCCGTCAGGACTTCCAGTGCGGCTTCGGATGCTGTCTTGGGCATGCCGATCTCCCAACCAGGCCGCGGCACGCAAGCGATGCTGGGTACGGTCCCGGCCGGCCCGTTGCCGAGGAGCGCATGCCGTGCTGTCCAGAAGCGCACGGCTGTTGCCGGCTAATCCTCCGGCGAGCGGGCGAGCTCTTGAGCCGAGACGGCGTTGCCGGTATTCGGTACGACAGGTCCCGACATGGCGTCGAAGGCATGGGTCACCTCCGGGGCGGTACCCGGGACGAGGAGTCGACGAGCCTGCTCCTCGTAGCGGCGGTCGGTGGCGGTGAGCCGGCTGTGATGCTGGGCGAGATGCTCCGACCAGGACGCGACCAGGTAGTTCTCGATGAACCGTGCCGGATCGTTGCCGTCCTGGTAGAGACCCCAGGTGAAGGCGCCTGTGCGCCGTCGTGAACGGGCGACCTGGTCCATGTGTGTGGTGAAGGGGGCCTGGTTCTCTGGAGCGACCCGATAGGTGACGGAGATCAGCACCGGGCCGTCGGCCGGTCCGGGCTCGAACACCAGCGGGGGAACGGGCCAGTGGTCGGACGGCGACGGGTCGATACGGGCGGCGTCATGCAGCGGCCACCGGCGCACGCTGACCGCGCTGACCAGCATCAGGACGCTGCCGGTCAGGAGGGAGGCGACAAGTCCCAGCCAGTCGGCCAGGGCACCCCACAGTGGTGCCGTCAGAGCCTGCGCGCCCTGGAAGACCAGGAGATAGACGCCGAGTCCGCGGGCCCTGACCCAGCCCGGAAGACGTGTCTGCACGGCCGCGTTGAGGGTGGACAGCACCGCGATCCAGGCAACACCGGCGGGCAGCAGTACCACCGCCACCAGCCATGGAATCGGGACCGTGGCCAGCACCGCCAGGACGCAGGCGAAGACCAGGGCGCCGACGGCGAGAGTGCCGTTGGCACCGACGACGCGACGCAGCCGCGGCAACACGAAGGCGCCCCCCACGGCGCCCACGCCCACCGCGCCCAGCAGCAGCCCGTATCCGTCCGGGCCGAGGCCGAGAGAGCGGCTCGCCATCACCGGGAGAAGTGACCACAGAGCGGCACCACCGGGAATGAACAGGAGCGTGCGCAGGAGGACTCGGCGGACGCCCGGCGCGTGCCACACATAGCGGCGACCGGCGTACAGGGCGGCCAGCAGCTTCTCGTCCCCGGCGGCGGGAGAGGCCGCCGCGGGTCGCCGCCACAGCAGGAGGACGGCCGCGATGCCCAGGTAGGAGGCGGCGTTGAAGGCGAAGACCCACCCCGCGCCCGCCGCCGCGACCACCACGCCACCGAGCGCGGGGCCCACGGCGCGGGCCAGATTCATGTTCACGGCACCGAGCGCGGCCGCCTCAGGGAGCCGGCGGCGTTCCACCAGCTCCGGCTGGATCGCCTGCCAGGCCGGGCCCATCAGCGCGGTACCGCAGCCCAGAAGGAAGGTGAGCGCGAGCAGCGGAACCGCAGTGAGGGCGTCCATGAAGGCCAGCACCGTCAGCACACAGGAGACCGCGAGCATGGCGAACTGTGCGGTCAGCAGCACCCTACGCCGGTCGAAGCGGTCGGCGATCACGCCGGAGGGCAGGGCCAGCAGCACGATGGGAAGACTGGAGGCCGTCTGAACGAGCGTCACCAGAGCGGCGCTGTCCCCGATCAGCAGCCACTGGGCTCCCACCGTCTGCATCCAGCTGCCGATGTTGGAGACCAACTGGGCGATCCACAACGCCCGGAAGACGCGCGCCGCGAGCGGCGCCCAGGGCGAATCCGGCTCAGCGGGCTCAGCGGGCTCAGCGGGCTCTCGTGGTGATGGTGCGACGCTCACGCCGACCTGGCCCAGGCGGCGTCTGCGGTCGAGACGCGGTGGCTGGTCACGGAGGTGGCCGCGAGGAGCAGCAGGGCGAGGCCCAGGGTGAGCACCAGGTGCCCGTGCAGGAGGAGTTCAGCGCCGACGAGGGCTCCGAGGAACATGGCCAGTACGGACAGGATCCGGCGGCCGGGCCGCGGTGCCGCGCCACCGGCCGGGGTGGAGTCCGCGGCCAGCCCCGTCAAGGTCAGGGTCAGCACGGTGGTGGTGAGGTCCGGGACACCGAGGCGCCGGGCGACCGCGTTCTGCAGACCCATGGCGAGCCCCAGGAACACGATCAGGGCGTACCGGTCGCTGGTGGCGACCCGGCCGTCCGCCACCGCGGCGACCGCCACGGCGACCGCGACCAGCACCGTCTGCACGGCCGTTGACGTCCTCAACAGGTACCCGCGGTGCGTGGCGAACCGGGTACCGAGCCTGCCCCCAGCGAGGGCGCCGACGAGGAACGCGGCCATCGAGACCACGGAGGCGAGCGCCGACAGACCCTGGGCGCCCGCGAGCGCGAACCCCAGGAAGACCACGTTGCCGGTCATGTTGGCAACGAAGACATGCCCCAGGGCCAGATAGCTCACGGCGTCGACCAGGCCGGTGACCACCGTCAGGGTCAGCATGAGGGGAGGCAGGGGACCGTGACGGTCCTCTCCGGCCGGTTTGAGGGTGCGGGCCGCGTCACTCAGCAGCCTGTGCATACGACGTCCTTTCCATTGCGGCGGACGGGCGGTGCAACACCACGCGGGTGAGCAGTCCGCTGGCCGGGCCGATCACGATTGCCGCGAGGGCGACCCACACCGGCCACGGCGTCACTCCCAGCGCGTGATCGAGGGACCAGCGCCCGGGCCCGGTGAGGGCCAGTGCGGCACAGACGGCGATGAGGACAAGGGGATACTCGTAGCCGTCGTGCTGCACCCACAGTCCCCTGTGCCATTTGACGGTGCCCGCGACCGTCATCACGCCCATCGCGGCCATGGCGGCCGGCGGCGTGAGCAGTCCGACGGTCAGGAACAGGCCGGCACCGATCTGACTGCCGCCCGCGACGAGTGCGGTGAGACGACCGCCGCGGAAGCCGTCACCGCGGAACTCCTCGGTCCCGCCCGCCAATCCGTTGCCCCCAAGCCGGAAGCTCACCTTCTGCACGCCGTGCCCGGCGATGAGCAACCCCACCACCAGCCGGAGAACCAGCAGTCCAGCGTCCATCGTGTTCCCGCCTGTTCCTGACGTTCCGGTACCGGTGCGGGGATCAGCCGGCGGCGTGAGCGCCGATGACGGCCTGTGCGTAGACCATGCCGAGGCCGTAGGCGCCGCCATGCTCCTTGACCACGTCGCCCACGGCGGCGTACGTCTCGGTGCGGGCCCAGTCACGCTGGAGTTCCAGGAGCACCTGCACCCAGGTCACCGGTATGGCACCGCCCCGCACCATGCGCTGGACGGCGTGTTCGTGGGCCTGCGGGCTGACACCGCCGGACGCGTCGGTGACGACATAGACCTCGTAGCCCTGGGCGAGGGCGGAGAGCGCGGGCAGGACGACGCAGACCTCGGTCCACAGGCCGGCGATGACGAGCTTCTTGCGGCCGGTGGACTTGACCGCCTCGACGAAGGCGAGGTCCTCCCAGGCGTTCATCGTGCTGCGGTCGATGATCTTCTGCTCGGGGAAGACGGCCGCCAGCTGCGGCATGATCGGGCCGGAGAACGACTCGGCGGCCACGGTGCTCAGGACGACGGGGACGTCGAACGCCTTGGCGGACTTGGCCAGGCCCACGGTGGAGTTGATGATCGCGGTGCGGTCACCGCTGCCGGTACCGAAGAACATCTGCGGCTGGTGGTCCACGAACAGCACCGCGCAGTTGTCGGGGGTGAGCAGGTCGGGGCTGGGGGCCGCGGTGACCTCGGCGATGTTGACCATGAGCGTGAGCCTTCCTCGGTAAGGAGTGGCGCGGACCGCTGTCCGGGCCATGGGAAGAACCGTCCGGTGGACGGAGCTGGTGGTGTCCCGGAAGGGGCGGCGCAAGAGCCCGGCCCCTTCCGGGAGTTCACAGGACGAAGCAGGGATCGAAGGGAGTGCTCACGGCGTCCGGGGCGAGGCCGCGCGCGATGCGCCACTGGCGGTGCTGCTCCGACTCGGCGATGGCCTGGCCGAGCAGCTCCGCCTGGTAGGCGCCGGGAAGGGCCGCCCGGCGGGACACCTGGTAGCCGCCGAAGTGCGCCACCGGGCTCCAGGCCGGGTTGACGGGGGGAAGTTCCTCGTCGAGCCCCTCGTACTCGGCGGTGGCGTAGACGATCCGGCCGCCGGTCACCGTCAGCAGCGACTCGATGTGGGCGATGTCCGGCTCGGGCACGGCGAAGTAGTCCTCCGACAGGATCGCCAGGTCTCCGTAACATCCCGGCCGGAGCACGCCCTTGACCTCGTCCTCGCCGGTCAGTGCGGCGCCGGCGCGCGTGAACATGGCGAGCGCCGTCTGCCGGTCGACGCGGTTCGTCGGCGGGCGGAGTACCAGATCGCCGACGGTGCGGCCGCTGATGAGCCAATGCAGGGCGACCCAGGGGTTGTAGGTGGAGACGCGGGTGGCATCGGTGCCGGCGCCCACGGTCAGGCCGCGGTCCAGCATGGCCCGGACGGGCGGGGCGTCCGCGGCGGCGCCGGGGCCGTAACGGCGTACGAACGCGTCGCCCTGGAAGGACAGGCGGTTCTGCACGGACATCGCGCCGCCGAGGGCGGCGACGCGGTCGAGGCTGTCCGGGGAGACGGTCTCCGCGTGATCGAACAGCCACCGGTTGCCGGCCGGGAAGAGCCCTTCTGCGGAGAGCTTCTCGAACACCGCGAGATCGCGACGGATGGTCTCGTCGTACGTGGCGTGCAGCCGGAATCCCCACCCGTTCTCCATGAGCAGGCGCACTGCCTTCTCGAACTCCGCCTCGTAATCAGGTGCGTGTTCCGGACGCGGCTGGGCGAAATTCTCGAAATCAGCCGCCGCCCAGGTGAGGTTCTCGCCCGCGCCGTTGAGACGCAGCCATTCGTCCCCGTCCTCGGGGCGGGCTATTTCGATCCAGCGGGCGAGATCGTCGATCTCCTGACCCGCTGTCTGCGGGAAGAGGTGATAAGCGATACGCAGCGACAACTGTCCGGCCTTGGCCAGTTCGACGACGGTGCTGTAGTTGTCGGGGAAGTTCTGGAAGCCGCCGGCGGCGTCGATCGCCGAGGTCAGTCCGAATCTGTTCAACTCGCGCAGGAAATGACGGGTCGAGATCTTTTTGTCCTCGCCCTCCAGTACCGGTGCCTTGGCCAGGGTCGAGTACAGGATGAGGGCGCTGGGAGCGGCCAGCAGCATGCCCGTCGGATCCCCGTCCCTGCCCCGGACGATCTGGCCGCCCCTGGGGTCGGGTGTGTCCCGGGTGTATCCGGCCGCCTTGAGCGCCGCCCGGTTCAGCACTGCCGACTGGTACAGGTGCAGGACGAAGACGGGGGTGTCCGGGGCGGCGGCGTTCAGTTCGGCGACGGTCGGCAGTCTGCGTTCGGCGAACTGCTCGGCCGACCACCCACCCACCACCCGTACCCACTGGCCCTTGGGGGTACGAGCGGCCTGCTCACGCAGCATTTCCAGGCCCTGACGCAGGCTGCGCACGCCGTCCCAGCGCAGCTCCAGCACGTAGTTGAGGCCACCGCGAATCACGTGCAGGTGGGCGTCGTTGAGGCCGGGGATCACCCGTCGCCCCAGCGCGTCGACCACCTTCGTGTCCGCGCCGATGTGGGGTGCCACGTCCTTGTCATCACCGACGGCCGTGATGACGCCGTCGTGGATGGCGAGTGCCTCCGCATGGGGGCGGCCGGGGTCGCCGGTGTGGATCTTCGCGTTGCGGACGACGAGGTCCGCGGCATCGTCGACGGCCTGCGGAACCAGTCCGCCGACGGGCATGGTTGACATCGCTTGAAAGCCCCTCCGGGAAAGCCATTGACCGAACCGAGCGCATTCCGCCGACACTCGTTGTGTCTGATGACAAAGGCCGGCGTCTGTGGACGAAGGACCTCGGTTGCATGCCACATCACCGTAGACACGCCGATGGGCCGATCATGTCCCGCCAGTGCACAGGGCATGGCCTCACAGTGCACTGACTCAGCCACGCTCTGAATGTCATTCAAGAGGCCTGAGGGCAGCTGTGCGCTGTGAGGACAGCGGCGGTGCACCCACGGACAATTGCCGCGCGGCCCGGCGGTTTAGCGTGGCGAAAAGCGGCTCCGGGACGTCCTTCGCGGGATCCTGGCCGTATTGTCGGCGAGGCCGGCGGCCCCGACCGATTCAGGAGATTCACATGCCCGAGACCGTCGAGCCGGTTCAGCCGGTGCTGGAGCCCTCGGCAGCCGCGTTCGCGGAGGCCACCGCCAATCCGCCGTACCTGTTCGACCTGCCGCCCGCCGAGGGCCGCAAGGCCGTCGACGAGGTGCAGTCCGGCGAGATCGAGAAGCCGCGGATCGACGAGGAGTGGATCACCGTCTCGGGCGGTCCGACGGGCAGCGTCCGCGCGCGCATCGTCAAGCCCGCAGGTGCCGAGGGAACCCTGCCGGTGATCCTCTACATCCACGGCGCAGGCTGGGTGTTCGGCAACGCCCACACCCACGACCGCCTGGTGCGCGAACTCGCCGTCGGCGCGGGCGCCGCCGTGGTCTTCCCCGAGTACGACCTGTCGCCCGAGGTGCGTTACCCGGTCGCCATCGAGCAGAACTACACGGTCGCCCAGTGGGTCGTCCAGCAGGGCGCCTCCAAGGGCCTGGACGGTGCGCGGCTGGCCGTGGCGGGAGACTCCGTGGGCGGCAACATGAGCGCCGCGCTGACCCTGATGGCCAAGGAGCGCGGCGACATTCCCCTGGTGCAGCAGGTGCTGTTCTACCCCGTCACCGACGCGAGCTTCGACACCGGTTCGTACCACCAGTTCGCCACCGGCCACTTCCTGCGCCGTGACGGCATGCAGTGGTTCTGGGACCAGTACACGACCGACGAGGCGGAGCGGGCCCAGATCACCGCGTCCCCGCTTCGGGCCACCGCCGAGCAGCTGGCCGGCCTGCCCCCGGCCCTGGTCATCACCGGCGAGGCCGACGTGCTGCGCGACGAGGGCGAGGCCTACGCGGCCAAGCTCCGTGAGGCCGGCGTGCCCGTCACCGCCGTGCGGTTCCAGGGCATCATCCACGACTTCGTGATGCTCAACGCCCTGCGCGGGACCCACGCCGCCGAGGCCGCCATCACGCTCGCCGTCGGCACCCTGCGCGGCGCCCTTCACACCGCCTGATCCCGAAGAGAGAACCCTGACATGACTGCCTCCTCTCCCACCGTCGTTCTCATCCACGGCGCCTTCGCCGACGCGGCCGGCTGGTCCGGGGTGATCACCGAGTTGCAGAGCCAGGGCATCCCGGTGATCGCGCCGCCCAACCCGCTGCGCGGACTGGCCTCCGACGCCGCGTACGTCGCCTCCGTGGCCGCTCAGATCGACGGTCCCGTCATCCTGGTCGGCCACTCCTACGGCGGTGCGCTCATCACCGTGGCCGGCACCACCGAGAACGTCGTCGGTCTGGTCTACGTCGCCGCCTATGTCCTCGAAGAAGGCGAGAGCCTCGGCGAACTGCAGGGTCGGTTCCCCGCCAGCCCGCTGGTGAGCAACCTGAAGCAGTGGACGTACCCCGTCGAGGGCGCGGATCCCGCGGTCGAGGTCACCATCACGCCCGAGGCATTCCCGGACGTCTTCGCCGCCGACGTGCCCGCCGACGTCACCAAGGTCCTGGCGGTGGCGCAACGTCCGCTGGCTGCCGCGGCGTTCGAGGAGACGGCCTCCGCGGCCGCGTGGAAGACCAAGCCGTCCTGGGCGCTCGTGGCCGGCGCCGACCACGCGATCAACCCCGAGGTCGAGCGTTTCGGCGCCAGGCGGGCCGGGGCGACCGTCGTCGAGATCGAGGGTGCGTCGCACGCGGTCGCCGTGTCCCAGCCGAAGGAGGTCGCCGGCCTGATCCTGGACGCGGTACGCGCCACGAGTTGACCAGGTGAAACAGGCAGCCGCGCGGACGGACTCCCCCTACTGCGGCCGCGCGGCCTCGCTGTCGAGCCCTTCTGCGACACACCGGTCGCGGGTCGCACCGGACACACGGGCGACAACCGCATCGAGCATCTCGGCCCCCCAGGCATTCAGGAGACGACGAATGAACCCCTTCTCACCCGGCTTTCGCGGGCGCGCCCGTCCCCTGGCGGACCGACTGCCTCCCGGCCAATACCTGACGGAGCAGTTTCCCGTGCTGTCTGCGGGGCCCACGCCCCGCGTTCCCCTCGACACCTGGGCCTTCACGGTGACCACGGAGCAGGGACGCACGCACCGCTGGACCTGGGAGGAGATGATGGCTCTTCCCCAGCAGGAGACGGTGACCGACATTCACTGCGTCACCCGGTGGTCCAAATTCGACACGCACTGGCGCGGCGTCCCCGTCAGCGCCTTCTTCGACGAGGTCGAGACGGCCGCGGACCATGTCGTAGTCCACGGCCACGGCGGCTACACCACCAACTTGCCGCTGCAGGACCTCCTCGACGGCAAGGCCTGGATCGCGCACACGTACGACGACTGCCCGCTCTCACCCGAGCACGGTGGACCCGCCCGGCTGCTCGTGCCGCATCTGTACTTCTGGAAGTCGGTCAAGTGGGTGCGCGGACTTGAGCTCACGCTCGAAGACGAGCCGGGCTTCTGGGAGTCCGTCGGTTACCACAACTACGGCGACCCGTGGCGCGAGCAGCGCAACTGGGGCGACTGACCATGGGCATCGCCTGGCACGCCGCGCGGCTCGCCGAGCGCCGCCCCCAGACCGCTACGGCGAGTTCCCTGGTCTTCTCCGTCCCCGGCTGGCCCGGCCACCTGCCCGGCCAGCACGTCGACGTACGGCTCACCGCAGACGACGGCTACCAGGCGGTGCGCAGTTACTCACTGGCCGCACCCGCCGACGGCGACCGCATCGAACTCGGCGTGCAAGCCCTGTCCGACGGGGAGGTCTCCCCCTACCTGGCCCACGATCTGCCCCTCGGCGCCGACGTGGAACTGCGCGGGCCGCTCGGCAACTGGTTCGTCTGGCGGCCCGAGCAGACACAGCCGGTGCTCCTGGTGGCCGGCGGCTCCGGCGTCGTCCCGCTGGCAGCAATGATCCGCGCCCGCAGCCGGACAGAGACGCGCAGCGCTTTCCAACTGCTGTACTCGGCGCGCACTCCCGACGACGTCTGGTACCGGGAGCACCTGACCGAGCGGGACGCGCAGCTCGACGTCCGCATCGTGTACACCCGGCAGGCCCCGCCGGGCAGCACGCGCAGGCCCGGCCGCGTCACCCGCGCCGACCTGGACAAGCAGGCGGCACAGCTTCAGCCGGACAGCCCCGTTTACGTCTGCGGGCCCACCGGCTTCGTCGAATCCGTGAGCAATCTGCTGATCGACATGGGGTGCAACCCGGCCACGATCCGCACCGAACGCTTCGGCTGACCATGGGCGGCGGCATCGATGCCCTCCGCTTCGCCGATGCCGAGTGGTTCCTGCGCGCTGCCACGATCGGCCACCGAGGCTGAGCCGCCCTCGCGCACAGTGTCGCGGTCAGCGCCGGATCCGAACGTCCCGTACGCCCGCCTGGCAGACCATCCCCTCCTGGGCCGTGGTCGGCACCGCCGACCGTGTCATCCGCCCGCCGAGCAGCCGGCCATGGCCACCAGTGAGGGCGCTCGCATCGCGAAGGTCGACGCCGGTCACTTGTCACTGATCACCCGGCCTGCCGTGGTGACCGACGCGATCCTCGACGCCGCCCGAGCAGCCGACCGCACCCGACGCGGTGGCCTCCGGCCTACGTGACGCAGCCGCCGTAGGCGTACCGCGGACGAATCAGCTTCTCCGCCCTGGGCCCACCACACCTCGGACCCTCCGTAACGCCCCGCCGTCCCCGAGCAGTGAAGTCGCCCACAAAGACCAGTGGGCGTACCCCTTCGAGCTGCGGTTGACCGCCCAGCCGACGCCAGGATGCCGGTCAGCTGGGAGTCAGCTGCCGTCGCCAGGCCTGAAGGGACTCACTTGGGGAACCGACGCCTTACCCGTGTTGGAGACCCTTCCGCCGGTCCAGCGGACTCTGATCGGCTCCGTCTCGTCCGGCGGGGTGACGCGTACGGCCACGGGTGTCACTGTGGTGACCCCGGAGATCGCCGGATTGGTGAAGCTCAGGGCCGACCACGCGCTCGCTCCCGGGGCAAGGGTGACGATCCTTTGCTCCTGCCCGGTGGTCCGCTCGGCGTCCGGTGTGACGGCCTCGCCGGCACCGTTGACGAACGCCACACCCGGGAATCCGTACACCGTGCAGGTGCGGTGCGAGCCATTGGCCAAGATGATGGCGAAGTTCTCCTGCCCGGTGCCCGGGTGGTCCGGGCCGATGGATGCCCGCACCTCGGAGGTGTGGCATCGGGTCGCCGTCGGCGCCTGAGCCGCGGACGCGGTCGGCGTCGGCGTTGGTCGGCCCGACGAGCCGACGGTACCGACGTTGGCGGACCCCGAGCCGGTGGCCGACGACGGGTTTTCGGAGTTACTCGGAGCCGCGCTGCCCGTGCCGGTGCTCGTACAACCGGTCAGCGCAGCTGCCAGCACGGCGCAGCAGGCGAGTGCGGCGGGCACAGCTCTACGGTGCGTCATCTTCTACCTTCTTCGGTGTGCCGGATGGGCGGTCATACGCGTCCCCCGGTAACCGTCCGCATGGTCGTTACCGGGGGACGGGACCGCGTGGATCACGTCCTCGCCGTCGCCCGGCAGAAGCGGGCGGTGAGCAGGTTGGGGTCGGCGGAACGCGACCTGTCGCGCGCACGAACGTCGTACCGTTCGGCTGTTCCGTACGGCCTACTGACGCCGCAGCAGGTACTTGTGCTGCCCGGACAGGACGAGTTGGCCGCGCTGGTTGTGGATGGTGGCCGCTGTGACCACGATGCCGGTGTCGCCCGTCGGCTCCAGGCCGGTGATGGTGAGCGCCGGGTACAGGGTGTCCCCGGAGTGCACCTCGGCCAGAAAGGTGCAGGACACTTCGAGGAAGCAGGTGTCGTCGGCCGGATCGTAGGAGTAGACGTCGTCGACGACACCCGTACCGGGCGACTGCTCACCGGCACACACGACGTGACCGTCCAGTCCGCCGCAGGCGAGGTAGGCGATGGGCAGCGGGACCGGTGCCAGGCTCCGACCCCTGCGCGGGATCGCCTGCCAGGGGTGCGTCGGCATGCGTGGTCCGACCGTGCGGAGGGGAGGTGACGGTGCGTCAACTCGGACCGTGTAGGAGGGGATCGGCATGGACGGATACCGCCCGGCGGTCGTGCGGGGATCGCCGGGCGGCTTCGGTCAGGCCGAGGTCGGGTCAGGTCATCCGGCGATTCCCGCGGCGCGTACGACGGTCTGCGTCACGGTGTTGCCGCGGCTGTCACCGGCATGAACGCGCACCGTGAGGTATTGCGCCGAGGCGGGCGCGTGCAGGCGCAGGCTCACCTTGCCGTTGCCCCTGCCGCTGAGGCGTGCCGTCGTCCAGGTGGCGCCGTCGTCGTAGGACAGTTCCACCTTGCGGGTGTTGAGCGCCGCGTCGGAGCCGCCCTGCAGGTGCAGCGGAGTGACAAGCAGGGTCGCGTCGGCGGCTGCCTTGCCGTCGTCGGACGTCGGCAGGGTGTAGTCCACCTGGACGAGCGGGAGTTGCTCGCTGTCGTCGGCGTTCCTGGGCGCCGCGGAGGTGAACGTCCACTCGGTGCGCGTGGCGGTCGAGTAAGGGAAGGCGGCCGTGACCGTACGGGTCGCCGTGTGCACCAGACGATAGGTGCCCTTCGTAGCCGGTACGGTCGCGCTCACCCCGGCGCCGCCCTCGGCGACCAGCGTGTCGCCCCGGTACAGCGAGGTCTCCTGGGTGGTGCCGGAGCTGCCGAAGGCGACGTAGTTGGCGTGGCCGCCACCGGAGTCGCCCCAGGACGGGATGACGACATTCACCTCGTCACCGGTGCGCACGGGCAGTTGGACGCTGTCGTTGATGCGAGGGCGCACCACGGGGCCGAACCACTCCACGTCCGTGGTGCTTCCCGCCGGATAGGTGACGGACCCGGACGCACTGTAGGACAGGGACTGGAGCTCGCCCTCCTCGGTCCACGAGAACGTGTTGTCGGTGCTGACGTAGTCGGTGCGGTGCGCGCCGGCCGTGCTCAGCCGGTTGGTGGCGACCTGGTACGCGGTCCAGGGGTGGACGTCGTAGCGGTTCTCGTACACCTCACGGCCGGTCGGGTTGCGGAACGAGGTCTCGACCCGGGCCAGTTGACCGGTCGCGGCTGCGTAGACCGGGTTGGCGGGGATGCGGCCCTTCCAGGTGCGGACCAGGTCGTACAGGTAGTCCGTGTCGGGGCGGGAGACGGCCCGCACCGGCACACTGCCCGTCGTGCTCGCGTCGACGCTCGCCATGAGCTCGTCGCCCCTCGTGCGGGACAGGCCCACCACCTCGATGGAGGACTTGATGATGGGCTCGCGCAGTCGCCCGTCGAGGTCGTTGACGAACAGCAGCAGCTTCACGCCCGCTGCCTGCGCGGCCCTGATCTGGTCGTCCGCGGTGTCCTCGTCACTGGAGTCCCACGGCACCACGGCGGCCTTGCCTGCGGCGTCGACGCCCTCGTAGTCCTCCGCGAGACCTTCGCCCGGGTGGATCAGGTCGAGGGTGTAGTCGTCCTCGGGCAGCTTCGTCGAGCCGGGCATGATCCACAGGTCGTCGAACTCGTGCCCGCCTGCGGTCACCGACAGCAGTGGTTCCTGGTTGCGCCAGCGGGCGGTGAGGTACTGCTCGCCGTCACTGGGCGCGGACGTGGGTGCCGTCCAGATGCTGTCGTAGCCGTCACCGATCAGCGACATGTCGGCGACCGAGGAGCCGTCCTTGAACTCCCGGTAGTAGTCCAGGCGCCGGGAGAAGTTCTCGGTCTTCTTCGGCGTGACGGCCTTGACCTCCTTGAGCTTGGTGCCGTCGAGCACGAGGTCGGTGGTGCCGGTCACCTTCACCTGAGGGATGACCATGCGGGCGTATCCGGCCGAGGCGGGGCCGTGCGTACCCTGCACGCGGAAGTCGGCGTAGACGGTGTACAGGCCCGGCGGCAGCAGTTCGTCCGACTGGCCGCCGCTGTAGAGGTATGTGCCCGCGTACTCGTCGCCCTTGCGGTAGAAGGTGAGGACACCGTCCGTGGCCTCGCCCGAGCGGCCGGTGACCTTGGTGCGCACGTGGAACAACTGCTGGCGGGTGCTGACGCCGAGCAGCGTGCGGGTTAGCGCGGTGCCGTCGGCGGACGCCGTCAGCTGCCCGGTCCGGCGCTGGAGGCCGCCCGCCTTGTCCAGGTCGGTGGTGACCGTGGCGGTCGCGGTGCCGTGCGCGGGTACCTCGACGCGGCTGGGGGTGACGGTGAAGACGCCGTCGGGAACGCCCGGGGCGTCCACGGCGAGGTCCACGGTGACGGTTTGGTCGCCGGTGTTGGTCCAGGTCGCCGTGGACGGGACGGTGCCCTGTTCCGTGCCGGGCGAGTGGATGCCGACGTCGATCTTGCCGGTGGCGGTGAGCGTCGCCGTGGCCGCCGCGGCGGCGTCCGCCCGGCCGTTGCCGCCGTCGTCCGCGCTGATGTCGGGGGTGGGCCTGGCGGTGCTGACTAGGGCGTCCTTGATGCGGCTGCCGGTCCAGTCGGGGTGCGCGGCGGCGACCAGCGCGGCCGCGCCGGCCACGTGCGGGGTCGCCATGGAGGTGCCGCTGGCGGTCATGTAGGAGCCGCTGCCGTTGGCCGCGTACTGCGAGCGGGCGGCCAGGATGCCGACGCCGGGCGCGGTGATCTCGGGCTTGAGGGCGTCGTCGCCGTAGCGGGGGCCACGGCTGGAGAAGTCGGCGATGGCATCGGAAGAGTCGACCGCGCCGACGGTCAGGGCCGCGTCGGCGGTGCCGGGCGAACGGACCGTCTGGGCGCCAGGGCCATCGTTGCCGGCGGCGATGGTGAACAGGGCGCCGGTCTCGGCGCTCAGCTCGTTCACGGCCTGGGCGAGGACGGTCTCACCGTCGGCGTCCTCGCTGCTGCCCAGGCTCATGCTGATGACCCGGGCGTGAACATCGCGGGCGGCCCACTCCATGCCCGCCAGGATCCAGGAGTCGTAGCCGTAGCCCTCGTTGGCCAGGACCTTGCCGACGTGCAGGTCGACGCCGGGTGCGACGCCCTTCTCCTTGCCGTCGGAGGCGGCACCGCTGCCGGCGATCGTGGAGGCGACGTGCGTGCCGTGGCCGTGGCGGTCGGTGACGTCCTGGCCGGGGACGAAACTGGCGCTGTCCACGACCGCGTCCTTCAGGTCGGGGTGGCCCGGGTCGTAGCCGGTGTCGAGGACAGCCACGTCGACGCCCTCGCCGGTGTTGCCGCCCGCCCAGACCTCGGGGGCACCGATCTGGGCTACCGAGTCGCTGAGGGTGGCCTCGGCCTTGCCGTCGAGCCAGACCTTGGCGACGCCGCCGCGGAAGGCTGCGTCGGCGTTGGCGTCCGACACCTTCGCGGAGCCGGACGCGGTGCCGGTGAGCGCGCTCCACAGGGCACCGGTGTCCTCGCGGTCGGCGGCGAGGGCCACCCCGTTGACGCTGGTGAGGGGGCGTACGTCGGTGACATCGCCCGGCATGGCGACGGCGCGCTTGCGCAAGTCGGAGGCGGGGGCCTCCTTGCCGCCGTAGGTGACGATGAGGGGCAGGTGCTTGAGCTTCGCGTCGTCGTAGCCGTCGGCCACGAGCCGGGAGACGTTGAAGAGTTGGTCGTCCAGGGCGCCGGACGCCAGGTAGGGGCGGGCGGCGTCGGGATAGACGTAGGTGTCGCCGCCCACGGTCAGCACGCGGGCGCCGGTCGACTCGCCGCCGGGGCCCTGAACGGTGATCGTGCCGGGGCCGCCGCCCGCGCCGGGGGCGACGGTGACCTTGTCGCCGGTCACCAGGGTGACGACGGATGAGGCAACGTTGTCAGAAGTGCGGGTGGCACGGGCCGAGTTGTCGGTCGACGAGGTGTCTGCGGAGGAGGCCACGTGCGGGGTCGCCGCGGTGACCAGGAGGACGGTCGCGACCACGAGCAGGCGGCGCCGTCTTCCGGAGGGGTGGCGTGTCAAAGGATTCCCTCGACTTGAATGGGCGTACTGGCAGTTGATGTACAGGGCCAGTCGCGTCCTTGGGACTGGTGGGAGCGTGCCCACCTTGACGGTGACGCGTCATGCGCGACAAGATCCGGCTGTCGCGGCTTCACGCAATTGCGCACATGCGCTTACGTCTCGCGGGCGGTGCGCAGAGATACGGCAGCGACACGCTCAACACCCAAGCGCACTACAGCGGGAGCGTCGGGGCTGCATGGATGAGACGTCGGACAGCCCCTGGGCCGGCCTCGGGCTGGACGCACTCAGCGGCCGGGTCCTCGAGTACCTGGTGGGCCACGCCTCCGCCAGTTCCCCCACTGTGGCCGCAGCGGTCGGCGCATCGCCCGACGAGGTCGAGAGGGCACTGCGGTCCCTGGAGGACGCGCTCCTGGTCATCCCCATCACGGACCGGCCCCCGCGCTGGAAGGCAGGCCCGCCACGCTCGTCCCTGGGCTCCCTGCTGGCCCGCAGGCGCGCCGAACTGGCCCAGGCCGAGCTGTACATGGAGCAACTCCACGAGATCTACGACTCAGCGGCCCGCCCACATGCCCCACACCTCGTAGAGGTCCTGGAAGACAACGAGGAGGTCGCCGCACGCTATGCGCATCTCCTCAAGGGCAGCACCCACGAAGTACTGCACCTGGCCAAGCCGCCTTATGTGACCGGGCCCACGGCTGCCTCCGGTCAAGGGGGCACCGCACAGCCGCAGTACCGCGACGGCATACGACTGCGGTCGGTCTACGACACCGAGGGCTTCACGGACACGGTGTCACTGGAGACGGCACTGCGGGGCAGCGCCGGCGGCGGCGAGTTCCGGCTCAGCTCCCGACTCCCCGTCAAACTGGTCCTGTTCGACCGGACCACCGCCCTCCTGCCCCTGCACGACGACCGCCCGTCGGCAGGATCACTCGTGGTCCACTCGCCTGCCCTCGTCGCCGCACTCGCTGCCCTGTTCGAGACCATCTGGAAGCACGCGGTGCCGGTATCACTCGAAAGCCGGCAGGACTGGCCCGCCCCCCGCGAGACCCGGGAAACGACACCGCTCGACGAACGAACCCAGGCGATCCTCGACCTTATGGCGACCGGGATGAAGGACGACGCCATCGCCCGGGTACTCGACATCAGCCGCCGCACCGTGCAAAAGCATGTGAGCGAGGCAGGCACCGCGCTCGGCGCCAGAACACGCTTCCAGATCGCCCTCCGCGCAGCCGAACGAGGCTGGCTGCCGCTGGAGACACCGAACTCGAACGAGTAAGGGCCAGAGCGCAACCTCGTCCGATCCGCTCTCGCTATTCTCCCCGACTCGATTTGACGCTTTTCCCGGAGGAAGACAAAAACGCCCGGATGGTACGGAGTTCAGAACTGGGAGAGCGATTTCATTCTGTTGCCTGCCCACCCTGCCCGGCAAGGGTGAACCGTGCGGAATATGTGATCGTGCGCAAGTGAGAAGCCCGTCGGTGGCTTGGTCCCCGAGGCTGCGCATGGCGTGTTGAACGGGTGGGGCGCAGGTCACGGACCGGGCCGGATGCGTTGCTGTGGGTTTGTCTCGATCGGGTCGACGACGACACATGCGCGCAACAATTCGGGGGTTGACAGGCCGCCAATTGGCATCGGCTAATTGATCGCCCGCACATCATGCGTATTCACTTTCGTCCGGCCCGAGTTGAGGGCCCAGTCATGATTGGCGTCATGTGTCGATATCCACTCGTGCGAGAGGTGCGTTCCCGGCCTTTCGCATATTCCATCGCGGCGCGGCGATTCTCGGTGTCGCGACCTTGGCACTCCTGGGCGTCCAGCCCCTTGCGCACGCCGCACCGCCCGCGGTCGCGCAGGCCACGACCGGCACAGTTCAGGACGCATCCGACGCCGAGCCCGACTTGGCACCCGTCTGCGGCACCCCGGCCAAGGGGCACGCGACCTGCTACGCGATGCGCGCGACGGACCAGCCGGCCAGGATGCGGCTGAGCGCGTCCGAGGTTCCCGCGGGGCTCGGTCCGCAGGACATTCAGAGCGCCTACAGCCTGCCCGCCGACGGGGGCGCCGGCCAGACCATCGCGATCGTCGACGCCTACGACAACCCCAACGCCGAGGCAGACCTGGCCGTTTACCGCGCCCAGTACGGCCTGCCTCCCTGCACCACCGCCAACGGCTGCTTCAGGAAGGTGGACCAGCGCGGCGGCACCGACTACCCGCTCTCCAACAACGCCTGGGCGGGTGAGATCGCCCTCGACCTGGACATGGTCTCCGCGGCGGCACCGAACGCCGACATCCTGCTGGTGGAGACAGACAACGATGGTCTGGAAAACCTCGCCGCCGGTGTGGACGAGGCCGTGGACCTCGGCGCCAAGTACGTCTCCAACTCCTACGGCAGGCCTGGTGACTACCCGACCGACCTGGCCACCTACGGGTCCTCCTACAACCATCCCGGCGTCGCCGTGGTCGCGGCCAGCGGCGACAACAAATACGGCGTCTCCTTCCCCGCGACCCTCCCGTCCGTGACCGCGGTCGGCGGCACAACCCTGACGGCCGACCCGGCCAGCGCCCGCGGCTGGTCGGAGACCGTCTGGGCCAGGGACTCCTACGGACCGGGCTCCGGATGCGCGTCCCAGCAGGCGAAGCCGGACTTCCAGCAGGACACAGGCTGCGCGGGGCGAAGCGTCGCCGACGTGTCAGCCGTCGCCGACAACGTTGCCGTCTACCTGACCTACGGCTCGCAGGGCACCGGCTGGCAACGCTACGGCGGCACCAGCGTCGCGACGCCGGTGATCGCCTCCGTCTACGCGCTGGCCGGGCCCCCGCGCCCCGGCACCTCCCCCAATTCCTATCCCTACGCTGCGAACGGCGTCGGTCTCAACGACATCACCACCGGGTCGAACGGAACCTGCTCCGTCGCGTACCTGTGCAACGCCGGCACCGGCTACGACGGTCCGACCGGCCTGGGCACCCCGGCGGGCCTGGCCGCCTTCCGCAGCGGACCGCACGGCACCCTCTCCGGTACGGTCAAGGACGCGGCCACCGGCAAGCCGGTCGCCCACGCGACCGTCGGGTCCGGGCTCGACATCGCCACGACCGACACGCAGGGGGCGTACACGCTCGATCTCCCCGCGGGCGCGGTCAACGCCCTGACGGTGAAGGCCTTCGGCTACACGACGACCACACCGGTCACCCTCGACATCGCGGACGGCCAGACCCTCACCCGCGACTTCGAACTCTCTCCGATCCCTCGTGAGCGCGTCCACGGCACCGTCAAGGACGGGTCAGGACACGGCTGGCCGCTCTACGCCCGACTCGCCGTGAACGGGTCCCCGGAAGCCCCGGTCTGGACCGACCCGGTCACCGGCGCATACGAAATGACCCTGCCGAAGGGCAGCGACTACACGCTGAACGTCACCGCCGCCCTGCCCGGCTACGAATCCCTCGCACGGCCGGTGACGGTCCACAACAAGGCCGTCACCGCGGACGTGGCGCTGACCGCCGATCCCGACACCGCCACTGCCGTCGGCTACCGGCTCGAACTCGCCGACCGGGCCGAAACGTTCGAGTCCACCGCGACCGCGCCCCAGGGCTGGAGCGTGGTGAACGCGGCCGGCACCGACAACGGATGGGAGTTCGACGACCCGACCCAACGCGGCAACTCCACCGGCGGCGACGGCGCCTTCGCCGTCGTCGAGAGCGACAACGGGCCGATCGGACCGCATCAGGACAGCCAACTCATCAGCCCCGCATACGACCTGTCCGCCGCGCAGTCGGCGGAACTCACCTTCAAGACCGCGTACCTGGCCAACCCCACCCAGCAGCACATGACCGTGGACGCCAGCACGGACGACGGCGCCACCTGGGAGAACGTCTGGACCGGGCCGAAGGTCAGCGACTCCGCGCAACGCCTGACCGTGCCCGTGTCACTCCGGCAGTTCGCTGGGCACAAAGCCGTGCGGCTGCGCTTCCATTTCGTCGCCGACTGGGGCTACTTCTGGTCACTCGACGACGTGAACGTCCAGACCCGCGTCCTCGTACCCACCCCCGGGGGCCTGACCGTCGGCACGGTCCGGGACGGCACAAGCGGCGCCGGCTTGGTCGGCGCCACCGTCAGCGACACCGCGGACCCGGACGAATCCACCCTCACCACGGCCACGCCCGAGGACCCGGCCGTCAGGGACGGCTTCTACACCGTGTTCTCGGCGAAACCGGGCCCGCACGTCCTCCAGGTCACCGCGTCCGGTTACGCGGAGCTGCGCCGGAGGACTACAGTGCCGCCCGATCGGGTCCGCCGCATGGATCTCGCCCTCAAGCCGGACGCATGACCACGGTAGCGGCGGCCTTGCACGTCAAGGCGTGCGGCTGGGGTCCGCCTCAGAACGGGCCTGCCGGAGCATGAACTCCGAGAAAGGACCGCCACCTTGTGGGCGGCGGTCCTTTCTCGGCGCGTGGCAATACCGCAGAGCTCGGTCACTTCGGGAGTCGAACCGCGGGAAGTGGTCCCGCAGCGTTCGCCTCTCCGGCCCTGTGCGTCGGAGCGGAGGTTCCGCATCGCAGGCCGTGCCTTGCGACAGGAGGGGGCAGTGCTCGCCGAGAGGGTTGGTTCAGGCTCGGCGCGTCAAGGCGATGTCATGGCAGCCGGTGTGACTCGTCGTCGGCCGTTCACCCACCTCGCTGCAGCAGCGGTCCGCGCCCTGCCGTGTGGAACCCCATCCGTTTGACACAGACACGCCGCCCGGCATGACGTTCGGCGCGGCGTCGGCCCGGGAGGGCCGAGGGGGCGCCCCGGTCGCCGTCAGGTGATGTGCCGCAGCAGCGCGGCGACCGCCGAGGGCGCCTCGCCGGGAGGTCGTACCACCATGATCTTCCAGCTCGGCGCGTGTCGGCCGAACCGGTACTGGGGCAGATCGGGGAAGCGGTCCGCGATCGACTTGGGCATGATGCAGACGCCCAGGTCGCTGCGGACCAGTTCGGCTGCCGCGACGATGTCGTTCACCTCGAACGTCGTGCCGCGATCGACGCCCGCGGCCCGGAAGGCCCGGTCGACCGCGTAGCGGATGGCCCAGCCGGGTGTGAAGTCCACCAGGGGCAGCTGGGCCACGTCGGCGAGATGGACCTCGCCGTTCGGCGTCGCCCCGGCGAGCGACCGCGGGGGCGACGCCAACAGCACCATGTCCTCTCGGGACAGCAACCGGGTCGTCAACCCACGCTGCTGCTGGCGGTCGAGCGCCACCACGGCCAGGTCCACCGTGCCCTCGCGCAGAGCCTGCCGGATGTCGGTGCGACCGCCGCCTGCCGCAGCCGTACGACCACGCCCGGATGCTCCGCCCGCAGCGCGGCCAGGGCGTGATGGAGCCCTGCCCATACCCCTTGCATCGTGCCGACCGTCACCCGCCCACGCAGCTGCCCCCGTACGGCATCGACGGCCTCCCGTGCCAGTTCGGCGGCCCGGAGTGCCGCGCGTGCGGCGGGGACGAACGCCTCGCCGGCCGGGGTGAGCGCGACGCGATGCGTGGTGCGGTCGAACAAGGGGGCGCCCAGTTCGCGTTCGAGGGCGCGGACGTTGCTGGACACAGCGGACTGGACCACGTGCAGCCGCCTCGCCGCTGCCGTGAAACCACCCGCGTCGGCCACCGAGACGACGACCTCCATCTGGCGCAGATCCATCATCCGCTCCCGGTCAAGCAGCGCTCTGTCTGCTGCGAAGGCGACGGTCTTCGATCTTCGCCGCATCGTACGCGGAAGGCGGTGCGTCGTGCGGATGCCGGCCTATGCACCTCCAGGTACCCGCTCACGGCGTCGGGGCGGCAGGCCGAGGCCGTTCCTCAGACACGGATGATCTCGCCGGCTCTCCGGGCAAGCCACCTCTCGGGTTCCGCCTCGACACAACCCAACCCGACGCCCTTGGTGCGCACCGTTACCGGCTCTCTGTGCCCTGCTTCGTCGCCGCACGCCGTCGTCGCTCGGTGGTCCAGTAGAGAAGCGCGCCGAAGGGGAGGGCGGCGCCGAGTACGGTCAGGAGAGCCCAGCCTCCGGCGTGGTAGACGACGGAGCCGAGCTGGGAGCCGACCGCACCGCCGGCGAAGAACATGGCGATGAAAGCACTGTTGAGGCGCGCGCGGGCGGCAGGGTCGAGTTGGTACACAGTGTGCTGGCCGAGGATCAGGGTGGTCTGGACGGCCATGTCGATGACGATCGCGGCCAGGGCGATCAGTACGACGCTGTGTCCGCCGAACCCGGCGAGCGCGAAGGCCAGGGTGGCGACCACGAAGGCGACGCCTGTCACGGGGCGTACGAGGCCCCGGTCGGCCCAGTGTCCGGCAAGCGGTGCGATGGCCGCGCCGGCCGCGCCGACGAGGGCGAACACACCGACCCCGATCGGTGAGTAGTGGAATCGGGGACCGGTCAGGACGAAGGAGACCGTGGTCCAGAACGCGCTGAAGGCGCCGAACATCGCCGCCTGGTAGAGGCCACGGCGCAGCAGCGCCGGGTGCGTGCGCACCAGCCGGACGGTGGAGCGCAGCACGTGGTGGTACGGGATGGTCGTGGTCGGCGCGGACCGCGGCAGGGCCGCGCGCAGGGCCACGGCGAGCACGGCCATCAGGGCAGCGGAGCCGAGGAAGACCACGCGCCACCCGGCGAGGTCCGAGACCAGACTGCTCAGAGTGCGGGAGAGCAGGATGCCGGTGAGTAGCCCGCTCATCACCCGGCCGACTACACGACCCCTGGCGTGGTCGGGAGCGAGGCCGGCGGCAAAGGGCACCAGGATCTGGGCGACGACCGAGGTGGCGCCGCTGACCAGGGAGGCGATCAGCAGCATGGGGAAGCTGGTGGCGAGTCCCGCCGCCACGAGGGCGAGGGTCGTGACCGTCAGCAGGACGGTGACCAGGTTGCGCTTCTCCAACCGGTCGCCGAGCGGGACCAGGAAGAGCATGCCGATCACGTAGCCGACCTGGGTGAGGGTGATCAGTGCGCCGGCAGTGGCCGTGCTGGTGTGGAAGACGTCGCTCAGCGAGGACAGCAGGGGCTGGGCGTAGTAGAGGTTGGCGACCGTCATGCCGGAGGCGACGGCCAGGAGTGCGACCAGCCAACCCGGCACGCCGTGCGGGGCCTTTGTGGTCGCGGGCCGGCGCGGGTTCTGGACGTCGGATGATGCGGACATGTGCACCTTCTTGACGGACTGTGCCGGGAAGCCGGCTCGGGCGGAAGCGCTGTGCGGTGACCGGCAGCTTCTTCGATGCCGTCACGCAGGGACAAGCGCCGAGCTGCCTCGGGTGCTTCCTCATCCACGGCGATGGTTCAGGATGTCAGTCATCTCCATCCGAGATGAGCCCGTCTGAGGCCTTACCACCGGCGCCTGGAGTCCCCGCGATGACGGGGGTCGCGCCGTCCTGCGGGGAGTGACTACAGACGCCGCGAGGCCAGAAGCCGTGGGCTGCCCGTATGGACCGGTACGGCGGTCCGGAAGTTCCGGCAGGCGTCGGAGAAGACAACGGTGCGGGCGGTCACTTCGACGGCACGGTCTCCAACCACTGCAGGACTTCGGGGGTCACAGGGTCGGCGATGCCGGCGAACTCGTCGTGGTTCTTGAGGAACTTCGCCACGTAGGGGCAGACCGGCACGACGCGCTTCCCGGAGCCACGTACGTCGGTCAGGGCCTGCTGGACGAGGAGCGCCGCCAGGCCCTGCCCGGCGAAGGCGTCGTCGATTTCCGTGTGGTAGAAAACGCGCTGGTCATCGTGGTCGCGGAACGCGGTGAGGCCGACGGTTTTGCCGTCGACCAGGATTTCGTACCGGTGCTTGGCGTCCACTCGCTGGACAGTCGGAGCGGTGGCGGGCTGTGTCATCGTGTGCCTTTCAGCGGCGTGTCGGGTTCTTGCGTGACGCAATGGCGGCATTCGGAAGGGCGGGCGCGGGAACGCGGTCGCCGTCGCAGCCATCCAGGCTGCCGAAGCGGTCGGATGCGTTCTGTCAGGTCTGGGTGGCGATCACCATCAACGCGTTCAACCGGGTCTCCGTCCTGAGTCGGTACCGCGTCCGCAGGGTCCCCTGGTGGTTGGTTCCTCACGTGAGTGATCGCCACCTCGGTCCGTTCAGCGGGCGGCGCTCAAGATCAGATCGGTGACAGGGCCGGGGTCGCTCACGGCGACCGCGTGGGGTGCGCGGACCGTGATGATGCGGGCGCCGGCCCGTTTGGCCATCCACCGCTCGGCGGCCGGGGGGATGTTGCGGTCCTCCGTGGCCACGAGGTACCAGCTGGGGATCTTCTTCCACGCGGCGGCGGTGGCCTTCTCCTGGAGGGCGGCCACCGTGATCGGACGCTGCCCCGCGGCCATCACCCGGGCGGTCGGGATCGGGACGCCGGCCGCGAACTGTTCGCGGAACAGGTCCTTCTTGATGATCAGTTCCTCGCCGGTGCCGCCGCCGGGCAGCGGGTAGGACTGCGAGGACGTGGCCTGCGCCAAGGTGCTGCCGGGGTACTTGTTCGTCAACTCCAGCGCGCTTTCGCCGATGTCGGGGACGAAGGCGGCTATGTAGACCAGCGCCTTCACACGCGAAAACCCGGCCGCGGCCTGGCTGATGACCGAGCCGCCGTAGGAGTGGCCCACGAGCACGATCGGTCCCTGAACGCTGTCCAGGACGCTGCGGATATAGGCGGCGTCGCTCGCCACCCCGCGCAACGGCAGTGCCGGTGCGAGTACGTGGTAACCCCGCCGCAGGAGGCGCTCGACGACGGCGCTCCAGCTGGAGGCGTCGGCGAAGGCGCCGTGGACCAGGACAATAGTGGGCTTGGCCGGGTGCTGGTGCGGGTCGGCCTGCTGGTTCTCCGATGTCGACGTGGCGGCGAAGGCCGCACCAGGGGTTGCCAGGACGGCTGCGCTCGCCAGGAGCGAGGCGGTCACGGTACGGCGGGAGATCGGTGAGTTCATCGCTGACTTCCTGTGAAACGGTGAGGGGGATGCGCCCCCGGACGCACGGAGACGGGTGGCACGGGCATAGGGCGGCGCCTCAGGATTCCTCGACAGCCCGAACCGGCCGCGTCCGCAGATGATCGCCCGGTCGGACAACCGAGAGGGCCGCCCGCCGAAGCTGCCGCGCGGGCGCCGGCGCCATGAGTCTGCGCGTAGCGGAGGAACCGGTTGCCGGTCTGCGGTCGAGGCCCGACGGCAACCGGCCGAGGGGCAGGTGAGGTCAATGGGCGGTGGCCCGGACAGCCTCCTCGATCAGCTTGATGACGCGCTCGGGGTGGGCGAGCATCACCAGGTGCGAGGACTCGATCTCGACGATGGTCATGTCGGCCCGCTTGTAACCGAAGCGCTCCACATCGGGGTTGATGGTGTGGTCGGCTGTGGAGACCAGACCCCAGGAGGGCTTGCTCTTCCAGGCCGCCTTCGGCGCCTTTTCACTGAAGGCCAGTGCGGCCAGCGGACGTTGAGAGACGGCGAGTACGGAGGTGAGGCGTGGGTCGACGTCGGCGGCGAAGATGGCCGGGAACTTGTCGATCTGGACCGACACGTCGGTGCCGGGAGTGGTGGAGCCCTCCACTGGGAAAGGGGTGTAGACGAGCGCGGTGGCGAGGTCGGAGTCAGGGAAGGCGCCCTGCAGTTCGCCCAGGCTCTCGCCTTCTTCCAGGGCGTAGCCGGCCAGGTAGACCAGCGCCCTGACGTTGTCCTCCACACCGGCGACGGTGATGACGGCACCGCCGTAGGAGTGTCCGACCAGGACGACCGGGCCGGGTATCTGACGGACGATCGAGGCGATGTAGGCGGCGTCGCCGAGCAGGCTGCGGTTGGGCACCGCCGGGGCCACCACGTCCAGGCCGCGAGCGATCAGTTCGGGGATGACGCGGGCGTAACTGGACGCGTCGGCGAAGGCGCCGTGGACCAGGACGACGGTGGGGCTTTCAGAACGGGACATGGCTCAACTCCCTGTTGATGGCGTGGTGATCAGCTGATGCACGGCCAGGCGGTCAGCGTCGGGTTCGCTGCTTTGCTGCTTTGCTGGGAGCGAGTGGCCCCGGGGATGGGAAGGGCTGCCTGGGGTGAGGCGCTGCGCCGGTCCGACCGGTGCACGCGGTGTCCGAGACGTGCGCTGACCGTCGGCGTGAGCAGCACATTAGGGGCACCCGGCGGAGGCATCTTGTCTGTCGGTGCACCACCTGTGGTCCGTCCGCGCCCGCGAGGGGTGCGGGTGAGCGCCGACCTCAATGGCCTTGCGTGGCAGCGCGCCGCGGCGCGTCCTCCGCACGCCACTTCGAGGCAAGAAGCGGTGCGCTCGAGGACAGCAGGAGGCGGGCGTTCGCCCTGGCGTGATGACATCCGTGCTGCGCATGCACTGAACGCCCTGGCGGTTTCGGGCAGTCCAGCCGGCCCACGACCGGCTACGACTACGACACCTTCGCGGCTGATCTGAACACCGTGACGGAAACTCTCGACCCGCAGGATGCCACCCGGCTCGGCTTCTCGACGGGCACAGGTGAGGTCGCCCGCTACGTCTCCGCGTACGGCTCCGCCAGGATCTCCAAGGTCGCCTTCCTGGCCTCGCGGGACCCTTCCTGCTCAAGACCGGCGACAACCCGGGCGGGGTCGCGCCGAAGGAGTTCTTCGATGACGTGGTTGCGGCTGTCAAGGCGGACCGCTACGCGTACCACAGCAACTGCTTCGACGACTTCTACAACCTCGACGAGAACCTGGGCACCAGGATCAGCGAGGAGGCGGTTGCAAGATCTGGAACGTCTCAGCCGGCGGTGGCTTCTTCGCCGCCGCCGCGCCGTCGACCTGGTAAGCCGACATCTCAGCCGTCGACATGCCCGCCTGATCCTGCACGGCACGGGCGACCGGATCTCGGTGCTGGTCAACAACGCCGGCATCGGCGGCGAACCCGACGGGACCGACCGCCGACTCACCGTCGACGGGTACGAGCTCCGCTTCGCGGTCAACCATCTCGCCCCGTTCGTGCTGACCCAGCACCTGCTGCCGCTGCTCGACCGCGGAGCCCCCGCCCGTATCGTCAACGTCGCTTCGATCGGCCAGGCCCCGATCAACTTCGACGACCCCACCCTCGAACACGGCTACTCGGGCATGCGCGCCTACGGCCAGTCCAAACTGGCGATGATCGCCACAGGCTTCGTGCTCGCCCGACAACTCGACCCACACCGGATTACGGTCAACAGTTTGCACCCGGCCACATTCATGCCGACCAAGATGGTCCTGGATTCGGTCGGTTACAGCATCGACTCCCTCGAAGACGGCCTGCAGGCCACCCTGCGCCTCATCCTCGCCCCCGAACTCGACGGGATGACCGGACAGTTCTACGACCGCACCCATGCCGCAAGGGCACACGCCGAAGCCTATGATCCGAGCATCCAGCAGGAGCTCTGGGACCTCAGCACCAGACTCACCAAGCGCCCCGAATGACCCTCGAAGATCCAACGGCGCTGCCCGACAGGGTGTGCTCGCGGGTACAGAGGTCGGTCGCGTACAGGCCCACCTCGACTCCAAGACTGCCGGCGCTCAGCATGGTGTGATCGCCGAGCTGCTGCAGTGGAGCCGCTGGCATCGGGGTTCGGGACTCGTCACATTCGCGTTGTCCGCCCGAAGATCGAGCCCTGCGGCGTCCGGTACGTGCGATCGCAAGGGGCCGGAGCGCCCTCGACGGGGTCCCCTGCTTCCCGGAGAAGTACAGCCACTGTGGCCACGTGAGCGTCTGAAACAACCTGTAACACCTTATTAACTGACGTCCAGTTAGGTAGGTCGCGCTCCCCTCTCACATCCCGGGAGAGAGCGTCGACGTTCATGGGAGCGCTCCCATATGGGAGCTACTGGAAGGAGTCTCGTGGCGACGAGCAGACGAACCCAGCGACGGAGGCTGGCCATACCCCTGCTGGCCTTCGTCCTGGCCGGCGGCGGCACGGTCGCCACCGGGGGTACGGCAACGGCGGCAGCCGCCGAGCCGGACACCTCGGTGGGCAGCGGTGTCAGCTCTGGACTGCGACCCGGCGGAGATCGGGTCGACCTGACCGGGGGCGCCGGCCGGTTCAGACCGCGCCAGACCGGTGAGTCCGATGCGAAACACAAGCAAAAGCCCTCAGGCCGCACTCCGTACATTGTGCAACTCGCCGAGGAACCGGTGGCGACGTACACGGGCCGGCTCTCCGGGCTGGCCCGGACCCGCCCGGCGCCGGGCGAGCCGCTGGAACCGCAGTCGGGGGCGGCGAAGGCGTACCGGAAGCACCTTGGTACCCAGCGGACGGCCGTGGCCAAAGCAGCCGACATCACGGTCAACGAGGTCTACACCACGGCCCTCAACGGATTCTCGGCCACGCTGACCGCGGCTCAGGCCGAGGAAGTGAAGGCGGACAAGCGGGTCCGCTCGGTCACCAAGTCCCAGGTGGTCGGTACCAGCCAGGCGTCTCTTGGTGACACCACGCCGCAGCCGACGACCGGCACGGCGACGGGCACCGCCGGAACAGCGAGCACTGAGGCGTCGGCCACCGGCGCCCGGGCAACCGGCTCGCCGGCGACCAGCGCGCAGAAGTCCGCCGCGCGGAAGCCGCGCAGAAGCACCGGCGCCGGGGTCGTGATCGGCGTCCTGGACACCGGGATCTGGCCGGAGAGCCCGTCGTTCGCCAAGCGGATACCGACGGCCCCGGCGGGCTGGCACGGCACCTGCCAGACCGGCTACACCTTCGCCGCCCAGCACTGCAACGGCAAGATCGTCGGCGCCCGGTACTTCGCCGACACCTACCTCGCCGCGTCGGGCGGCACGCTGCCCGAGGGTGAGGTGCTCTCCCCCCGGGACATGGTCGGGCACGGTACGCACACCGCGTCCACCGCGGCCGGCCTGCCCGTCGACAACGTCACCATCTCGGGGCGGAACTTCGGTTCGATCTCCGGTGTGGCCCCGGACGCGCAGATCGCCGTCTACAAGGTCCTCTGGGGCGGCTCGGGATACGACGCCGACATCATCGCGGGCATCGACGCGGCGGTCGCCGACGGCGTACAGGTGCTCAACTACTCGATCGGAACGCAGTTGGGGGACAGCGAGCCCAACACCCCGATCGGCCAAGCCTTCCTCAACGCCACGCTGGCCGGAGTCTTCGTCACGGCCGCGGCCGGCAACTCCGGCTTCAGCAGCGCGGTCAGCAACACCCAGCCGTGGGTCACCACAGTCGGCGCGGCGGTGACCCACGTGAACGAGGGAACCGTCCGGCTCGGCGACGGCACCTCGATCACCGGCGCCTCGCTGGACGTGCTCCCCGGCGGCCGATCCCTGCCGCTGGTCTTCGGCGAGCAGGCCGGCACATTGGAGGAGGGCTCGGCGTACTGCGAGCCCGGCAGCCTGGACCCGGCGAAGGTGAAGGGCAAGGTGGTCGCCTGCGCCCTGGACAGCCCCTACGGCGCGGTGGAGGAGCTCAAAGCCAAGCACGCGGCGGCAATGGTCCTCTTCGACCCCAATGGCAACTTCCGGGTCAACAGCATCTACGACTTCCCGGTGCTCTATCTGAACACCAGGGACCAGGCCGGCAAGATCTTCAACTACCTGATGAGGCACCCGGCCGACGGCACCGCACGGTTCACTTCGAGCAGCCACGGCTCCGGTGCCCCAGGGGTGCCGACCATCGCGGACTACTCTTCGACAGGGCCGGACAAGATGCACCCCGGGCTGATGAAGCCCGACCTGGTCGCCCCCGGCAGCGACATCATCGCGGCCGTCTCCCCGCCGGGAAACTTCGGCCGGCAGTACGACGCGTACTCGGGTACCTCGATGGCGACCCCCCACGTGGCCGGTGAGGCCGCGATCCTGCGGGCCGAGCATCCCGACTGGTCGCCCGGCGCGATCGCCTCGGCGTTGCACACCACAGCCGGCACCGTGGGCAACACCAGCCCGCTGGCCCAGGGCAGCGGACTGCCGTCGCTGAAGCGGGCCACCGATCCGGGACTGGTCATCGAGCCGGACGCCAAGAGTCTGACCGCCTTCAGCGAAGCGGCTCAGCCCGACGGCCGCGAGCTGAACCTGCCGTCGATCGGGCTGCGCGATTACGACGGCACCAAGCCGGTGGTGCTGACCCGCAAGCTGACCAACGTCGGCGGCAAGCGGGAGACGTACCACGCCTCGACGAGCGGGCTGGAGGGCATGCGGGTGAGCGTCGCACCAGCAACGGTGACGGTGGCACCGGGTGAGACCGCCACGGTCACCATCACGCTGCGGCGCGGCAGCGCACCGTGGGACCGCTACGTCACCGGCGCGATCACCTGGCGCGGCACCGCCCACCAGGTACGGATCCCGGTCGCCGCGCGCCCGTGGGGCATCTCGCCCCGGCAGTACGACGACAACCTGGAAGAGTTCGGCCGGCTCGCCGACGGCACCTACGGCATGTTCGAGCCGGGCTTCACCGGCCCGGTCTCCGGCCGGTCGACCGGCTACGCCCCCATGCAGCGGGAGTCGTACTCGATGCAGACCGGGGTCAGCGGCGGGGTCTTCGACCGGAAGGCCCTCGGAGTGCAGGCGCACTCCTTCAAGGTGCCGGCGGGCAGCGCCGGAATCGTCGTGGACACCGCGACCGACGACCCGGACACCAACCTCGACCTCTGGCTGTACAAGGGCGACAAGCTGGTCTACCGGAGCGCCGCCAGCTGGAGCAGCTCCGAGCGGGCCTGGGTCTTCATGCCGGAGGCGGGCACGTACACGGCGTATGTCTTCGCACAGGACTCCGGTAGCCCGGTCGTCGACTACCGGCTCGGCCACGTCGTACTCAGCCGTAACGGCCACTACACGCCAGCGACGCTGGAACTGCCGACCGCAGTGGAGCGCGGCACGACACCGCAGTACAAACTGCGGCCGGGCGCTCCGCTGAAGCCTGACGTCGAGTACTGGGCGTACACCGAGCTCCGTACCAAGGGGCAGGTGATTCCGGGCCAGTTGGTGTCCACGAACCAGTACTCCTGGGAGTGACGCGGTAACCCCCGGGAGCCGTGGCTCCCAAGTGGCCGGTGGGGCGGGGCCGAGCGGCTCCCGCCCCACCGGTTCGCTCACGCCCCGGAGTCCACGAAGCCGGCATCCTGCTCCTCGGCGCAACGGCACAGCGAGTCGTGCGCCGCAGGGTTCATCCGGTGATCGAGAGGAGCCGCAACTGTCCGGGGAGCAATGCTCGGATGTCTGTGGATCAAGCTCGGGGAGCACGCGGAGGTTCCCTGATCGACGAGATCCTCCGTGAAGGCGCCGGGCGGATGCTCGCCGCCGCGCTGGCGGCGAAGTCAGCGCCGTCATAGGCAAGTTGACCGACGAGCGGGACGAGACGGGCCGGCGCCTGGTCGTCCGCAACGGCTGCCTCAGGCCGAGGAAGGTCACCACCGCGGCCGGGGCGGTCGAGGTGCGAGCACCGCGCGTGAACGACAAGCGCGTCGATGAGACCACAGGCGGACGCAAGCGGTTCGCTTCGGTGATCTTGCCGCCCTGGTTGCGTAAGTCCCGGAAGAGGCGGCGAGGTGCTGCCCTTGAGCTACCTGCACGGACTGTCCTCGGGGGACTTCGTGCCCGCTCCCGGAGAAGACGCCCGGCCAGTTCCTCCGGCATCCGCGCGACGTCCGCGCGGATTCACCGGGTCAGCTCGGCCGGGTCGCCGACGAAACCCCGGCGCCGGCCGGTAAGGGGGCGGACTGGGGCGCTGCGGCCGCTTCGTCGAACCGACGGATCCTCACCAAGCTCCGCACCGGTCCCGCCCGCGCGACCGGCCTGCTGCGCGCCCTGTTCGTCCTGACGAACCCCTGAGGAGCCCGCCGACAGATGATCTACACCCGAGACATCCGCCCAACACCAGCATGACCACCCCGAACGACCCTCACGCCACCACCCTGACCCGCTACTTAGTGTGATGCGCCAGAAATCGCAGGCTTAAGTCTCTCGCTGATTCTCGATGGCTGGCGGAGTGACCTTGGTGAGGTAGTCGGCGAGAGATTTGAGGATCTCGTCGGCGGTCTTGGTCCAGGTGAAGGGCCTGGGGTTCTCGTTCCACGAGTCGATCCAGGCCCTGATGTCATCCTCCAGCGCCTTCACCGAGGTGTGGACGCCGCAGCGGATGAGCTTGTCTGTCAGCAGACCGAACCACCGCTCGACCTGGTTGATCCAGGAGGAGCCGGTCGGGGTGAAGTGGACATGGAAGCGGGGGTGCTTGCCGAGCCAGGTCTTGATCTCTGGGGTGTTGTAGCGGTCTTCGAAGACTCGGAGCCGGTCCGCGACCTGGTTGAGGTCGGTGAAGTCGTTGGGTGAGATGACCTTGCGCTGTACGACGGAGAAGTAGATCTCCACCAGGTTCGCCCAGGAGGCGTACACGGAGTGTGGACAATGACGGCGTTAGGGAACGCGCTGGTCAGGCCATCGGCGGCCCTCCTCCTCGGTGGGAGAAGCCGTTATCGACAATCCAGAACACGCGCCTGGCGCCGGCGTAGGGTTCCTGGGTCATGACCTGGGTGACCATGTTCATGAATGGGTGGATGCCGGCGGTGGCCTCGGTGCAGCCGATGACGTGCGCGCGGTGAACGTCGTAGGCGGCCAGGTAGGCCAGCGCACGCCCCGGCCAAGATGACGCGCCGCCATTCCGCGATCTCCTCATCATCGGCGTTGGCGAACCAGCAGTGTCCTTCAGTCATGAGCCGGTCAACCAACTCCCGCCGCCATCGCCCGCCGCGCACGGGCCACGGGCCGCTCGTTGTACTGCGTCGGAGACGCGGCGGGTACCAGCGTCTCACCGCGGTCAGCGGACTCCGCTTCGTTGGGTTGTCTCCCATGGCGGGGGTAGAACCGGCCCGCTTCCGTGACCTCCACACGGACAGACCACCGCCCTTGGCCACGGTCAAAAGCCCACTCTCCGCAGAGCGTACGCCGAACGCCACTCCCCTGATGCCCAGGCCGCGGGACCCGTGTGGGTGAGTCCAGGGTTGTACAGCTGCACGGGGGAAGCCCCAAGAGGACGATTTGCGACCGTGGCGCGTACCCCTTTGGACCTGGACGACCTGGTCGAGCACTGGACGCTGTTGAAGGACGAGCAGGGGCTCGTGTCCGGCAAGCGCGGTGCGACAAGACTCGGCTTCGCGGTGTTGCTGAAGTTCTATACGCAGTACGGCCGGTTTCCCCGGGGCCGGTTCGAGCTCCGGGCGAGGCGGTGGAGTTCGTTGCCCGGCAGGTACAGGTGCCCGCGTCCGAGCTGGACGCGTATGAGTGGAGCGGTCGGACGGTCGAGTACCACCGTGCGCAGATCCGCGGGCACCTGGGCTTCCGTGAGTGCAGTGTCGCGGACGCGGACAAGCTGACGGCCTGAGGCGAGCGGCCGCCACCGCGAACGCCGCTGTCCCCCGGCAACGGCCCGCATGGGCGTCACCGGGGGACAGCGTGTCGCTGATCAGGTTGGCGCTGTCGCCCGGCAGAGCCGGGTGGTCGCCTTAACCCTCGACGAAGGCGAGGATGTCGGCGTTGAGGACCTCGGGGTGCGTCGACAGCATGCCGTGGGGGTAGCCCTCGTAGCTCTTGAGCGTGCCGTTCTTGAGCAGCTCAACGGACTTCGGGGCCGAGTCGGCGTACGGCACGACCTGGTCGTCGGTCCCGTGCATCACGAGGACGGGGACGTCGATCTTCTTCAGGTCCTCGGTGAAGTCGGTCTCCGAGAAAGCCTTGATGCATTCGTAGTGGGCGTTCGTCGCGCCCATCATGCCCTGCCACCACCACCGGTCGATGAGTCCCTGGGACACCTCGGCGCCGGGCCGGTTGAAGCCGTAGAAAGGTCCGGCCGGGACATCGATGAAGAACTGGGCCCGGTTGGCGGCGACCGCCGCACGGAAGCCGTCGAAGACCTCGATGGGGGTGCCTTCGGGGTTGCTGTCCTTCTGCACCATGACCGGGGGGACGGCGGCGACGAGTACCGCCTTGGCGACCCGGCCGGGCTTGGCCTGCGCCACGTAGCGCGCGACCTCGCCACCGCCGGTGGAGTGCCCGACGTGCACCGCATCCCTGAGGTCCAGGGCGTCGGTCAGCACGTTGACGTCGGCGACGTAGGTGTCCATCTCGTGGCCGGTCGCGGGCTGGCTGGAGCGCCCGTGCCCGCGGCGGTCGTGGGCGATGACGCGGTAGCCCTTGGAGAGGAAGAACAGCAACTGGGCGTCCCAGTCGTCCGAGCTGAGCGGCCAGCCGTGGTGGAAGACGATCGGCTGGGCGTCCCGCGGGCCCCAGTCCTTGTAGAAGATGACGGTGCCGTCCGGCGTGGTGACTGTGCTCATTGCTGGTTCCTCTGCTTGTTCGGATGTTCGGTTGTGCGTCGACCCGCTGTCGGGCCTGTGCGAGAGCGTTCTCGCCCGTCAGACGGCTCTCGGGTGGCCCCCGCTCGAGCCGCTTGGAGCTTCACTTGGTTGCTTCGACGGCCCGCAGGATGATGTCCACGACCTCGTCGGGGTGGGAGAGCATGACCATGTGCGAGGCGTCGATCTCCACGAAGTCGATTCCGGCAAGGCGGTAACCGAAGCGTTCACATCGGGATCGATGGTGGTGTCGGAGCTGGAGACGACCGCCCACGCGGGCTTGGTCCTCCACGCTGCGGCGGTTGCCTTCTCGGCGAACGCCAGTCCCGCAGCGGGCGCTGCGACGACGGCAGCACGGCGGCGAGATCCGGGTCCACGTCGGTGGCCACGACCTCGGGGAACTTCTCCACGTCGACGGTGACGTCGGGGTTCTTCTCGTCGTAGTCCGCCAGTGGCGACGGCGTGAAGACGAGCGGCGTCCAGCTTCGAGTCGGGGAAGCCGCCCTGGGGTTCACCGAGGCACCGCGCACGAGGGACGCCATGTAGGCGGCGTCGCCCAGCAGGCTGCGGTTGGGCACACCAGGAGCGACGACCTTGAAGCCCCGCTTCAGCAACCGGCTGGTGACGGGGGCGTACCAGGAGGCGTCGGCGAACGCTCCATGGACGAGAACGTCTGTCGGTTGGGTCATGGCGGGGTCCTCGGGTGAGCTACGGGCGGTGAGCCCCTTTCGTCCGTTCGAGGATACGGAGTCATGTCGCGGCGTCTTGCCTCTGAGCGCACGACGACTGGCACGAGAGCGCTCGCTCGGCATGCGCGAAAACGTCGCGTCATCGACCGTAGCCGCGGTCAGCGCGGTGGGTATCGGTCCACCCGCAGGCCGCCGTCACCCGGCCGCGTAAGGCCGCGTGTGAGGCGGGCCGGACCGTCCGTGGTCCCCGCCGACCGCCGACCTCGTAGCCCCCTGGCCCGCAGGTGTCGCGGAGGCGGGGAGGCGCCCAGGGTCGAGTGCCAGGCGCCGGAGGCGGGGGCGCAGTCGGAGTCGTGGAGCAGGACAGTGCCTCCGCCGTCCAGATCGACCGTGCCGGTGCGGTGGACGGACCGCCCGCCGGCGATGACGGTGGAGCAGGAACGTCACGCCCGCAGCCTGGTCGCCCGCCCGGGGAACACCGTCACCTCAATCGCGAAGCTTCTGGACGTCAGCAGGAACACGGTCCACAAGTACGTGCCCGAACCGGAGGGCGGCCGGGTCGCCCTCGCGGAGGCGACGGCCGCACCCGAACTGTCCCGGCCCGAAGTCGGCCCAGTTGCTCCGCCGTTTGCGGCTGATGACGATCCGGCGCCCCGAGACCCCCGCGAGTTCGCGAAAACAGAAGGCGCTTCCGGGGGGGGACCCGGGGGTGCGGTGGCCTGATGCTAGGGGGTGGACCCGTGGGTTCGCGGTGAAGTCGCGGGTGCCGCTCCAGAGTCGACGACGTCCAGGCGAAGTTGGTCGTCGTGCTCGTCGCCATCCATGTCCTCGGCCGACGTGCGACCCGTTATCCCTTGTTGTCGATCCAGACCTTGCCCAAGTAGCCAGCCACCCCAGTGCGCTCAGCGTGCCGCGCGGACGACCAGCGAGGCAAGCTGACGACCCGCCGCCTCGTCCAGCGGAGCGTGGTCGAGCAGCAGTCGGTACCTCCGGACGGTCGTCATTGCCTGGGCCCAAGGTCTGCGCGTGGGCGGCCAGCACTTCGACGGCCTCAACGGCGTGGCTTCGTCCTTCGCAGACCGGGGTGAAAAGCCCCCCGAGTCCAGGAGCAACTCAGAACCACCACTGGACCGGAGCGCCCCTCCCGCCGAGGATGCACGACCCACGCGTGATCGGGGCGATCCACCCTGCGCGGGCGACGCCGCGTTGGCATGGCGCGGAGTTCTTCCTGTATATCCGTCGGTCAGCGGGCATCAGGGGAAGTACGCGATGCGGGAGATCGTGAACGCGATCCTCTACCAGAACCGCACGGGTTGTCAGTGGGAGTTCCTGCCCCATGACATGCCCCCGCCCGGAGCGGTGAAGTACTACTTCTACCTCTGGCGTGACGAGGGCACTGACCAGGACGTTCACGACCTGCTGCGCTGGCAGTTGCGGGAGAAGCGGAAGCGATTAGCCGACCCGGGCCTGGTGGTCCTGGACACGCGGAGCGTCCACGCCTCCGTCGGATTCCCGGCCACGACGACGGGCCGGGATGCCGCGAAGAAGGTGCCGGGCAGGAAGAGATGCCTGGCCGTGGACGTGCTGGGCCTCGTCATTGACTGCGGCGTCCTGCCCGCCTCCGCGCACGAGAACACCGCCGGCATCACCCTGCTGGACGGTGTCGCCGGGCAGTGCGACACGGTGAAGAAAGCCCTGGCCGACCAGGGCTTCAAGAAAAAGGTCGTCGAGCACGGCAGACACGTGGGCATCGACGTCGAGATCGTCGAGCGCTACCCGGACGACAAGGGCTTCGTTCCGCAGGCCAAGCGGTGGATCGTGGAGCAGACGAACGGGATCCTGATGTTCTACCGCCGCCTCGTACGCGACTACGAACACCGCCCCGCCTCCTCTCGCTCCCGCGTCCTGTGGGCGATGACCTCCGTCATGAGCCGCCGCCTCACCGGAGCCACCATCGCTTCCTGGAGGACCGCATGAGCGAGAAACCCACAGGTCAAAGCCATCCTGGAACACATCGAGACCCGTGAGCGTGAACTGGCCGACCAAGCCGGGCAGTTCCGGGCCCGCATCGAGGAGCTCACCCGGCAGCTCGGCGAGATCGGCGCGGAGAGCGAGAACCTGCGCATCGCGCTCGTTGCCGCCTCCCACGACCAGTACCGCGGCTGGGGAGACGTCGTCGTCTTCGCCGCATGCACCGCCGCACGGATCGGCGAGGTCTCAGGCTGCCGTGTCGGGGACATCGACACCAACCAGTGGATCTGGACGGTACGGCGCCAGACCACACCCGCACCCGGCGGGCTGACCGACAAGGGGACCAAGGGCAAGCGGGCCCGCAAGGTTCCCATCGTCGAGGAGATCCGTCCCCTCGTCGCTCAGCGTGTCCTGTCCGCCGGCCCGAATCCCGATGCCCGCCTGTTCACCGGCCCGCGCGGCGGACGCATCTCCACCGCCGTCCTGCGCGACGCCACACACTGGGACGACATGGTCACCAAGCTCGGCTACGAGCACCTGCGCCGCCACGACCTCCGGCACACCGGACTGACCTGGTTCGCCGACGCAGGCGTGCAGGTCCACGTCCTCCGCAGGATCGCCGGCCACGGATCCCTGACCACCACCCAGCGCTACCTGCACCCGGACGTACACAAGATCACGGCCGCCGGAGCGGCGCTCTCCGCGCACCTCAGCGTGCTGCGCGCACCGCGCTCGCTGCCGAGCCCGATCGTCGTGACCCGCTGAACCCGGTCAAGGGCGCCGGTCCCCACCTGCTCCCCAAGAATGATCAAGGGCCGGTTTCGGATGCCTCCGAAACCGGCCCTGACCTGCGACTGTCTCCAGTCGGGACGACAGGATTTGAACCTGCGACCCCTTGACCCCCAGTCAAGTGCGCTACCAAGCTGCGCCACGTCCCGGTGCGCTCACTCGCGGTGATCCACGTGGTCGCGCGAACAGCACCCTACCGCACGTACCTGGGCGGGCCGAAAGCGGGCGGGGGGACGGGGGACAATCGGTCGTATGGAAGACGCGGGGACAGACGCGGGGACAGGGGCACGGGACCGGGACGCCGAGGGGCGGGCGCGCAGTGCCCGGCCGCGCGACGGGCTGGGGCGGCCGCTGCCGTACGGTGCGCGCGGCGTCGAGCGGCAGCCCGAGGGGGTCGTGCGGAGTCCCGAGGAGACGGTCGGCGAGGCCCAGGCGCTGCTGGACGCGGGGAAGCCGTTCCACGCGCACGAGGTGTTCGAGGACGCCTGGAAGTCCGGTCCCGAGGAGGAGCGGACGCTGTGGCGGGGGCTGGCCCAGCTGGCGGTGGGGCTCACGCACGCGGCCCGCGGGAACGTGACCGGCGGGGCGCGGCTGCTGCGGCGCGGCGCGGGCGCGGCCGAGGAGTGGGCGGCCGGCAGCGGGGTGCGGCGGCCGTACGGGATGGATGTCGAGGGGCTCGCCCGGTGGGCGCGGGAGCTGGCCGGACGGGTCGAGGGCGGCGCCGGGGGCATCGAGGCGGGGGCCGAGGCGCCCCGGCTGCGCGGCACCGCGTAGCACCGGGGTGACCCGCTGTCAGTGGCATGCGGCAGACTCGGGGGCGTGCGAAAGATTCATGTCATCGGTATCGGCGCGGGCGACCCCGACCAGCTCACCCTCCAGGCGGTCCGGGCGCTGCAGGACACGGACGTGTTCTTCCTCCTCGACAAGGGCGAGGTCAAGAACGACCTGACCCAGCTGCGCCGGGACATGCTCGACACACACATACCGGACGGCGGTTACCGGCTGGTCGAGGCGCGGGACCCGGAGCGGGACCGGGCGGCGAGCGGCGGCGCGTACTCGCCGGCCGTCGGGGACTGGCGCAGCGCCCGCGCGGACATCTACGAGCGGCTGATCCGCGAGGAGCTCGGCGAGGAGCAGACCGGCGCCTTCCTGGTGTGGGGGGACCCGTCGCTGTACGACAGCACGCTGGCGATCCTGGAGGAGGTGCTGGAGCGGGGCGCGGTGGTCTTCGCGTACGACGTGGTGCCCGGGATCAGCAGTGTGTCCTCGCTGGTGGCCCGGCACCGCACGGGGCTGAACCGGGTGGCCCGGCCGGTGCAGATCACCACCGGGCGGCGGCTCGCCGAGGGGCTCCCGGACGGGGTGGACGACGTCGTGGTGATGCTGGACGCGCACCAGGCCTTCCGGCGGTACGCGGACCAGGACATCGACATCTACTGGGGCGCCTACCTCGGCACCCCGGACGAGATCCTGGTCGCGGGTCCGATCGCCGAGGCGGCTCCCCGGATCGAGCGGCTGCGGGCCGAGGCACGGGAGCGCAAGGGCTGGATCATGGACACCTATCTGCTGCGCCGCCACCCCGAGGGGCCGAAGGAGAGCTGACCGTCACTCAGGCGGTTTCGCCGGGTAGCAGGGGTTGTGAACTGGTGGTGGTTGGTGGCGCGTGAGTGTGTTCTGGCACGTATAAGTGAGCTTCCCGGTTGTGGTGGGCGGACTCTCGCTGGTGGGGAACGGGAGTTCTTGCGTCGAATGTGTGACCTTCCGTGGTGGTGGTCGTTGGGTGTGGTGACAGCTTTCTTCGACATGGGTCCGGGGGGATCGGGATGGGTGGACTGCGGGAGGTGGTGGCGCCGTTCGTGCTGCCCGGTCCCTCGGGTGTCGCGGTCCGTGCCCGGCTCAAGGGCCTGACCGGCGGGGACGAGCAGGTGCTCGGCCTGGTCGGCGGCCACCTCGGTTCGCTGGCCTGCGGGGATTTGAAGGCGCGGTGTGCGGCCGGGCTGGAGCACGACAGTGAGCGGTGGGCCGAGCGTAAGCGTGTCCTGACCGGGGAGTCCTCCTCGCGCTGGGCCGGCAGCATCACGAAGGCCACCCACGACCAGTGGGCGCTCGCCCGGCGCGGCCTGCTGGCGCACGTCCACAGTCTCCAGGCGGGCGTGCGCACGATCAGGCACCGGCTGTCCCTGCCCGTGGGCGAGAAGGGCACCAGGCATGAGCCGGGCGGCTATCGCAGCAGCAAGGAGTGGTTCGCCAAGTCCCGCCGCCTGCACGTCCTCGAAGACCGGCTGAAGGCGGCACAAGCCGACTGGCAGGCCGGGGTCGTGCGCGTGGTGCGCGGCGGCAAGCGGCTGCTGAACACCCGCCACCACCTGGAGGCCGCCGGGCTCAGCAAAGAACAGTGGTGTACGAGGTGGCAGGCCGAACGCCGCTTCCTGCAGGCCGACGGCGAGTCCGGGAAGCGGTACGGCAATGAGACCCTCCGCGTCACCCCCGACGGC
>NZ_JBIBKW010000034.1:0-73190 GCF_042959465.1 Streptomyces sp. NPDC007901 | reverse complement strand
ACACCGTTCTGCGAGGCACTGGTCTTGCGGCCGGGCGGGATCGCCGGGCCGCCGTCGATCGAGCGGATCAGCGACGCGGCGGCGCCGGTGACCATGCGGACCGGGTTGCGCTGGACGAACGCCTTCAGGGCGGAACGGCGGCCGGTGCTCAGGCCGCGTTCCGCGAGCGCCTGCTCCATGGACCGCTGCGTGGACTCACGGGTGACCCCGATCACGAGCGTGCGGGCACCCAGGGCCTCGGCGCACAGCAGCGCACCGTCCAGGATCAGATGCGGGGCACGGTTGATCAGCACCGTGTCCTTGCGGCAGGCCGGCTCGTCCTCGCTGCCGTTGACGACGACGACCGGCCGTACACCGCGCTTGATCGCCGCTTCGGCGACCGAGCGCAGCTTTTTGTGGAAGGGGAAGCCCGCGCCGCCGCGGCCCTTCAGGTTGATGCGTTCGGAGAGCTGCGCGAGTTGCTCCCCGCCCAGGGGTTCGAGCGGCCCGTGCACCTTGAGGTGCATGGGCAGATCGAGTCTTTCGACAAGGTCGAAACCCGACGTGAGCTGCGGAAGGCCGACCACGCGGACTTCTGGGACGTCGGGCAGGGCCTCGTTCACCTATAGCCTCCGGAAGGCGTGTTCCAAGGTTCGCCCGAACCCGGTGCGTCGAAGGACGCGCCGGGCGCTGGTTCGTTGGCGGGACCGCTGTTGTACGTGTCATTCGAGTTGTACGTGTCATAGCGGGCGTTCGTCTCACCCGTGTCGTACACATCACGTCCGACCGTTCCGCCTGTGCCCGGATTGCCATAGACGGGGATGTTGTATCCGGTGTCCTGGAGCGGGTCGTACGCCGACGGGGGAGCCTCGCCGACCGGCGGCGGGGTCGGAACCGGCCAGCTGCCCGTGCTGGAGTTGCCGTCCATGCGCGGCATGGCCTCGGTGGCCTGCATGTCCAGCCGCTCCATGCGCGCGGTCTGACCGGCCGCGAACGGCGACTGGGGCTGTCCGGGCGTGGACGTCGCCCGGTAGGCGGCCGCGAAGCCGGAGGCCGGCTCGGGAGTGGGTGCGGCGGTCGGGAACAGCGGGTTGGACTGCGAGGTCGCCGTGTCGGCCCGGGACGGCCGCGGCTCGCGCTCGCGCATGTTGTCGTAGCCGGGCAGCCCGGACTCGCTCATCCGGGCGCGGCTGGCGTCCAGGTCGTCCAGTTCGGGGCGTTCCGAGCTGCCCAGGACGGAGACGAGCCGGTCGGCGACCTTGCGCTTGAACGGGCGCGGGGCGGCGCGCAGCGCCAGCGCGGCCATCACGCCGACCAGGCAGAGGTCGTAGGAGATCATGAAGAACGGCTTCGCCGCGCGGCCCGCGTACAGGCCGTGGATCAGCGCCGCGCACCAGGCCGGGTAGGCCAGCATGTGCATGGCCCGCCAGCGGGCCGCCACCACGGCCGGGGCGGCGAAGTTGCTGCGCAGGGCGCCGGTGACACCAACGAAGATCATCAGCAGTCCGGCCAGCGAACCGAGTCCGATCAGGCCGGCACTTCCGGTGATGCCGAGCGAGAACGGGATGATCGCCGCGATCACCACGGTGTGGTCCAGGGCGATCTTCGTGACGATGTGCACCAGCAGGAACGCGATCGAGGCGACCGCGGTCGTCCGGTGAACCGCCTGGCCGACGATCCGCTGGCGGGTGTTGAGGAAGATCCGGTCCTGTGCGATCAGACCCCAGATCACCGAGCAGCTCAGCGAGACGAGCGACAGCACGCCCGCGCCGAAGTTCAGGAACTGTTGGAACTGGCTGCCTCCGGACAGCACGACCACGGGTATGAGCAACAGGACGACAGCGGACGCCACCCCCCAGACCGAGCGGCCTGGCTTGGGAAGCGAGCTGTTACTACGACGAGGGTTCATGGGGGCAACTCCGAGCAGTTCGGGAAAGCGGTCCCGGTGCCGCAGCCTAAGTGGCGCCATACCGATCAGTACGAGGTTTGAGTTATTGCGTTGTTATCAAAGGGCAGTGCGGCCCTTGTGGTGTCCCTTAGCGGACGTTACGCGTAGTAATTCTTGAACCTGGTTCAACTCTCGTTCCGATGGTCGCCTCAGACGCACGTGTCAACCGTTGATACGCAAGCGCGTCGCGGCTTGCTCAAGTGCTGCGGTACCCTGACGCCATGCGTGCCGTACGCCTTCTGCTTAGCGGGCCGCGCTGATCAGTCCCGACCGCCGGACGAAACGGTGGGTCGGCATCGGCGCGGCGTCCCCTCCTGTGCGAGGGGATTTTTCGTTTCTAGGAAGTTCGCAGCCGCAGGCAGAGACGACCGATGGAGCTTTGAGGATCATGAGCGAGACGAACCCCGCTGCCGCCGCCACGTCGGCGGAGGCCGCGCCGCACCGCTACACGGCCGCCCTGGCGGCCGACATCGAGGCACGCTGGCAGGACTTCTGGGACGCCGACGGCACCTACGCGGCCCCGAACCCCAAGGGTGACCTGGCCGGGGACCCCGAGCTGGCCGCCAGGCCCAAGAAGTTCATCATGGACATGTTCCCGTACCCGTCCGGTGCGGGCCTGCACGTCGGCCACCCCCTGGGCTACATCGCCACCGACGTCGTCGCCCGCTTCCAGCGGATGAACGGCCACAACGTCCTGCACACCCTGGGCTTCGACGCCTTCGGCCTGCCCGCCGAGCAGTACGCCGTGCAGACCGGCACGCACCCCCGCGTGTCCACCGAGGCCAACATCGAGAACATGAAGGCACAGCTGCGCCGGCTGGGCCTGGGCCACGACAAGCGCCGGTCGTTCGCCACGATCGACCCGGACTACTACAAGTGGACCCAGTGGATCTTCCTGCAGATCTTCAACTCCTGGTACGACGACGAGGCCGACAAGGCCCGCCCGATCTCCGAGCTGATCGCCCAGTTCGAGTCCGGTGAGCGTGTCGTACCGGGCCACACGCGCGCGTGGAACGAACTGACCGCGGTCGAGCGCGGCGATGTCCTGGGCGAGTTCCGCCTGGCCTACGCCTCCGACGCGCCGGTCAACTGGTGCCCCGGCCTGGGCACCGTGCTGGCCAACGAGGAGGTCACCGCCGACGGCCGCTCCGAGCGCGGCAACTTCCCCGTCTTCAAGGCCAAGCTGCGCCAGTGGAACATGCGCATCACCGCCTACGCCGACCGGCTGCTGGACGACCTGAACGAGCTGGACTGGCCCGAGGCCATCAAGCTGCAGCAGCGCAACTGGATCGGCCGCAGTGAGGGCGCCCGCGTCGACTTCCCGATCGACGGCGAGAAGATCACGGTCTTCACCACGCGCCCGGACACCCTGTTCGGCGCGACCTACATGGTGCTGGCCCCCGAGCACCCGCTGGTCGACGAGTTCGTCCCGGCCGCCTGGCCCGAGGGCACCCACGACGTGTGGACCGGCGGCCACGCCACCCCGGCCGAGGCCGTCACCGCGTACCGCGCGCAGGCCGGCGCCAAGTCCGACGTGGAACGGCAGGCCGAGGCCAAGGACAAGACCGGCGTCTTCACGGGCGCGTACGCGACCAACCCGGTCAACGGCGACCGGATCCCGGTCTTCATCGCCGACTACGTCCTGATGGGCTACGGCACCGGCGCGATCATGGCCGTCCCCGCCGGCGACCAGCGCGACTTCGAGTTCGCGCGCGCCTTCGAGCTGCCGATCGTCTGCATCGTCGAGCCCACCGACGGCCGCGGTACGGACACCGCGACGTGGGAGGACGCCTTCGGGTCCTACGACGCGAAGATCATCAACTCCTCCAACGACGACATCAAGCTGGACGGTCTGCCGGTCGCCGAGGCCAAGGCCCGCATCACCGAGTGGCTGGCCCGCAAGGGCATCGGCGAGGGCACCGTCAACTTCCGGCTGCGCGACTGGCTGTTCAGCCGCCAGCGCTACTGGGGCGAGCCCTTCCCGATCGTCTACGACGAGGACGGCGTCGCCCACTCGCTGCCCGAGTCGATGCTGCCGCTGGAGCTGCCCGAGGTCGAGGACTACTCGCCGCGCACCTTCGACCCGGAGGACGCGGACACCCAGCCCGAGACGCCGCTGTCGCGCAACGAGGACTGGGTCAACGTCACCCTGGACCTGGGCGACGGACCGAAGAAGTACCGCCGCGAGACCAACACCATGCCCAACTGGGCCGGTTCCTGCTGGTACGAGCTGCGCTACCTGGACCCGCACAACAGTGAGCAGCTGGTCGACCCGGAGATCGAGCAGTACTGGATGGGCCCGCGCGAGGGCATGCCGCACGGCGGTGTCGACCTGTACGTCGGCGGCGCCGAACACGCCGTGCTGCACCTGCTGTACGCCCGTTTCTGGTCGAAGGTGCTGTACGACCTGGGACATGTCTCGTCGGCCGAGCCGTTCCACAAGCTGTTCAACCAGGGCATGATCCAGGCCTACGTCTATCGCGACGGCCGTGGTTTCCCGGTGCCCGCCGCCGAGGTCGAGGAACTGGGCGGCGAGTACTACTACCAGGGCGAGAAGGTCTCCCGTCTGCTGGGCAAGATGGGCAAGTCCCTGAAGAACGCGGTGACTCCGGACGAGATCTGTAACGAGTACGGCGCCGACACGCTGCGCCTGTACGAGATGGCGATGGGTCCGCTGGACGTCTCCCGGCCGTGGGACACCCGCGCGGTGGTCGGCCAGTTCCGGCTGCTGCAGCGGCTGTGGCGCAACATCGTCGACGAGGCGACCGGTGAGGTCACCGTCACCGACGCCGAACCCGACGAGGAGACGCTGCGTGTCCTGCACAAGGTGATCGACGGTGTCCGCCAGGACCTGGAGGGCCTGCGCTTCAACACCGCCATCGCCAAGGTCACCGAGCTGAACAACCACCTGACCAAGACCGGCGCCGCCGTGTCGCGTACGGTCGCCGAGCCGCTGGTGCTGATGGTCGCGCCGCTGGCCCCGCACATCGCCGAGGAACTGTGGCGCAAGCTGGACCACACCGACTCGGTCGTGCACCGCGACTTCCCCGTCGCCGACCCGAATTACGTCGTAGACGAGACCGTGACCTGCGTCGTGCAGATCAAGGGCAAGGTCAAGGCCCGTCTGGAGGTGCCGCCGGCGATCTCCGACGAAGAGCTGGAGAAGGTGGCACTGGCCGACGAGACGGTCGTGAAGGCGCTGGGCGGTGCCGGGATCCGCAAGGTGATCGTGCGCGCGCCGAAGCTGGTGAACATCGTCACAGCGTGATGCCGCAGGCCGCCCCCGGGTGGTCCCCTACGGGCAGGTTCGAGGTTTTTTGGAACTCCGGACCTGCCCTTTGCGTTTACCGTTGAAGAGCGCGACCGCACGCCTGCCGTGGTCGAGACGGTCGGGTCGGTCGGGAGCGAGGAGGAGCACCGTGGAAACAGTGATCGCCGTATTCGCCGTGCTGTTCCTGCTCTTCGTCGCCGGCGGGGCGTATGTCACCTTCAAGGCGGTCGGTGCCGCCAAGCGCGGTGTGGACCGTACGATCACGCAGGCCCGGCGCACCGTCGAGGACCACACGCTGCGCGCCAAGTCCATGGTCCAGCTCGGCCCGGCGGGCGAGATCGCCCAGTTGCGGCTCGCGCTGCGCACCTCGATGCGGGCCACCCAGGACGCGTTGCACGCGGGCGTCGCCGAGGACGAGTCGCTGAAGGAGTCCCTCGGCCTCTTCCAGCGGCTCAGCGCGCACGGACACGAACTGGACGGCGAACTGCGGCGCCTGGAGTCCGAGCCGGACCGGGCCACGCTCGCCGCACGTCTGCCCGAGCTGCGCCGGCGCACCGAGCGCATCACCGAGTCCGCGGACGCGTTGCGCTGGGCGGCCCGGGACCGGGCCCGCCGGTTCGCCGACGACGATCTGGACACCTTGAGCACACAGATCGGCGTCGAGGCGGACGCCCTGCGGCACTGGACCGGTCCGGGCACCGCGTCCGGGCCCGAAACCCCGCCGTGGCCCGAGGCCGCCGCGGGACCGGCCGACCGGCAGACCTGGCCGGAAGCACCCGGGGCCGCCGCGGCCGGCGACCCGGTACAGCCCGCGATCACCCCGCCCGGCCGACGTCAGGCATACCCCTGGCAGAAGAAGCCCCGGCCGGAGAGCACCACTTGAACCGGCCGGTCCCGGTCCGGGTGAGCGGGGGTGGACTGCCGCCCCTGGGCTACGCCAGGTAACCTCCAGCTCATGTCCCGCCATGTCGCGATCGTCACCGATTCAACGGCCTACCTGCCGCCGCGGACGATGGAGCGCCACGGCATCACCGCCGTACCCCTGACCGTAGTCCTCGGCGACCGGGCCCTCGAAGAGGGCACCGAGATCTCCACCCGTTCCCTGGCCCAGGCTTTGCAGAAGCGCCGCCCCGTCACCACGTCCCGGCCCAGCCCCGAGGTGTTCGCGGCAACCTACCGCAGGGTCGCCGAGTCCGGGGCCACCGGCATCGTCTCGCTGCACCTGTCCGCCGAACTGTCCGGCACCTACGACGCGGCGGTCGTCGCGGCCCGCGAAGCACCCGTCCCCGTGCGGGTGGTGGACACCGGGATGGTCGCGATGGCCCTCGGTTTCTGCGCGCTCGCGGCGGCCGAGGCAGCCGAGGCGGGCGGCACCGTCGACGAGGCCGTCACGGCAGCGGAGAAACGGGCCGCCGGCACCTCCGCCTACTTCTACGTGGACACCCTCGACTATCTGCGCCGCGGCGGCCGTATCGGCACCGCCCAGGCCCTGCTCGGGTCCGCGCTCGCCGTGAAACCCCTGCTCCAGCTGGACGGCGGCCGGATCGAACTCCTCGAGAAGGTCCGGACGGCGTCCCGGGCCATCGCCCGCCTCGAGGAGCTCGCCGCCGAACGTGCGGGCAGTGCCGAGGTGGACATCGCCGTCCACCATCTCGCCGCCCCCGACCGTGCCTCGGCCCTCGCCGACCGGCTGCGGGCCCGGGTGCCCGGCCTGGCCGACCTGCATGTCAGCGAGGTCGGCGCGGTCATCGGGGCGCACACCGGCCCCGGACTGCTCGGGGCGGTCGTCTCCCCGCGGTGACGCGGTGACCTGTGGACCAGGGGACGGCACTCTCCCCTTCTTCACTCGTGTCTTCACTCGTGCGAGTGGCGAAGTTATCCACAACTCCGCCGTGATCCACGGAAATTGAGCAAGATCATCACGAATCGGCGGGAAGCCCGATCCTCGTCGCATGGCACTTCGATCACGCTCACACGAGACACACGCAACCAGCGGCCCGGGCCGGGGCCCCGCTTCTGACGGCCGCACCCGGCACCGCTGGCCCTCCGTCCGGGTCCGCACCCGGCACCGCCCGGCCCCGGCGGACGAACTGCGCCGCCGGGCCGAACTCCTCTTCGGCGAACGCGGAATCACCAGCCCGCATCCGGGACAGGGGCCGCCGAGCGCAGCCACGGTGACCGGCTCCGGCCCGGCGACCGGACTCACCGCGGCCACCGCCGGGGTGCGCGCCGCCACGACCGGGGTACGCACCGCCGCTGCCGCACTGACCACGGCGGCGGCCGTGATGTCCTCGGCCCGTGCGCTGGCCGGCGCGGCCACGGCCCACAGCGAGCCGGCGCTGCCCAGGCTGCGGGCCCGCTTCGGGCTCGCCGTGCGGGAGCGAATGCCGGTGTGGCTGCAGACCCGCTGCGGTCTGGAACGCCGGGGCGCGGTCGCCCTCGGGGTGGTCCTCGTCGCGGCGGCGGCCCTGGCCGCGCAACACTTCTGGACGGGCCGCACCGAGTCCGTGAGCGCTCCGGAGGTGGTGCGCGCCGGGGCGCCGTACGAGAAGAACGAGGAGCAGGTCCCGGCCACGGACACCGGTACCGCCGCCGCGTCCGGCGGGCCCGGCGGGCCCGGTGGCGAGATCGTCGTGGACGTCACCGGCAAGGTCCGTGAGCCGGGCGTCCACACCCTCCCGGCCGGGTCCCGGGTGACCGACGCGCTGCGGGCGGCGGGCGGGGTACGGCCGGGTACGGATACCGACGGACTCAACCGCGCCCGCTTCCTGGTCGACGGCGAACAGGTCGTCGTCGGGGGACCCGCCCCGCCGGCCGCACCGGGCCAGGCCACGGGCGCCGCGACGGGAACGGGCCCGGCCGCCCCGATCCTGCTGAACTCGGCGACCGTCGAGCAGCTCGACGCCCTGCCCGGAGTCGGCCCCGTGCTGGCCCAGCACATCGTCGACTACCGCACCGAGCACGGCGGTTTCCGCTCCGTCGGCGAACTCCGCCAGGTCAAAGGCATCGGCGACCGCCGCTTCTCCGACCTGCGGGATCTGGTACGGCCATGAGCCGAGTGACCGACGGTGCCCCGCCGGGATCCGCGACCGGGCGCCGGGCCGTGAACACCGGCTCGGGCCGCCGTCCCGGGACCGCGCACCCCCGGCGGGACGGAACGGCCGACCTGCGGCTGGTGCCGCCCGCGCTGGCGGCCTGGGCGACGGCGGCGCTGACGCTGGACACACCGCCGCGGTGGACGGCGGGGATCGCCGTCGCCTGCCTGGTCGCCGGGATGCTCCTGCTGTGGCGGAGCAGGGTCGACCCCCGACCGGGGACGTCGACCGCCGACACCCCGCCCTCCCGCGGGACTTGGCGGAGCGCCTCCGTTGGCGCCCTGCTCCTGTGCGTCGCCGGGGCCGCCGCGTCGGCCGGGCTGCACGGGGCGGATGCGCGACGGGGGCCGGTGCCGGAACTCGCCCGCGGATACACGACCGTGACCGCGGAGGTGGAACTCACCGGCGACCCCTGGATCAGCAGGCCGCGCGTGCGAGGGGATCACGCCACGACGGCCGCCGTGCTGGTACGCGCAGAGGTGCGCCGGGTGGAGAGCGGGGACGGGACGGCGGTGACGACGCGTTCGCCGGTGCTGATGGCCGTCGACCCGCAGGTGCGGGCACCCGGTGGCGGCGGGCGGGCGCGGTGGCTGGGGCTGCTGCCCTCCACGCGGCTGCGGGTGAGCGGGCGGCTGGCTCCGGCGACGGCCGGCGGGGCCCGGGTCGCGGCGATGCTGCGGGTGCGGGAGTCGCCCGCGCCGGTGGTGGTGGGAGAGCCGAGCGGGCCGCAGCGGCTGGCCGGACGCCTGCGGGCCGGGCTGCGGGAGGCGACCGACGGGCTGCCTGGAGACGCGCGGGCCTTGCTGCCGGGGCTGGTCGTCGGGGACACGTCACGGATTACCCCCGAACTGGACGAGGCCTTCGAGGAGACCGACCTCGCGCACACCCTCGCGGTTTCTGGCAGCAACCTCACCATCCTGCTCGCCCTGCTCATCGGGCCGCCGGGACTGGCCCAGCAGGTCGAGCGGCGCGGCCTCGCCCCGCGCCTCGGGCTGTCGCTGCGGGGGACCGCGCTGCTCGCGTCGGCGCTCACGCTCGGCTTCGTCGTCGTGTGCCGGCCGGACCCCAGCGTGCTGCGGGCCGCGGCCTGCGGAGCTGTCGCCTTGCTCGCCCTCGCCACCGGCCGCCGCAGATCCCTGATCCCGGCGCTGGCGACGGCGGTTCTGCTGCTGGTGCTGTACGACCCGTGGCTGGCCCGCAGTTACGGCTTCCTGCTGTCCGTGCTGGCCACCGGGGCGCTGCTGGTCCTGGCGCCCGGCTGGAGCGAGGCGCTGCGGCGGCGCGGGGTGCCGGAGCGGCTGGCGGAGGGCCTGGGAGCTGCCGCGGCGGCGCAGGCGGTGTGCGCGCCGGTGGTGGCGGTGCTGTCCGCGCGGGTGAGCCTGGTGGCGGTGCCCTGCAATCTGCTGGCCGAGATGGCGGTCGCGCCGGCCACGGTGCTGGGGTTCGCGTCGCTCGCGGCGGCCCCGGTGGCGATGCCGGTGGCCAAGGCGCTGGCGTGGTGCGCGGGTTGGCCCGCCGGATGGATCGCGGGGATCGCCCGGACCGGGGCCGAACTGCCGGGTGCGGGCGTGGACTGGCCCGGGAGCTGGACGGGGGCCTTGCTGCTGGCGGGGGTCACCGTGGCCGTCGTACCGCTGGGGCGGCGGTTGCTGCGGCATCCGTGGTGGTGCGGGGTGCTGGGGGTGCTGCTCCTGCTGCTGGTGGTACGGCCCGCGCCGCTGACCCGGGTGATCACGGGCTGGCCGCCGCCCGGGTGGCGGCTGGCGATGTGCGATGTCGGGCAGGGCGACGCGACCGTGCTGGCGGCGGGTGCGGGTACGGGCGTGGTGGTGGACGCGGGGCCCGACCCGGCGCTGGTCGACCACTGTCTGCGGGAGCTCGGCATCACCCGCATCCCGTTGGTCGTCCTCACCCACTTCCACGCCGACCATGTGGCCGGGCTGCCCGGGGTGCTGCGCGGCCGTGAGGTGGCGCAGATCGAGACGACCGGGTTCGAGGAACCCGCGGACCAGGCCGGGTTCGTGAGAAGGGAGGCGGCCGAGCACGGGATCCCGGTCACGCGCGCGGCCGCCGGGGAGCGGCGCAGGACGGGACCGCTGGACTGGCAGGTGCTGTGGCCGCCCCCGGACCCGGCGCCCGAACCGGACGGTCCGAACGACGCCAGCGTCGCTCTGCTGGTGCGGTCGGCCGGACTGCGGATGCTGCTCCTCGGTGACCTCGAACCCCCGGCCCAGGAGGAACTGCTGAGATCGCCGGCGGCCGCCGCACTGGGCCGGGTGGATGTTCTGAAAGTGGCCCATCACGGGTCCGCGTATCAGGATCCGCGGCTGATACGGCTGGTGGCGCCCCGGGTCGCTCTCATCTCCTGCGGCGCGGACAACCCGTACGGACATCCGGCCTCGGGCACGGTGGCTCTGCTGCGGGCCGGAGGGGCGAGGGTGCTGAGGACCGACCGGGACGGGGCGCTCGCCGTGACCGGCGGCGGCCGGGGAAGGGAGGCGGGGGAGCTGGCAGTGGCGCGAGACTGAGCGCATGAACTCGGTGAACTCGGTGAACTCCGCGCAGATCGACGCCTACCTATGCCGTCTCGGGGCCGCCCGCCCGGCCCGGCCCACCGCCGAGGCCCTGCGCGAGCTGCATCTGCTGCATCTGCGGACCGTGCCCTTCGAGAACCTGTCGATCCACCTCGGCGAGGAGATCGTGCTGGAGGAGAAGCGGCTGCTGGAGAAGGTGGTGGGCGCGGGCCGGGGCGGGTTCTGCTACGAACTCAACGGAGCCTTCGCGGCGTTGCTGACCGCCTTCGGCTTCGGGGTGACCACGCTGGCGGGGCGGGTGTACGGGGACGAGGGGCGGCTCGGGATCCCGTACGACCATCTCGCGCTGCTGGTGCGGACGGTGGACGGGGGTGAGTGGCTCGCCGACGTCGGGTTCGGGGCGCACAGCCACTACCCGCTGGCGTTCGCGGAGCGGGGCGACCAGCCGGACCCGGGCGGGACGTTCCGGGTGACGGCGGCCGGGCCGGACGCGGCGGGGGTGCGGGGAGTGGGGGGAGGGGAGGGAGGGGGCGGCCCGGTGGCCGGGGACGTGGACGTGTTGCGTGATGGTCGGCCGCAGTACCGGCTGGAGGCCAGGCCGCGGGTACTCGGGGACTTCACGGCCGGGGCGTGGTGGCACAGCACCTCGCCGGCGTCGCACTTCACGCAGTCGCTGGTCTGTTCGCGGATCACCGAGGACGGTGGGCGCATCACGCTCAGCGGGCGGACGTTCAAGGTGTCGGCGGCCGACGGGTCGCGTGAGGAGCGGGAGTTGGAGCGCGACGAGGAGGTGCTCGCGGTCTACCGGGAGCGGTTCGGGATCGGGCTGGACCGTGTGCCGACTGTGCGAAATCCGCGAAACGCCAACCGGAACGGCTAATTCGGGCGCGATGGGCGAACAAGTTACTACTGGCGCGTAGCATGCTACTCGTGCGTAGTCCCGGCGCATGCGCCGGATTCCCGCGATGTGGGCTCGTGTTGCCTCGAAAGCCGCATCAGTGATCGAATGTGTCTTCGGTAATGGACGGTGGCGAGGCGTACAGGGGTGGCGAGGATGTTCGGCCGCTTGATGGGAAACCGAACGAACCGTGCGCAGCGGACGAGTCCTCTCGCGGCGGTGCAGACTCCGCCCGACGCCGGGGTGCTGAGCTGCCGGGTACTCGACCCGGTCAACGAGCCGGTGACGAAGGCCGAGTTCGCGGTCAGCGACACCATGGGGCGCACGGTGGTCAGCGGGGGTACGGACCCCTACGGGTCGTTCGTGACGACCGTGCCGGCCGGCGAGTACCGGCTGGCGGTGTCCGCCGAGGGGTTCACGCCGTACCGGGCGACCGCGCTGGTCGGCGAGAACAGCCTCGCCTCGCTCGGTGACGTGACCCTCCAGGTCGCCCAGCCGCCGGAGCTGCCGGCGCCGGGGGACTGGGAGATCGAGCCGACGCATTCCTCGATCGCCTTCACCGCCCGGCACATCGGACTGGCCCGGATCCACGGGCGGTTCAATTCGTTCGCGGGCGCGGTACGGATTGCCGAGCATGTAGAGCGGTCCGCGATGCACGTCGTGATCGACGCCGCGACCATCGACACGGGCGTGCGGATGCGGGACGACCATCTGCGGTCGGCGGACTTCCTGGACGTGCAGCGGTTCCCGACGCTGGAGTTCTACAGCGACCGGTTCGTCCACAAGGGCGGCACCAAATGGGCCGTCACCGGGGCGCTGTCCCTGCACGGCGTGACACGGACGGTCACGCTCGAAACGGAGTACCTCGGGCTCGGCAACGGCATGGAGGGCGAGGTGCGGGCGGCCTGCCGGGCCACCACCGAACTGCACCGGGACGACTTCACCGTGAGCTGGCAGACGATGCTGGCGCGCGGCATAGCGGTCGTCGGGCCGAGCATTCGTATCGATCTCGACGTGCAGATCGTGCCCAAGGGCTGAGCTGTCACGGCCGTCGTCCGGACGGTCGGGCGGTGCCTGAGAAAATGGTCCCGTGAGTGATGTGAGACATGTGCTGGTGCTGCCGGACCGGGACGCGGCGGAGGAGGCGGCCCAGGCGCTCGCAGAGCGGTTCGGAATCGTCGAGGAGCCGCGGCTGGTGCGGGACGCGCTGGCCGGCGAGGACGACGCGGAGGACGCGCAGTGGCTGGTGCTGCTGGGCGACGAGGACGGGCGGCTGGATCCCGCGGAGCTGGACGAGTTCGCGGGGGAGTGGGAGGGGTGGCGGGAGGAACCGTGACCTCCCGGTGGCCGCGGCGTTGAGGGGCGGCCGGCCGCGCGGTCCCGTTGTCAGTGGCCCGTGGGATGCTTGGCGTGATGGCGAAGAAGAGTGCTGATGACGATCCGCTGGCCCCGGTGACCCTTGCCGTGGGGCAGGAGGACCTGCTGCTCGACCGCGCCGTGCAGCAGGTGGTGGCCGCCGCTCGGGCCGCCGACGCCGACACGGACGTGCGGGATCTGACCCCGGACCAGTTGCAGCCCGGCACCCTCGCCGAGCTGACCAGCCCGTCGCTCTTCTCGGAGCGCAAGGTCGTGGTCGTCCGCAACGCGCAGGACCTGTCCGCCGACACGATCAAGGACGTCAAGGCGTACCTCGGGGCGCCCGCCGAGGAGATCACGCTCGTGCTGCTGCACGCGGGCGGGGTCAAGGGCAAGGGACTGCTGGACGCGGCGCGCAAGGCGGGGGCCCGGGAGGTCGCCTGCCCGAAGATGACCAAGCCCGCGGACCGGCTCGCGTTCGTGCGCAGCGAGTTCCGGGCCATGGGGCGGTCCGCCACACCGGAGGCGTGTCAGGCGCTGGTCGACGCCATCGGCAGCGATCTGCGGGAGCTGGCGTCGGCCGTGACCCAGCTCGCCTCGGACATCGAGGGCACCATCGACGAGGCCGTCGTCGGGCGGTACTACACCGGGCGGGCCGAGGCGTCGAGCTTCACCGTCGCCGACCGGGCCGTGGAAGGGCGTACGGCGGAGGCGCTGGAGGCGTTGCGCTGGTCGCTGGCGACCGGGGTCGCGCCGGTGCTGATCACGAGTGCGCTCGCGCAGGGGGTGCGGGCGATCGGCAAGCTGTCCGGCGCCCGCGGCGGGCGGCCCGCGGATCTCGCGCGCGAGCTGGGGATGCCGCCGTGGAAGATCGACCGGGTACGGCAGCAGATGCGGGGGTGGACGCCGGACGGGGTCGCCGTGGCGCTGCGGGCCGTCGCCGAGGCGGACGCGGGCGTCAAGGGCGGCGGGGATGATCCCGAGTACGCCCTGGAGAAGGCCGTGGTGACCATCGCGCGGGCGGCCCGGTCGCGAGGGCGGGGGTAAGGCCGTCGGGAGGGGGCTGGGCCCCCTTCGCACCCCGGATTCCCGTCAGAAGTGCCAAAAGCCCCGATGTCCCACCCTGGGGAAGGGTGGGGTACCGGGGCTTCGGTTCGTGCTGTGAGGAGCCACGCCCGCGTGGCGAACGCAGGCCGCGCGTGGCTCCGGGGTGCCGGCCGGGGACGGATGAGAGAGGGCCCGCCCGGGTCCTGCCGGCGATCAGATCAAAGAAGAGGTTCAGCCCTGGAGGGACGCGACCTTGGAAGCGAGCGCCGACTTCTTGTTGGCGGCCTGGTTCTTGTGGATGACGCCCTTGGAGACGGCCTTGTCGAGCTGACGCGCGGCAGCGCGCTGCAGCTCGGTGGCCTTCTGGACGTCGCCTGCGGCAGCGGCCTCACGGGCCTTGCGGATCGCGGTCTTCAGGGAGGACTTGACGGCCTTGTTGCGCAGCCGAGCCTTCTCGTTGGTCTTGATCCGCTTGATCTGGGACTTGATGTTCGCCACGAATGAGCCTTTTCAGGTTCTGGTCCGGGGCCGTGAAGCTCCCGTACCGATGATTTCTTGAAGATGTGTCTCGCGCTGAGAGGGCATGAGACACAGCTGCCCACACTACCAGCGAGGCGGCCAACGGCCCAAACCTGTCCCTGGTCCCTCTCCATGGGACCATGGAGGCTACGTATCGATCCGACCCGAGGCACAAGGCGCCTCAAGAGACAGGACCCTGCGTGCCCGCGACCCCTAACAATGTGCCCGAGCCGAGCCGTACCGCCCCGGCTCTGATCCGCAATTTCTGCATCATCGCGCACATCGACCACGGCAAGTCCACGCTCGCCGACCGGATGCTCCAGCTGACCGGTGTGGTCGAGCAGCGGCAGATGCGTGCTCAGTACCTCGACCGGATGGACATCGAGCGCGAGCGCGGCATCACGATCAAGTCCCAGGCGGTGCGTCTGCCCTGGGCCCCCACCGAGGGCCCCGACCAGGGCAGCACGCACATCCTCAACATGATCGACACCCCGGGGCACGTCGACTTCACGTATGAGGTATCGCGGTCGCTGGCGGCCTGCGAGGGGACCATCCTTCTCGTCGACGCCGCCCAGGGCATCGAGGCGCAGACCCTCGCCAACCTCTACCTGGCGATGGAGAACGACCTCACGATCATCCCCGTGCTCAACAAGATCGACCTGCCGGCCGCGCAGCCGGAGAAGTTCGCCGAGGAGCTGGCGAACCTGGTCGGCTGTGATCCGGACGACGTGCTGCGGGTCTCCGCGAAGACCGGCGTCGGCGTCGACGCGCTGCTCAACAAGGTCGTCAAGGAGATCCCGGCGCCGGTCGGCGTCGCCGACGCGCCCGCCCGCGCGATGATCTTCGACTCGGTCTACGACTCCTACCGCGGTGTCGTGACGTACGTCCGTGTCATCGACGGCCAGCTCAACAAGCGTGAGCGCATCAAGATGATGTCGACCGGCGCCACGCACGAGCTGTTGGAGATCGGGACGAACTCGCCGGAGATGCTGTCCGCGGACGGACTGGGCGTCGGTGAGGTCGGCTATCTGATCACCGGTGTGAAGGACGTCCGGCAGTCCAAGGTCGGTGACACGGTCACCAGCCAGAACAAGGGCGCCACGGAGGCCCTGGGCGGCTACAAGGATCCGAAGCCCATGGTCTTCTCCGGGCTCTATCCGCTCGACGGCTCCGACTACCCGGAGCTGCGCGAGGCGCTGGACAAGCTGCAGCTCAACGACGCCGCGCTCGTCTACGAGCCGGAGACCTCGGCGGCACTCGGCTTCGGTTTCCGCGTCGGCTTCCTCGGGCTGCTGCACCTCGACGTGATCCGGGAGCGGCTGGAGCGCGAGTTCGGGCTCGACCTCATCGCCACCGCGCCGAACGTGGTCTACCGCGTGGTCATGGAGGACGGGACCGAGCACACGGTCACCAATCCGAGCGAATTCCCCGAGGGGAAGATCAACGAGGTGTACGAGCCCGTCGTACGGGCCACGATCCTCGCGCCGAGCGAGTTCATCGGCTCGATCATGGAGCTGTGCCAGACCCGGCGCGGCACCCTGCTCGGGATGGACTACCTGTCGGAGGACCGGGTCGAGATCCGGTACACGCTGCCGCTCGCGGAAATCGTCTTCGACTTCTTCGACCAGTTGAAGTCGAAGACGCGTGGTTACGCGTCGCTGGACTACGAGCCCACCGGCGAGCAGACCTCCAGCCTGGTCAAGGTCGACATCCTGCTGCACGGCGACAAGGTGGACGCCTTCTCGGCGATCACGCACAAGGACGCGGCGTACGCGTACGGCGTGCGGCTGGTCGCCAAGCTGCGCGAGCTGATCCCGCGGCAGGCCTTCGAGGTGCCCATCCAGGCCGCCATCGGCTCCCGGGTGATCGCCCGCGAGACCATCCGCGCCATCCGCAAGGACGTCCTCGCCAAGTGCTACGGCGGCGACATCTCCCGTAAGCGCAAGCTGCTGGAGAAGCAGAAGGAAGGCAAGAAGCGGATGAAGATGGTGGGTTCCGTGGAGGTTCCGCAGGAAGCCTTCATCGCCGTGCTGAGCAGTGATGACAGCGCGGGATCGACCAAGAGCAAGAAGTAACCGCGGGTAACTTGTGGCCGCGTCCCCAAAACGGGTGCAAGAGGGGTCCGTCGTACGAAATAGTGGCGGGCCCCTACGCGTGCGTAGGGTCGCTCTGCGTGGAATATGCGGGGAAACAGACAGGCCGATGCCCCTTACGTACAGGCCGGTCGCGGCTTACTCTGATCCCTGCTCGATAGTTACTCGCGAGTTAAACAACCAGCTTCAGCCCCACCGTGAGTAGACCCAGCCGCACTGAGCCAGCCGCATCGTCGCGGGCCCCGGAGGATGTCGTGAGCGACACACAGACACTGATCGAGAACCGACCGCCGTCCGTGGCGGCCCTCTTCCTGGATCGCGTTGCGGCCACACCGGACGCCGAGGCCTACCGTTACCCGGTGCCCGCGGCCTCCGGCCAGGGCCCGGACGACTGGAAGTCGCTCAGCTGGGGACAGGCAGCCGAGCGGGTCTACGCGATCGCGGCCGGTCTCATCGAACTCGGCATCCAGCCGGAGCAGCGGGTCGCCCTCGCCTCCTCCACCCGCGTCGAGTGGATCCTCGCCGACCTCGGCATCCTGTGCGCCGGCGCGGCCACCACGACCGTCTACCCGCAGACCAACGCGGAGGAGTCGGCGTTCATCCTGTCCGACTCCGAGAGCCGGGTGCTGATCGCGGAGGACGCGGCGCAGGTCGCCAAGGCCGTCGAGAAGCGCGCCGAGCTGCCCGAGCTCACCCAGGTCGTCGTCATCGACGCGGCCGGCGTGGAGACCGGCGACTGGGTCATCACGCTCGCCGAGCTGGAGCAGCGCGGCGCCAAGTACCTGGAGAAGCACCCCGAGCTGATCAAGGAGCGGGTCGGGGCGATCGCCAAGGACCAGCTCGCCACCCTCATCTACACCTCCGGCACCACCGGCCGGCCCAAGGGCGTACGGCTGCCGCAGGACAACTGGTCGTACATGGCGAAGGCCATCGCCGCGACGGGGCTGATCAGCGGCGAGGACGTGCAGTACCTGTGGCTGCCGCTCGCCCATGTCTTCGGCAAGGTGCTCACCTCCGGGCAGATCGAGGTCGGTCACGTCACCGCCGTCGACGGCCGGGTCGACAAGATCATCGAGAATCTGCCGGTCGTGCAGCCGACGTACATGGCCGCCGTTCCGCGCATCTTCGAGAAGGTCTACAACGGTGTCGCGGCGAAGGCCCGCGCGGGCGGCGGCGCCAAGTACAAGATCTTCCAATGGGCGGCCGAGGTCGCCCGCGAGTACGCCAAGGTCACCCAGGACAACTTCCGCCGCACCGGTGCCGCGACCGCCCCCTTCGGGCTCACCGCGAAGCACAAGGTCGCCGACGGGCTCGTCTACAGCAAGCTGCGGGAGGCCTTCGGCGGGCGGCTGCGGGCCTGTGTCTCCGGCTCCGCCGCGCTCGCGCCGGAGATCGGCTACTTCTTCGCCGGCGCCGGCGTGCACATCCTGGAGGGCTACGGCCTCACCGAGTCCTCGGCCGCGTCCTTCGTGAACCCCGGCGAGGCCTACCGCACGGGTACGGTCGGCAAGCCGCTGCCCGGCTGCGAGGTGCGGATCGCCGACGACGGCGAGATCCTGCTGCGCGGCCCCGGCATCATGCAGGGCTACCACGGCCTGCCCGAGAAGACCGCCGAGGTCCTGGAGAGCGACGGCTGGTTCCACACCGGTGACATCGGCGAGCTGTCCCCCGACGGCTATCTGCGGATCACCGATCGGAAGAAGGACCTCATCAAGACGTCCGGCGGCAAGTACATCGCGCCGGCCGAGGTCGAGGGACAGTTCAAGGCGGTCTGTCCGTACGTCTCCAACATCCTGGTGCACGGCGCCGACCGGAACTTCTGCACCGCCCTGATCGCCCTCGACGAGGTCGCGATCCTGGAGTGGGCCAAGGAGAACGGCCTGGGCGGCAAGTCCTACGCCGACGTGGTGGCCGCGCCGGCGACCGTCGAGATGGTCGACGGGTACGTCAAGGAGCTCAACACCGGGCTGCAGAAGTGGCAGACCATCAAGAAGTTCCGGCTGCTGCCCCGGGACCTCGACGTGGAGCACGGGGAGATCACGCCGAGCCTGAAGCTGAAGCGGCCGGTCGTGGAGCGGGAGTACAAGCACCTCATCGACGAGATGTACGCGGGGACCCGGGAGGCCTAGGGGCTCAGGGTCTGGCCGTAGGGCGCGGGTGCGTGGGGGCTGTTCGCGCAGCTCCCCGTGCCCCTTCCCGTCAGCGCGGCCTGCCGTGGCCCAGCAGTCGCCGCAGCTCCCTGGCTTCTTCTCTCAGCGTTGCCACATCGACAGGTTCCTCGCCGAGCCGGTCCTCCAGCACCGCCAGCCGTTTGCTCAGCTCGCTGAAATCCGCCTGTTCCCGTGCCAGCAGTGTCTGCAGCTGCTGGTTCTTCCGGTGCAGTTCCAGGAAGACGTTGACCTTCGCCCGCAGCACCCAAGGATCGAACGGCTTCGTCAGATAGTCGGCGGCGCCCGTCGCGTAGCCCCGGAACGCATACCCCGCCTCCTCCTCCGCTCCCGTCAGGAAGATGATCGGGACGTCTTTCGTCTGGTCGAGGCGTTTGATGTTCGCGGCCGTTTCGAAGCCGTCCATGCCCGGCATGCGGATGTCGAGCAGGACCACGGCGAAACGGCGCCGCAGCAGCGCCTTCATCGCCTCCTCGCCGGAACGCGCCCGTACGATCGGCTCGTTCAACGACGCCAGAACGGCCTCCAGCGCGATCAGGTTGTCCTCCATATCGTCGACCAGGAGGATGCCGGCACGCTCGTCAGGGATCATTGCTCGGTCCGTTCTTTGTCGGCCGTCTCGCCGTCCTCGGTGCCGTCGGGGTCCAGGAGCGCGCAGACGACGGTGAGCAGCCGGTCGACGTCGACCGGTTTGGGCACGTAGTCGTTGGCGCCGCGCGCGATGGACTTCTCCCGGTCGCCGGGCATGGCCTTCGCCGTGAGGGCGACGATCGGCAGGCCTGTCCAGCGGGGGGCGCGGCGGATCGCCGCGATGGTCTCGTAGCCGTCCATCTCCGGCATCATGATGTCCATCAGGACCAGTTCGACGTCCGGGTTGCGTTCCAGGGTCTCGATGCCCTCCCGGCCGTTCTCGGCGTACAGCACCGGCATGCCGACCCGCCCCAGGACGTGGGTGAGGGCGAACACGTTGCGGATGTCGTCGTCGATGATCAGGACGCGGCGGCCGGGGAGGATCCGGCCCGCGCGGCCCGTCTGCCAGGCCTCCAGCCTGGTCGGCACCGGCCAGGCGTCGTCGGTGTCGGGGGCGGTGGCCGGGGCGGGGTCGAGGACCGGCAGGGCGTGGTCCTTGGGGGTCGGGCCCGCCGCCGTGTGGCCGGGGCTGACGACCGGGACGTACAGCGTGAACGTCGAGCCCTTGCCCGGTTCGCTCTCCGCGACGATACGGCCGCCCAGCAGGCCCGCGATCTCCCGGCTGATGGACAGCCCGAGGCCGGTGCCGCCGTACTTGCGGTTGGTGGTGCCGTCGGCCTGCTGGAAGGCCTCGAAGATGACCGGGAGTTTCTCGGCGGCGATGCCGATGCCGGTGTCCGACACCTCGAAGGCGATCACCTCGTCGCTGTCGCGGACACAGTGGCGCTCGGAGTCCTTCTCCCGGGTCACCCGTAGTTCCACGCGTCCCTTGGCGGTGAACTTGATCGCGTTGGAGAGCAGGTTGCGCAGGATCTGCTGGAGGCGCTGTTCGTCGGAGTACATCTCTCGCGGTACGTCGTCGCCGACGGTCACCTCGAAGGCCAGGCCCCGGTCCAGGGTGAGCGGGCGGAAGGTCGCGTGGACGTAGTCGAGGAGTTTGATCAGGGGGAGGCGCTTGGGGCGTACGTCCATCCGGCCGGCCTCGATCTTCGACAGGTCCAGGATGTCGTTGATGAGCTGGAGGAGGTCCGAGCCGGAGCGGTGGATCGTCGTCGCGAACTGGACCTCCTGATCGGAGAGATGGCCGTCCGGGTTGTCGGACAGCAGTCGGGCCAGAATCAACAGGGAATTCAGCGGGGTGCGCAGTTCGTGCGACATGTTCGCCAGGAACTCCGACTTGTACTGGGACGACGTCGCCAACAGAGCCGCCTTCTCCTCCAGTTCCGCGTTCGAGCGCTGCAGCTCGGCCTGTTGTTTCTGCAGTTCGTCAGAACGTTCCTGGAGTTGCATCGCGAGCCGCTGCGACTCGCCGAGCAGGGACTCGGTGCGCGAGTTGGCGATGATCGTGTTGATCGCCACGCCGATGGTGTTGACGAACTGGTCGAAGAACGCCAGGTGGACGTCGGAGAAGCGGGAGAAGGAAGCCAGTTCGATCACGCCGAGGAGTTTGTCCTCGAAGAGGATCGGGATGATGACGATCGTGGTCGGGGCGGCCTCGCCCAGACCACTGTTGATCTTGATGTAGTCCGGCGGGGTCTCCTCCACGAGGATCCGCTGCTTCTCGCGGGCCGCCTGGTGGACCAGGCCGTGCACCGGGAGGCCGCCGGTCTCGACCGTCGCGCCCTGTGCCGAGCCGTATCCGGCGATGAACGCCAGTCCCTTCGCCGGTACGGCCGTGCGCACGGCGGCGCCGTCCTCGTCCGGGTCGGCCAGGAAGAACGCCCCGTACTGGGCGTTCACCAGCGGGGTCAGCTCGCGCAGGATCAGGTCGGCGACCTCCATCAGGTCGCGGTGGCCCTGCATCAGCGCGGCGAGGCGGGCCAGGTTGGACTCCAGCCAGTCCTTCGCGCGGGTCGTCTCGCGCAGGTTGGCCACCATCAGGTTGATGTTGTCCTTCAGTTCGGCGACCTCGCCCTGCGTCTCGACGGTGATCGAGCGGGACATGTCGCCCTGGGCCACGGCCGAGGCGACCTCGGCGATCGCGCGGACCTGGGTGGTGAGGTTGAGCGCGAGTTCGTTCACGTTCGTCGTGAGGCGTTTCCAGGTGCCGTACACGCCCTCCACGCGGGCCTGGCCGCCCAGCTGCCCCTCGGAGCCCACCTCGCGAGCCACCCGCGTCACCTCGGAGGAGAACGAGGACAGGGTGTCGACCATCGTGTTGATCGTCGTCTTGAGTTCGAGGATCTCGCCGCGCGCGTCCACGTCGATCTTCTTCGACAGGTCGCCCTGTGCCACGGCGGTCGCCACCTGAGCGATGTTCCGCACCTGGGAGGTCAGGTTGTCGGCCATGTAGTTGACGTTGTCGGTCAGGTCGCGCCAGACCCCGGAGACGCCGAGGACCTGTGCGCGGCCGCCCAGCCGGCCGTCGGTGCCGACCTCGCGGGCGACGCGGGTGACTTCGTCGGCGAAGGCCCGCAGCTGTTCCACCATCGTGTTGACGGTGTCCTTCAGTTCCAGGATCTCGCCGCGTGCGTCGACGGTGATCTTCTTGGAGAGGTCGCCGTTGGCGACGGCCGTCGTCACCTGGGCGATGTTGCGGACCTGCGAGGTCAGGTTCAGCGCCATGAAGTTGACGTTGTCGGTGAGGTCTTTCCAGACGCCGGAGACGCCCCGGACCTGCGCCTGACCGCCGAGGTTTCCTTCCGTGCCGACTTCGCGGGCGACGCGCGTGACTTCGTCGGCGAAGGCGGACAGCTGGTCCACCATCGTGTTGATCGTCGACTTCAGTTCAAGAATCTCGCCTTTCGCCTCCACGGTGATTTTCTTGCCGAGGTCGCCCTGGGCGACGGCGGTGGAGACGAGAGCGATGTTGCGGACCTGGGACGTCAGGTTGTCCGCCATGAAGTTGACGTTGTCGGTGAGGTCTTTCCAGACGCCCGACACGCCCCGGACCTGGGCCCGGCCGCCGAGGTTTCCTTCCGTGCCGACTTCGCGCGCGACGCGCGTGACTTCGTCGGCGAAGGCGGAGAGCTGGTCGACCATCGTGTTGATGGTTGATTTCAGTTCAAGAATTTCGCCCTGCGCGTCGACCATGATCTTCTGGCTGAGGTCGCCGTTGGCGACGGCCGTCGTCACCTGGGCGATGTTGCGGACCTGCGAGGTCAGGTTCGACGCCATGAAGTTGACGTTGTCGGTGAGGTCCTTCCAGACGCCCGACACACCCCGCACCTGGGCGCGGCCGCCCAGCTGGCCCTCCGTGCCGACCTCGCGGGCGACGCGGGTGACCTCGTCGGCGAACGCGGAGAGCTGGTCGACCATGGTGTTGACGGTCAGTTTCAGTTCCAGCAGTTCGCCGGTCGCCTCGATGGTGACCGTGCGGGTCAGGTCGCCGCGGGCCACCGCCGTCGTCACCAGGGCGATGTCGCGGACCTGTGCGGTCAGCCGGGACGCCATGGTGTTGACGGCCTCGGTCACGTCCCGCCAACTGCCCGACAGGCCCTGCACCTTGGCCCGGCCGCCGAGCCGCCCCTCGGTGCCGACCTCGCGCGCGACCCGGGTCACCTCGCCGGTGAACAGGGACAGCTGGTCGACCATCTTGTTCACCGCGCGGCCCAGCCGCCGCAGATCGCCGCGCAACTGCCGGCTGCCGTCGTGCAGATCGACCCGCTGGGTCAGATCGCCGCCGGCCACCGCGTCCAGCACACGCGTGGCGTTCGCCGCCGGGGCGACCAGGGCGTCGAGGACCTGGTTGACGTCGTTGACACGGGACGTCCAGGCGCCCTGGCCGGGACTCGCCGACAGCCGCTCGTCCAGGCGGCCGTGGCGCACCAGCTCCTGTTTCACGCGGCGCACATCGGTGTTGAAGTGGATGTTGCGGTCCATGATCTGGTTGAAGACGGCGGTGAGTTCGCCGACGATGCCCTCGCCCGTCTCCGGCACCTTGGTGAAGTCGCCGTCGCGGGCGGCGGTCATCGCGGCGAGCAGAGGGCGCAGTTCGGATGCTCGGAGTTGTTCCAGTTTCTGTCCGTCTTCGAGCACACGCGTAGCACTGTTCTCACTCATGGCGGCCCACTTCGGTAACTCGGTGCTTATGGGCGCAGTCAGTCTGTCACTCTGTCCGCATCGATCGGGATGTATTCGTCCGAACTGTTCGGGGAGCTGGACATGGGGGCCATACCCACGCAACGGGAGACCGCCTCCCGGGTCCGTGAGGCGCCTGCGCACGACGACGCGCCTGCGCACGACGACGCGCCTGCGCACGACGACGCGCCCGCGCACGAGAGTGCGGGCTTACGCGCGCAGGGGCGCGCGACTCTGCACGGAAGCCCCCTCGCACCCGGTTCCGCCCGCGCACTGGTGCGCGCCTCCCTCGACGAGTGGATCGACTGCGGACTGCTGGGCCGGGAGCGGCGGCGGGTCGCCGAGGACGCCCTGGTCGTCGTCAGCGAACTCGTCACCAACGCCGTGGTGCACGCCGGTACGGACGTCGAGGTCGACTGGTGGCTGGAACAGTACGCACCGGAGGAGGACGAGGAGCCGGCGTTCGTCGTCGAGGTCACCGACCACCACCCCTCTCGCGCCCCGCGTGACCACCCGGGCGATACGCCGTACGAGACGCCGGAGTTCGGGCGCGGGCTGCGGCTGGTCGCCTCGCTCGCCGAGTCCTGGGGGGTGACCTACCGCACCGGCGCCAAGTCGGTGTGGGCGCGGCTGACCGGCCGCGGCGGCACGCTCCCCGACGAGCAGGAGCTGAAGGTCGCCGAGATCCTCGCCCCCGAGCCGCCCGCCCACGCGGACGACTCCGCGCGCGCCTGCTCCCACCGCCCCGAACGCGACCAGGACTGGCTCAACCGGGGCGCGCTCACCTTCCTCGCCGAGGCCTCCGACCTGCTCGCCGGACAGCTCGACGAGAACCTGGTGGCCGCGCTCACCGGCCAGCTGATCGTGCCCCGGCTCGCCGACTGGTGCGCGGTGTGGCTGGAGGACGAGGCCACCGTCCGCGGCGGCTGGCGCGATCCCACCGGCGCGGGCGGCCCGCGGCTGGCCCGGGTCTGGCACGGCAGCGAGAACCGCATCGAGGAACTGCGCCGCGCCCTGGAGAAGGACCCGCCCTGCGCCAGGGACGGCTTACGGTCCGGGCCCGAGCCGTATCCCTGGCCCCGCGAGGCGCTCGGTCCGCAGGGCGCCCTCGGCTCGGCGCTCGCCTACCGGCTGATCGCGGGCGGCCGCCCGCTCGGCACGCTCGTCATCGGACGCTCCGGCCCCGACGGCTTCCCCGACGAGATCACCGGCCTGGTCGAGGACTTCGGCCGCCGGGTCGCCCTCGCCATCGGCGCGGCCCGCCAGTACGCCCGCCAGGCCACCATCAGCGCCGTACTCCAGCGCGGACTGCTGCCCGGCGCGGTCGCCGAGATCCCGGGGGTGCGCAGCGCGCTCGTCTACGAACCCTGCGACAAGGGCGGACCCAGCGGCGACTTCTACGACCTCTTCCCGGCCGGCGACGGCCGCTGGTGCTTCGCCGTCGGCGACGTCCAGGGCAAGGGCCCCGAGGCCGCCGTCGTGATCGGGCTCGCCCGGCCCTGGCTGCGCCTGCTCGCCCGCGAGGGCTACCGGGTCGCCGACGTCCTCGACCGCCTCAACCAGCTCCTCCTCGACGACGCCACCGAGGCCGCCGACGCCGCCGCCCGTGCCCTGGTCGCCGCCGGCGGCCGCCCGCTGCCGCCCGGCGACGGCCCGCAGACCCGCTTCCTGTCCCTCCTCTACGGCGAGCTCACCCCGCTGGAGGGCGGTGGGGTCCGCTGCACCCTCGCCTCCGCCGGGCACCCGCTGCCGCTGCTCCTCGGCCCCGACGGCGAGGTCAGTACCGCCGCCCGCCCGCAGACCCTGCTCGGGGTCATCGAGGACGAGACGTACACCAGCGAGACCGTCGAGCTCGCGCCCGGCCACAGCCTGCTGTGCGTCACCGACGGGGTCACCGAGCGCCGCTCCGGCACCCGCCAGTTCGACGACGGCGACGGGCTCGCGCGGGCGCTGGCGGGCTGCGCGGGGCTGAGCGCCGAGCTGATCGCCGAACGGATCAGACGGCTCGTCCACGAGTTCGGCGGCGGCCAGCCGGAGGACGACCTGGCGCTGCTCGTCCTCCAGGCGGAGTGACCGGCGGAGCAACCGGCGCCGTACGGGACAATGGAGGACATGCCTTCCGCACTCCCCGACGGCGAACCCGTCCCCGACGACGGCGCGCTCCCCGCTTCCGCGCTCGCCGGGGCCGCCGCCCGCCCCCTCGGGTTCTACCTGCACGTCCCCTACTGCGCGACCCGCTGCGGCTACTGCGACTTCAACACGTACACCGCGACCGAGCTGCGCGGCACCGGCGGTGTCCTCGCCTCCCGCGACAACTACGCGGACACGCTGATCGACGAGGTCAGGCAGGCCAGGAAGGTCCTCGGCGACGACCCGCGCGAGGTGCGGACCGTGTTCGTCGGGGGCGGTACGCCGACGCTGCTGGCCGCCGCCGATCTCGTACGGATGCTGGGCGCGATCCGCGACGAGTTCGGGCTCGCGGCCGACGCCGAGGTCACGACGGAGGCGAACCCGGAGTCCGTCGACCCGGCCTATCTGGCGGCCCTGCGGGAGGGCGGCTTCAACCGGATCTCCTTCGGCATGCAGAGCGCGAGGCAGCACGTGCTGCGGGTGCTCGACCGGACGCACACCCCCGGCCGCCCCGAGGCATGCGTCGCGGAGGCCCGCGCGGCCGGCTTCGAGCACGTCAACCTCGATCTGATCTACGGCACCCCGGGCGAGTCCGACGAGGACTGGCGGGCCTCCCTGGAGGCTGCGATCGGCGCCGGTCCGGACCATGTGTCGGCGTACGCGCTGATCGTCGAGGAGGGCACCCAGCTCGCCCGCCGGATCCGCCGGGGCGAGGTCCCGATGACCGACGACGACGTCCACGCCGACCGCTACCTGATCGCCGAGTCGGTGCTGACGGACGCGGGATTCGACTGGTACGAGGTGTCCAACTGGGCCACCTCGGAGGCGGCCCGATGCCTGCACAACGAGCTGTACTGGCGGGGCGCCGACTGGTGGGGCGCCGGGCCGGGGGCGCACTCCCACGTGGGCGGGGTGCGCTGGTGGAACGTCAAGCACCCGGGGGCGTACGCGGCGGCCCTGGCATCGGGGCGGTCGCCTGGCGCCGGACGCGAGCTCCTGACGGACGAGGACCGGCGGGTGGAGCGCATCCTCCTGGAACTGCGGCTGCGCGAGGGCGTGCCGCTGGCGCTGCTCAAGGAGGAGGGGCTCAAGGCGTCGCGCCGGGCCCTGTCGGACGGACTCCTGGAGCAGGGGGCCTACGACGAGGGGCGGGCCGTGCTGACACTGCGCGGGCGGCTGCTGGCGGACGCCGTGGTCAGGGACCTGGTGGACTGATCACTCCGGTGGGTGAACCGGGCGTCAGGCCCCACCGCCGCCCGTGACGAAGTCGATCAGTTCCTCCACCCGGCCCAGCAGCTCCGGCTCCAGGTCCTTGTAGGAGCCCACGCGCGCGAGGATCGCCTGCCACACCGCGCCCGTGTTCTCCGAGGGCCAGCCCAGCGCCCGGCACACGCCCGTCTTCCAGTCCTGGCCGTGCGGGACGCGCGGCCACGCCTCGATGCCCAGGGACGACGGTTTCACGGCCTCCCAGATGTCGATGTACGGGTGGCCGACGACCAGGGCGTGCTCGCTCGTCACCGACCGGGCGATGCGCCATTCCTTCGTGCCGGGGAGCAGATGGTCGACGAGGACGCCCAGGCGGGCGTCCGGGCCGGGGGCGAATTCGGCCACGATCGAGGGGAGGTCGTCGACGCCCTCCAGGTACTCCACGACCACGCCCTCGATGCGCAGGTCGTCGCCCCAGACCTTCTCGACCAGTTCCGCGTCGTGGCGGCCCTCCACGTAGATGCGGCCCGCGCGGGCGACACGCGCGCGGGCGCCGGGGACGGCGACCGAGCCGGAGGCGGTGCGGGACGGGCGTACCGGACCCCCGGACGCGGGCCGTACGAGGGTGACGACCTGCCCCTCCAGGAGGAAGCCGCGCGGCTCCAGCGGGAAGACGCGGTGCTTGCCGAAGCGGTCCTCCAGGGTGACCGTGCCCGCCTCGCAGCGGATCACCGCGCCGCAGAACCCGGTGCCGGGCTCCTCCACCACCAGACCGGGTTCGGCGGCCACCTCCGGCGCCGGTTTCGGCTTCTTCCACGGCGGGGTCAGGTCGGCGGAGTACTGGCGCATTCGGATGACGATAGGAGAAGCCGGACGGGTGCGCCTACGACACGCCGAAGCGGGCGGCCAGGGCGTCGCGCTGGGCCCGCACGAACGCCGCGTCGACCACCGCTCCGTGACCTGGGACGTACAGGGCGTCATCGCCGCCGAGCGACAGCAGGCGGTCCAGGGCCGCGGGCCAGCGCGACGGTACGGCATCGGGGCCGGCCTGGGGATCGCCGGACTCCTCCACCAGGTCGCCGCAGAAGACCACCGCCGGGTCGCCGGGGACGAGGACCGCGAGGTCGTGGGAGGTGTGGCCGGGGCCCACGTCGGCCAGCAGGGCCCGGCGGCCGTCGCCGAGGCCGAGGGTCCACTCGCCGGAGACCGGGCGGCGGGGGAGCGGGAGGGCGTCGGCCGCCTCCTCGGCCTCGGGGGCCGGGAGGCCGTTGCGGACCGCGTCCAGGCGCAGTGCCTCGCGGTCGTGGGCGAGGACGGCCTCCGCGCCCGCCGCCGCGTACAGGTCGGTGCCCGCGAAGGCGGGCGTGCCGAAGACGTGGTCGAAGTGGGGGTGGGTGAGCGCGAGATGGGTCACACGGCGCCCGGCCAGCCGCTGCGCCTCCGTACGCAACCGCGCGCCCTCCGCCAGGCTCGACCCGGCGTCCACCATCAGGGCCGCGCCCGCGCCGAGGACCAGCCCGGCCGTGCAGTCCCAGCCCGGCAGCCGGCAGCGGCCGACGCCTTCGGCCACCCGCTCCCACCCCAGCTCTTCCCAAGTCACCGTCATGCCGCGACGCTAGCCGTAGAACGTCACGGGTCCTGACCGACCTTGCCCAGTCAGTACCCGACGGCCGTACACTGGGCCGGGGATGTTGGCACTCGGGATCGCAGAGTGCCAGACGAAAGACCCGAAGGACCCGAAAGGCCGCGGGCACGACTTTCTGGAGGTGTGGCGCTGGATGCTGAGTGAACGCAGGCTTCAGGTATTGCGCGCCATCGTCCAGGACTATGTCGGCACCGAGGAACCGGTCGGGTCGAAGGCGCTGACCGAGCGGCACAACCTCGGGGTCTCCCCGGCGACCGTGCGCAACGACATGGCCGCCCTGGAGGACGAGGGGTACATCGCCCAGCCGCACACCAGCGCCGGGCGGATCCCGACCGACAAGGGCTACCGGCTGTTCGTCGACAAGCTCGCCGGTGTCAAGCCGATGAGCGCGCCCGAGCGGCGGGCGATCCAGAACTTCCTCGACGGCGCCGTCGACCTCGACGACGTCGTCGCGCGGACCGTGCGGCTGCTGGCGCAGCTGACGCGGCAGGTGGCGGTGGTGCAGTACCCGTCGCTGACGCGGTCCACCGTGCGGCACGTGGAGCTGCTGTCACTGGCTCCGGCCCGGCTGATGCTGGTGCTGATCACCGACACCGGGCGGGTCGAGCAGCGGATGGTCGACTGCCCGGCGCCGTTCGGGGAGACGTCGCTGGCGGATCTGCGGGCGCGGCTGAACAGCCGGGTCGCGGGGCGCCGGTTCTCGGACGTGCCCCGGCTGGTGGAGGATCTGCCGGACGCCTTCGACGCCGAGGACCGCGGCACGGTCTCGGCGGTGCTCTCCACCCTGCTGGAGACGCTCGTCGAGGAGAACGAGGAGCGGCTGGTGATCGGCGGCACCGCCAATCTCACCCGCTTCGGGCATGACTTTCCCCTCATGATCCGGCCCGTCCTGGAGGCATTGGAGGAACATGTCGTTCTTCTCAAACTCCTGGGCGAGGCCGGGGATTCGGGCATGACCGTACGCATCGGTCACGAGAACGCCTATGAGGGACTCAACTCCACGTCAGTGGTGTCGGTCGGTTACGGTTCGGGCGGCGAGGCACTCGCCAAACTCGGCGTGGTCGGACCGACCCGCATGGATTACCCGGGAACGATGGGAGCGGTACGAGCGGTGGCACGGTACGTCGGACAGATCCTGGCGGAGTCGTAAGTGGCCACGGACTACTACGCCGTTCTCGGCGTGCGCCGCGACGCGTCGCAGGAAGAGATCAAGAAGGCCTTCCGTCGGCTCGCGCGCGAGCTGCACCCGGACGTCAACCCGGACCCGAAGACCCAGGAGCGGTTCAAGGAGATCAACGCCGCTTACGAGGTGCTCTCGGACCCGCAGAAGAAGCAGGTCTACGACCTCGGCGGCGACCCGCTCTCGCAGGCGGGCGGCGGGGGCGCGGGCGGCTTCGGGGCCGGCGGCTTCGGGAACTTCTCCGACATCATGGACGCGTTCTTCGGTACGGCGTCGCAGCGCGGTCCGCGCTCGCGCACCCGCCGGGGCCAGGACGCCATGATCCGGATCGAGGTCGAGCTCGACGAGGCGGCCTTCGGCACGACCAAGGACATCCAGGTCGACACGGCGATCGTCTGCAACACCTGTAACGGTGAGGGCGCTGCGCCGGGCACCTCCGCTCAAACGTGTGACATGTGCCGGGGCCGTGGTGAGGTCTCGCAGGTGACGCGGTCCTTCCTCGGCCAGGTCATGACCTCCCGGCCCTGCCCGCAGTGCCAGGGCTTCGGGACCGTCGTGCCGACGCCGTGCCCCGAGTGCGCCGGTGACGGCCGGGTCCGCTCCCGGCGGACGCTGACCGTGAAGATCCCGGCCGGTGTCGACAACGGCACCCGGATCCAGCTCGCCGGTGAGGGCGAGGTCGGGCCCGGCGGCGGTCCCGCCGGTGACCTGTACGTCGAGATCCACGAGCTGCCGCACTCCACGTTCCAGCGGCGCGGCGACGATCTGCACTGCACGGTGACGATCCCGATGACGGCGGCCTCGCTCGGCACGAAGGTGCCGCTGGAGACCCTGGACGGCATGGAGGAGGTCGACATCCGGCCCGGCACCCAGTCCGGCCAGTCGATCCCGCTGCACGGGCGCGGTGTCACGCATCTGCGGGGCGGCGGCCGGGGCGACCTGATCGTCCACGTCGAGGTGCAGACCCCGACCAAGCTGGACCCCGAGCAGGAACGCCTCCTGCGCGAGCTGGCGAAGCTGCGCGGCGAGGAGCGGCCCACGGGGCAGTTCCAGCCGGGGCAGCAGGGCCTGTTCAGCCGGCTGAAGGACGCGTTCAACGGGCGTTGACGGGGGCGCCCGCAGCGGGTCGCGGAGGGGCCGTGCCGCCGCGATATGTGGCATGTGCCAAAGAGGCGGCCCGATTCGGTCTTGTTCGGAGGACGTGACAACATGCCGTCATGTCCTCCGCACTGACCGATCTCTTCCCCTTTCCGATCGTGCAGGCCCCCATGGCCGGCGGGGTCTCCGTCCCGCAGCTGGCCGCCGCCGTGTCCGAGGCGGGCGGGCTGGGGTTCCTTGCCGCCGGGTACAAGACCGCCGACGGGATGTACCAGGAGATCAAGCAACTGCGAGGGCTGACCGGCCGCCCTTTCGGGGTCAACCTCTTCATGCCCCAGCCGGAGTATGCGGAGTCCGGCGCCGTGGAGCTCTACGCACACCAGCTGGCCGGTGAGGCCGCCTGGTACGAGACCGAGCTCGGTGACCCGGACAGCGGCCGGGACGACGGGTACGACGCGAAGCTCGCCGTACTCCTCGACAACCCGGTGGCCGTCGTCTCCTTCCACTTCGGTGTGCCGACCCGCGAGGTACTGGACTCCCTGCGCCGCGCCGGAACCCTCACCCTGGTCACCGCGACCACCGCCGAGGAGGCCCTCGCCGTCGAGCGGGCCGGGGCGGACGCGGTGATCGCGCAGGGCGTCGAGGCCGGCGGGCACCAGGGCACCCACCGGGACATCGCCGAGAACGACGGAGCCGGGATCGGACTGCTGTCGCTGATCGGCCAGATACGGGAGACCGTGGGCATCCCGGTGGTCGCCGCCGGCGGGATCATGCGCGGCAGCCAGATCGCCGCCGTCCTCGCGGCGGGCGCGAGCGCCGCCCAGCTCGGTACGGCCTTCCTCGCCACCCCCGAGTCCGGCGCCGCCGACATCCACAAGCAGGCGCTGACCAACCCCCTGTTCGTCCGCACGGAACTGACCCGGGCCTTCTCCGGGCGGCCCGCCCGCGGTCTCGTCAACCGCTTCCTGCGCGAGCACGGGCCGTACGCGCCCGCCGCCTATCCCGAGGTCCACCACCTCACCTCCCCGCTGCGCAAGGCCGCCGCCAAGGCCGGGGACGCGCAGGGCATGGCCCTGTGGTCCGGGCAGGGGCACCGGATGGCCCGGGAGCTGCCTGCCGGGCAGCTGGTGGAGACCCTCGCGGAGGAACTCGCCGCCGCGTCGACAGCGTTGTCGACCAAGGCGGAGACCAAGAGGGGAGACGGGCGATGACTGCCCCCGTGTTCGTGCTGGACCCGCTCGTCGTACCCGACTTCTCCGGCGGCGAGGTCGTCCTGGACGGTCCCGAAGGACGGCACGCGGTCTCCGTGAAGCGGCTGCAGCCCGGTGAGGACGTCATCCTCACCGACGGGCGCGGACGCTGGATCGAGGGCGTCGTGCGGGCCGCCGAGGGCAAGGACCGGCTGGTGGTGACGGACCTGGAGAGCGTCCACGAGGAGCCCCTCCCGCAGCCCCGTATCACCGTCGTCCAGGCCCTCCCCAAGGGCGACCGCGGCGAGGTCGCCGTGGAGACCATGACCGAGGTCGGCGTCGACGCGATCGTGCCCTGGCAGGCCGCCCGCTGCGTCACCCAGTGGCGGGGCGAGCGGGGGCTCAAGTCGCTCGCGAAGTGGCGGGGCACCGCCCGCGAGGCCGGCAAGCAGTCCCGCCGGGTCCGGTTCCCGGAGGTCGCGGACGCGGCGAGCACCAAGCAGGTTGCCGCACTTCTCGCCAAAGCCGACCTCGCCGCCGTCCTGCACTCCGACTTCGAGCACGGCAGCACACCGCTGGCCACCGCCGACCTGCCCGCCACGGGCGAGATCGTGCTGGTCGTCGGGCCCGAAGGAGGCGTCGCCCGGGACGAGGTGGCGCTCTTCGAGGAGGCGGGTGCGAAGACGTACACCCTGGGGCCTAGCGTGATGCGTACATCGACCGCCGGGACGGCCGCCGCGGCCCTGTTGCTCGGCCGCACCGGCCGGTGGTCCTGACCCGCGCGACACCCTGGGGGACACGCCGTGGAACTCGCCCAAGTCCGGCTCCTGGTCACCGACTTCGCCGCCTGCTATCACTTCTACGCCGAGGTGCTCGGGCTGAAGCCGCAGTCGGGGGCGAGCGAGGGACCGTACGAGAAGTTCAGTCCGCACGCCGGGTCCGCGGGGATCGCCCTGCAGGACCGGACGATGATGGCCGAGGTGCTGGGCGAGCTGGGGGACACCGCCACCGGGCACCGGTCGCTGGTGGTGCTGCGTGTCGACGATCTCGACGCCTACTGCGAGCAGATCGTCGCGCGCGGCGCGGTCCTGGTGCAAGGACCCGCGCCCATGACGGAACGCATGCGGGTCGCTCACCTCAAGGACCCCGAGGGGAACCTGGTGGAACTGCAGGAATGGCTGCTGCTGCGCACCTGAAGGGTGACGGCTGCGAACACGTGAGTGGCCGTATGCCCCCTACCGTCACGGGCCCGGCGGTGGGAGGCTGCCCTCCATGGGGGCATTGAGCCGGATTCGGCGGCGGCCGCGCGGGACCAGGGTGGCGGCCGTGGCGGGGCTCGCGGTGATCGCCGTGGGTGGCGTCGTGGGCTGCCAGCCGACCGATCTGAACTCCGCGACCGTCGCGTACACCACCGACCAGACCGCCACCGCCGAGCTGAAACGGCAGCACGTCGACGTCAGTTGGCTCACCTGCACCGGCAACTACGGGTCCTCGACTGCCAGTTCCACGAAGACACCCTCGGCCTCGCAGACCACCGTCGTCTCCGTGGACTGCCGGGGCCGGACCAAGGACGGGCGGGACATCACCGTCACCGGACGGGTCACCAAGGCCGTCAGCGGGGCCTGTGTGCGCGGGGACCTCGTCGCCAAGGTCGGCGGCAAGGAGTGGTTCCACGTGAAGGGCCTCGGCAACTGCGACGCCACGCCCGGACCGACGTACAGCACCTACCGGCCGCCCACCTACGGGCAGCAGCCCGGCCCCACCGTGACCGTGACGAAGACCGTCTGGTGCCAGGGCGACCCCAAGTGCTGGCCCGTGCAGGGCAAGTGATCGAAATCGGCCGCCGGAGACCCGCCGCGGTGCATAGGCTGAGCGGGTGACTCAGGGTGCAGCGACAGGACCGCGGTCCTACCTCCGATTTCCCCATGTCCACGGCGACCTGGTCGCCTTCACCGCCGAGGACGACGTGTGGCTCGCGCCGCTGGACGGCGGCCGGGCCTGGCGGGTCAGCGCCGACAACGTCCCGGTGACCCTGCCCCGTATCTCGCCGGACGGGACCACGGTCGCCTGGACCTCCACCCGCGACGGCGCCCCCGAGATCCACATCGCCCCCGTCGACGGCGGCTCAGCCACCCGCCTGACGCACTGGGGGAGTGCCCGCACCCAGGTGCGCGGCTGGACCGCCGACGGGCAGGTCCTCGCGATCACCACCTACGGCCAGTCCAGCCTCCGGCGCAGCTGGGCCCGTACCGTCCCGCTCGACGGCGGCCCGTCCACCGTCCTGCCCTACGGCCCGGTCGGCCATGTCGCCCTCGGGCCGCACCCCGTGCTGCTGTCCGCGCCGATGGGCCGCGAGGCGGCCTGGTGGAAGCGGTACCGGGGCGGTACGGCGGGCAAGCTGTGGATCGACCGGGAGGGGGAGGGCGAGTTCGTACGGCTGCACGCTGAGCTGGACGGGAACCTCGAATACCCCGTCTGGGTGGGGGAGCGCGTCGCGTTCCTCTCCGACCACGAGGGCACCGGGGCGCTGTACTCCTCCCTCGCCGACGGCTCCGATCTGCGTCGGCACACGCCCCTCGACGGGTTCTACGCCCGGCACGCGGCGAGCGACGGCAGCCGGGTCGTCTACGCGTCCGCCGGTGAACTCTGGCTCCTCGACGACCTGGAGGGGGCCGAGCCGCGCCGGCTGGACATCCGGCTCGGCGGCTCCCGTGTCGACCGGCAGCCGTACCCGGTGAACGCGGCCCGCTGGTTCGGCTCCGCCTCGCCCGACCACACCGCGCGCGGCAGCGCCGTCCTGGTCCGCGGCGGGGTGCACTGGGTGACCCACCGGTCCGGTCCGGCGCGGGCGCTCGCCGCGCAGCCCGGGGTACGGGGACGGCTGCCCGTCACCTTCCGCGCGGACGCGGAGGAGTGGGTCGTGTGGGTGACCGACGCCGAGGGCGACGACGCCCTGGAGTTCGCCCCCGCCACCGGTCTCGCGCCCGGCTCCACCCCGCGCCGGATCGCCGCCGGACAGCTCGGCCGGGTCCTGGAACTCGCCGTCGCCCCCGACGGCGGCCGGGTCGCCGTCGCCGCCCACGACGGACGCCTCCTCCTCGTCGAACGCGAGAGCGGCGAGGTCCGCGAGGTCGACCGCAGTGAGGACGGCGACGTCTCCGGCCTCGCCTTCTCGCCCGACTCCGGCTGGCTCGCCTGGTCGCACCCCGGCGCCGGCGGCCTCGCGCAGCTCCGCATCGCCCACACCACCGACCTCACCGTCACCGAGGCGACCCCGCTGCGCTTCCAGGACTACGCCCCCGCCTTCACCCGCGACGGCAAGCACCTGGCGTTCCTCTCCACCCGCTCCTTCGACCCGGTCTACGACGAGCACGTCTTCGACCTGGCCTTCGTGGTCGGCGACCGCCCGCACCTGATCACCCTCGCGGCCACCACCCCCTCCCCGTTCGGCCCCCAGCGGCACGGCCGCCCCTTCGAGACCCCCGACAAGGACGAGACCCCCGACGCCGAGGGCACCCCCGCCACCCGGATCGACCTGGAGGGCCTCGCCGACCGGATCGTGCCCTTCCCCGTCGAGGCCGGCCGCTACTCGGGCCTGCGCGCCGCCAAGGACGGCGTGCTCTGGCTGCGCCACCCGGTGCGCGGTGTCCTCGGCGCCTCCCGCGCCCACCCCGAGGACCCCGCGCCCAAGACCGAGCTGGAGCGCTACGACCTCGCCCAGCAGCGCGTCGAGTACCTCTCCTCCGACGCCGACCACTTCGAGGTCAGCGGCGACGGGAAGCGGGTCCTGCTGTGGTCCGACGGCAAGCTCAAGGTCGTACCCAGTGACCGCCGCGCCTCGAACGACGACGACAGCGACACCAACATCACCGTCGACCTGGCCCGGGTACGGCAGACCGTCGACCCGGCCGCCGAGTGGCGGCAGATGTTCGACGAGACCGGCCGCATCATGCGCGACCAGTTCTGGCGCCCCGACCTCGGCGGCGTCGACTGGGACGGCGTCCTGGACCGCTACCGCCCGCTCGTCGACCACTGCGCCACCCACGACGACCTCGTCGACCTGCTCTGGGAGGTCCAGGGCGAACTCGGCACCTCGCACGCCTACGTCACCCCGCGCGGCGGCCACGGCAACGGCGCCCGCCAGGGCCTGCTCGGCGCCGACATCTCCCGGCACGAGGACGGCAGCTGGCGCATCGACCGCGTCCTGCCCGCCGAGACCTCCGACCCCGGCGCCCGCTCCCCGCTCGCCGCACCCGGTGTCGCGGTCCGCGCCGGCGACGCGATCGTGGCCGTCGCCGGCCGCCCCGTCGACCCGGTGACCGGCCCCGGCCCGCTCCTCGTCGGCACGGCCGGCAAGGCGATCGAACTGACCGTGTCCCCGGCCGGCGGCGGCGAGTTGCGGCACCCGGTGGTCGTACCGGTCGCCGACGAGGAACCGCTCCGCTACCACGCGTGGGTCGCCGACCGCCGCGCCCACGTCCACGCACTCTCCGGCGGCCGGCTCGGCTACCTCCACGTCCCCGACATGCAGGCGCCCGGCTGGGCCCAGATCCACCGCGACCTGAGCGTGGAGATGGCCCGCGAGGGCATCGTCGTCGACGTCCGCGAGAACCGCGGCGGCCACACCTCCCAGCTCGTCGTCGAGAAACTGGCCCGCCGCATCGTCGGCTGGGACCTGCCGCGCGGCATGCGGCCCTTCAGCTACCCGAGGGACGCACCCCGCGGCCCGGTGGTCGTCGTCGCCAACGAGTTCTCCGGCTCCGACGGCGACATCGTCAACGCGGCCATCAAGGCCCTCGGCATCGGCCCGGTCGTCGGCACCCGCACCTGGGGCGGCGTCATCGGCATCGACAGCCGCTACCGCCTGGTCGACGGCACCCTCGTCACCCAGCCGAAGTACGCCTTCTGGCTGGAGGGCTACGGCTGGGGCGTGGAGAACCACGGCGTCGACCCGGATGTGGAGGTCGTACAGACGCCGCAGGACTGGGGGGCGGGGCGGGATCCCCAACTGGACGAGGCGGTACGGATAGCGCTGGAGGCCCTGGAGACGGCTCCCGCGAAGACTCCGCCCACTCTGCCCACCTAAGGGGCGCGGGGCCGCACCCCCACCGGACCCGCACCCGACGACGCTACGATGCGGCCTGTAACCGATCACCCTTTGCGAGGAGACGCCCGAATGGCAGGGGAACCTCAAGAGGACTGCCTCTTCTGCAAGATCGTCGCAGGCCACGTCCCCGCGACGATCGTCCGGGAGACGGACACCACCGTCGCCTTCCGGGACATCAACCCCCAGGCACCCACCCACGTCCTGGTGATCCCCAAGGTCCACTACAAGGACGCGGCCGAACTCGCCGAGGGCGAACCCACGATCGCCGCCGACATACTGCGCGAGGCCCGGTCCGTCGCCGACGAGGACAAGCTGGAGAGCTACCGCATCGTCTTCAACACCGGCAGCGGCGCCGGCCAGACCGTCCGGCACGCCCACGCCCACGTCCTCGGCGGCCGCGGCCTGACCTGGCCGCCCGGGTAACCCACCGTGTCCGTACGCGAGTTGGTGGTCCTCGGCACAGCCAGCCAGGTACCCACCCGGCACCGCAACCACAACGGCTACCTGCTGCGCTGGGACGGCGAGGGCATCCTCTTCGACCCCGGCGAGGGCACCCAGCGGCAGATGCTGCGGGCCGGGGTCGCCGCGCACGACCTGAACCGGATCTGCGTCACCCACTTCCACGGCGACCACTCCCTCGGCCTCGCCGGGGTCATCCAGCGGATCAACCTCGACAAGGTCCCGCACCCGGTCACCGCGCACTACCCGAAGTCGGGCCAGCGCTTCTTCGACCGGCTCCGCTACGCCACCGCCTACCGCGAGACCGTCGGCATCACCGAGGCCCCGGTCCACGGCGAGGGCGGCGACCTCGCCGGCACCCGGTCCTACCGGCTGGAGGCCCGCCGGCTCTCCCACCCCGTGGAGTCCTACGGCTACCGGCTCACCGAACCCGACGGCCGCCGCATGCTCCCCGAACGGCTCGCCGCGCACGGCATCACCGGCCCCGACGTCGGCCGGCTCCAGCGCGCGGGCGTCCTCGGGGACGTCACCCTCGACCAGGTCAGCGAGGTGCGCCGCGGCCAGCGGTTCGCGTTCGTGATGGACACCCGGCTGTGTGCGGGGGTGTACGCGCTCGCCGAGGGCTGCGACATGCTGGTCATCGAGTCCACCTTCCTCGACGAGGACGCCGAACTCGCCGTGGAACACGGCCATCTGACCGCCGGGCAGGCGGCCGCCGTGGCCCGGGACGCGGGCGTACGGCACCTGGTGCTGACCCACTTCAGCCAGCGCTACTCGGAGCCCGAGGAGTTCGAACGGCAGGCGCGGGCCGCCCGGTACGAGGGCGAGCTGACCGTGGCACGGGATCTGCTCCGAGTGCCCGTCCCGAAGCGCAGGTGAAACGGCCGTACCATGCTCTGATGCCCCTCCCCAAAGCAGAACTGCACCTCCACATCGAAGGCACCCTGGAGCCAGAACTGGCGTTCCGGCTCGCCCAACGCAACGGCGTCGAGCTGTCGTACCCGGACACCGACGCGCTGCGCAAGGCGTACCGGTTCGAGGACCTGCAGTCCTTCCTGAACCTGTACTACGAGCTCATGGCCGTCCTGCGCACCGAGCAGGACTTCGAGGACCTCGCGAACGCCTACCTCGCCCGCGCCGCCGCCCAGGGCGTGCGCCACGCCGAGATCTTCTTCGACCCGCAGGCGCACATCGCCCGGGGTGTCGGCATGGGCACGGTCGTCGAGGGCCTGTGGCGGGCGCTCGGCCAAAGCGCCCGTAACCACGGGGTCTCCACCCGGCTGATCATGTGTTTCCTGCGGGACGAGTCCGCCGAGTCGGCGATGGCGACGCTGCAGGCCGCGCGGCCGTACCTGGACCGGATCATCGGCATCGGGCTGGACTCGGCCGAGGTCGGGCATCCGCCGGTCAAGTTCCGCGAGGTGTACGAGGCGGCGGCCGGGCTCGGGCTGCGGCGGGTGGCCCACGCGGGTGAGGAGGGGCCGCCGCAGTACATCACCGACGCGCTGGACCTGCTCGGCGTGGAGCGCGTCGACCACGGGCTGCGCTGCATGGAGGACCCGGAGCTGGTCGCCCGTCTGGTGCGGGAGCGGATCCCGCTGACGCTGTGCCCGCTGTCCAACGTCCGGCTGCGCGCCGTCGACGTGCTGGCCGAGCACCCGCTTCCGGCCATGATCGAGGCCGGGCTGCTGTGCACGGTCAACTCCGACGACCCGGCCTACTTCGGCGGTTACGTCGCCGACAACTACCACGCCGTGCGCGACACCCTGGGTCTGTCCCGGGAGCAGATGCGGGAGCTGGCCCGCAACTCCTTCCTCGCATCCTTCCTGGAAGACGACGAGGAACTGCGGGCCCGCTACCTCGCCGAGGTCGAGGCCTACGCGTTCGGCTAGGCCGCGACGTCCAGCCGTACCGCCGTCTCGTCGGCGAACGCCGGGCCGGCCGCGACGGTGGTGGTCCTGCGCCGCAGCGCCACCGCCGTCAGCGGTACGGCGACCACCAGCAGGCCCACCGCCAGGATCGTCCCCATCGCCGGGAAACCGGCCCGGGCCGCCAGCAGACTGCCGGTCATCGGGCCGACGGCCGTCCCCAGCGAGGACGCCGACCCGACCAGCACCGCCCAGCGGCCCCGCGGGTCGAGGGAGGCGGCCAGCCCGATGACGTACGACAGCACGACCGGGTAGAGCACGTTCCAGGCGATCTCGCCGGACGCGAACGTCGTCAGGTCGGTGGCGGACGCGCTGAGCGCGATACAGCCCGCGATGAGGATCGTGCCGAGGCCGATCGGCAGCGCCTGGCCGAGCCGGGGGCCCAGGGCGCCCGCGCCGACCACGCCCAGCAGACCGGCGCCGAGTGCCACCGCGAACACCGCGCCGACGGTCACCTCGCTGAGATGCGCCTGCGTCAGGCCGATCCGGCCGCTCACGCCCCAGAGCGAGTTCTGGACGGCCGACCAGCACGGCATGGCGGCGGCCAGCAGCAGACCGGAGCGGAGGTGGGGGAGCCGGGAGCCGCCGGTGGCGGTGCGCGGGAGGGCCGGGGCGGTACGGGAGGACAGCCGGGAGGTGAGCGGCCAGACCGCGAGCGCGGTGAGCGCGATCGCGGCGAGGGGCTGCGCATGGCCGGGGCCGAGGTGCGGGACCGTCAGATAGACGGCACCCGCGAGGGCGGAGACGCCGAGCAGGCCGAGGGTCGTGGTGCGGTGGGGGTCGCTCCCCCACGCTCGAACACCCTCGCGCGGGGGGACCCCCATGGCGGCGATACCGGTGGCGGCGACCGCGGTGACCGTACCGGAGCCGAAGCCGCCGGCGACCGCGCCGGCGATGACCGCGGGGACGTGGGTGGTGAGGGCGGCACCGCCGTAGCCGAGGACGGCGAGGAGCAGTCCGGTCCGGGCGAGGGTGCGGGGACCGATGCGCTCCACTCGCGAGGCGAGCAGGAAGCCGGCCGTCGCCGAACTCAGCAGCAGGGCGCTGCCGATGGCGCCTGCCTGGGTGGCGGAGAGGGGGAGCCCCGACTGGAGTCTGCCGACAGTGGTCGGGAGGAGGTACGGGGCGAGGTACCCGGCCGTGAAAAGGGCGACGAGGGGCCAGGGGGTGGTGCGGGGGGCGGACACGGGCGTTCCCAGGGCATGCGAAAGGAGCGGCTCAAGAAGGGGGTTGGGCGCAGGCCGTCGAGGGACAGGAACGCGCGGAGAATTTGTATCAAGTGAGGGGAGCGCGAAGAGGGGGTGGGGGGTGTGATGTGGGGCACGTCTGGGTTTTGGGTGCGGGGGAGGGGGTAGCCGCGCCGGGCGTGGTCTTGGGAGCGGGTGGGTTTGCGGGTGTGGCTGGGTGGGGGCTGGTCGCGCCCACGCGGCGGAGCCGCACATAGATGCAGCCCCGCGCCCCTTGGGTGGGCTGCGGTTCGGGGGTTTCAGGCTCGGGCTTCTAGCGCCAGGTGATGGTGCCGCCCGTTGTCGCTGACTCGATTCTTGCGCGGGTTTCGGTCATCACGGTGACGATCTCGTCCTCGTGGGCCGGGGTCAGGCGGGCGATCGGTACCGAGCAGCTGATGGCGTCCTGGGCCGGGGTGTCGTAGCGGAGGGCGAAGCCGAAGCCGGTGATGCCGAGGACGCCTTCCTCGCGGTCCACGGAGTAGTCGCGGGCGCGGACCTCGGCGAGGTCGGCGGCGAGGTCGGCCTTCGTGGTGCGGGTGTTGGGGGTCAGGGCCGGGTACGGGCCCTCGGGCAGGTCGGAGTCCGGGCGTTCCGCGAGCAGTGCCTTGCCGAGGGCGCCCGCGTGGGCGGGGAGCCGGCGGCCCACTCTGCTGATGGTGCGCAGGTATGCGTGGGACTCGCGGGTCGCGAGGTAGGCCACGTTCCGGCCGTCGAGGCGGGCCAGGTGGATGGTCTCGCCCAGGGCCTCCGACGCCTCGTCGAGGTACGGGCGCACGAGGCGGACGCGCGGGTCGGAGTCCAGGTAGCTGGTGCCGGTCAGCAGGGTGCGGATGCCGATGCCGTAGAGGGAGCCGGTCGTGTCCGTGCGGACCCAGCCCCGGGTGATCAGGGTCTGCAGCAGGGCGTACATCGAGCTGCGCGGGACGCCGAGCGCGTCCGCGAGTTCCTGGAGGCGGGCCGGGCGGTCGCCGCGGGCCGCGAGGAGCTCCAGCAGCTCCACCGTGCGCGCCGCGGACTTCACCTCGCGGACGCCTGCTGTCTCGGACATGTGCAGATCGTAGAGGGGCGGGGGCGGGGTGCGCCGTTGACGGGGATGCGTTCGCATATCTAGTCTCTGTCTTCGTATGTAGACGACGTTTAGGTAGGGAGATGGGTTCGGTGGGCGGACAGCCGGAGAGTGCGGTGCGCGGGCTGCGGGACGGGATGGCGCAGGGGGTGCTGTCCTTTCCGCTGACCTCCTTTCATGCCGACGGGTCCCTGGACGTGGCGGGGTTCCGGGCGTACGTCGCCGGGCAGCTGGCCGCCGCGCCCGGCGCGCTCTTCCCGGCCTGCGGCACCGGGGAGTTCTTCTCGCTCGACGAGGACGAGTACCGGCAGGTCGTGGGCGTGGCGGTCGAGGAGGCCGGCGGGCAGGTGCCGGTGGTCGCCGGGGTGGGGTACGGCTGGGCGCAGGCCGCCCGGTTCGCGCGCATCGCCGAGGAGGCCGGGGCCGACGCCCTGCTCGTGCTGCCGCACTATCTCGTCGCCGCTCCGCAGGACGGACTGGTCGCGCAGCTGGAGCACCTCGCGGCCCGGACCTCGCTCCCCCTCATCGCCTACCAGCGCGGCCAGGTCGCCTATACGGCCCACTCGTTGACGCGGATCGCCCGCATCCCCGGCGTGATCGGCCTCAAGGACGGGCACAGCGACCTCGACCGGCTGCAGCGGCTCACCCTCGCCGCCCCGGACGGCTTCCTCTTCTTCAACGGCGCCGCCACCGCCGAGATCCAGGCCCGCGCCTACGCCACCGTCGGCGTCCCCGCCTACTCCTCCGCCGTGCACGCCTTCGCCCCCGAGATCGCCGACGCCTTCTTCGCCGCCCTGCGCGACGGCGAGCAGGGCACGGCCGACAAGCTGCTGCGCGACTTCTACGTGCCGTTCGTCGAACTCCGCGACCGCGTCCCCGGATACGCCGTGTCGCTGGTCAAGGCGGCGGCCCGGCTGCGCGGCCGGCCCGTGGGACCCGTCCGCGCCCCGCTCACCGACCCGTCCGCCGCCGACCTCGCCGATCTCCAGGCCCTGCTCGGCGCCGGACTCGACCTCGTCGGAGCGTCCCTGTGAACCTCACGATCACCGACGTCCGCCTGACGCCGATCCTGGTCGCCGACCCGCCGCTGCTCAACACCCAGGGGGTGCACCAGCCGTACACGCCCCGGCTGATCGTCGAGGTGGAGACCGCGGACGGGGTGGTCGGGGTCGGCGAGACCTACGGGGACACCAAGTACCTGGAGCTGGCCCGGCCGTTCGCGGCGCGGCTGGTCGGCCGTCCGGTCTCCGACCTGAACGGGCTGTTCACCGTCGCCGACGAGGTCGCCGTGGACGCCTCCCGGGTCTCCGGGCAGGTCGACGTCGGCGGGCTGCGCGGCGTGCAGACCGCCGACAAGCTGCGGCTGTCGGTCGTCTCCGGCTTCGAGGTCGCCTGCCTCGACGCCCTCGGCAAGGCGCTCGGGCTGCCCGTGCACGCGCTGCTCGGCGGGAAGGTACGCGACGCGGTCGAGTACAGCGCGTACCTGTTCTACAAGTGGGCCGCGCACCCGGAGGGCGTGCCGGCCGAGGCCGACGACTGGGGTTCCGCGCTCGACCCGGCCGGGGTCGTGGCACAGGCACGCCGGTTCAAGGACCGCTACGGCTTCACCTCCTTCAAGCTCAAGGGCGGGGTCTTCCCGCCCGAGCAGGAGATCGCGGCCGTACGGGCGCTGGCCGAGGCGTTCCCCGGACACCCGCTGCGGCTCGACCCCAACGGCGCCTGGTCCGTGGAGACCTCGCTGAAGGTCGCGGAGGAACTCGCGGACGTCCTCGAGTACCTGGAGGACCCGGCGCTCGGCACCCCGGCGATGGCAAAGGTGGCGGCCGGTACGGACGTGCCGCTCGCCACCAACATGTGCGTGACGACCTTCGGCGAGATCCGGGAGGCGTTCACCAGCGGGGCCGTCCAGGTCGTCCTCTCCGACCACCACTACTGGGGCGGACTGCGCAACACCCGGGAACTGGCCGCCGTCTGCCGCACCTTCGGCGTCGGCGTCTCCATGCACTCCAACACCCACCTCGGGATCAGCCTGGCCGCGATGACCCACGTGGCAGCGACCGTCCCCGACCTCCACCACGCCTGCGACTCCCACTACCCCTGGCAGTCCGAGGACGTCCTCACCGAGCGGCTCGTCTTCACGGACGGCCGGGTCACCGTCCCCGACGCGCCGGGCCTCGGCGTCGAACTGGACCGGGAGAAGGTAGGACGGCTGCACCGGCGGTGGCTGGACGACGACGGCACCCTGCGCGACCGGGACGACGCTGCCGCGATGCGGGTCGCCGAGCCGGGGTGGACCACACCGGCGGTACCGCGCTGGTAGGAGTGCTCGTTCGGGCGGTCGTACGACGACTGCGGCCGCCTCCGGTACGACATGGTGCAGACTGGCCGGATCCGCACCACGTCAGGGAGCGCACCGTGACCGCGTCCAACGCGTTCGCCGGAGAGGAACCCGAGTACCTCGACGACGACAGGGGAGCAACAACACCGCACTGTGCCGCGCAGGTCGACCCGCTGGCCGGTCTGCGCGCACCGGACGATCCGCCCTGGGACGTCTATCTCACCGGCACCGTCTTCCTCGACATCATCTTCACCGGCCTCGCGTCCGCCCCGGTGCGCGGCACCGAGTCCTGGGCGCGCGGCATGGGCTCCAGCCCCGGCGGCATCGCCAACATGGCCACCGCCCTCGCCCGGCTCGGCCTGAAGACCTCCCTGGCGGCGGCCTTCGGCGACGACCACTACGGCGAGTACTGCTGGGACGCGCTCGAACAGGGCGAGGGCATCGACCTCTCCCCGTCCCGGACCGTGCGCGGCTGGCACTCGCCGGTCACCGTCTCCATGGCCTACGAGGGCGAGCGGACCATGGTCTCGCACGGCCACGAACCGCCCGCCGACACCCTGTTCCGCCAGCAGAACGCACCCGGCCGCCCCGCCCACGCGCGCGCCGCCGTCGCCTCGCTGCTGCCCGGCAAACGCAACCCGTGGATCGCCAGGGCCGCCGCCGAGGGCACCCGGATCTTCGCCGACGTCGGCTGGGACGACACCGGGGCATGGGACCTGGCGAGCCTCGCCGACCTGGAGCACTGCGAGGCGTTCCTGCCGAACGCGGAGGAGGCCATGCGGTACACCGGTGCCGACTGCCCGCGCGCCGCCGCGCACGCCCTCACCGCGTACGTGCCGCTCGCCGTGGTCACCCTCGGCGCGGACGGCGCGTACGCCGTCGACGGACGCACCGGCGAGTCCGCCGAGGTCCCGGCGATCGCCGTGGAGGCCCTCGACCCGACCGGCGCGGGCGATGTCTTCGTCGCCGGCTTCGTCACCGGCACCCTCGCCGACTGGCCCCTCGCCGACCGCCTCGCCTTCGCCGGCCTCACCGCGGCGCTCTCCGTCCAGGAGTTCGGCGGCTCCCTGTCGGCCCCCGGGTGGTCCGAGATCGGCGCCTGGTGGCGCAAGGTGCAGTCGGTCGAGGGCCAGGACCCTGCGGCCCTGCGCCGCTACGCGTTCCTGGACGGCCTGGTACCGGGGGAGGACCAGGCCCGCCCCTGGCCACTGCGGAGGGCAGTCCCGACGATCGGGTTCGGCCGCGCGGGGTGACGGGTGCGGGTGCGCTGGGGCTGGGGACGCTTACCGGCGCCGGCAGGGTGCCGCCCGCGCCCACCCGTGCCGCCCTGCGGCACGCCTGCCCGCAGCTGAGGAGAAGCGGCTGGACAGCGCCCCGTCAGGGGTGCTGGGGGTCCCCCCGGCCGAAGGCTGGGGGAGGAACTGCGCGATCGGCCCCCACCCACCCGCGCCCGACGACGGACCGAAACCACCCCCACCTACACCCCGGTCACCGTCGCCACCTGCGCCCGCACCAGCTCCCGCCCCGCCTCCGACACCCCTGCCAACGCCCCGGCGAACAGCTCCTCCACCCCACCGTCCCCCGCGCTCACCACATACCCCTCCCGCACCGCGACCCTCAGCACCCCCTCCGTGTCCACCGCCGCCGCGACAATGCTCGGCACCTCCCCGCCCGCCGGGTCCGCCACCTTGGCGTACGCCCCCCGCACCGGCTCCCGCCAGCGCAGCGCCAACAGCACCGGCGACTTCGCCACCACCTCGGCCAGCTCCACGTCCTCCACCCCGTCCGCCGTGAGCACGTCGGCCCGCGCGTCCAGCACCAGCGCCGCGGGCAGCAGATCCCGCAGGCTCGACCCGGCGACGTTCCCGCCCACCGTCGCCGCCCGGCGCACCGCCCCCGTGCCGACGCCCTTCGCGGCCAGCCGCAGCACCTCCGGAACCCGGTCGTCCACCTGGTGCAGCAGTACCGCCCCGCCGAGCACCCCGTTCCCTATCGCCGTCGCCTCCGGTACCTTCCGCAGGGACACCGCCTGTTCCGGGAAGCCGTCCCGCTGCCAGGCGGCCCACACGAGGGTCGCTCCGCCGACGGGTATCGCCCCCTCGGCCAGGCACTCCCGGGCCTCGGACACCGACGTGGGCAGACGCAGCTGCACGGCTACCTGCTTTCTGAAGCGCTCTGTAAGGACATACGGACGTAGGCCGGATTCTGCCCCGGCGTGCAGGAGCGCATGCAGAGCTCACGGCTGCACCGGGGGCGCCCTTCCCCGCGAAAAGTCCTACGGCGTTGTCAGTGCCACGTCGTACGCTTGATACCGCGAGGCCGCCCTCAGCTACGCGGCCGTGATGAGGAGGAACCGCAGGCCTTAAGCGCCGGCCCATGACTCAGACACCCACAGCTCACTCTCCCGCGCAGCAGCAGGCCCGAGCTCAGTTCGAGGTTCCCGCCCAGCACCCGATGGTCACGGTACTGGGATCCGGCGACTCCCTGCTGCGTGTGATCGAGAAGGCCTTCCCGGCGGCCGACATACACGTCCGGGGCAATGAGATCAGCGCGGTCGGCGAGGCGCATGAAGTCGCCCTCGTCCAGCGCCTGTTCGACGAGATGATGCTGGTGCTCCGCACCGGGCAGCCGATGACGGAGGACGCAGTGGAACGCTCGATCGCCATGCTGCGGGCGAGTGAGAACGGGGAGGGCGCGGAGGAGACCCCGGCCCAGGTTCTGACCCAGAACATCCTGTCCTCGCGCGGCCGCACCATCCGCCCCAAGACCCTCAACCAGAAGCGGTACGTCGACGCGATCGACAAGCACACGATCGTCTTCGGCATCGGCCCCGCCGGTACCGGAAAGACGTACCTGGCCATGGCCAAGGCGGTGCAGGCCCTGCAGTCCAAGCAGGTCAACCGCATCATCCTGACCCGGCCGGCCGTGGAGGCGGGGGAGCGGCTGGGCTTCCTGCCCGGCACGCTCTACGAGAAGATCGACCCCTACCTGCGCCCGCTGTACGACGCGCTGCACGACATGCTCGACCCGGACTCGATCCCGCGGCTGATGGCGGCCGGGACGATCGAGGTGGCGCCCCTCGCCTACATGCGGGGCCGCACCCTCAACGACGCCTTCATCATTCTCGACGAGGCCCAGAACACCTCGCCCGAGCAGATGAAGATGTTCCTCACCCGCCTCGGCTTCGAGTCGAAGATCGTGATCACGGGTGACGTCACCCAGGTCGACCTGCCGAACGGCACCAAGTCCGGTCTGCGCCAGGTGCAGGACATCCTGGAGGGTGTGGAGGACGTGCACTTCTCCCGGCTGACGTCCCACGATGTCGTACGGCACAAGCTGGTGGGCCGTATCGTCGACGCGTACGAGAAGTTCGACAGCCAGCACGGCACGGAGAACGGCGCGCACCAGGGCGGCCGCTCGAAGTCCGGGCACAAGGGGAAGTAGACAAGCACCGCGCCATGTCGATCGACGTCAACAACGAGTCCGGAACCGAGGTCGACGAGCAGGCGATCCTCGACATCGCCCGCTACGCGCTCGCACGGATGCGCATCCACCCGCTCTCCGAGCTCTCGGTGATCGTCGTGGACGCCGACGCCATGGAGCAGCTGCACATCCAGTGGATGGACCTGCCCGGGCCCACCGATGTCATGTCGTTCCCGATGGACGAGCTGCGGCCGCCGTCGAAGGACGAGGAGGAGCCCCCGCAGGGGCTGCTCGGCGACATCGTGCTCTGCCCGGAGGTCGCCGCCAAGCAGGGCGCCGAGGCCGAGACCCAGCACTCCATGGACGAGGAGCTCCAGCTGCTCACCGTCCATGGTGTGCTGCACCTGCTCGGCTACGACCACGAGGAGCCCGACGAGAAGGCCGAGATGTTCGGCCTGCAGGCGGCCATCGTGGACGGCTGGCGGACGGAGCAGGGCCTGACCGGGCCCTCTCCGGCGCCGACGGTCTCCTAGTCGGGCGGGTCGTCCTCGCATGAGTCCGCAGATCGTTCTCGGGGCGATCGCCCTGGTCGTCGTCGCCTGGCTGGCCGCCTGCGCCGAGGCCGGTATCGCCCGCGTCTCCAGTTTCCGTGCCGAGGAGGCGGTGAAGTCCGGGCGGCGCGGCAGCGCCCGGCTCGCCGAACTCGCCGCCGACCCGACCCGCTATCTCAACGTGGCGCTTCTGGTCCGCGTCGCCTGCGAGATGGCCGCCGCGGCCCTCGTCACCTACGAGTGCCTCCAGGAGATCCCCAGCACCTGGCAGGCGCTGCTCGCCGCGATCGGCGTGATGGTGCTCGTGTCCTACGTCGCCGTCGGCGTCTCCCCGCGCACCATCGGCCGCCAGCACCCGCTGAACACGGCCACGGCCGCCGCGTACGTGCTGCTGCCGCTGGCCCGGATCATGGGCCCGGTCCCCTATCTCCTCATCCTCATCGGCAACGCGCTCACACCCGGCAAGGGCTTCCGGCGCGGCCCGTTCGCCTCCGAGGCCGAGCTGCGCGCCCTGGTGGACCTGGCCGAGCAGGAGTCCCTGATCGAGGACGAGGAGCGCCGCATGGTGCACTCGGTCTTCGAGCTGAGCGACACGCTGGTCCGGGAGGTCATGGTCCCGCGCACCGACCTCGTCGTCATCGAGCGCTACAAGACCATCCGGCAGGCCCTCACCCTCGCGCTCAGGTCCGGCTTCTCGCGGATACCCGTCACCGGGGAGAGCGAGGACGACATCGTCGGGATCGTGTATCTGAAGGACCTGGTCCGCAAGACGCACATCAGCCGGGACGCCGAGTCCGACCTGGTCTCCACCGCGATGCGGCCCGCGTTCTTCGTCCCCGACACCAAGAACGCCGGCGACCTGCTGCGCGAGATGCAGAAGGAACGCAACCACGTCGCCGTCGTCATCGACGAGTACGGCGGCACGGCCGGGATCGTCACCATCGAGGACATCCTGGAGGAGATCGTCGGCGAGATCACCGACGAGTACGACCGTGAACTCCCGCCCGTCACCGACCTCGGCGACGACCGCTACCGGGTCACCGCCCGCCTCGACATCACCGATCTCGGCGAGCTGTACGGCCTGGAGGAGTACGACGACGAGGACGTGGAGACCGTCGGCGGACTGCTCGCGAAGGCCCTCGGCCGGGTCCCCATCGCCGGTGCCTCCGCCCCGGTCGAACTCCCTGACGGCCGCAGGCTGGCGCTGACCGCCGAGGCGGCCGCCGGCCGCCGCAACAAGATCGTGACGGTGCTGGTGGAGCCGGTGCCCGACGCGGCGGAGGGAGACCCCGAGTGACCCCGGACCGGCTCCGCGCCCTCTGCCTCTCCTTCAACGCGGCCGAGGAGGACTTCCCCTTCAACCCGGACACCTCCGTCTTCAAGGTGCTCGGCAAGATGTTCGCGCTGAGCCGGCTGGACGGGCGGCCCCTCACGGTCAACCTCAAGTGCGACCCCGAGGACGCGATCCGGCTCCGCGCCGACCACGAGGGCCTGATCACCCCTGGCTACCACATGAACAAGCGCCACTGGAACACCGTCACCGTGGACGGCGAACTCCCCGACCGGCTCGTGAGAGAGCTGGTCGAGGACTCGTACGACCTTGTCGTCGCCGGGCTGCCGAGGGCGGAGCGGCTGCGGCTGGACCGGCCCTAGACCCGGTCGCCGGGCCGGGCGCGGCGCAGGCCCAGCGCGACCAGGACGGCCGCCGCCAGCACGATCGCCGCGTCCAGGGCGAGGACCGTGTGGACGCCGGTGAGCAGGCTGGGGGAGGTGGTGGCCAGGACGCCCAGCAGCGGGATGCCGATCGTGAGCCCCACCTGCTGGGTCGAGGTCACCAGACCGGTGGCCAGGCCCTGCTGCTCGTCCGGGACACCCGCGGTGACCGTCAGGCCGTACGAGATGATCGCGCCCAGGTGGCACATGCTGGCCAGGGACACGGCGGCCGTGGCGAGCCACACCGACCAGGTGTGGGCGTTCAGCAGGAGCAGCGCCGCCACCAGGGTGCCCTGTCCGGCCAGTGAGCCGACGAGGGTGCGGTGGGCGCCGTAGCGGCCGATGACCTTCGGAGCGAGGGTGCCGGCGACCGCCGACAGCACGCCCTGCACACCGAAGACCAGGCCCGTCTCGAACGCCGACAGGCGCAGGACCTCCTGGAGGTACAGGGTCAGCGCGAAGACGACCGTCGACATCATCGAGAACGTGACCAGACCGCCCACATTGCCCCAGGCCACCGTGGAGCGGCGCAGCATAGGCAGCGAGACCAGCGGGGCGGCGGCACGGGACTCGACCGCGACGAACGCGGCCGGCAGGACCACCCCCGCGACGAGGGCGGCGACGACGTCCGCGCGGGCGAAGCCGTTCTCGGCGGCCGTGGAGAGGGCGTAGATCAGGGAGAGCAGGGCGGTGGTGACCGTGATCGCGCCGGGGACGTCCAGGCGCGGGCGGTCGGGGGTGCGGGACTCGGGCAGCAGACCGGGCGCGAGGGGCAGCACGATCAGGGCGAAGGCCGTCAGCAGGGCCATCGTCGAGCGCCAGCCGAGGACGTCGGTGAGGAGGCCGCCGGCCACCATGCCGACGGTGAAGCCCAGCGACAGCAGCGTGCCCGAGATGCCGAGGGCACGGTCCCGGGCCGGGCCCTCCGGGAAGGTGGTGGTCAGCAGCGACATGCCCGTCGGGACGATCGCCGCCGCGCCGAGCCCCTGCAGCGCCCGGCCGGTCAGGAAGGACGCCGGGTCCCAGGCCAGGGTCGCCAGCAGCGAGGCCGCGCCGAACAGGGCGAGGCCGGTCAGGAACAGCTTCCGGCGGCCGTACAGGTCGCCGATCCGGCCGAAGAGCAGCAGGAAGCCGCCGGACGGCAGCGCGAACGCGGTCACCGCCCACTGCAGGGCGAAGCGGCTCATGCCGAGGTCGGCGCCGAGGGCGGGCAGGGCCACGTTCAGGACGGAGAAGTCCAGGGCGACCATGAACTGGGCCGCGCACAGGACGAAGAGGACGAGCTTGTCGCGCCTCGACAGACGCGGAGGGCCGGAAGGGGTGAGAGGAGTGGTGGGTTCGGTGATCGTGTCGGTCGCCATGGCAACGAGCATCCGGCGGACGGAATAGCCGTGGGGAGTCGGAACTTATGGTGGTGGTGGCACCACCAGACACGGCGACGAGGGGGATCGGTACGTGGCTGTCGCGGATGAGCTGAGGGACCAGCACCGGCGCGAACTGAGGGAGTTCCTGAGAAGCCGGCGGGCCCGGGTCTCGCCGGCCGAGGCGGGACTCCCGGACGGCGGGGCGCGGCGGCGTACGCCGGGACTGCGCCGGGAGGAGGTCGCCGTGCTCGCCGGGGTGGGCGCCTCCTGGTACCAGTGGCTGGAGCAGGGGCGGGACATCTCCGTGTCGCCGCAGGTGCTGGACGCGGTGGCGCGGGTGCTGCGGATGGGCGACGCCGAGCGGCGGCACCTGTATCTGCTGGCCGGGCTGAACCCTCCGGCGCCCCGGCCGGCGCCCGAGCGGCAGGACATGGGCGCGGGGCTGCGGCGGCTGATCGACACCTGGATGCCGTATCCGGCGCACATCATGGACATGTACTACAACTGCGTGATGTACAACGACGCGGCCGCGTTCGTGCTCGGCATGCGGCCGGACACCACACAGAACTGTCTCGTCGACTTCTTCACCGACCCGCTGTACCGGTCCCGTTCGGCGAGCTGGGACCGCAACGCGCGGACGGTGGTGGCGCAGTTCCGGGCGGCGAGCGCGGCGCGGCCGGACGACGAGGGGTTCCAGGCGTTGCTGGCGCAACTGACGGAGTCCAGCGCGGAGTTCGCGGAGCTGTGGGCGGAGCGGGACATCGAGGACGCCGGGCTCATCCGCAAGGAGCTGGAGCATCCGCTGGTGGGGCTGTTGTGCCTGGAGTCCACGGCGATGCGGGTGCCGGCCCGGCCGGACCTGACGATCGTGCTGCACACTCCGTTGGAGGAGGCCGGGACCGCGGCGAAGCTGGAGTGGCTGGCCTCGCCGGAGGGGCGGCGCGGGGCGATGTACCCGGTGGCGGGGTGAACGAGGGGTCGGGCCGGGTTGTTCGTATGCTCGGGGGCATGACCGACAGCAGCGCGCTTGATCCCGAGGACCGCAAGATCGTCACCCTGGCCCGTTCGGCCCGGGCCCGCAACGGGGTGCCGGAGGGGGCGGCCGTACGGGACTCCACCGGCCGTACGTATGTCGCGGGGAGCGTGGAGCTGCCCTCACTGAGGCTGAGCGCGCTGCGGACGGCGGTGGCGATGGCGGTGGCGTCGGGGGCGGAGTCGCTGGAGGCGGCGGCGGTTGTTTCGGGGGCCGACGGGGTTTCGGCGGAGGATCTGGCTGCCGTGCGGGATCTTGGGGGGCCGGGGACGCCGGTGCTGCTGGCGGGACCGGACGGGGAGGTTCGGCTCACTGTCCCTGCGTGATCTTTTGCCCACCGGCCCACCCACCCACCCGACTCGGTCCGCCGAGAAGCGAGGACTTGTTGACTCCGTCGAGGGAGGGGCGGAGGTCGGTTGACTGGGGTGGGCGAGGTGTGGGGGCGGGTGCGGCGCCGTCGTGGTTGCTCGCGCAGTTCCCCGCGCCCCTTTAGCGGGCCCAGTCAGCGCCCCTTCAGGGGCGCGGGGCTGTATCGATATGCGGCTCCGCCGCGTGGGCGCGATCAGCCCCCACGCACCCGCAGCCGAGCCACCACCGCAACCGCCCCCCGGTCGGCGCCCCCCTTCGGTCAACCCCCGAAGGAACGTAGGCCGGAATTCAACCTTGTCGGTCTGTGTCTCTCACGCATCAATGGGAACGTGCAATCCGACGGACCGTCAGATCCTGATGGCTCGTCGGATCGCAGCGCCCCGCGGTGTGCCCGCATCCACCCGGACCGGGGCCGTGATCCCCACATGGCATTCCCACGTAACGGGAAGGGAGACCGATCCCCATGAAACGAATCACCACCGGTGCGGCACTCGCGGCGGGGGCCCTCGCCGCCACGGCGCTGGCCTTCGCGCCCTCGGCCGCCGCCGTCACCCCGACCACCGCGACCGTCACCGCCAGCTGCGGCATCTTCGGCGGCGGCGCGGCCACGCTCACCGCGACCCAGAGCGGCACCAGCGCCACCCTCACGCTCACCTCCAGCGCGATCACGACCCCGCTCGCCCTGTCGGCGAACTCCATCGCCTCCACGCTGACCATGGCCAACTCGACCGGCAGCAACGTCGTCTTCAGCGGCACCGTGAACCCGGCCATGGCCGCCGGTTCCGCGGTCACCGTCGGCCCGCTCCCCGGCACCGTGGCCTCCGGTGACAGCCTCGACTTCCACGGCGGCTCGCTGAAGATGGTCATCTTCGGCGTCACCGTCACCTGTACGTCCAGCGCCGCCCAGTCGCCCGGTCCCTTCGTCTTCTGACCGGGCCGGCTGACGGGTTCGTTCCGGATGCCGCAGAAGCTGATGAACCGTCAGGTTTCTGCGGCATCTCCATTGACTTCTCACGCGGCCTCCACATCAATGGCCCCCTGTCGGCGCAGAGGAGCCGCTGCGCCCGCAACCCTCAGGAGGGGGCTTCCATGGGTTCACCCCCAAGATCACGAAGATCCCGACGGTGGCGCTGGATCTCACTGTTCGGGGCGACCGCGCTCGCGGTCACGGCGGGCGGCGCACTGGCCTGTCCGGCCGGTGCCGCCGGGACGAACGTCGACTTCGCCACGCACTGCATCCCGCCCGCCGTCGCGGGCCTCCCGCCGATCGACGGCACCACCACCGCCAACATCTCGGTGGACAACACCAGCCCGAAGGTCGGCGACACGGTCACCGTGACCTACACCGTGGTCACGCCCGCCGCCAACAACCCCACCGCCCTCGCGCTGCCGGCCGACATCATGACGCCGACCGGGAAGGTGACGTTGGGCGGCGCGCAGACCGGCGACGTGACGGTGACCGGGCCGAAGAAGAACGATCCGGTGCCGGGGTACGGGACCTTCCCGTCGTTCTCGATGACCGGGACGTTCACCGCCACCTCGGCGGGCGCCATCACGCTCTCGCCCGGTGACTACAACATCCACACCAGCTACATCCTGGAGCTGGACACCCCGTGCACGGTCACCAACCCGCCCGCCCCGGTGTCGGAGACCGTCACGGCGACCTCGACCACCCCGGTCAACAACCGGGCCATCAGCCTGGACAAGGCCTCCGGCAACCCCGGTGACAGCGTGACCGTCAGCGGGCAGAACTTCACGCCGGGCGCGACCGTGACGCTGGCCGGACGGTCGGGCAGCAGCCAGACCGCGGACACGGCCACGGCGACCGCGGGCTCCGACGGTTCCTTCAGCGCGCCGATCGTCGTCAACGACAAGACGACGACCGGGATCGTGGCGTACGAGGGGAGTGCGTGGAGTGATGAAGCGGGGGCCGGGCCTGCCGCCTACGTCGTGAACGACACGACGCCTGTGCCGGACGGGAGTCAGAAGCTGACGACCACGGTCAAGGCGGGCACCCTGTCCATGTCCCAGGCCGGGGACTCCGTCGCGCTGTCGGCGGTCGACTTCGGTCAGGGCGGGGCCTCGACGGGCGCGTTGCAGACCGTGACCGTCAAGGACTTCCGCGGCGGTCCGGCCGGCTGGTCGCTCACCGGCAAGGTCACCGACTTCACCGGTCCGGGCGCCAAGATCGACGCGGGCAAGCTCGGCTGGACCCCCGCCTGCGCGACCAAGACCGGCAGCCCCAGCACCTGTGCGGCCGGTTCGGCGGGCACCGTCGGCAGTTCCGGAGCGACCCTCGCGTCGACCCCGGACGGCACGCTCACCGGCGGTCAGTTCACCGTCGACGCCGGACTCTCCCTGGACGTACCGGCGTTCACGCCTCCGGGGTCGTACTCCGGAGTCCTCACCCTGACGCTCACCTGAGCCAACTCCCCGCGTGGCGGCCGGGCTCCCTCAGACGGGGGCCCGGCCGCCACCCGACCGCTTCCGACCGGGGGTCCGCACCCATGCGTCGCGCCAAGCCGTACGTCCTCCTCCTGAGTCTGTTCCTCGGCGTGTTCCTCACGGCGGGCCCCGCGCGCGCCGCCGACAACGGCAGCTGGTCCGTCTACCCGGTCGCCTCCAAGATCGCGGCGCGGCCGTACTTCTACCTCTCCCTCGACCCCGGACAGACGATCACCGACAAGGTGGCCGTCGCCAACAAGACCGGGAAACCGCTGACCTTCCGGCTGTACGCGGCCGACGCCTACAACACCGCGCGGGACGGTGGCTTCGCCGTCCGTACCGTGAAGGAGCGAATGCGGGGCGTGGGGGCCTGGGCGAAGCTCGGGCAGGCGCGGGTCACGGTGCCCCCGCACAGGACGGTGACGGTTCCCTTCACCCTGCGGGTGCCCCAGGGGGCCGAGCCCGGTGACCATCCCGGTGCGATCGTGGCGCTGGACGAGCGTGTCGACCCCGGGTCGGGCTCCCTGGCGCTCGGGGTGCAGCGGGCCGTCGGCGCCCGGGTCTATCTGCGGGTGAGCGGGCCGACGCTGCCGGCCCTCGCCGTCGAGAACGTGCACCTCACCCATCACCAGCCGCTCGTCCCCGGTCTCGGCGACAGCACGGCGACGATCTCCTACACCCTGCACAACACCGGGAACGTCACCCTGGACCCGAAGGTGCGGTTGCGCGCGCAGGGCCTGTTCGGCCGGACGCTGCTCAGCCGCGACCTCACCGGCGTCCCCTCCGAACTCCTCCCGGGGGAGCGGGTCCGGCTCACCGCACCCTGGCGGGACGCGCCCCAGTTCGACTGGGGGGATGTGACGCTGACGGCCAGCGCGACCGGCACCAAGGAGTCGGCGAGCGCCTCGTTCCTCGCGCTGCCGTGGCTGGTGGTGGCGCTGGCCTTCGTCGCCGGGGTGGCGGGCGGCGTGCTGATCGCCAGGTCACGCCGGGGCCGGGGGACGCCTCTCCTGAAGCGTCTCAGAGGGCGTCGGGGCCGCGCTCGCCCGTCCGCACCCGTACGACCGTCTCCACCGGCAGTGCCCACACCTTCCCGTCCCCGATCTTCCCCGTCTGCGCGGCCCTGACGATCGCCTCGATCACGGGCTCGGAGTCGGCGTCGTCGACGACGACCTCGATCCGGACCTTGGGGACCAGGTCGACCTGGTACTCGGCGCCCCGGTACACCTCGGTGTGGCCGCGCTGCCGGCCGTACCCGCTGGCCTCGGTCACGGTCAGGCCGTGCACGCCGAGTTCCTGGAGGGCGGTCTTCACCGCGTCGAGGCGGTAGGGCTTGACGATCGCGGTGACGAGCTTCATGGCTGGGCGGTGACCTTCTGGGCGGTGGGGAGGACGGAGTGGGCGACCGGGGCGCCGTGGCCCAGGACCCCGTGATCGTAAGCCGTCTCGGCGTGCACCGTAAGGTCCAGTCCGGTGTGCTCCTGGTCCTCGTCCGCCCGGAAGCCCATGGTCTTGTCGAGCAGCCTGCCGATGCCGTACGTCACGGTGAAGGCGTACGCGGCCACGACCACGACCGCCACGGCCTGCTTGCCGAGCTGGGCGAGCCCGCCGCCGTAGAAGAGGCCCTCGGCGCCCCCGGTCATCGCCTTCTCCGCGAACAGGCCGATGAGCAGGGTGCCGATGACTCCGCCGACCAGGTGGACGCCGACGACGTCGAGCGAGTCGTCGTAGTCGAACCTGAACTTCCAGCTCACGGCGTACGAGCAGACCACGCCCGCCGCGAGGCCGACGACGAGGGAGCCGAGGAGCGAGACCGAGCCGCAGGACGGGGTGATGGCCACCAGGCCCGCGACCGCGCCCGACGCGGCGCCCAGGGTCGTCGGGTGGCCGTCGCGCTTCTGCTCGACGAAGAGCCAGCCGAGCAGGCCGGTGCAGCCGGCGGCCATGGTGTTGAGGAAGGCGGCGGCCGCGAGGCCGTTCGCGCCCAGCGCGCTGCCCGCGTTGAAGCCGAACCAGCCGAACCAGAGCAGACCGGCGCCCAGGACGACCATGGGGAGGTTGTGCGGGCGCATCGCGTCCTTCTTGAAGCCGAGCCGGGGGCCGAGGACCAGGCACAGCGCCAGCCCGGACGCACCCGAGGTGATCTCGACCGGCAGACCGCCCGCGAAGTCCAGCGCCCCGAGAGGGTGCGCGATCCAGCCACCGGGGCCCCACACCCAGTGCGCCACCGGAACGTATACGAGCAGCGCCCATACCGGTACGAACACCAGCCAGGCCCCGAATTTCGCCCGGTCCGCGATCGCGCCGCTGATCAGCGCGGCCGTGACGATCGCGAAGGTGAGCTGGAAGGTGGCGAAGAGCAGGGTGGGCACGGTGCCCTGGACGCTGTCCGGACCGAGCCCGCTCATCCCGGCGTGTTCGAGGCCGCCGATCAGCCCGGCCGCCGCGTCGTCCCCGAACGCCAGTGAGTAGCCGCCCGCCAGCCACACCACCGTGACCAGTGCGATCGACACGAAGCTCATCATCAGCATGTTGAGGACGCTCTTCGTGCGGACCATGCCGCCGTAGAACAAGGCCAGTCCCGGTGTCATCAGCAGGACCAGGGCGGTGGCGGCGAGCAGCCAGGCGGTGTCACCGGTGTCGGCGTGCGCGGCGGCGAGGTACACAGGGCGTCTCCAACCTGGGCGGGGGCTCGTCAGAGGGTCACCGGTTCCCGTTTCCGGTCGCGTACGACTGTGTTTCCGTGACGTTTCGTTGCGGTGGGGTTACCGAAATCTCACGGTGCGGCGGGGCGTCTTGGATCAGGGAGAATGGGGGCCATGAGCGTTCGCAGCCAGTCAACCGAGCCGTCGGAATCGTCGGAGACCGTCCACCGGGCGGGCTTCGCCTGTTTCGTCGGGCGTCCCAACGCGGGCAAGTCCACCCTCACGAACGCTCTGGTCGGGCAGAAGGTGGCGATCACCGCGAACCAGCCGCAGACCACGCGGCACACGGTGCGGGGGATCGTGCACCGGGAGGACGCCCAGCTGATCCTTGTCGACACCCCGGGGCTCCACAAGCCGCGCACGCTGCTGGGCGAGCGCCTCAACGACGTGGTCCGCACCACCTGGGCCGAGGTCGACGTGATCGGCTTCTGCCTGCCGGCGAACGAGAAGATCGGCCCCGGTGACCGGTTCATCGCCAAGGAACTCGCGGGGATCAAGAAGACCCCCAAGGTCGCCGTCGTCACCAAGACCGACCTCGTCGACTCCAAGACCCTCGCCGAGCAGCTGATCGCCATCGACCAGCTCGGCAAGGAGCTGGGCTTCGAGTGGGCGGAGATCGTGCCGGTGTCGGCGGTCGGCGACAAGCAGGTGAGCCTGCTGGCCGACCTGCTCGTCCCGCTCCTCCCCGAGGGCCCCGCCCTCTACCCCGAGGGCGACCTGACCGACGAGCCGGAACAGGTCATGATCGCCGAGCTGATCCGCGAGGCGGCCCTCGAAGGCGTCCGCGACGAGCTCCCGCACTCCATCGCCGTCGTCGTCGAGGAGATGCTCCCCCGCGAGGACCGCCCCGCCGACAAGCCCCTCCTCGACATCCACGCCAACCTCTTCATCGAACGCCCCAGCCAGAAGGGCATCATCATCGGCCCCAAGGGCAAGCGCCTGAAGGAGGTGGGCATCAAGTCCCGCAAGCAGATCGAGGCGCTGCTGGGAACACCCGTCTTCCTCGACCTGCACGTGAAGGTCGCCAAGGACTGGCAGCGGGATCCGAAGCAGTTGCGGCGGCTGGGGTTCTGAGGCCGGGCGCGGAGGGTCAGGGCCGGGTCGGGGTCATGTCCTGGAGGCCTACCACGCGCAGGAGTTGGAGGCGTTCGTAGGAGTCCGTGCCGGGGCGGGCGGTGTGGATGACGAGTTGTTGGTGGGTGTCGGCGTTGAGGAGGACCTCGCAGTCGAGTTCGAGGAGGCCGACGGTGGGGTGGCGGAAGCGTTTGGTGGCGGCTCGGCGTACGGCGACTTCGTGGTCGGCCCAGAGGCGGGCGAACTCCTCGCTGCCGGCCAGGAGTTCGGCGACCAGGGCGGCGGGGGCGGGGTCGGTGGGGCGGGCCGCGGCCACCGCGCGGAGGTTCGCGACGTGTTCGCGGGCCCGTGCCGGGCGGTCCTCCGGCGGGAACAGGTCGCGGGCGGACGGGTCCAGGAAGTAACGGCGGAGCAGGTTGCGCTCGCGCGGCGGGCGGGCCAGTACGTCGCCGCTGAGCGCCCGGGACAGCGCGTTCTGGGCCAGGATCTCGCCGCAGTCCGTCGACACCAGCGCCGGGGTGTCGTGCAGCCGGTCCAGGACCAGCAGCAGGCCGGGGCGGACGTGTGTGCTCGCGGTCTCCCGGCGCGGGGGCTCCTCGCCGGTCAGGTGGAACAGGTGGTCCCGTTCGTCCTCGGTCAGGCGCAGGGCGCGGGCCAGCGCCGTCAGCATCTGGCGGGACGGACGCGGCCCCCGGGACTGTTCGAGGCGCGTGTAGTAGTCGGCCGACATGCCGGCCAGCGACGCCACCTCCTCGCGCCGCAGCCCCGGTGTGCGCCGCCGGGCGCCGGGTGCCAGGCCCACGTCGGAGGGGTCCAGCCGGGTACGGGCGCGGCGCAGGAAGTCGGCGAGCTCGGGGCGGTCCATGTCTCCAGGGTGGCGCCGCCCGCCCGGCTTATCCAGGGACCGTCGATCCCCTGATCGGAAGGTCTCTCCCGGTGCCGCCGCGGGACGGCGAGGGTGGGGGCACCAGAGCGAAGGAGACGGTCATGATCACTCTTGTCACCGGTACGACCGGTCAGGTCGGGCGGCGCTTCGTGCCCCGGCTGCTGGCCCAGGCCGAGGCGGCGGAGCGGGTACGGGTGCTGGTGCGGGACGCGGCCCGCGGGGAGCCGTTCGCGGAGCTGGGCGCCGAGGTCGTCGTCGGGGACCTGCGGGACGAGGAGGCGCTCGGCAAGGCCGTCGCCGGGGCGGACGCCGTCGTGAACGTCGCCGCCTCCTTCCGCGGGGTCCCCGACGAGGAGGCCTGGGCCGTCAACCGGGACGCGGCGGTGGCGCTCGGCCGGGCCGCGCTCGGCGCCGGCGTACGTCGGTTCGTGCAGGTCAGCACCGGGAACGTGTACGGCACCGGACGCGGCCGCCCGCTCGTCGAGGACGACGAGAGCCGGCCCGGCGGCGAGATGTGGGGCGCCTACGCGGAGTCCAAGGCGGCCGCCGAGCGGGAGCTGCTCGCGCTGGCGGACGGCATGGAGGTACGGATCGGGCGGCTGCCCTTCGTCTACGGCGAAGGAGACCCCCACCTCGCCAACTCCCTGCACTGGGCCGCGCGCTGGGCCCCCGCCCAGCGCCTCCAGATGGCCCACCACGCGGACGTCGGACAGGGGCTGATGCGGCTGCTGTACGCCCCGGCCGTGAACGGCCCGGTCTACAACATCGCCGACGACGCCCCCGTCACGACGGTCGAGCTGTACCAGCTCAACGGCGTCGAGGTGCCGGCCGACCTGAGCGACCGCAGCGACCGCGACCCCTGGTTCGGGATCATGTCGAACCGCAAGATCCGCCGGGACCTGGGCTTCCGGCCGATCCACCCCAGCGTCTGGACCGCCCGGGACGCCGGCGCCCTCTAGAGCGGGCCTAGTCGACGCCCCGTATCCGCCCCACAAGCCCCGCCCCCGCCAGCCCGATCACCGCCGCCACCAGGTAAAGGACTCGGTAGCCGCCGAGATACGTGACGATCGGCGCGGCGAGGGCGGGGGCCGCGACCTGCGGCAGCGCGTTGGCCACGTTGATGACGCCGAGGTCCTTGCCCCGGTCCAGGGCCTTCGGCAGGACGTCCGTCATCAGCGCGAAGTCGACCGAGGTGAACACCCCGAAGCCGATGCCGAGGAAGGCCGCCGCGACGAGCGCCCCCGGCCAGGTCTGCCAGGCCGCCAGCAGCGCCGTCGCCGCCGCCATCAGCATCCCCGACCAGACCACGAAGGGCTTGCGGCGGCCCAGCCGGTCCGACCAGACCCCGCCGACCACGACCGTCGCCATCAGCGTCAGCCCGTTGACGGCGGTCAGGATCAGCACGCCCTGCTCGGGGTCGTGGTGGTGGAGGCGGTCGCGGAGGTAGTAGAGGAGGTACAGCAGGACCAGCGCGTTGCTGAGGTTGATCAGGAAGCGGGTCAGCCACGCCCAGCCCAGGTCCGGATACCGGCGCGGGCTCAGCCAGAAACCGGCCAGGAAACCCCGCCAGGACCACGCGGGCCGCTCCGCCGGTGCCAGACGCAGGTCCGGGTAGCGGAGTATGTACGGCAGCACGCCCAGCGCCGTGAACACCGCACAGGCCACATAGCCCGCCCCGACACCCCCCGCGGCCGTCGCCAGACCGGTGCCGCCGACCACCCCGAGGATCTGCGCGGCCCCCAGCCAGCCGCCCACCGCACCCCGCTGCAGCCTCGGCACCCGGTCCGGCACCGCCGCCGTCACCGCCGCGAAGGCCGCGTTCAGCGTCAGCTGGACCAGGCACCAGCCCAGCATCATCGTCCACATCCCGCCGGCGCCCGCGAGCAGCAGCAGGGACAGCGCCCCGCCCGCCGTGCCGGCGACGATCCACGGGGTGCGGCGGCCCCAGCGGGACGTCGTACGGTCCGACAGCGCGCCGAAGACCGGGTTCGCCGCCAGCGACACCACCGCGCCGACCCCGGTCACCCATGCCAGCATCGTCTCCTTCGACATCCCGGAGCCGGGCGCGAAGTCCTTGGCCTGGGAGGCCAGCAGGATCTGCAGGGGGCCGTACCAGCCCACCCAGATCGCGCCGTTGGCGAGGGAGAGCGCCGACGTCCAGCCCCGGCCGACCTTCTCGGCCGGTTCCGCCAGGGCGGCCGGCTCCCCGGCCGGCTCACGTGTCGTCGTCATCTCTGCGCCCGCAGCACGTCCCGGAACCAGTGGTACGACGACTTCGGCGTCCGTGTCTGTGTGGCGTAGTCGACGTGGACCAGGCCGAAGCGGCGCTCGTAGCCCTCCGCCCACTCGAAGTTGTCGAGGAGGGACCAGACGAAGTAGCCGCGCACGTCCACGCCGGCCTCGGCCGCCTTGTGCAGCGCCCGGATGTGGCCGTCCAGGTAGGCGATGCGGGCCTGGTCGTCCAGGCCCTCGTACGAGCAGCCGTTCTCGGTGATGACGACGGGCGGCAGCCGGTCGCCGTAGCGGTCGCGGAAGCCGGTGAGGAGTTCGGTGAGGCCTTCCGGGACCACCGGCCAGCCGAAGTCCGTCACCGGGACGTCCTCGATGTCCTGGACGGAGAAGGGGAGTTCGGCGGGGAGGGTGAGCCCGCCGAACTCGATCTCGGTGCCCTGCGGGGCGCCCACCTTGGTCGGGGCGTAGTAGTTGATCCCGTACCAGTCCAGCGGCTCGGAGATCACCTTCAGGTCGGCGGCGACGTCGCCCGGCATCAGGTCGCCCATGCCGTCCGGGTACTCGCCGAGCAGGACCGGCTCGGCGAACAGGCGGTTGAGGAGGAGGTCGTAGAAGGCGGCCGCCTCCAGGTCCGGCTGCTCCTGGGAGGCCGGCCAGGTCGGGCCGTGGGAGTTGGCGATGCCGATGTCGCCGGCGCCGGCCGCGCGCAGCGCCTGGACGGCCAGACCGTGGGCGAGGAGCTGGTGGTGGGCGACCGGGAGCGCGTCGAACATCAGCTGCTTGCCGGGGGCGTGGGCGCCCAGGGCGTGGCCGAACAGGGTGTGTTCGGCGGGCTCGTTGAGGGTGATCCACTTCTTGACGCGGTCGCCGAGCCGGTCCGCGACCGTGGCGACGTGCTCGGCGAAGCGCGCGGCCGTGTCCCGCTCCAGCCAGCCCCCCGCCTCCTGGAGGGCCGACGGCAGGTCCCAGTGGAAGAGGGTGGGGACCGGGCGTACGCCCGCCGCGCACAGGTCGTCCACGAGACGGTCGTAGAAGTCCAGGCCGCCCGTCGAGCGGACCCTCGGCCAGGAGATCGAGAAGCGGTACGCGTCCACGCCGAGGCCGGCCAGCAGGGCCGTGTCCTCGCGGTGGCGGTGGACGTGGTCGCAGGCCACCGCCGCCGTGGAGCCGTCCTTGATCCGGCCCGGTTCCGCCTCGAACGCGTCCCACACGGACGGCTCGCGCTCGTCGGCCGCGCCCTCGATCTGATGGGCCGAGGTCGAGACACCCCAGAGGAAGCCGTCGGGGAACCGCGGGAAGGGGGGCATCGGATTGACCGAGTCACTCAGCATGGCCGGGATCATCCTTACCCCCGGTTACGGAAGTCAACGCCCGGACGGGAACTACCCGTTACGCGCCTTCTTTCAACACCCGCGAGATCAGTTCGCGTTGCGCGTCGGTCAGCCGGGGATCGGCCGCGTACACCGTCCGTCCGTCCACCGTGATCTCGTAGGCGAACCCGTCCGGCACCCCGGGCGGCGGAGCGCCCCGGCCGGCCGCGAGCGCGTGCTCGGCCAGGGTCTGCCACTCGTGGGCGTCGGGCCGGCCCGAGGTGTCCACCTCGGCCCGGCGCTCGATGCCCGCGAACCCGCCCGTACGCCTCACCTGAATACGCATGGGTCCCTGTGTAGTACGGACTCAGCCGGTCTGCACCCCCACCTGGGCCCAGGCCTTGAGGATCGCCTCGGTCTCCTCGCCCTCCTTGTAGCGGGCCTTGGCGGCGGTCACCGTGAGCTTGGCGAAGTCCGTGAACCGGGCGTCCGAGGCCAGCTCGCCGCCGGTGAGGACGTCGTACCAGATCTGCCCGGCCCGCTCCCAGGCGTTGCCGCCGAGGGCGGTGGCGAGCAGGTAGAAGGCGTGGTTGGGGATGCCGGAGTTGATGTGCACCCCGCCGTTGTCCCGGTTGGTCTTCACGTAGTCCGCCATGGTCGCGGGCTGCGGGTCCTTGCCGAGGCGGGGGTCGTCGTACGCGGTGCCCGGGGCCTTCATGGAGCGCAGCGCCACGCCGTGCACGCCGGGGGCGAGCAGGCCCTCGCCGATCAGCCAGTCGGCCTGGTCGGTGGTCTGGCCGAGGGAGTACTGCTTGATGAGGGAGCCGAAGACGTCGGAGACCGACTCGTTGAGGGCGCCGGACTGGCCGTAGTACTCCAGGTTGGCGGTGTACTGGGTGACGCCGTGGGTGAGCTCGTGGCCGATGACGTCGACGGAGCTGGTGAAGTCGGTGAAGATCACGCCGTCGCCGTCGCCGAACACCATCTGCTCGCCGTTCCAGAAGGCGTTGTCGTAGTCGCGGTCGTAGTGCACGGTCGCGTCGAGCGCGAGCCCGTTGCCGTCGATGGAGTCGCGCTCGTACGCCTTGAGGTACAGCTCGAAGGTGGCGCCGAGACCGGCGTAGGCGCGGTTGACGGTGGCGTCCTGGCCGGGCTCGGAGCCCTCCTCGCGGACCTTGGTGCCGGGCAGGTCGGTGCCGTGCTGCGCGTCGTAGATCGTGCGGCGCGGGGTCGCGTCGGGGCCCGCCGGGGCGGCGATCGCGGTGAGGGTGCGCACGGCGGTCACGCGGCGGCGGGTACGGGCCGCGGAGTCGTGCTGCAGGGTGCGCAGCGCGGAGTCGGCGAGCGTGCCGTCCTCGTGCTGGGCGAGCTGGTCGAGGATGTGCGGCGGCACGATCCCGCAGAAGACGGGCGTGCGGCGGATGACGGGCTCGGAGCCCCCGTTGGTCGTCATGCACGGCACCCTCGCACTGCGTCACATGGCTGTCACCACCCGCAACCATGATTGGTGAAATACCGTGACAATTGACCACCCTCCGTGAGGGGGAGTGGTATGGCGCACGTTTTGTCCTGTTCCTCCCCCTGGTCCCGCATACTGATACGGCGCCCCGCGTCCGAAGGGGCTCGGCTAGCATGCGGAGCATCATGCGTTTCGGGCTGCTTCTTCTTAGCTGCCGCGGCGAGGGCCTGTAGTCCAGGTCGACTCCCTCCCCGCGGAGCTTCGCGTTGCGTCGTCGGCCGTCCTTCCGGACACCCACTAGGAGCCCCGCAATCATGGCGAACCGCCAGCAGCCCAGCAGCATGCCGATCCACAAGTACGGCCGCTACGAGCAGGTCGACATCCCGGACCGCACCTGGCCGGACAACCGGATCACCGTCGCCCCCCGCTGGCTCTCCACCGACCTGCGCGACGGCAACCAGTCCCTGATCGACCCCATGTCGCCCGAGCGCAAGCGCCGGATGTTCGACCAGCTGGTCACGATGGGCTACAAGGAGATCGAGGTCGGCTTCCCCGCCTCCGGCCAGACCGACTTCGACTTCGTGCGCTCGATCATCGAGGAAGAGGGCGCGATCCCCGACGACGTCACGATCTCCGTACTGACCCAGGCCCGCGAGGACCTGATCGAGCGGACCGTCGAGTCGCTGAAGGGCGCCAGGCGGGCCACCGTCCACCTGTACAACGCCACCGCCCCGGTCTTCCGCCGGGTCGTCTTCCGCGGCTCCAAGGACGACATCAAGCAGATCGCCGTCGACGGCACCCGCCTGGTGATGGAGTACGCCGAGAAACTGCTGGGCCCCGAGACCGAGTTCGGCTACCAGTACAGCCCGGAGATCTTCACCGACACCGAGCTGGACTTCGCGCTGGAGGTCTGCGAGGCGGTGATGGACGTCTACCAGCCGGGTCCGGGCCGCGAGATCATCCTCAACCTGCCCGCCACGGTGGAGCGTTCGACGCCGTCCACGCACGCGGACCGCTTCGAGTGGATGAGCCGCAACATCTCCCGCCGCGAGCACGTCGTCATCTCCGTCCACCCGCACAACGACCGCGGTACCGCCGTCGCCGCCGCCGAGCTGGCGCTGATGGCCGGCGCCGACCGCGTCGAGGGCTGCCTGTTCGGGCAGGGCGAGCGCACCGGCAACGTCGACCTGGTCACCCTGGGCATGAACCTGTTCTCGCAGGGCGTCGACCCGCAGATCGACTTCTCCGACATCGACGAGATCCGTCGCACGTGGGAGTACTGCAACCAGATGGAGGTCCACCCGCGCCACCCGTACGTGGGCGACCTGGTCTACACGTCCTTCTCCGGCTCCCACCAGGACGCCATCAAGAAGGGCTTCGACGCCATGGAGGCCGACGCGGCCGCGAAGGGCGTCACCGTCGACGACATCGAGTGGGCGGTCCCGTACCTGCCGATCGACCCCAAGGACGTCGGCCGCTCCTACGAGGCGGTCATCCGGGTCAACTCGCAGTCCGGCAAGGGCGGTATCGCCTACGTCCTGAAGAACGACCACAAGCTGGACCTGCCGCGCCGGATGCAGATCGAGTTCTCGAAGCTCATCCAGGCCAAGACGGACGCCGAGGGCGGCGAGGTCACCGGCGCCGACATCTGGGCGGTCTTCCAGGACGAGTACCTGCCGAACCCGCAGAACCCCTGGGGCCGTATCCAGGTCCGCACCGGCCAGTCGACCACCGACACCGACGGCGTGGACACCCTGACGGTGGAGGCGACGGTCGACGGTGAGGACACGATCCTGACCGGCTCCGGCAACGGCCCGATCTCCGCGTTCTTCGACGCGCTGCAGGGCCTGGGCATCGACGTACGTCTCCTGGACTACCAGGAGCACACGATGAGCGAGGGTGCCTCCGCGCAGGCCGCCTCCTACATCGAATGCGCGATCGACGGCAAGATCCTCTGGGGTATCGGCATCGACGCGAACACGACGCGTGCGTCGCTGAAGGCGGTCGTCTCCGCCGTCAACCGCGCGGCGCGATAACCCCTCTGACCGGCGGTTTCGAGGCCCTGATCACCTGTTACGGGGATCAGGGCCCCGGCGTTTCTCGGCCATCCGGCCGTGGAGGTCACGGAAAGGTCTCGCACGGGGTACTGACTCCGCCTCCCTGATGTGGCTAACATCACGCCAGCGGTGGCGATGTTGCCACGGCGTTACGGAGGTGCGACGTGCTGCCAGTACGGGGACGAGACGGCCGAACCGTCAGGCCTGCCCGCATTCTGGGCACCCGCACCGCATGGACACCCGTCGGCGACGGCCAGTTCTTCTGCCCCGGCTGCGGAGGCGACCGCAACTACCAGCGCCTCACCGGCCGCCGCCGCTTCACCCTGCTCGGCATGCCCGTGCTGCCGCGCGGCACCACCGGGCCGGTCGTGGAGTGCGCCGCCTGCCGCCACCACTACAACACCGACGTCCTCGACCACCCCACCACCTCCCGCTTCTCGGCGATGCTCCGCGACGCCGTGCACACCGTCGCCCTCGCCGTCCTCGCCGCCGGCGGCACCTGTTCCCGTACGGCCCTGGAGGCGGCCGCGGTCACGGTCCGCGCGGCCGGTTTCGAGGACGCCACCGAGGACCAGCTGGGTGCGCTGGTCGACGCCCTCGCCGCGGACACCGGCCGGGTGTTCGAGCAGCCCGGCGGCGCGAGCCTCGCGATAGAACTGCACGAGGCCCTCGACCCCCTGGCCCCGCATCTCGCCCCCGGCGGCCGCGAGTCCCTCCTCCTGCAGGCCGCCCGCATCGCCCTCGCCGACGGCCCCTACACCACCGCCGAACGCGAGGTCCTCGGCACGGTCGGCGCGGCGCTCACCATCTGCGCCGACGACGTGACCCGCCTCCTGGCGGCGGCCCGCACGCCGTCCTGAGCCACGGAGGGGCACGGCCGCCCGGGTCCCGTTCCGGGTGGCGGACGGTCATGTCGCGTCTCCGGTGTGCCGTCCCGTGGTGCGGGTGGCCATGTCCCGTGTTCCGTTCCGTTCCGTTCCGGGCCGCGGGCGGCTACGGCCCGCATCCCGTCCTCTGCCGCGGGCGGCCGAGTCCCGTATCCCGTCCTCTGCCGCGGGCGGCCGTGTTCCGTATCCCGTCCAGGGCCGCCGTCGTTTGACGGTCGGCGCACCGTTGTCGGCCCCCGCCCGTCCCGGCCCGCCCCCTGCCCTGACCACCGGACGGGGGCGGCCCGCGCACCGCCCGTGCCCGCCGCCGAAACTGACGGTGTGCCAAACCGTTTGACCCGTTTGGCCGTTGTGGAGGTGCGAGGGAGGTCGGTGGGAGCACCATGTAAGAGTGAGCCATGTGTCTCCTGTGACCCGCGTGAGCCGGATCTCCGTTGCCGCCGCCCTGCTTCTCGGGGCGTTCACGGTCGAGCCCAGGGCCTGGGCGGCCACCTGCGAGTCCTCCGTGCCGTATGTCTCCGGTGAGGGCGGCTACGCCCAGTACCGCATCCCGGCCGTGGTCCGCACCTGGCGCGGCACCCTGCTGGCCTTCGCCGAGGGCCGGCACGCCACCGCCGGCGACAGCGGCGACATCGACGTCGTGCTGAGACGTTCCTCCGACGGCGGCTGCACCTGGAGCCCGCTCCAGGTGGTGGCCGACGGCAAGGGCGACACCCGCGGCAACCCGGCGCCGGTCGTCGACCCGCGCACCGGTGACATCGTCCTGGTGACCTCCTACAACGACGGCTCGGTGAGCGAGGCGCAGATCATGCGCGGCCAGGTCACCAAGGCGCAGAGCCGCCGGGTCTTCGTGCAGCGCAGCCACAGCGACGGGCGGTCCTTCACCGCACCGCAGGAGATCACGGCCCAGGTGAAACCTCCCGGCTGGCGCTGGTACGCCACCGGTCCCGGCCATGCCGTCGCCCTCACCGAGGGCCCGCACCGCGGCCGCCTGGTCGTCGCCGCCGACCACTCCGCCGCCCCGCGCGCCGGCTCCACCGACAGCGGCAGCGAGGCCAAGTACTACGGCGGGCACGCCCTCTACAGCGACGACCACGGCCGCACCTGGCATCTCGGCTTCGTCGACGACTCCTACACCGGCCACGACAACGCCAACGAGACGACCGCCGCCCAACTCCCGGGCGGATGCCTCTACTTCAACGCCCGCGACCAGAACGGCTCCAGCCCCGGCAACCGGCTGGACGCCTGGTCGAGCGACGGCGGCGAGACCCTGGACGCCGTCTACACCGTCCAGTCGACCCTTGATGAGGTGCCGGTGGTCGAGGGCTCGGTCCTCCAACTCCGGGGCGCGGACGCCCCGCTGCTCTTCTCGGCGCCCTCGGTCCCGACCGCCCGCAGGTCCATGGCCCTGTGGAGCAGCACGGACCAGGGCGTCACCTTCGACCGGCTCCGCACCCTGACCGACCGGAAGGCGGCCTACTCGGACCTGGTCCAGGTCGACAAGAACACGGTGGGGGTGCTGTACGAGACGGGGATGCGCACGGCGTACGAGACGATCGAGTTCCGGCGCCTCCCGGCCCCCTGAGGAAACCTTTCGCACCGCGGGCAACCGAATCCGGGCGTCCGGTGGTCTGGAGGGCGAGGGGGTGGCTGATGCAGGCCGAACTCGAGGCCCAGTTCCAGGAATTCGTCAGAGCGCGGTGGTCCCATCTCGTACGGACCGCCGTTCTGCTCACCGGCGACCCGCACCACGCGGAAGACCTCACCCAGACCGCGCTGGCCAAGGCGTACCGGTCGTGGCGCCGGGTCTCCCGCGCCGACCACCCGGAGGCGTACGTCCGCCGCATGCTGGTCAGCTGCAACAGCGACCGCTTCCGCAAGCGGCGGGTGGCCGAGTCGCTGACCGCCGCGCCGCCGGAGCACCCGGGGTACGACGACGCCGTGACCCGGGCCGACGAGCGCGGCACGCTGCTCGCGGCCCTGGCCCAGCTGCCGCCGAGGCAGCGCGCGGTGGTGGTGCTGCGGTACTGGGAGGACCTGTCCGAGGGGGAGGTGGCCGAGGTGCTCGGCTGCTCTCCGGGCACGGTCAAGAGCCAGGCGTCCAAGGGCCTGGCGAAGTTGCGTACGTTCCCGGGGCTCGCGCAGACCATGAGCCACGCGGGGTCCGGGCAGGGAGGCGACAGGTGAGCGCGGAGCAGCGGGACGGGGGAGTCGGGCCGGACTTCGAGGCACAGGTCCGGGCACTGCTGGCCGGGGAGGCGTCGGCGGTCCGGCCGTCGCCGGTGCCGTATCCGGAGATCCGCCGCCGGGGCGTGCTGGAGCGGCGGCGGCGACTCGCCGTGGGCGGGGCCGCGCTGGCGGCGCTGGCGGCGGTGCCGGTCGGCGCGTACGCGCTGGGCGGCGGCAGCACCGTGACGAGCCCGGCCGGGCCCAGCCCCGCCGTGCACACCGGCGCGCCTCCGACCCCCTCCGTCTCCCCGAGCGGGTCCGCGCCGGCCGAGCCCGCGCCGCCCGCGTCCGCGGGCCGGCTCCTCGACGGGATCACCTTCGGGGTGGCCACGAAGGGGCTCGACAAGTGCCTCGACACCAACAAGGCGAACCACTCCGCCAAGGACCCCACCTACATCGACCTGGGCAGCCCCGCCGACTACCGGATCATCCTCGCGATGCGGAGCACCGGCGACTCGAACGCCCCCGGCGACGGCTACTTCGTGGTCGCGGTGCGCGAGAAGCCGACGACGACCCGGATCATCTGCAACGTCACGGACGGCCAGGCCGGGCTGAACATCAGCTCCGGGGACCCCTTCGGCGACGGGAAGCTGCCCGTGGTCCCGGACATCAACAGCGGCAAGCTGTACCAGCAGTCGATCATCGACAAGGGCAACTGGAAACTGCCGTTCCGGTGGGGGATCATCGGCAGCTACCGCGGCGCGGTAGCCAGGATGACCTTCTCCTACGGCGACAGCACGGGCGAGGCGGCCCTCGACCACGGCTGGTTCGTCGCCACCGGCACCCTGCACCGGCAGGTCACCGAGGCCCCGCACCTCAAGGGCTACGACAAGACGGGCAAGCTCGTCTACGACTCCGACCAGGACGCCTCGTACGAGAAGACGCTGCCCTAGGGCCCGCCCCGGCCGGTCCGGGTCAGCCGGTTCCGACGCCGTGCAGCAGGTTGGCGACCAGGCGGCTCGCGAACGCGTCGGTGAGGGGCTGGTCGGGGAGCAGGAGGCGGTGGTAGCAGGCGCCCCAGAGCTGGTCGACCAGGATCTCGGGGTCGGCGTCGGCGCGCAGCTGGCCGCGGTCCTGGGCGCGCCGCATCGCCGCCACCGCGAGCGCGCGCCGGGGCCCGGAGTAGCGCTCCAGCAGGGCGGCCAAGAGGTCGGAGTCGGTCTGGGCCCGGCCGATGAGCCCGGCGATGACTGGGCCGGCCGGTGTTCCGGTGAGCAGCCGGACGAAGGCGCGGACCTGGGCCGTGAGGTCCGCCGCGATGTCGCCGGTGTCGGGGAAGGCGAGGGTGGACTCGACGGCGTGGAAGTAACCGTCGAGCGCGAGCGTGCCGCGTGAGGGCCACCACTTGTGGATCGTCGTCTTGCTGACCCCGGCCTCCTGGGCGACCCGCTCGATGGTGAAGGCCGCCATGCCCTCCCGCAGGAGCAGGGCCCCGGACGCGGTGAGGATGTCGGCCCGCACCTCGTCCGCGGGCCGCCGTCCCCGCCCGCGCCGCACCGGCGTCCCCGGAGTCCCTTCCGCCTGCTGCACCTGATGCCTCCTGACCGTGTCCGTCGACCACTCACTGTGACATATGGACGGCGCGTCCACCATCTGCTTATATGGACTCAGCGTTCATTAATGGTCGTGGAGAGGTGGAATCACGATGTCCCAGGTCACGCGTGTCGCACTGGTCACCGGAGCGTCCGGCGGCATCGGCCGCGCCGTCGCCGAGCGGCTGGCCGCGGACGGTACGGCGGTCGGCGTCCACTACGCCGGCAACGTCGAGGCCGCGCACGAGGTCGTCGCCGCGATCGAGCGGGCCGGCGGGCGCGCGGTCGCCGTCCGGGGCGACGTCGCCGACGAGACCGCCATGGCCGACGCGTTCGACATGGTCGAGAAGAAGTTCGACGGGATCGACGTGGTCGTCCACACCGCCGGGGTGATGTCCCTGGGGCCGGTCGCGGAGTTCGGCCTGGACGACTTCGACCGTATGCTCCGCACCAACGTCCGCGGCACCTTCGTCGTCGCCCAGCAGGCCGCCCGCCGGCTCCGGGCCGGCGGGGCGATCATCACCTTCTCGTCCTCCGTGACCCGGCTGGCCGCCCCCGGCTACGCCGCCTACGCCGCCGGCAAGGGGGCCGTCGAGGCGATGACCCTCGTCCTCGCCCGCGAGCTGCGCGGCCGCGACATCACGGTCAACGCGGTCGCCCCCGGCCCCACGGCCACCCCGCTCTTCCTCGACGGCAAGGACGAGGAGACGGTACGGCGGCTCGCGGCACAGGCCCCGCTGGAACGGCTCGGCACCCCCGCCGACATCGCCGAGACCGTCGCCTTCCTGGCCGGCCCGGGCCGCTGGGTCAACGGCCAGGTGCTGTACACGAACGGCGGGATCGCCTGACGGCGGCTCAGTGCGGCGGCTCCTGCGTGGTGTTCTCGCGCAGCGCCGAGTCGAGCAGGGAGCGGGCCGCCCAGCGCATGACCTCCTTCGCCTCTGCCGCCTCAAGTTCGCAGACGTCGCGGGTCGAGACCAGGGACTCGACGCCGTAGACCAGGGTGAGCGCCATGGTCAGCCGGCGGAGTGCGGTGGGTGGGAGGGTCTCGGCGAGGGGGCGAGGGGGCGAGGGGGCGAGGGGGCGAGGGGGCGAGGGGGCGAGGGGGCGAGGGGGCGAGGGGGGCGAGGGCGGTGCGGGTCAGGTCGAGGCGGTTGCGGCTGCGGACGGGGAACTCGTCCTCCGGTCCGTCGTCGCCCTGCTTGAGGGACCGCTCCAGGCTCGCGCTCGGCATCGCCCGCCAGGCCGGCTCGTTCGTCAGTTGCATGTCGGCGACCCGGGAGACGATCGCGTCCACCCGCCCGGCCGGGTCGGCGGGCAGATCCGCGGTGAGGTCAGGGGCGCGCATCAGCGTCCGGGTCTCCCGGAGCGGCTCCTGGGGGCTGGAGAAGTACCGGTAGGCGGTGGCCGTCGAGACCCGGGCCGCCTCGGCCGCGTCCGCGATGGTGACCGGGTGCCCCTCGCGCGGCAGCTCGGCCGCCGCGTCGACGAGGGCCCGGCGGGTGCGCAGCTTCTGGTTGCGCCGGCCGTCCCGTGCGAGAGGGGGCTCCTGACCATGGGCTCCATGACACCCGCCGAAATGGAAGAGCTGATCGAGGCACACATGAGCGCCGAGGAACGCGGTGATCCGGAGGGGTTGTGAACTGGTGGTGGTTGGTGGCGCGTGAGTGTGTTCTGGCACGTATAAGTGAGCTTCCTGGCTGTGGTGGGCGGACTCCCGCTGGTGG
>NZ_JBIBKW010000033.1:0-74468 GCF_042959465.1 Streptomyces sp. NPDC007901 | reverse complement strand
CGTGGGTCACGACCGCTCATGATCGCGGAGGTGGTGACCCTCCGTTGCTCCGGCACCAAAAGTGATCCAGAACCACGATTCACGCGTCGCCGACACCCGCATCCGCGGCGACAAGTGCGTCCGCTGGGCGGGCGGAGATGCTGCGGATACTCAGCCTGGCATGGGGCCCGTGCGGCCGCGCGGGGGGGGCGCAGCTGTAGGTATCGCCGAAACCCCGCCGCACACCCACGACATCGCACAGGGGCTGTCCGTGAGCTGGCCTGCCATCAGCACCGCTGAGCGCAGCCGTACTCAACCGGCTCTTCCCAGCCGCCCCGTTCGGCGACCCCACCGGGTACTCCTCTGGTGCGCCCGCTGCGGGGAAGTTGACGGCCTCCCTCGCCACATCTCATGGAGGTGGGAAGCAGCCCGATCGGGCTGATCAAGCTGCCTCCGGCGAACCTCCCCGGGCACAGCACCAGTGCTGCTCCGCAGCAGTTCGTGGGGGGGCCGCGGGAAGGCGAGTCTGGATGCGTCGGGTTGTCAGGTGAATGAGAAGTGGGCTGCGGCCTCGGCGGGCGTGGCCCCTTGAAGGCGTCCGGGGACGTCGTGGACGGCGTTTGCGCCCTCGGTGCGCAGTTGGTCAGCCCCGGCGTGGCGGGCCATGACCGCGGCGTAGCCGCGGATGTCTGCGGCAGTGATGTCAGTACGGCCTCGCTCTGCGTGCTGTTGGAGGAGAAGGCCGAGGTCCGGGGTGAATCGCAGCATGGTCACCGGGGCGTTAAAGCGCTTGGCGATGGCGATGAGTCGGGTGCGCGCCTGTGGGGTGACGTTCGTGGACTCCGCAACTGCGGTTTGTCCGGCGGCGAGCCGGGCGACGATCCTGCGGTCGCGTTCCTCGAAGATTCGAGCGTCCGCCGCGTCGGGGTCAGCGTCGGTGGGTGAGGTGCCGAACAGTTCCGTGCGGATCTCGTCGCTGGAGACCACGGCGTCCTCGTCGATCTGGCCGTGCGCGATCAGTGCCCGCACGAAGCTGGTCTTGCCGGAAGCCGGTGGGCCGACGAGGAGCACGAGTCCCGCTGGGACGCGGGTCGGCCTGGAGCCGCCCAGCGGGTGAGGTTCGAGGTAGAGGTCGCCCGCGCAGTCCAGGGCCTCTTCCGCCGAGCCGGCCGGCAGGCTGCTGGGGAGGATGCTGTCCCGGTAGCTGTCGTTGCCGGCCTCGTAGAGGGCGAAGCCCCAGGTGTGCAGGGCGCCGGTGAAGCGCAGGCGGCACAGCGGAAGCCGCTCGCCGTCCTTCAACTCGCCGTCTACGTAGGCGAATCCAGCTCGGAATCGGACGTGGACCCCTCTGAGTTGCGGCCAGTGCTCGGTGGTGTGGGTGTTGAGCCGCTGGCGCAAGTGGTGCTGTATGGCCTCGGGCGGGTTCTTCGGCACGGACCCATCCTGCCGCCCCTGACTGGTCTGCGGCCGTGATCATTGCTCATGGCCGAGGGCTCTGGGCGATGTGCGGCAGTGCCGGTGGTGCTGGACGAGGAGATGCGCGGTGCACTGCAGCGGATCGCCTCATCGGCGAAGGCACAGGTGAGGCAGGTCCTGCGGGCCCAGATCGTGCTGGCCGCAGCGGGCGGGGCGGGAAACGTGGCAATCGCGCGCCGTCTGGCGGTGGGCGTGAACACGGTCCGCAAGTGGCGCGGACGGTTCGCCGAACGCGGGCTGGAAGGCCTGAAGGACGCCGCCCGCTCAGGCCGGCCGCGCCGGTACGACGACTTGGTGCGCGTGGCGGTGGGTGCCGCGGCCACCGGCATCCCGCCCGGACCGCCGCCACCTGGGCCCAGACAACCATCGCCGCCCAGGTCGCGGGTACCGTCTCCGCCGCGATATCGGCCTCCCAGGGGTCGGCCGGATCCTGGCCGGCCTGGCCCTGAAGCCGCACAAGGTCCGCGGCTGGCTCCCCCCGGCGCGACACCCCCGACTTCTGGGACCGCGTCCGGGACATCTGCGCCCTGTACCGCACTCCCCCCAGGGGCGCGATCGTGCTGTCCATCGACGAGAAGACCGCGATCCAGGCCCGCGAGCGACGCCACCCCTCACAGCCCGCCGTGCCGGGCCGGGCCGAGCCGTCCGGCGCGAGTTCGAGTACCGCCGCCACGGCACCGCCTCCATCGTCGCCGCGCTGGAGGTCACCTCCGGGCAGACCCTGATCGAGACGATCCAGCGCAACAACGCCGCGACCTTCACCGCCTTCCTGGACCGGCTCGACCGCCTCCTGCCCCGTGACAAGGACATCCACGTGGTCCTCGACAACGGTTGCTCACACACCGCCAGGCACACCCGGGCGTGGCCGGCCGCCCACCCGCGCTGGCACGTCCACTGGACTCCGCCCCACGCCTCCTGGCTCAACCAGGCCGAACTCATCTGCGCGGTCCGGTGGACCCTGCGCCCCGCCACGGGCCGAGCCCCGCAGTTGCCGCTCCTCGACGTCCACGCCGTGGCCGCCCGAGGAGAACGCCCCTTCCAGACCCCCGCCGAGGACGGTGACGATGACTGGCGTGCGATCGTCGTACGCTCCGGCCCTCAGTCGGAAGCGGGGCCCTCGGCCCGGGGCGGTGTCCTGGTGGCCGGCTCGCTCTCCCCCGTCAACGGGACGATCCGGCACCTGGGCCTGTGGATGCCGGCGATCGACTCCCTGGTGCTCGTCCTGCTCGCGGCGATCGCATGGTTCGCCGTGGGCGCCGGCCTGCGACCGCTGCGCCGTGTCGAGACGACCGCCGCGGCCATCGCGGGCGGCGACCTGTCCCGCCGGGTCCCGCAGACGACCACTACCCGCACCGAACTGGGCCGTCTGTCCAGCGCGTTGAACTGCATGCTGGACCGGATCGAAGCCGGCGACGCGGCACGTGCCGCCACCAACGCACGCATGCGCAGGTTCATCGCGGACGCCAGCCACGAACTGCGCACGCCCCTGTTCGGAATCAAGGGCTTCACCGAGCTGTACCGCATGGGCGGCATGCCCGAGCGCGAAGACGTCGACACGGCCATGCACCGCATCGAACGCGAAGCGGCCCGCCTCGTCCGCATCGTCGAGGACCTGCTGCTGCTCGCCCGCCTCGACGAAAGCACCGCGGCCGACGCGCACCGACCGCTCCACCTCACGCCCATGGACCTGCGCACCCTCGCCGCCGACGCGCTGCACGATCTGCGGGCCCTGGATCCCGGACGCCCCGTCACGCTGACCGGCCTCGCCGGCGGACCGCCCCGAGGCGCTCCCGTCCTCGGCGACGAGGCACGACCGCGCCAGGTGACCTCCAACCTCGTCGGCAACGCCGTCGCCCACACTCCCCCGGGCACCCCCGTACGCATCGGCGTCGGCACGCAGAACGATCAGGCGGTCATCGAACTCAGCTATCAGGGCCTGGGCATGACAGTCGAGCAGGCCGCCCACGTCTTCGACCGCTTCTACCGCGCCGACCGGGCCCGCGGCCGGACACAGACCGGAGGAGCCGGTCTCGGCCTGTCCATCGTCGACGCCCTCGTGACGGCCCACCACGGGCAGGTGGAGGTGCACACCGCACCCGGCCAGGGCGCCACCTTCCGCATTCTGCTGCCGCTGCATCCCGACACCGCTGCCGGCAGCCCCTGAAGATCCGAGGGCAGGCATCCACGGTCTGCCGTGCCGGCGGCCGAGCAGTCCGGCTCGCCACCCGGGAGCGCCGTCGAGAACGGCGTAGACCCGGTCTCCATGGATCGAGTGTGGGCAGCCACCGGCCGGTGACGGGCGCGTCGTCGGTGCGCTGTCAGGGGGTGAGCAGTTCCTCGCGGAAGGCGCCGAACTCCCGCTCCCGGTGGACGAGATGGATCTCCAGGATCCAGTGGCAGGCGCGGCCCGCCTTGCCGGTGCGGCGGAGTGGGGTGTGATTGCCCGGAGTGATGTACGACTCGGTGCCGGCGCCGGAAGCGGAAGAGGGCGTGGTTGTCCGTCGGCTCAGGCGGTGTCAGGCCGTCGGAACGCTTCGGTGTTACGCGCGCACCAGTCGGCGAAAGTCCGCGGCTTGCGTCCGAGCAGCCGCTGCACGGTGTCCGTCCGGAACCCGACGGTGTCGGCGCGCATGAGGGTGAAGCCCTCCGTGATGGCGTCGGCGAGTGCCTGGGGTGCCCCGTTGGGGAAGCGGAACCGTACGGCCTCGGCGGGTGTGGCCGTAGCCCGGACCTCGATGTCGCGGCCGATCGTCTCGGAGATGATCCGGACCTGCTCGGCAACGGTGAACATCTCGTCGCCGGTGAGGACGTACTCCTTGTCCTGGTGGCCGGCCTCGGTCAGGGCGAGGGCCGCGACCGCGGCGATGTCCGCGGGGTCGATCGGCGCGTAGCGGCCGGGGCCGACCGGGTCGAGGACGTAGTTTCCCTCGCGGATGGTGGGCAGCCAGTCGAGGGCGTTGGTCATGAAGCCGCCGGGCCGCAGGAAAGTGGCGGGTATGCCGGAAGCGCGGATGATCCTCTCGCGTTCATGGTGCCAACGTCCCATGGCGGGTATCGGGTCGAAGGCGACGTGGAAAGAGGACAGATGCACGACGTGGTGCACTCCGGCGGCCTCGGCTGCGGCGATGGCCGCGGTGGTGTAGTCGGTGCCGATGCCCTGTGTGAGCAGAAAGAGTTCGTCGACGCCGGCGAAGGCGGGAGCCAGTGTCGCGGGTTCCCCCAGGTCGCCGACGGCGCGCTCGGCACGCTCGGGCAGCCCTGCCGCGCGGGCGGGGTCACGGACCAGGAGACGTAACTCCGCGCCTTTCGCGTCGAGTTCGCGGGCGAGTTCGCGACCGATGTTCCCGGTGGCTCCGGTGACCAGTATCATCGCGGCTCCTCAAAGTCGTTTGCCGTCTAGCGAATCCGGGTGGACGTTAGCCGGTTAATGATTAGCCGTCAATCGACTTGCGCGGCCCGGGCGTCCGGCCCCGCACACCACCGAAAGGCCGCGATGTCAGAGTTCCTGGACCTGCACGGCAGAACATCGAAGGTGCTCCGCGCACTGGCCGACGGGGCCATGCGCCGCCATGGGCTGCACGTCGGACAGAACTACCTGCTCGCCGTGTTGTGGGAGCGGGACGGCAGCACGCCCGGCGAAGTCGCCGCCGCGCTTAACGTCACGACGCCCACCGTCGTCAAGATGGCCGACCGGATGACCGCAGCCGGCCTGCTCACCCGCCGCCGCGACGACCGGGACAACCGCCTCGTCCGGCTCTGGCTCACTGACGCGGGCCGTGCGCTGCAGGAACCGATCGAGGTGGAACGGCGGTTGATTGAGGAGAAGGTCACCGCGGATCTCACCGAGACCGAACGCGAATCCCTCTTGAACGCCCTGACGAAGGTCCATCGGGCAGCGAGCAACCTGCTGAGCGAGCCCATCGATGACAACGGCTTGGCCCGCAGGCAGTATCCGAACGGAAATCAGCGGTAGCGGAATGATCCGGGAGCCGGAACAGTTCTTCCGCCTGGACAAGAAGGCCCTGGCCCTGGTCCTGGCGCGGGCAAGGCGTCAGTGCGGCGACGAGGTTGGGGTGGGTGGTGCAGTGGAGCACCGTGCGCCGAGCAGGGACGGCGACCGCCAAGGTGGCCGCCGTCCCTGCGAAGCTGGTGGCCCGCGAGCAGTGGACGGCCGCCGCCGAGCCGTAGGCCTCGTCTCGCCTTCAGAAGGTCAGGAGGTCTGCTCGTCGCGGACGTTGAGGTGACCGGCGCGGCACTCGCGGACCACTTCGGCCAGCGCCCAGACCGCGGCCCGCACCTGCTCCCGGTCCTGTCCCTCATCGACGACTTCCAGCGTCTCCGCCGCTGCCACCCGCACGGTAAGTGGCAGGTCGTCGAAGGCGGCGCACTGGTACGCGACGGTACGCCGGGACTTCCGCTCCGCGGCACTGACCCCGTCGGCAGTCAGCGGGAAGACAGCTGCCTCGTACAGCATGATCCCCCGCAGGACCGCATCCGCTGACGCCTCCACCCTGCCGTCACCCACGATCTGCCTCAGGAAGTCCTCCGTCTGCAGGCGGCACAGAGAGATGGTGATTCTCGCGCCCAGGCACACCACGGTCATCCCCGCGAGCATCCCGGCGCCCGCGCCCAGCCAGCCGCCCAGCCGGAGCCCGGCATAGCCCCCGGCCGATCCCGCGCACATGATCAGCAGCGTCAACACCGCGAACAGGCGGGTGCGGAGCGGAACTCTCATGCCCACGAGTATGCCCACCCAGGACATGCCGCGGTCCACCGGTACCGCACAGTGGCAAACCCCAGGGACGGCCCGACGGCATAAATCCCTGCCGTCGCCGCTCGGATGCCGTAGGGTAAAGACACCGACGCGGGGTGGAGCAGCTCGGTAGCTCGCTGGGCTCATAACCCAGAGGTCGCGTGGTTCAAATCCCGCCCCCGCTACCAACATCCGGCCCCTCCGCGATCCTGCGGAGGGGCCGGAGCCGTACAGGCGAAGTCGCCAGGTCCGGCACCGCCGCGTCCCCCTCCGGTTGCCGACTTCACTGATCGGCGGGAAGACCCGCGAGGACGCCGTTTCCAGCGCCGAATCGGCTGGAAACGCGACGTCATCAGCACGAACACGCTCTTCCAGTTGCTCAACGACACCCTCGCACGAGCTGCCCTCATCGACCAGGCAGCGGACTGCCCGTCCACATCGTCGCCGCCCGTTCGCTCGGCCATACCAGCACGAGCACTACGGCGGCGTACCCAGCGGTGTTCCAGGAAGACCTGATCCGCTCCTACCGTGCCTTCGCGATCCCGGGGCGTGATGGAGCGAGATGGTTGGCACTTGGGCGCGACATCTGTCACTGCTGCGGCGCCCACAAGGCGCGCAGTGAGCTGTGGCACGGCAGTTGGCGCCTTGTCACGAGGACTGGAACCGCCGTGGGTGACAGAAGGCTCGAAAAGTCGGCGTATGTGAGGTCGGTCGTGACGACAGTGAGCGGGACCAGATCAACCGAGGCGACGCCGGCGCTCCACACTCCCGGGACCAGCGCAGGTGAGATGGCCGGCGCCCCCGGCGCGCCGCTCAATCACAGCCCCTATGGCTGAGTGGGTCCGGCTGATGGGACGCGTCGTCGGCGCAGGAGCAGGCCTGCGGGCCGCCACAGGGCGGAGGCCAGGCCGAGGCCGAGCGGGATCTGCAGGAACTGCTGGATCACCGGAGGCCCGGGCTTGTCCCCCCGCCTGAGCGGGACACGGCCCTGCGGATCGACGGTCACCGTATAAGTGCCGCCCACTCTCCACTTCCAGCCCATGAGCCCGTTCTCCTCGAACGGAGCCAGGGGTGGGCCGTCGAGAACGGTGACCGTGTAGAGGTGGACGCTGTCACCCATGCCGTCGCCGGCTGACCACTGAATCTGCCGGACCTTGACGTGTTCGGTACGCCCGTGCTGGTGCAGTGCCTGCTGACGCAGCTCCAGGTTCTGCAGGAACAGCACCCCGAAAAGGCACACCGCACCCAGCAGCCACCGGCTGTCCAGGAACCAGCACACGCACAGGAACACGCAGCCGAGGAGGAGCACCACCGCGCACAGCTCGTCGATCCACTGGGCGCGCGTGACGAAGGCTGGGCGCACGATCAGACGGACGATCGCCCACAGCGCCAACGCCGCGCCGCTACTCGCGGCGCCCACCAGCACCCGCCGCCCCACACCTGTCCGTCCTTTGCCTGTTTCCTCCGCGCTCACCCTCGCCCCCGCTCTCGACGAAACCGTCGGCCTGATGGTGCACACGTTCCAGAGTATGGATTGTTCAACGATCCTTCAATAGGATCGTTGAACATCGAGTCGTCTGCTTCGCGGACGCGGAACGGCAACCAATTGGAGGGCTGCAGGAGATGAGCTGGCATCAGTTCGAACAGGTCGACGACCACGGGCGGATCCTGTTCAGCGACGACCCCGCACTGCGGCTTGAGCGCGTGCTGATGGGTCTGGAGACCGCGGACGGCACAGTCACCCTCGATCCCGCACAGACACGTCACATGCCCGTTGCCCTCTTCGAGTTCAGGCATGCCCTGGGCGTGGGCGACTTCGGGTACGTCGTGCCGAAGGAAGCCTCGCCCGACGGGATACCCGAAGAACCGCGGATCGAAGGCGCCATCCTGTTCGGCATGCGGCGCCTACCGCCCGAGTTCCCCGACCTGGGCATGGACGACCCGCCCGGATCGGACGACGACGGGGGCCGCCCCGACACGAAGTGGCCCACCGTATTGGACGAGCTGCTCATGCGCGAGGCACTGCGACGCGACCCCGGCGAGGTCTACTTCGGCATGAGGCTCAGGCCGTCCGGCTACGCCAACCTGCGCTCGATCCCCGGATGGGAGCTGCACGAGATACCCGATGAACAGCCAAAACTGGCGCAGCGTCTCGGATACACCTACTCCCGGCTGGAACTGCGGACGCCCGACGGTGAGCTGCACTCCCGCACCTGGGTCCCGCACGACCCCGAGTGGCAGGCCGCCGCCCTGGTTCACGAATACGTCGTGTGCCTGTGCGGCGTGGAACTGGGGATCCGCGCACCGTACGCGATGACCGACGCCCAGCACACCCCGGGCATGCGCCACGAATCCTTCCGCCGCGGATGCGCATTGGGCCTGACCGTCGGCGGACTCGTCGCCTACGTCGACCACCACTGACGCGCAACACCGTGCCGGCACGCTTCGAGTACGAACGGGGCGGCCGCGACGCGGCGTTCGTGCGAGCCGTGCGGACGAAGCGGTTCACCTGATACGGGATGCCGGCGGCGCCGTCCCCTCGCGAAGATCGAAGCAGGTATCAACTGCAGCGCTCAAATGGTGCCAACGGGCACGCTCAACCCGACGACGGACCGCGCGTCGCCGCACAACTGTGGTGACAACTATCTTGCTCCATCACACGGGGACGGTGCTCGGTCGCCTCGGCGAGCCGTCGACCACGTCGCCGGCGGCGTGGGCCACGGCGGGCGCCGCCATCCGGAAGCCGCACGACGCGCCGTTGCCGCCCTGGCCCGGCCGAAGCCTCGACGAGTTGGCGGCGGATCTCGACGGTGAGTGCGAGTGACTCGTGACGAACGGCGGGGAGTCGTTGGGGCGGCATGCCGCACAGCGGCTGGTTTCGGCGTTTCCGGAATGCCCCGCGGTCTGTTCCGCAGCCTCGCTGTGCTGCGACGCTTGATCCCCTCGTCACTTCGGCAGCCGAGGTAGTGAGATGCATCCTGATCTTGGATCATTGTGGACCGCGGCCGGAGTGGTCTCCGGCTTCCAGGTCACCGGATTCGCTCTACGGATCAATAGAGAGATCGATGTCAGCGGCAGGGGCGACATCACGTGGCTGCCTCCCGCGGACATCCTCAACTTGCTGTCGATCGCCGTAACGATGCTCGGGGTGTTCGTTGCACCCGTTCTCGGCATCGGCAGCACAACTGTCCCGGTGAAGGCGTTTGGTCTCTCTGTCCTCTTGCTCGCGGGATATCCATTCGCACTCGCAGGTCATTACGACATGTTCAACCCACGAACGTATCGCTCATGGACATATTGTCCGAGGCAGGAGCGCATCGCCCTGGCCATCGTTGGTGTCTCAGCAGTCACCTATACCGCTCTTGCGGCAATCGCCTAGGGAAACCGGACAGAGGATGAGAATCTACCGCTTCACCCAGGGTCCACACCCGGCAGGGCAGATCCATGGCCGCATCGCCTGTTCGTGAGAGGAGGTGAGGCGGGCACGGGCCGCGTCATCACTGCCGTCGACGGCCGCGCCAGGCCGCGAACAACCCTGTGGCGACCGAGGTGACGGCGGCGAAGGCTTGGGGTCCGGCCAGCAGGAACATCGTGGTGACCGCGGCGAGCAGGCTCACCAGGACGACGAAGTCGAGCGTTCGCTCGGCGAGAGCGGCACGAGCCGCCGCACGGACTCCCTGGTCAGTCGAACGGTCTGGGGCGTGTGATTTCTCCGTCATGCCGCCAGTGAAGCGGGGCCGAGCGGGAATGCTCTGGTTGTCGAACGGTCCCACTGCTTCCCGGACATGACCGGACGTCAGCGAACGACGCCGAACAGGTGGTCGCTCTCCTATCCTGAGAAGCCGGGACGGGTGTCGGGGGGCCGGGTGGATGTCAAGCAGGGGCTCGCGGAGCTGGCCGCGGACTTGAGAGCCCTTCAGATTCAGCATGGAAACCCGGCTTTGCGTGAGATCGAACGGTACGCCCCCGCAGAACGCCCCCTCCCCCCGTCGACCGTGAGCGAGGTGCTCAACGGCAAGCGCCTGCCGCGGCTCGACCTGCTGCTCGCACTCGTACAGACGCTGCTGGGCTTCGCCGACGGCGGCCACCGTCCGGTCCCGCTGCGGGACCCGCGCGTGGACGTCTGGCGCGACCGCTGGGGCGCCCTCCAACTCCTTCAGATCTCAGCCAAACAGCCAACCGTCGCGGCGCCTGAGGGGACACCAGCGCCGGAGTCTGGCCTATCGGCACAGGCGTCCGTGTCCGACGAACCTTCTCGAACTGTCCGGATCTTCGTGGCGATGCCCGGCACCTCGATGGGTGCGCAGGCCCGCTGGGCGAACATCCCCGAGATCCGCCGCCAGCTGCTGGAGCGCGTGGCTGCCCTCGTCGGCGAGGCGCTGGGCTGTGAGACGCGTCTGATCATCGAGAAGGAGAAGACGTCCATGGGGACCATTCATCGCTCGATGTTCCGCGAAGCGATGGATGCCGACGTCTACATCGCCGACCTGAGCGGCGCCAATCCCAACGTCTACCTGGAGCTCGGCGTCCGGTGGGCGCTGCGGGACGCGGTGACCGTGTTGATCTCCCAGGACATCCAAGAGGTACGGTTCAATGCCTCGGCAAGCCGGGTGATCCACTACGGGCCCATGCCGGAGGAGCTGAAGGAGGCTCAGCAGCAGATCACGCAGGCCGCGGTGGAGGGACTGCGCCGGCCCGAGCGCGTGGACAGCCCGGTGCGCGAGGGCTCCGAATACGTCACCGTGCCGCGCTCGGACTACGAGGCGCTGGCCGCGGAGATGGCGGGCCTACGGGCGCAGCAGGGTGAGGACCTCATCGACGCGGCGCTCGCCCTGAGAGGCGATGACCCGGCCCGCAGCATCCTGTTGCTGCACGAGGCCGTGACCCGCAACCCCTCCAGCTTCCGCGGGCACTTCGAGCTGGGTGCCGCATTACGCCGGGAGAGCCGCTACGCCGAAGCAGAAAGGGCCCTGCGGATCTGCGTGCAGCTGCGCGCCGACCACGCCCCGAGCTGGCGCGAGCTCGGCACCACGCGCAGCAAGCGCGGTGCGCTCCAGGACGCCGCGGACGCCTTCGCCCACGCAGTCGAAATCGACGACTCCGACGGGGAGACCTGGGCCACCCTCGGCGGCCTTCACCGGCGCCTGGCCCGCCGCGACCCTCCCGAACAGTTCGACCCCGCGGAGTTGGAAAGGGCCCTCGCCTGCTACCGCCGGGCAAGCGCACTGAGCGGCAACGACACCTATCCGCGGCTCAACGAGGCCCGGGTGCAGTTGCTGCTCTCAGGGGTTCACGGCACCGACCCCTCCCCCGCCCTCGACTACTTCCGCCGCTTGGAGCACCTGGCGCGCTTCGCTGTAGAGGACGCGGCGGGGACCAACCCTTGGCCCGTCTTCGACCTCGCGGACACCCTCTTGTTGACAGGCCGTGAGACGGAGGGCCTCGCGGAGCTGCGGAAGGCAATTGGCCTGGTGCCTCCCCACGAGATCGAGTCGGTGCTCTCGTCCGTGGTGGCGCCCCTGCAGGACTTCCTGACCTGCCAGCTGTTGTCCCCGGCGACGGCGAAGGCCGTGAGCAAGGCGGTCGCCGAGTGCACGCAGCACCTGCCGTAACACGGTAAACACGACATCTTGCCCCGATCCCTCGGGTTGGGCCCACCAGCGTCGGCATGCCGTCATAGACGGCGGGCGCTACAGAGCGCCGCGGTCCGAAAGCCCGCGCCGGACGGCGCACCGCAAAGGTCGCCCGCCAGATCCTGAGCAGCGCACCGGGTCGCGCGCTCATGCGGACAGCAGCCGTCCTTCGCGGGACACGTGCACGCGCTGACCATGCTGCGCTGCACAAGTTCTACGACTTCACCCCCTCTCTATGCGAGTCCGGGCCGCGCGGCGCCCATGTGGCCGCAGGAACCTGAGGTGACCCCACCTGTTGAGCCCCTTGTCTCATGGCCTTGACCTTGCCTGAAGGTGAAGGCCGATGGTGTGCAGGCCAACCAGGCCGGCGAACCGAATGGTCCTGGCTCGGCCCGGAGGCTGGATGAGGAGGCCCTGTATGGAATCGCGCTGCGTCATTCTCGACATCGGCGGAGTTTTGGAGATCACGCCGCCAACGGGGTGGATGCAGCAATGGGACGAGCGGCTCGGGGTACCGGCGGGAAGCGTGGACCAGCAGCTCGACGATGTCTGGCGAGCCGGGGCCATCGGGACGATCAGCGAGACGGAAGTGCGGGCACAGGTCGGTGCCCGGCTCGGCCTTGATGGCGTGCGGGTCGAGTCCTTCATGGCTGATCTGTGGGATGAGTATCTGGGGACGCCCAACGTGGAGCTGATCGAGTATGTGCGAGGGCTGCGATCCCGCTGTCGGCTGGGCATTCTCAGCAACAGCTTCGTGGGGGCCCGTGAGCTGGAGACAGCGATGTACCAGTTTGACGAACTGGTCGAGCAGATCGTCTACTCCCACGAAATCGGCGTCTGCAAGCCCGATGCGCGGGCTTTCGAAATAGCGTGTGACCGTCTGGAAGTACGCCTGGCGAACTGTCTCTTCATCGATGATTACGACGTCAACATCGATGCCGCCCGTGCGGCAGGAATGCAGGCTCACCTGTTCCGGGACAACGAGCAGACCATCGCCCGCATCACGGCTCACCTGGACGGTGCGGTTTCACTCGACAACCGCAGGCCGGTAGGAGTCGGCTCCAGTCTCGATGGTGTTGCCGGAGAAGTGAGCCGGTCGACGATGGCCCCGACGCGATCGACACGAGAGAGGGTCAGCCGTCGCTACGGAGCATGCTGAGGATGTGGGGCCAGGCAGCCGCCCCCAAAAGCGCGTCAGCTTCGGGCGTGCCTCCGTACAGGAATCGCGGGGATGCCGATGCGGGGCTCTCGCCTGGAAGCCGCGGGCGGTGGCCGGCATCGTGGCGGGCGACCAGCCGCACAGTGGCCCCGGCTGAGCGCCGGCGCCCGGCCAGTTGCTCGGCGAAGGGAAGGGACGGCCACATCGCGTCGTCGCCGCCTGCGACCAGCAGGAGATCGGCCCGAGCCTTCTCCACGGGGATCTCCGCTGGCGGGAGCAGGTGCCCGAAGGCCAGCTCACTGCGTTCGTACCATCCACGGATGGCGACCGGCCCGCTGCCCGCGTCTGCGGGAGTCCAGGAATCATCCATCGGGATGAAAGGCAGCGCCTGCTCTCGCCAGGTCCAGGACGACCGATAGGGGCGCTGCGCTCCATCAGACCCTGGTCCGACGTTGCACCAGACGCGAGACGTGGGCGACAGCGCGATGACCACGTCCACGCGCGGATCGTGCACTGCCGTGAGCAGAGCTGCCTCAGCGCCCTTGGAAGTGCCCAGGATGCCGATGCGTTCCGCGCCATTCGCCTGGAGGAAGTCGACGGCGGTGGTGAAGATCTCCAGAGGGATCTCGCAGATTCCCGGGGACTGCCCCGGACCGCCGAACCAGCGGATCGACAAGGCCGTCAGACCCTGCTCCGCGAGGATGCGTACTCTGTCCCGTTCGACGCGCCCGCTGGAACCCGCCAGAACAAGAACGCCCATGTCGCTGCCGCGGGCAGGAGCGGCCAGAATGCCTTCCCAGGGATCGGTCAGCTCACGCTCAACGACATCCACATGCCCGCCTGTCAGTCCGCCTCAGCCTGTCAGCACAGCCTAATACTCCAGTTGCAGTTCGCTATTCCTGCTGGTCAGGGGCGTGTTCGTGAGTGTACTGGGCTGATGCACCGTCAGGTGGCGGGAGTTCGTGACTTCGGGTGCGGCGTCGGTAGTGACAGCGGCGCGCGGTGGCCTGGTGACGGCGGCGCCAGCGGGACCAGTCCAGTGCGTGGCGTGTGCGCCGTATGTGCGTCAGTGCGGGGCGGCCAGCTGCCAGGAGTCGCCGGATTTCCGCCACCGTGAGCGGGGCGAGAGCGTCGGAACCGATTCTGCGGCCCCCCTTTCCGCCCCTGCGGCGGCGGCCATGGCGGCGAGGAAAGCGTGGGCGAGCATGGCCAGGGTGATGTGCCGGTACCAGCCCGGATACCGGCGGACCTCGTACTGATCCAGGCCGCACTCGTTCTTCGCGGCCTGGAACGCCTCCTCGATCGCCCAGCGCGTCCCGGCGATCCGTACCAGTTCGGCGACGCCGGTGCCGGCCGGCGCATAGGCGAGGTAGTAGGCGATCTCGTCCGGGCGGGCCAGGCTGCGGCGGGCCAGCACCCACCGGTCGTGGGTGGGCGCATCGCCGTCGAAGTCGTCGATCGCGGGCAGCCTCGCTGCCGCCCAGTCGTAGACGCGCGGCCCTTTCGCGCCGGCCCCGCAGGAGTACCGTTCCCAGGCATCCTCAGGCGCCTGGGAGATGGCGAAGTCGATGCGGCCGATGGCGTGCACGTGCTGGGACTTCGGCACGGCCAGGACATAGCCGACGCCGGCCTCCTCCAGCATGCGGCGCAGCCGCCACTCCTGGCCGTAGGCCGAGTCCGCGGTCACCCAGGCGATGGGCAGCGGCGAGGCCAGGGCCCGCATGATGACGGCCTTGGCCAGGTCGCCTTTGGTGGCGAACGTGCGCTCGCCGGGAATCTTCGCCTCTGCGCAGCGGTCCGGATCGGAGGTCCAGGACTTCGGCAGGTACAGCTCCCGGTCCACCAGCGCGCGGCCCCTGGAGGAGGCATAGGCGGCGAATACACCGATCTGGCAGTTCTCGGTGCGGCCGGCGGTGCCGGAGTACTGCCGCTGCACCCCGGCCGAGACGGTGCCCTTCTTGATGAACCCGGTGTCGTCGATGATCAGCACCCCGGCCGTGTCCCCGAGTCTCTCGGCGACGTATTCCTGCAGGTCATCGCGGACCTCGTCGGGGTTCCAGCAGGCCCGGCTCAGCAGGTGCTGTAACCCTGCGGGAGTGCGGTGACCGGCGTGCTCGGCCAGCTGCCAGCTGTTCTTCCGGCCCACCGGTCCGAGCAGGCCGTGCACATAGGCCCGCATCCGCCGCCGAAGATCCACCCGCCCGAAGCGGTGACCGATCCGCACCAGCAGCTCTTCCAGCTCCGCCGACCAGACATCAGGCCGCACATCATCTTGCACGACAAACACAACGGCCAGCCGCACCCGAAGTCACGAACTCCCGCCACCTGACGGCACATCAGCCCAGTACACTCACGAACACACCCCTGACCAGCAGGAATAGCGAACTGCAACTGGAGTACTAATGCTCCAGCCGTAGATCGTGGTCTTCATGGGATCGAGCCTGGTTGCGGCGTCGCTGATCGGACCAAGCGAGCTGGTGGGCCGTGCCCCGGACGGCCCAGCCTGTTCACCGGGCGGGGGCAGAGCAGTCAGCGGTGGAGGTCGATCGTGAAGCGCCTCTTGCCCGTACCGATCGTGTCGGCGTGGACCTGGCCGCGAGCCTCGCTGAATTCCCCGGTGCCGCCGGTGATCCCATTGTCGAACGAAGGCGGAGGAATCGTCGGGCGGCCGTTGGTGAGGATGCCGAAGACCATCCCCTGTACGGAGAGCTGGCCGCCCGGGAGGGTGTAGGTCACGACACACTCCTCCGCTCCGCCGTTTTCGACCGAGGTGGTGGTGCAGGTGCCGTCGGTTTCGCCTACCTGCTTTTTGTCGTCCTTGTCGAAGAGGAGTGAACGGAAGACGGTCCGGTCACCCTGGGCGGGGCTGTCGTTGGAGATGACGGGAAAGGGCGTCTGCTGGACGAGGTGGCCGATGAGCGTGATGACCCGGTGGCCGCCCTTGGCTTGAGCGGAATCGGTGTCCGTCGCGGCGGACGCGACAGGGGCGCAGGCGAGAAGGGTGACCAACGCAGTGGCCGTGCCGAGACGGGCTGCCCTGATGGGGCGCATCGTGTGGCTCCTGAGGTTGATGCTCACGGATAGTCCGGTAATGCATTCATAACCTCGGCTCTGCCGCCGCCCGGAACGCCCCGGCGTGACCCACCGGAAGATCCGACCAGTCGGACCAACCCGGGACGAGAGAAAGCCCGCCCGACCGCGCACTACGAAGATGGCGATCTACGGCTGGGGTACCAATCCGGCCCGTCGCTCGTCCCCGACCGACCGCACCGGTCCCGCATCACCGCCAACAGCGGCAATCTTGCGGTTCCCAACGACGCCGCCCTCGGGAGGGGCAGCTACTTGTGGCTCACAGTTCCTCGCACATGGGCCTGTCCGTCAAGGCAGTTGGCCAGAGGTATGAAGCGCGTCGAACACCATTTGGTCCACTGCCGAGACCCGCGCACGGTCGCCGTAGGCGAACCAGTCGGACTCTGCGATCTCCCTGGAGGCAAGTAGCGGACCGGTGTATGCGGCGGTGTAACAGATCATCCGGAACTCGGTGCGCCCGTCAGAATCCCTGCGTGTTTCGAAGGTACCGACGTGCTCCATCGTCGTCGTATCGACCCGGGACTGGAGCTCCTCGTCGATCTCACGCGCCAAGGTCTCGGCATCGGACTCACCAGGCTCCCGCTTCCCGCCCGGGAAGTAGAAGACATCCATACCGCGGTTGCGGGTCACCAACACCCGCCCGTCACGCACCAGAACCCAGGCCACTTTCTCCGGAACGACCTCGATGTTCCCCATCCCCGAACCCTACCCACCCTCTCTCCCTCGCGGTGGCGGTACTCTGCCCGTCTCGGACCCTGCCGAAAGCCCTAGGTGTTAGGAAGGTCCGCGGCCCGGGAGGCGGTCTCCTGGGCGCGCAACTCCTCCAGGGCTCGGCGCAGTTGGTCGTGGACGGTCTCGTAGCCGCCGTTGCCCAGGACGATGCGGTGGGGCGGGGAGTCCTGCCTCATGGCGTCGACGACGGCCCTGACGCCGCGGTGGGGGTCGCCGGGCTGACGGCCGTCCTGACCGACCATGGCCGCCCGCACCGTCTCCACGAACGCCCGGTAGGCCTCCACGGTCTCGGTCACCGGCTCCTCGACGAAGCCGGCGTAGGCCTGGGTACGGAAGGCCCCCGGCTCGACGGCGAGGACCTGGATACCGAACGGCTCCACCTCGGTGCGCAGCGCCTCTGTCATGCCCTCCACCGCGAACTTGGCGGCACTGTAGAAGCCGAAACCGGGCACGCTCGCGATCCCGGCGACCGAGGACATGTTGACGATCCATCCGCTGCGCCGCTCCCGCATGCCGGGAAGCACCGCGCGGATGAGGTCGACGACGGAGAAGAAGTTCAGCTCGAAGGAACGGCGTACGTCCGCCTCCGGGGAGCCCTCCACCGATCCGTACCAACCGCGGCCGGCGTTGTTGACCAGCACATCGATCCCGTCGAAGTGCGCTTCCGCGGCCTGGACCGTGTCCCGGACCTGCTGGGGGTTGGTGGTGTCCAGCTCCAGCAGCAGGATCCGCTCACGCGCCTCGGCGCCGTGCAGGTCGGCCCATTCCTTCAGCTGGCCGGGCCGCCGGGCAGTCAGTACGACGTTGTCGCCCCGTTCCAGGGCGACGTCGGCATAGGCCCTGCCGAATCCACCGGTACCGCCGGTGATGAACCATGTCTTCATGGTGTTCCTCCTTGGAGTGTGCGGGGCGGCCGTGCCTCAGGGTGCGATGACCAGGCTGCTGATCAGTGCGCCCTCGAGGGTGAAGCGGTAGTTGAGGTCGACGCTGCCGCCGGGGAAGTCGCCCTCCAGGTGCTGGGTGAGGGTGAACTGGTGGGTGCCGGTGCGCTCGGCGGCCACCGGCGTGGTGGTGTAGGTGAACTCGGAAGCGGCGTTGGCGATCCAGTCGGTGATCGAGGGGATGCCTGTGTGGGTGTGGCCCTCATCGGTCACGCTCGCCTGCGGGGTCAGGATCCCGACCACCGCGCTGGTGTCCCGGGTGTCGAGCGCGGTCACGAACTGCTGGACGGCCGCGGGCAGGGCGGTGATGTCGATACGGACAGTGCTGTCGGTCATGGGGTGCCTTACGTGAGTGATCGGGTGAGGGATCGGGTGAGGGAGGACCCCGCTGGCCCGCTGTGGGGCACAGTGGGGCGTGTGGGGCCACGGGAAGGGCGAAGGGCGTCTCAACCTGTCCGCGGCCCGGCTGAACCGCATGGACGGGCGAGCGCCTGCGCGAGGTCTTGGACGACGTCGCGGCGAAGCCCCCTGGCTAGAGGGTGAGCCCGTCCGGCAGGACGCCGGCATGCGAGGGCCCTCGTTCCGCGCTCGCGACCGGTTCACGGACCTGCGTCGCGGTGACGGGTGCTGCCGGGGTCCTGCAGAGACCACTGCCACCATTCCTTCGGCCCCAGTCCGGCGGGTGCCTGGCCTCGGTAGGGCTCGACGTAGACAGGGGTGTTCGGTTCGCTCCGCCAGCTGTCTGCGAGCGTGCCGATGCCCACCGCGTCGTGTCCGAGGACGTCCAGCAGCTGCCCGGCCTCCTCCTTGGCCTCCGTGCTGTCACGGGCGATGGGCAGGGCACTCCGGTCGGGTGACCCGGCAGGCCGGGCAAGCGTGAACAGCTGCCCGGAGCCGATGCTGTCGAACGCCTTGACCACGGTCGATCCCGGCAGGTGACGCTGCAGCAAGCCGCTGGAAGTGATCTCGTCGGCGTCGAGCTCGGCCATGTGGCCGTCGCGCTGGGGGTAGTGGTTTCCCGTATCCAGCACGATTTTGCCGTTCAGCGCGTCCACAGGGAGCCGGCTGAAGGCCGTCAGCGGAACGGATACCACCACCAGGTCGCCGGCCTGTGCCGCTTCCGCGGGTGTGGTCGCACGGGCGTGACTGCCCAGGCTGTCGACGAGTTCGGTGAGGGTTTCGGGTCCTCGTGAGTTGCTGAGGACGACGTCGAGTCCTGCGGCGACGGCCAGGCGGGCAAGGGACGTGCTGATCGCACCGCTGCCGATGAGTCCGAGTGTGAGGGGCACTGCAGTTTTCCGTTCGTAATTTCGTAGTGTTGATGTGTCCAAAGGCCCAGGGGGGGGAGCTACTGCCCCTGCGGGGCGTCCGCGCCGCGCGTGGCGTGCTCGTCGGGGCGCAGCTCCCGCCGGCATGGATTCGAGCTGCTCGGCCACGGAGGCGTAGCCGTCCGAGCCGATCACGAGCCGGTGCTGCCGGGTGTCCTCCGCCGGCGTGGCGAGGACGGCGCAAACACTGCCGCAGGGAACTCCGGACCGGTATCCGTTCCCGTCGGCGAAGGCGGTGCGGACCGATGCGAGCATCGGGCGGTGGTCGTCGAACGTCTCTTGGAGGGGTTCGTAGCGAGCGGGCAGCGCGGGCAGCGCGGTGGGGTCGCGCAGGTGGCTCATGTCGATCACGATGAGGGCTCCCCCAGGGAGAGGGTCAAGCACGTCGAGCCCGGCGGATGCACACTGGGGGAATGCCCTCCGGATTGACGATCGGCGAGTTCTCGCAGTTGACGCACCTGAGCGTGCGGACCCTGCGCCGCTACCACGAGTCCGGGCTGCTGGAGCCCGCCTCGGTGGACCCCGTCAACGGCTACCGCTGCTACACCGGCGACCAGATCCCCACCGCGCAGGTCATCCATCGGCTGCGTGAACTGGACGTGCCGCTGGCCGACGTGGCCAAGATCCTCGCCACCGGGGACGCCGCGGAGCGCGCGGACCTGGTCGGTGAACACCTGCAGCGGCTGGAGGCAGAACTGGACCGCACCCGAGCCGCCGTGACCTCCCTGCGCAACCTGCTGCGTCCCGATGACGGCGGCCTGCAGGTCGAGCTCCGCCCGGCGGCGGCCAGAACGGTCGCCGGGATCGAGGACGTCGTCGGCTACGAGGAGGTGCTCTCCTGGTACGACGGAGCGATGGCCGAACTCGACGCCGCGGTCGCCGGTCTGCCGGCATGGGGGCCGCCGGGTGGGTGCTACGCCAACGAGCTGTTCACCCGCGGCCGGGGAACGGCGCTGGTCTACCGGCCTGTGGCCGATCCACCGACCCAGGGCCGGGTGCGACCGGTGGATCTCCCGGCCGGCGAGCTTGCCGTGGTCGTCCATCACGGATCGCATGACGACATCGACGTCACCTACGGCCGGCTCGGCGCCTGGGTGGTCGACCATGCCCTCGCGGTCGACGGTCCGGTGCACGAGACATATCTGGTCGGCCCGCGCGACGACCCGGATCCGGCAGCCTGGCGTACCGAGATCGGCTGGCCGGTGTTCCGGCTCACGCCCACACCCGGTTGACAGCCAGTCCGCCACTGCGGACTCGCAGGGCGATCTCACCAGGCCTCACGGTATTCCGCACCACGGAGAATTCGAACTAGGGTTCGATTCGGAAGCTCGTGCCTTGGCAGCGATACGGTACGTCTCTTACCTGTTCGGTGAGGGCGCCGGTTTTCCCCCTGGGGTGATCTTCGACATGGATGCCTTCGCCGCCCTGCTGACGAGCCTCGGAGAGGTCGCCGGGGACGGCGCCCACCCGGTACCGGGATGATTCGGTACGCGAAGTCCTTGTTGCTCAGCCGTGGTCGGCGGACCTCTCGGAGTCGGTGCCGTGGCGGCGGGGCCGGTCGGGGCACGGGCGGGCATGCGGACGGGGAGGGTTGTGGATGCGTGTGGTGACCCGGAACGCGTGGTGGCGGTTCGGGCCCTGGGAGGAGCGGCGCGAGGCGATCCTTGCGGTTCTTGGCGGTCTGCGGCCTGATGTCGTCGGGATGCAGGAGGTATGAGGCCCGGCGACGAGAACCTCGCAGCATGGAGGTGGCCCATCGCGGACCGTGACGTCGTGCGGCTGCCGGCGGCGGTCGGCCACGACGACGGGCGTCTGGCCCTGCACGCCCTGCTGGAGGCTCCCGGGCAGCAGGTGGCGGTTCTGGCGGAGTTCGTGGCAGCCCACCGCGGCGCGGGTCCCTTCCCGCCCGTGGTCACCGGGAACTACATCGCCTGGCCGGACTCGGACGAGATGCGCCTGCTCGGTAGCTACAAGACCGCGCCCGCCGTCGCGGGCCGGGTCTCATGGACACGTGGGAGTACGCCGATCCGGCGACGTCGTCGGCCACCTGGGACAGCGCGAATCCCTTCGCCGGCCGTGGCTTCGAACCGAACGTGCGATGCGACTGCATCCACGTCGGTCCTCCTGGGCCCGGCGGCCTCGGCCGGGTCTGTTCGGTGCGACGCGCCGGGGACCGTCCCGTCGGCGGGCTCTGGCCCTCCGGCCACGCCGCGGTCGTCGCGGACCTGGCGCTCGACACCATCGACATGCCATGACGGGCGCCATCGGCCTCGCCGACCCGAAGCCGGGAAACGGACCCTTCTCTACGTTGGCGACCATGCCGGCAGACCACCGGCCAGCCGAAGTGGACCAAGACGTTGCGATACCACTGCCCGAGGAAGGGGAGGTGTGGACCGTCGGAGCGGTGATCCTCAACCAGCACGGTGAAGCCTTCGCCCAGAAACGCGGCCCCGACCGGCGCCTGTATCGTGGGACGACGACGGCGCGCTCCGGCACGAAGCCGACTATCTCGTCGAGGTCGACGGCGACTTGACCCACCCGGCGCTGGAGTGGTCCAAGCACTCCGCCTACGGCTGGTTCGGTCCCGCCGACCGTCACCGGCTCAAGGAGAACCGCTCCCCCGGAGCATTCCTGATCCATGGCCTGATCAGCAAGGTCCTACAAGACCGACCGGACGGGCGTTGAAGACACCGTGCGAATCGCAGCCATCGACATGCGGCGGCCTGAAGCGGCCTTGCAGCTGCGGACGTTCGATCCCACCTCGGCCAAGCCCCTCGACTCGCGCCCGCGGCTCAATGCCGGTGGCGCTCGGCGAGCCGCTTCAGGTTCAGCAACTGCCGTCGAGCCATGACCAGATCGCCGACCGACAGGCCGATGGCCGTCCAGCGGCCGGTCCGCATGACGACTTTGAGCAGCAGACGCGTCCTGTCGTGATCCTGCGGCACGAGGACGTACGAGAGGAAGGCGCCCATGATGGTGCCCGTCAGCTGGTGTCCGGGTTCGACCGAGACGATCCGGCCCAGCTCGCGCCCGCCGGCGGTGGTGAACTTCTCCCCCACTCGAGGCTCGGGAAGGCCGACCAGTTCACGAGGCGATCGGTGGCCCGGATTGTCGATCCAGTCGTACGCGTACGGCGCAAGCCTCACTTGTGCGACCCACGACCACACGGCTTCGGCAGGCGCCTCGACGCCCACGCCGCGCCACGCCTGCAGCGCGGGTGAGGTGACGAAGTCGTCGCACGGGTAGGACCGCGAGATCTCGGTGTCGCTCACACCCCAACGGTCACCGATCATGCAACCGTCCTCCCCCAACATCCCCGTCAGCCGGTGTTCGAAGGTTGATACGCGCGCCGGCGGATAGGACAGCCGGCTGCTCGATGAGCAGCCGGCTCAACGAACTCAGTCTGCCCTTGTCGGCAGCTCACAACCGACTTTCTTCGTTGAGAGCGGACATGGAGAAGACCGTCTCACACAGCCGACTGGAGAACGACTACCACCACAAGGAGAGAAACTGACCCGACATCGCCCGCGAGTTCGCGGGCCCCGAGGCAGGACGGGCGATGTGCCAGTTCAGGCACATCCAGTTGCAACGCCACCTGGCCCGGCAGTAACCGTGCAGGCCGCACGCTGGCCCTGGCCCACAGCTTCGGCGGTGTCGGCGAGGCCCCAAAGCGCGAAGGCTGGCCGCGTACGGGGTTGGGTCGGTGGTGACGAGGGGCCAGCCGTCCCGGCCGGAGGGGAGAACAACGCCGCCCCTGAGCCCTTTCCAACCGCAGTTTGACGTAGCCAGGTGCAGGGTGGCCGCGGCGAGGTCCGGGGCGACGGCTGTCAGGGCCTCGACCACCTTGGCGATGTAGCGGTGGACGGTGGCGGTCTCGACGTCGAACCCGGCTGCGAGCTGGGCATGAGTGTGGCCGCACCGCAGGTGGGCCAGGGCCAGCAGGCGGGAAAGGTCGCGCAGGGGTCGAGTTGGGCAGGTCGATCCCCGATGGGTGGACAGGCGCGCGAAACTCCAGCCGGACAGGCTGATCGTGGTCGACAACCCCTCTACCAGGAGCTTCACCTTTCCCCTTTTTCCCCGGACACCACCGCGGCGCCGACTCGCCGCCCAATCACCCAAGTTGAAACCACTCAGTGGGGCGTTTCACATCGTGGGCCGGAGGCGGCTCCTCCACGGAAACGCGCAGGTCAGTCGAACAGGGCGCAGTTCACCGCGGCCATCAGGGCCGCTCCGGTCTGGTGCGCCTGCTTGGTGAGAGTGGATGTGGCAAAGAAGAAGGCGGCCGTGCGATGGCCGGTGGAGTCGGTGACGTTGTAGGTCGCATAGCCGGGGACGACGCCGACGTGGTCCCAGACCGCGCCACAGGAGGTCTTCGCCGTCTCGATGCCCAACCCGTAGCCGAGCTCGTCCGGGTCGCCCGGCCCGTTCTCCGGCACGGTGGTGCGCATCTCGGCCAGTTGGGCGGCGGGCAGCAGGCGGCCCGACATCAGCGCGCCGTAGAAACGGGACCAGTCACCGGCGGTGGACACGATCGCGGCATCCGCTCCGTTGGCCGTGACGTAGTCGCCGGTGACGTCCACGTGGTCGTCGTGCTGTGGTCCGGCGTAGTTCCTGAACTCGTCGGGGACGTCCGGTGGCATGTGGGCGGCGTCAGGTTCGTAGCCGTGTGCGTGCCGGTCGTGCCAGGCGGAGCCGGTGGCGTAGAAGGTGTGCCGGAGCCCCAGGGGTCCGGCGATCCGGTCCCGCACCAGGGCCGCAAGGCTCTTACCGGTGGCCTTCTCCAGGACGGCGCCGATCGCGATGTAGTTGGTGTTGCTGTACGACCACTCGGTGCCGGGCTCGAACAGTGCCGGGTGTCTGCTCACCAGGCCCAGGATTTCCGTCGACGTCCATACGTGGGAGTCCCAGCCGGTGAGGGCCGGTACGAGGGCGGGGTCGTCGGTGTAGTCGAACAACCCACTGGTGTGGTTGAGCAGCATGCGCAGGGTGATCGCCCTGCCGTTGCGCACCTGGCCGGGCAGCCACTTGTCGACCGGGTCGGTGAGGGCGAGTCTGTGCTCGGCGACCAGTTGCAGGACGAGGGTGGCCATCACCGTCTTGGTGTTGGACGCCTCTCGCACCTCGTCGTCCGCCCTGAGCCGATGGTCCTTCTTCGTCCAGGCGGCCTGCTCGGAGATCTCGATGGGCCTGCCGTGACCGTCGTCCACCCGCACGATCACCCCAGGCACTCCTTCTTCCACCAACTTCCGCGCCAGCTCCCGCAGGTGAGCGCGTGTCTCCGCAGTACCGTCCCGTCGGACCGCCGAGAGCGTCCGAGGGCCGGCGGCCGCACTCGACGGGGTCCCAGCGAGGGGCACGACGAGGGCCGCGAACACCGCCACTGTTGCCACTGCGCGAAACCCCGTCAGTTGCGGGCGCCGTGGAACACTCACCTTCACACGCAATTCATGCTCCTTCGACAATCCGGGAAGGCCGTCGGGCTCGATCGGGGTACGAGGAGGAGAACACGGAACTCCGCGCGGCGAGTTGTCGCCCGGCACTGGGGCGAAGCCAGCTCCGGCGGGCCCTGCGCAGCCCTGGGGAAGCCTTCGGAGGATAGCCGAAGGCGGGGTGAAAAAGATGGGTATCGGTGACTGAGCTCTTTCCATGCGGCCACTGATGGGGTGACGGGATCGGTGCCCGCAACGCACGAGGCTCCGGTGTCGCCTGGGGGAGGTGTTCGAGGCCTCAACCCACAGGCAGAGGAGTCACGTTGGGTTCCGACACGCAGGCGCCCAGTACGAGGTGTCCGTCGAGGGGACGGGTCAGTCGTCGGCGAGTGCCTGGTGGACGGAGGAGACCGCGCCGGCGCCGTCGCCGACGGCGGTGGACACTCTTTTCGTCGAGCCCGCACGGAGGTCGCCGACTGCGAAGACCCGGGGTGTGCTTGTCTGGAACGGCAGGGCGGTACCGAATCGGTTGTCCGTGAGGACGAAGCCGTTGGGGTCCTTGGCCACGCCGTCCAGCCAGCCCGACACCGGGTCGGCGCCGATGAAGCAGAACAGGGCGCGGGAAGCGAGCCGGTCCCGTCGCCCGTCGGGTCTTTCGGCAACGATCGACGTGAGGGTGTCGTCGCCGCCCAGTTCGCGGATCGTGCTGCCGGTGTGGACCTGGATCCGCGCATGTGCTCGGATCCGGTCGGTCAGGTAGGAGGACATCCGGGCTGCGAGGTCGGCGCCGCGGACGATCAGATCCACGCTCGCGCCGCGGGCGGCGAGGGACAGGGCCGCTTGCCCGGCCGAGTTGGCGCCGCCGACGACCGTCACCGGCTGGTCCTCATAGCCTCGGACGTCCAGCTCGGTCGCGGCGTAGCGGACGCAACCGGTCTTCTCGAAGGTCGTCCATTGCGGCAGGTCGAAGTGGCGGTAGTGGGCCCCGGTCGCGGCGATCACCGCGCGGCACTGGATGCGTGTGCCGTCCTCCAGCAGCACGGCCGGCCGTCGCTCCTCGGAGAGGTCCAGGCCGGCCACCGCGCAGGGCGCGTGGATGCGTACGCCGAACTTGAGCGCCTGGACCATGGCCAGACGGGTCAGGCTTTCGCCGCTGACTCCGTGCGGGAAGCCCAGGTAGTTCTCGATGCGGGCGCTCTTGGCGGCCTGGCCGCCGAGCCCGGCGCGGTCCAGCAGTACGGTGACGAGACCCTCGGACGCCCCGTACACAGCGGCGGCCAGACCCGCCGGGCCTGCGCCCACCACGACGAGATCGACCGGGCGCCCGTCGGCTCGATAGGTGAGACCGAGCACCTCGGCCAGAGTTCTGGGCGTCGCGCGCCTCAGCAGCGAACCGTTGACCATAGCTGCCGGGAGGTCGTCCTCGCCGAGCCCGACCCGTCTCATCAGCGAGCGTCCGGGGTCCGAGGCCGCGTCGAGCCAGGAGTTCGGCAGGAGCATCTGCGCCGCATAGGTGCGTAGTTCGAGCGTCTCCGCGGCGTACGGCCGGCCGACGAGCTCCAGGGCGTTGCCTGCCGCCCCGCGGATCACCTCGCGCCGTTCCCTGAACGCCTCGATCAGTGTGTCGGCGATGTCGACCTGCTCGGCGAGGGCCCGGCGCAGCATCGCCGCCCGGATCCGGACGACCGTCCCGGCGGACACCACGCGGGCGGTCAGGTAGACGTGCTGACCGGTCAGCAGGTTGAGCTCGCCCAGGAAGTCTCCGGGGCCTCCCCGGTAGATCAGCCGCTCCGGCTCGATCGCCGTCGCGTCCCGGACGATGTCCACGGTCGCCGACCGGAGCAGGAACAAGTCGTAGGTGTCGTCGCCGGAGGTGTACAGATCCCGGCCGGGCTCGGCGTGCTCCGTCTCGCCGTACTCGGCGAGTCGGCGGAACTGCTCGTCGTCCAGGACCGGCCCGCGCTGTGCCGCAGCGTCGTTCACGTGAATCCTCCGAGTCGGGCTGTATCAGGCACGGACCGGAACGGGCGCCGGCTTCACCCGGGCGACGGTCATGACGTACAGGAGCAGACCCGCGGTGGTGAGGACGAAGCCGGCCCACACGGTGGACAGGGTCCCCCAGCCGGCGCCGAGGGCGATCGCGCCGCCGATCGCGCCGAGACAGTTGGCCAGGTTGAGGGCGGCCAGGTTGAGCGTTCCCATCAGGGTCGGGGCGTCCGGTGCGAAGCTGGTCAGCCGGACCTGGATGGTGGGGATGGCGAACATCATGGTCGCGCCGACGCCGAAGAGGCAGGGCAGCAGGATGAGAAAGTGGTTCCGGGTCGCAACACCGCCGCCGCCGAAGGTGACATCGTCGTCTTCCACATCGGGCTGAGGATCAACCGGCTGCGAGCGTTCTCCAGCTGGTTGCCGGCATTCATGTCGATGCCGCGCATGCTGCGTGAGCTGTCGCAGGAAAAGAGCAGCGGGCTTCTCGGTTACAAGGTGCTCTACGGCAGCCCCCGGGACTTCTACGTCGTCCAGTACTGGTCCGACAAGGAACGGCTGCTCGCCTACGCCCACCAGCAGGACAAGGAGCACCGGCCCGCATGGTCGGCGTTCAACCGACGAGGACGCGCCGGGAAGGGTCATGTGGGCATCTGGCACGAGACGTTCATCGTCCCGGCCGGCTCCTACGAATCGGTGTACGTTGACATGCCCGCATACGGCCTCGCCGCCGCGACCGGTGTCGTACCGGTCGGCCGGCGCGGCGACACGGCGGCCCAGCGGCTGCGGGCGGCAGAGAAGTAGCCGTCCGTTTCGCGAGGATCGCTCACACTGGACCGCACCGCAGTGCAGCCGAAGCTTCAGTCACGCGCCGATGGGCTGCGTAGTGGATCCAAAAGCCACGCGGCAATCGTCAGCGGCGCGACTCAGGCCGAACTGCAACGCGGCTTGGGGCCCTGGGGGCTCCGGCCCTTCAAGTACGGCAAGGTGTCGATCATTCGTCGGCGTCGGCGTCGACGCCGTAGCCGCGAGCAAGGCCGGTCAGGCCATGGTCGTAGCCCTGCCCGACGGCCCGCAGCCGCCAGCCCTCCCCTCGGCGGTAGAGCTCGGCGAGGATCATGGTGCGTTCGGTGGTGGCGGCGTCGAGGGTGGCCCGGACGGTCGGGGCCGCCCCGATCCCGCATGAGGCGGTGATCTCGATGGCACCGACGTCTGAGAAGGTCGCGGCACCGTCGACCGCGGCGGCGACGACGATCCGGTGGGTCTCCAGGGGCAGGCGCTCCAGGTCGGCGGTGATCGTCTGTTCCGTCGGACCGTCCGTGGCGAGCCGCAGGGTGGCGTCGGGGTGCTCGGGCGCGCCGTAGAAGACGAAGTCCTCGTCTCCAGGCACCTGTTCGCGAAAGTCGACCGCGAATGCGACGACGTCCACGTCGTAGGCGGTCCGCTGACGCCAGGTGGCGGCCACCGTCCAGGCCGTGCCGGTGTCGGACAGGTCGATGACCGCTCCTCGGACCAGTACGGCTGCCGTGTCCGGCCGGTCTCCGGCAGCGCTCTGTGCCGACGTGCGCAGCGACATGGACGTGGGTGGGAGGAGCCGGTCGGCCGTTGCGGCGAGAAACCCGGTACAGCCGTCCTGCACCGGGGCCATCGCAGCCAGCGCGGCGGGGGGCCGACCCCGTGTGACGGAGACCGGGTGGACGAAGGCACGCCGCCTGCCTCGCAGGGGCGTACGTACGTGCGTTGCCGCCGTCGCGGACGAAAGCGTATCGACCGTCACGCATACGAGCGGTGAGTGGAGCATTGTCCGGGGCGAGGATTGAGCCTGCCGTTACGCATACTCCCGGTCTTGGCACACCGCCTCTCGTGTCGCCCCCGTCCGTGCACCTCCCTGCGGCTGCACCTCCGTCTTGCGGGCTGTGGCGACAGCCGTCATGAGGTGTCGTCGGACCGGATCCGGCAGCGGCTCCCCCTGCACCGTCGCCACCAGGTCCGTGGCCAGGCGGTGCAGTTTGGTGTTCAGGTTCTGGGACATCGTGACCAGCACCTCCCACGCCGCATCGGCGCTCAGCCCGAAGGTGGCCATGAGTATCCCCCTGGCCAGATCGATGTCCGGGCGCGTTCGCATGGCACGGCGCAGCTGGACCACCTCGGCCTGGAGGAGCCCGTCGCCCGTGCCCTCGCCCTGCGGCTCGACTGTCGTCGGCAGCCCCGGCGGGCCGCCGGCGACGGCCGAGAAGAGTGCGTAGGTGTCGGTGAAGGTCAACAGGCGCTCCACCGCGGGACTGACGGTGGTGACGGTGATCGTCTTCCCCGCCGCGATCGCACGCGCGCGCATGGCCAGCAGTGCGTTGAGCGCGCTGCCGTCCGCGAACGCCAGTCCGCCCAGATCCAGGTCCACTCCCTGAGCCGACCGCGCGAGTGCGTCGCGCAGGGCGTGCTGGAGGCGCTGGCTGTCGTCGAGACGGTATTCGCCGCTGACGACGACGGTCACACGGTCGCCTGCTGGGCCGACCTCCGTCAGCAGAGTCGTGGTGGTCGATCGGAGCGGACGAACGCTGCTGCCCCCGCTCACGTACGGCACCTCGTCGGACGGCTTGAGCATGATCACCTCCTCCACCTGCCCTTCTCCAGCGTCATACGACCTCCATAACACGTCAAGTCATACGCGAAATTTGTTTCGTATCTTTGTCTACGTGAATAATTGGCCGTATGATTTCCACCATGGTGGGAGTCGAAGGAGTGCCCGAGCCACATACCGGCTGGACGTTTCTGACGAGTCATGCGCGCGTCCTGGCCAGCATCGCCGACGATCACAACGCTCGGATCCGCGACATCGCGGCGCGCTGCCGGCTCACGGAGCGCGCCGTCCAGAAGATCATCTCGGACCTGGAACAGGACGGATATCTCTCCCACATCCGCAATGGCCGTTCCAACCAGTACAGCATCGACCCGAGCAAGGTCCTCCGGCATCCGGCCGAGGCCGACCTGACGGTCGCCGCTCTGCTGTCGATGCTCATCAGGGACGAAGCGGAACGCCAAGGGGGGAACGTGCAGTCGGCTGAGAGTGGGGACGATCGTTCGTCCCAGGTCGGCCATTCTCATCCGGGGCCGCCTGAAGTGGTGCAATACGAGTTCCGCGGGACCCGGGTGTTCTCGGCTCACGGCGAGTACGATCCGACCTCGATCACGCTGCTTGCGGACGCGTTGCAATCAGCTGCCGAGAAATGTCCCAGGGTGGTGGTGGACACCACCGCTGTCAGCTTTGCGGACTCGACGTTCTTGAATCTGCTGATCAGCATCCACCACGCGACCGATCTGCGTGTGGTCGCGCCGCCGGCGCAATTGCGGCGCCTGCTGGAACTCACTGGGGCCGACGAGGTCCTCAAGGTGCGGGCTGATCTGGACGACGCCACGGCGTGACCGGGTCCTCCCCACCACCCTGGAACCGAGGACAAGGACGCAACGGGGCGCTCGTCGCCGCTTGAGTCAGGTGGCCGTCATGGGGAACTCGGTGTTCTGCGCTCGGGCCGACGCCTCCACCCCGCAGCCACTGGGCCCTTCTTCTGCGCGGGTGAACCACATGTACGGGCCGGGCGCCGTCAGCCACGGCGGACGCGAACCCCCGTCCGCCCGGATGACGGATTGGACCCACACAGGAAACGACCGACGAGAGGCGGAATACCCCATGGGACACGGCGGAAATGTCCTCGCGGAACTGATGACCGACCACCGTGAGGTCGAGGAGATGTTCAGCCGGATCGAAGCGATGAGCGGCGGCGGCCGGCAGCTGCGGGATCTTGTCGACGACGTCACCATCGAGCTGGTGCGTCACTCGGTCGCCGAGGAGCAGTACTTGTACCCGGCGGTACGCGAGTACATCGAGGGCGGCGACCGGCTCGCCGACAAGGAGATCGCGGACCACGGCCGGGTCGAGGAACTCCTGAAGGAACTGGAGAAGACGGACACCGACGACCCCCGGACAGGCCCGCTGCTGCACCAGCTCATGACCGAGGTCTCCGACCACGTCCAGGACGAGGAAACCAACCTCTTCCCGAAGCTGCGCCAGGTCTGCTCCCCCGAGACGCTCGACGAACTCGGGGACAAGGTCCGCCGGGCCAAGGCCACGGCACCGACCCGCCCGCACCCCTCGGCGCCGGACACTCCGCCCGCGAACAAGCTCCTCGCTCCCGGCGCGGGCCTCGTGGACCGGGCCCGCGACTTCGTCACCGGCCGCGGCAAGTCCTGAACCCCGCAGGGCCGCCGGCCGAAGGGCCCGGCTCCGGGGCGCACCACAGACGCCGAGTGCGTGGTGCGTCCCCGGAGCCAGGGCCGCGCGCTGTGACGCGGACCATCCCGTCTTCCGGACCGGCTGCCTAGGCTAGGACGCCATGGGCGGGGCAGCGCGGCTCCGCGAAACAGCTCGCGGGACGGATCAGCCGGACACCGGCGAGCGCGCTCCGGAGAGACCGACCGCCTTGTCCACTGATCTGACGCCTGTCATAGCCGCCTCCAGTCGCTGGCTCCTGGCCGCCTACCCGGCCCCCGGGGGTGCGCTCAGCAAGGCGCTGGCCGAGGCCCAGGCCGGGCAGGCCACGCTCCTCGCCGCCGCCCTGTGCTACCCCACCAGCCTTGACGTGCAGCTGCTGCATCTCCTGGCACCCAGCGGATCCGACCGTCTTGACCGGCTCACCGGTCACGATCCGCACCCCGACGACTCCGGCTGGCGGACATGGGTCGACGAAACCGTCGTCAGTTGGGCTGCCTGTCTGCTGGCGGATCCCACCCTGGCCGCGTGTGCCCATCGGGCCCTCCAGGAGACCGAGCGCCACGGCGAAGCCGGTGGCCTGCGGCGGCTCACCGCCCCGGGCGACCGGGATGCCGAAGCCGCCGCCCTGCTCCGCCATCCCGACCTGCTCGAACCCGTTGCTGCCCTGCACCGACCCCGGCTGGTGAAACTACTCAGTGTCGACGGCGCCGAGCGGCCGTGACGGTTTCACCGCGGCTCGGCCCTCGACTCCTGTGGAGGTGTGGGTTTCGCGGTGACGGGCTTGGACTCGGGGGATCCGCGTTGACGCATGGAGACCGAGAGAATGGCCATAGAGGCGACGGCCAGGAGTTCGGACTGCCGGTTCTGCAGGGTGCGGTTCCAGAAGTCGGCCGAGCTCAGGTACTGGGCCCAGGAAGCAGAAGCCGGGAGCGGCGCAGACGGCGCAGATGCTGCTCGTTGTGCACGGCCGCTGCCGGGCTGCTGATGTCGTGGGGTGGCTGCCCCGCCGCGGGCCGGGGGGATGTCGAGCCATCGGGCTAGGGCCTGGGATGTGCTCGTCCTCGCGGACGCGCCCGGTTCGGACGGTCCGCGCGTCAGCCATCGCGGTCTCCAGTGCCTGGCGAATGCGTTCAGGCGGTCGTTTGGCCACAGCGCAGTCGACGAGCTGCCCGGCGATGACGCGAACACTGGGGCCGGTGCGCTCGGACACGGGCCATGAGGACCTCGATGCCCTGATGGGGACGGAGCCCGCCGAGGACAAGGATCACGCCGATCGCGTGGCCGATCACGGCCTGCGGCACGACGGAATCCCGCAGCTGACCGATCTCCCGCTGCAAGGCGCTGATCTCTGCTTTGCAGAGCCGCACAGGCCAGGAAGTCCCTATGCGGTCCGCGCTTGTGGCGTTGATGCATCAGCGAATCGTCGGCGAAACCGAACCAGGGAAGGTCGTGGTGTTCGAACGCGCCGACAGACCCGTCATCGTGGACGGGTTCGTACGAGAAAGCGTCGATGACCTGATGATGGTGGCCCGCTTCCGTCGGGTGGCCGGCGGAGACCCCTCCGCCTCCTGGTGATGGCCCCCCGGAAAGGCGCCATTGCGCCTTCAGCGATGGGTACCCGGGAGCTGCGGCATCGCGGAGATGGAGATACCCGAGGAACTGCGCGACGCCTCCCGCACGGTCCACGGCTCAGGAAGGCGGCTACCCCCGATGACTGGCACCCCCTTCGGTACTTCCGCGGGCGTGGATGTGGCCGGGCTGACCGCCGCGCTGGCCCAGGAGGTCGACGCCGAGGTCAGGTTCGATGCGGGCAGCCGAGGCGCCTACGCCACGGACGGCTCCAACTACCGGCAGGTGCCGATCGGCGTCGTGGTGCCGCGTACGGTCGAGGCCGGGACGGCGGCCGTGCGGGTGTGCGCCCGGTTCGGCGCCCCGGTCCTGTCGCGGGGCGGCGGCACCAGCCTCGCCGGACAGACGACGAACACGGCCGTGGTGATCGACTGGAGCAAGTACTGCCACCGGCTCGTCGCCGTCGATCCCGATGCCCGTACCTGCGTGGTCGAACCGGGGATCGTGCTGGACGCGCTCAACCGGCGGCTGGCCGACCATCGGCTGCAGTTCGGCCCGAAGCCGTCGACACACAGCCACTGCGCTCTGGGCGGGATGATCGGGAACAATTCGTGTGGCGCGTCCGCGCAGGCCTACGGCAAGACCGTCGACAACGTGCGCCGGCTGGAGGTGCTCACCTACGACGGCGTCCGGATGTGGGTCGGGCCGACGTCGAAGGCCGAGCGGGCGCGGATCGCAGCGGAGGGCGGTCGCCGCGCCGAGCTCTACGCCGGCTTGGACCGTATCGTCACCGAATACCTCGCCGACATCCGCCGCGGCTATCCGAAGATCCCGCGCCGGGTCTCCGGGTACAACCTCGACTCGCTGCTGCCGGAGAGCGGTTTCGACGTGGCGCGGGCGCTGGTCGGGAGCGAGGGCACCCTGGTCACCGTGCTGCACGCCGAGCTCGACCTGGTGCCGGTGCCCCCGTACCAGTCGCTGCTGGTCCTCGGCTACGACAACATCTGCGCGGCCGCCGACGACGTGCCCCGGCTGCTGGAGCACTGTTCACCCGGTCAACTGGAGGCGCTGGACGGCCGGATGGCCCAGCTGATGCGCGAGGAAGGCGCCTACCTGGCGTCTTTGAACGCCCTGCCGCAGGGTGACAGCTGGCTGATGCTGCAGTTCGGCGGCGACAGCCAGGAGGAGGTCGACGAGCAGGCGCACGCCCTGCTGCGCGCCGTCGGCCGCACCGAGAAGGACGCCGACATCGCGTTCTCCGACGATCCCGAGCGCGAGCAGCGGATGCTCAGGGCACGCGAGGCAGGGCTCGGCGTCACCGCCCGCCCGCCCGACGACCGGGAGACCTGGGAGGGCTGGGAGGACTCGGCCGTACCGCCGGAGCGGCTCGGGGACTATCTGCGGGACCTGAAGGAGCTGTTCGGGGAGTTCGGCTACGACCACCCCTCCCTGTACGGGCACTTCGGGCAGGGCTGCGTCCACACCCGTATCCCCTTCGAGCTCAGGACCGCCGAGGGCGTGGCCGACTTCCGCCGCTTCCTGGAGCGGGCCGCCGGCCTCGTCGTCTCCTATGGCGGTTCCCTCTCCGGCGAGCACGGCGACGGCCAGTCCCGGGGCGAACTGCTCACCCGTATGTTCGGCGAGCGGCTGGTGGGCGCGTTCGGCGAGCTGAAGGCGCTGTTCGACCCGGGCAACCGGATGAACCCCGGCAAGATCGTCCATCCGAATCCGGTCGACGGCCAGCTGCGGCTCGGTTCCGCCTGGCGCCCGCGGACCCCGGCGACGCACTTCGGCTTCCCCGAGGACGATCACTCCTTCAACCGGGCAGTGATGCGCTGTGTCGGCATCGGCAACTGCCGCACCCACTCCGGCGGCGTCATGTGCCCCTCCTACCGGGCCTCCATGGAGGAGGAACACTCCACCCGCGGCCGGGCCAGGCTGCTGTTCGAGATGCTCGACGGCCATGCCGACTCGGCCGTCACCGACGGCTGGCGCTCCACCGAAGTACGCGACGCACTGGACCTGTGCCTGGCCTGCAAGGGCTGCAAGTCGGACTGCCCGACCGGCGTCGATATGGCCACCCTCAAGGCGGAGTTCCTCTCGCACCACTACGAGGGTCGGCTGCGTCCCGCAGCCCACTACGCCATGGGCTGGCTCCCCGTGTGGGCCCGGCTGTCCCATATCGCACCCGGGCTGGTCAACAGTGCCCTGCACGCGCCCGGTCTGGCCCGGGCCGGCAAGCGCCTGGCCGGCGTGGACGAGGCCCGCTCGGCACCCGTCTTCGCCGCACAGTCCTTCCAGCAGTGGTGGCAGAGCCAAGGCGGCGAGGAACCCGACCCGGCCGACCCGCGGACCGTCCTCCTGTGGCCGGACACCTTCAGCAACTCCTTCCATCCCTCGATCGCCGTCTCGGCCGTACGCGTCCTGGAGGACGCCGGCTTCCGCGTCGCCGTACCCACCCTGCCGGTGTGCTGCGGGCTGACCTGGATCTCCACCGGGCAGTTGCCCCTCGCGCAGAAGGTGCTGCGCCGCACCCTCGGTGTGCTGCGCCCCTATCTGGAGGCGGGCACCCCGGTCATCGGGCTCGAACCGTCCTGCACTGCCGTCTTCCGCTCCGACGCCCCCGAGCTGATGCCCGCCGACCAGGACGTCAAGCGGCTGGCCGGACAGGTCCGCACCTTCGCCGAACAGCTCGTCCACCATGCGCCCGACGACTGGCGGCCTCCGCGGCTCAGCCGGCGGGCGACCGTGCAGACCCACTGCCACCAGCACGCCATCATGAAGTTCGACGCGGACCGCGAGCTGATGCGCCGCGCTCACCTCGACGCCGACGTCCTCGACGAGGGCTGCTGCGGCCTGGCCGGCAACTTCGGCTTCGAACGCGGCCATCACCAGGTCTCCATGGCCGTCGCCGAACAAGGCGTCCTGCCCGCGGTCCGCGCCGCCGCCCCGGACAGCCTCGTCCTCGCCGACGGCTTCAGCTGCCGTACCCAGATCGAACAGGGCGGCACCGGACGGCGGGCCCTGCACCTGGCGGAGGTCCTGGCCCTCGGCCTGGAGGGCACGCTGCCGACCGCGCACCCCGAACGCCTGGCCGTACGCCCCGCGCCGCCCTCCCGCGCGGCCCGCTGGGCGGCCACCGCGGGCGCGGCGACCCTGACGGCTACCGCCGCGACGGTCGCCGGCCGAGCGGCGGCGCGCAAACTGCGCATTCTCTGATCCCTCTTCACAAAGGCACTACAGGAAAGGTTGTCGAACATGTCGCAGAAGGTTTCCGACCATCTCCTCGAGCGCCTGCGCGACTGGGGAGTGGATCATGTCTTCGCCTATCCCGGCGACGGCATCAACGGTCTGCTCGCGGCCTGGGGCCGTGCCGACGACAACCCCCGCTTCATCCAGTCCCGGCACGAGGAGATGTCGGCCTTCGAAGCCGTCGGCTACGCCAAGTTCTCCGGCAGGGTCGGGGTGTGCGCCGCCACGTCCGGGCCCGGCGCCATCCATCTGCTCAACGGGCTGTACGACGCCAAGCTCGACCACGTGCCCGTCGTCGCGATCGTCGGACAGACCAACCGCAGTGCCATGGGCGGCTCCTACCAGCAGGAGGTCGACCTGGTCAGCCTGTACAAGGACGTCGCCTCTGACTTCTGCGAGATGGTCACCGTCCCCGAGCAGTTGCCCAACGTCCTGGACCGGGCGATCCGCACCGCCATGGCCCGCCGCTCCGTCACCGCCGTGATCATCCCCGCCGACGTCCAGGAACTGGACTACTCGCCGCCCGGGCACGCCTTCAAGATGGTGCCCTCCAGCCTGGGTGCGCCGCAGTACGCTCCGGTGCCGGACGACGAGGACCTCGCCCGGGCCGCCGAGGTGCTCAACGCGGGCGAGAAGGTCGCGCTCCTGGTCGGGCAGGGTGCCCGCGGGGCCCGGCAGGAGGTCATGGAGGTCGCCGACCGGCTCGGCGCCGGCGTGGCCAAGGCGCTGCTCGGCAAGGACGCCCTCGACGACGACCTGCCGTATGTCACCGGTTCCATCGGGTTGTTGGGCACCCGGCCCTCGTACGAGCTGATGATGCGTTGCGACACCCTCCTCGTCATCGGCTCCTCCTTCCCCTATACGCAGTTCCTGCCGGAGTTCGGGCAGGCGCGGGCCGTGCAGATCGACATCGACCCGCACATGGTCGGGCTGCGCTACCCGTTCGAGGTCAATCTCGTCGGCGACGCCCGAAAGACATTGGCCCGGCTGCTGCCTTTGCTCGACACGAACAAGCACGACAGCTGGCGCAAGCAGATCGAGAAGAACACCGCCCGCTGGTGGGAGGTCATGCAGCGGCGCGCCGCGGTCGACGCCGACCCGCTCAACCCCGAGTACGTCGTCCACGCGCTGGACGACCTGCTGCCGGAGAACGTGATCCTGTCCTCCGACTCCGGCTCGGCCGCCAACTGGTACGCCCGCCATCTGCGGCTGCGCGGTGCCATGCGCGGTTCGCTCTCCGGCACACTCGCCACGATGGGGCCCGGAGTGCCGTACGCGATCGGCGCCAAGTTCGCGCACGGCGACCGGCCCGCGATCGCGCTCGTCGGCGACGGGGCGATGCAGATGAACGGCATGGCCGAGCTGATCACCGTCGCGAAGTACTACCGGGAATGGGAGGACCCCCGACTGATCGTGGCGGTGCTGAACAACCAGGACCTCAACCAGGTCACCTGGGAGATGCGGGCCATGGAGGGCGCCCCGCAGTTCCTGCCCTCCCAGTCGATCCCCGACATCGCCTACGCCGACTTCGCCCGCCTGGTGGGCCTCAAGGGCATACGGGTCGAGAAGCCGGACGACGTCGTGGACGCCTGGCAGGCCGCGCTGGCCGCCGACCGGCCCTGCGTCCTGGACTTCGTGACCGACCCCGCCGTCCCGCCGATCCCGCCGCACGCGTCCCTCGACCAGATCGAGGCAGCGGCGGCCTCGGTCCTCAAGGGCGACAGCGACCGGGCGGCCATGGTCCGCCAGGGCTTCAAGGCCAAGGTCCAGGACCTGCTGCCCGGTCACCGCCACCGCACGGACCGGCCCGGGGCGCAGGACGAGAAGGACGGCACATGAGTGACGGCCCGGTGGTGGAGCGGGTGGGGACGGCCGTCTACACCGTGCCCACCGACGCCCCCGAGGCGGACGGCACGCTCGCCTGGGACAGCACGACCCTGGTCGTGGCGACCGTCGGCTGCGGGAGTGTCACGGGCCTCGGCTACACCTACGCGCCCGCCGCGGCGGCACGTGTCGTCGACGACCTGCTCGCCGACCTGGTCATCGGCTCTCCCGCCCACGACGTGCCACGGGCGAACGAGGCCATGCGCCGGGCAGTGCGCAATGCCGGGCTGCCCGGCGTGGCCGCCCAGGCGATCTCGGCCGTGGACATCGCACTGTGGGACTGCAAGGCCCGCCTGCTCGGCCTGCCGCTCGTGCGCCTGCTGGGGGCGGCCCGCGACGAGATGCCCGTCTACGGCAGCGGCGGCTTCACCACATACGACGACGACCGGCTGGAACGGCAACTGCGCGGCTGGGTCGAGGACGAGGGCATTCCCCGCGTCAAGATCAAGATCGCGGAGTCATGGGGACGCCGGGAGGAACGCGACCGGCGGCGCGTCGCCCGGACCCGAGCCGTCATTGGCGACTCCGCCGAGCTCTACGTCGACGCCAACGGCGGATACGGTGCCAAGCAGGCCGTGCGGGTGGGACGGGGGCTCGCCGACGACGGGGTGACCTGGTTCGAGGAGCCGGTCTCCTCCGACCACCTGTCCGCCCTCGCCGCGATCCGCGGCCTGGTGCCCCAGGAGGTGGCAGCCGGCGAGTACGGCTACACCCTGCCCTACTTCGCGCACCTGCTCGCCGCCGGAGCGGTGGACTGTCTCCAGGCCGACGCCACCCGCTGCGGAGGCATCACCGTCTGGCTGCGTTCCGCCGCGCTCGCCGAAGCCCATGGCATCGACATCTCCGGACACTGCGCCCCGCACGCCCATGCGCACGCCGCCACCACCGTGCCCAACCTGCGCCACCTCGAGTGGTTCCACGACCACGTCCGCATCGAGCGCACCGTTTTCGACGGCGTCCTCTCTGCCCACGGCGGCACCCTGACGCCCGGCGCCGACGGCGCACCCGGCCTCGGCCTCGCCCCGGAGCGGGCGCGGCCCTATCGGGTGGCCTGACACCTACCAATGGATGGAGCTGACCATGCCCGAGACCGTCGTCGTCACCGGAGCCGGCGCCGGCATCGGACGCGCCATCGCCCGCCTCTACGGCGAGCGCGGTGCCAACGTGGTGCTGATCGCGCGCGGCCGGGCCGGCCTCGAGGCCGCCGCGAAGGAAGTGGAGTCCCTCGGCGGCCGTCCGCTCGTCCAGGTCGCCGACACCGCCGACGCCCGCCAGGTCGAGAGGGCCGCCGAGGCCGCCGAGGAGTCCTTCGGGCCCATCGACGTCTGGATCAACTCCGCGTTCACCAGCGTGTTCGCCGCCTTCGACGAGATGACCACGGAGGAGTACGACCGGGTCACCCAGGTGACCTACCTCGGCTTCGTCAACGGCACCCGGACCGCGCTGAGGCGGATGCTGCCGCGGGACCACGGCACCGTGGTGCAGGTCGGTTCGGCGCTCGGGGAGCGGGCCATCCCGTTGCAGTCGGCGTACTGCGGTGCCAAGCACGCCATCAACGGATTCACTTCCTCGCTCCGCACCGAACTGCTGCACCGTGGCAGCAACGTGCACGTCACGGTTGTTCAGATGCCCGCCGTCAACACCCCGCAGTTCTCGTGGGTACGCTCACGTCTGCCCCGGCACCCGCAGCCCGTCCCGCCCATCTACCAGCCGGAGGTGGCCGCGCGGGGCGCGGTGTACGCGGCCGATCATCCGCGCCGCAAGCAGTACTACGTCGGCGCCACCACCGTGGCGACGATCTGGGCCAACCGCCTGGCCCCGGCCCTGCTCGACCGCTACCTGGCCCGTACCGGCTTCGAGGCCCAGCAGACCGACCGGCGGCGGCCGAGCGGCGAGAACAACCTCTTCGAACCGGTCGACCGGCGGGAGGGCACGGACCACGGCGCACACGGCGCCTTCGACACGTCGTCCCACAGCCGGTCCTTCGAGGCCGCACTCGCCCGCCACCCCGCCGTAGCCTCGGCGCTCGCGGCCGCAGCGGCGGCAACGGCGACGGTCGCCTGGAAGAGGCGCCGCCGCCCCGCCTGACCTCCTACTCGGACCTGCTACTCGGTCTGCGCGAAGACGCTGGTGTCCAGGTGGGCGAGGAGGTCGGCGGGGTCCCGGTACACGGCCTGCGCACCGGCCCCCTCCAGGTCCGCGCGCGGGACGCCGCCGGACAGGACCGCCACCGGGGTGACTCCGTCGCGGACGGCCGCCTTCATGTCCCAGACGCTGTCGCCGACGAACAGGGCACGTTCGCTCGGCACACCGGCGAGTTCCCTGGCCTGCCGAACCGGGTCGGGGGCGGGTTTGCCGTCGGCGACGTCGTCGGCGCTGGTGACCCCGAGGATGACCTCGTCCGCGTCGATGGCGCCGCGGAGCGCGGAGAGTTCCGCGCCGCTCGCCGAGGTCGCCAGGACGATCTGCCAGCCCCGCCCGGCCAGGGCGCGCAACAGGTCGCCCGCCGCGTCCAGCGCGGGCAGCCGCTCGAAGTACGTGGCGTAGAGGGTGTGGTGGGCCGCGGTGAGCTGTTCGTCCTGGTCGGGATCGTGGTCGTCGCCGAGCAGGTGGTCCAGCAGGTCGCCGCCGCTGAGCCCCACGGCGCGGTGGATGTCGCGCATCGGAACGTGGTGGTCCGCCTGCCGGAACGCCTCCCACCACGTGACCACGTGCAGGTGATTGGTGTCGACGAGCGTCCCGTCGATGTCGAAGATCGCGGCGCGTTGCGTGGCCATCACGGCTGCCCTCGCCCTCTCACAGTGCGCGGAGCGCGGGCAGCAGCTTGTGCTCGGCCCATTCCAGGTACGGCTCCTGGTGGTCGCCGCCGATCTGGACGAGCGCGACCTCGGTGAACCCCGCGTCCACGTAGGGGCGTACGGCCTCGACGACCGCCTGCACGTCGTCGCCGCAGGGGATGGACTCGGCCACGTCCTCGGGCCGTACGAACTCGGTGGCACGCGCGAACGCGACGGGTCCGGGCAGTTCGGAGTTGACCGGCCAGCCGCCGCCGAACCAGCGGAACTGCTCGTGGGCGCGGGCGACAGCCGCGTCGCGATCGGTGTCGTAGCAGATGGGCAGCTGGCCCACCTTGGGCTTGCCCGCGCCGCCGTGCCGCTCGAAGGCCGAGATCAGTTCCGGCCGGGGTTCCGTGGCGATCACCAGATCGGCGAGGTGACCGGCGAGTTCGCAGGAGCGGTCGCCCGAGACGGCGACACCGATCGGCGTCGGCTCGTCGGGAAGGTCCCACAACCGGGCGTTCGTCACATCGAAGTGAACGCCGTGGTGGTTGACGTTCTCCCCCGCGAACAGCGCGCGGATGATCTCCACCGCCTCCTCCAGCTTCTCCAGCCGGACGTGCGCGGCAGGCCAGCCCTCGCCCATCACATGCTCGTTGAGGTTCTCCCCCGAGCCCAGCCCCAGCCGGAACCGTCCCTGGGAGAGGACCTGCATCGTGACTGCCTTCTGGGCGACGACCGCCGGGTGGTAGCGGGTCGTCGGACACGTCACGTACGTCATCAGGGGAATGCGTTCGGTGGCCTGTGCGGCGGCGCCCAGCAGGCTCCACGCGTAGGGCGCGTGGCCCTGGGACTCCAGCCACGGAAAGTAGTGGTCGGACGTGACCGAGAAGTCGAAGCCGGCCCGCTCGGCGCCCACCACATGGTCCACCAGCTCCCGCGGACCGGCCTGCTCGGTCATCATCGTGTACCCGATCCGCACCATGCCGCTCATCTCCTCGTGGTCGCGAGGTCGGCACATCACACCGGGCGACCGAGGACGCACGGACTGTACGGCACGGTCGCACAACGCCGGGTGGCTCCCGTCGCCCAGCAGCAGACGGGCCGGTCACCGACCGCGATACGCGTACCCCTCTCGCGCCCTTTCAGGCGGCCGAGGCCCCGGCAAACGGCATCGGCGCGCCGTATCGAAGGCATGCGCCGGGTCACCGGTAGCGTCACCGTGGGTGAACATACCGCCGATCACCCGCCATATCGGTCTCGTCGAGGCGCTTCCCGCGCTGGGCACGACTGAGGAGGACCATGAGCGAACTGTCGCAACGTGTCGACGACAAGCCTGCGCCTCCCGTCGCTCCGGCACCGCTCGGCCGCCGGCTGCTGGGCTGGACGTCCACGACCGACCACAAGGTGATCGGCCGACTGTACATGGTGACGGCGTTCTGTTTCTTCCTCCTCGCCGGACTGCTCGCGCTGGGCATGCGGGCCGAACTGGCCCGGCCGGGGCTGCAGTTCCTGAGCCGGGAAGGCTACAACCAGTTCTTCACCATCCACGGCACGATCATGATGCTGCTGTTCGCGACCCCGATGTTCGCCGGGTTCACCAACGCCGTCATGCCGCTCCAGATCGGCGCCCCCGACCTCGCCTTTCCCCGGCTCAACGCGCTGTCGTACTGGATGTACCTGTTCGGTGGGCTGCTCGTGGTCTCCGGGTTTCTGGTGCCCGGCGGCGCGGCATCGTTCGGCTGGTTCGCCTACGCACCGCTGAACAGCGCGTACCACTCGCCCGGAGCGGGCGGTGATCTGTGGACCATGGGGCTGGTGGTCTCGGGTGTGTCCACGACGCTGAGCGCGGTGAACTTCGTCGCCACCATCATGTGTCTGCGCGCGCCGGGCATGACCATGTTCCGGATGCCGATGTTCACCTGGAACGTGCTGTTCACGTCCATCCTGGTGCTGCCCGCGTTCCCGGTGCTGACGGCCGCGCTGCTCGCCCTGGAGTGCGACCGGAAGTTCGGCTCGCACGTCTTCGACGCACACAACGGCGGGGCGCTGCTGTGGCAGCACCTGTTCTGGTTCTTCGGGCATCCCGAGGTGTACATCGTGGCGCTGCCGTTCTTCGGGATCATCTCCGAGATCATCCCGGTGTTCTCGCGCAAGCCGCTGTTCGGCTATCTGCCGATGATCGGGGCGACGACCTCCATCACCATGCTGTCCGCGGTCGTCTGGGCGCACCACATGTTCGCGACCGGAGCGGTGCTGCTGCCGTTCTTCTCCCTCATGTCGTTCCTGATCGCCGTGCCGACCGGGATCAAGTTCTTCGCGTGGATCGGGACGATGCACGGCGGCTCGCTCTCGTTCGAGACGCCGATGCTGTGGTCGATGGGTTTCCTGGTGACGTTCCTGCTGGGCGGGCTGAGCGGGGTGCTCGTCGCGTCGCCGCCGCTCGACTTCCACGTCACCGACTCGTACTTCGTCGTGGCGCACCTGCACTATGTGCTGTTCGGCACGGTGGTGTTCGCGATGTTCGCCGGGTTCTACTTCTGGTGGCCGAAGTTCACCGGGAAGATGCTCGACGAGCGGTGGGGGAAGGTGCACTTCTGGCTGCTCTTCCCGGGGTTCCAGCTGACGTTCCTGGTACAGCACTGGCTCGGCGCGGAAGGCATGCCCCGCCGGTACGCCGACTATCTCCCCTCCGACGGGTTCACCCTGCTCAACACCCTCTCCTCGGCGGGCGCGCTGCTGCTCGGCGTCTCCACGCTGCCGTTCCTCTACAACGTCTGGCTCACCGCCCACAAGGGGAAGCAGGTCACCGAGGACGACCCGTGGGGGTTCGGGCGCGCCCTGGAGTGGGCCACCTCCTGTCCGCCGCCCCGGCACAACTTCGTGGCGCTGCCCCGGGTCCGGTCCGAGTCACCGGCCTTCGACCTGCACCATCCGGAGATCGTCCGGCAGGCGGAGAGGGAGGGGCTGCGGTGAAGGTCGAGGCACTGCTCTTCGGTGGTGTGGCCGTCTTCTTCGGCGCCGCCGCCGCGCTCTACGGGGTGTGGTCGCACGCAGACCCGGCGGGTACGGCGGCCCTGATCGTGGCGTTCGGGATGGCCGCCGTGGTGTCGTTCTTCTGCGCGACGCACTATGTGCGCCACGGCCCGCGCCCCCAGGACCGTACCGACGCGGAGGTGGCGGACTCCGCCGGGCCGGTCGAGTTCTTCCCGCCGCACAGCCCCTGGCCGATCGTCACCGCGCTCGGGTTCGCGGTCGCGGCGACCGGGGTGGTGTTCGGGCTGTGGCTGTTCCTCATCGGCTTCGGTGTTCTGGCCCGGGGTGTCGCCGGGCTGGTGTTCCAGTACGTGAACCGGGAGGTTGAGCAGGAGGACTGAGCGGCCGGCGCGGGGCACCCGGGCGGAACTCCGTCACCGGGCGGTGACCGCTCTCGTAGCCGCCGGCGAGGGTCTGCCGTACCAGTCCCGTCTCCTCCCCCTCGGCCAGGCGCTCCTGTTCGGCGTGCAGCAGGGCCCGGCACAGCGCGCGGGTGACGAAGAAGGCGAGGACGGGACCCACGATCAGGGAGACCCGGAAGATCCAGGTCAGGGCGTTCACCGAGATCCGGAAGGTCTGGGCCACCACGTCGTTGCCGCCGGCCAGCACCAGAACGCCGTAGCAGGTGATGCCCGCCACACCGAGGCCCGTGCGCACCGGCCGTTCCCGGGGCCGGTCGCAGAGGTGCTGTTCCTGCCGCCACTCCCCCGTCAGCCGTTGTTCGGCGAAGGGGTAGGCGTACAGGACGGCGAAGAGCAGCGCCGGCAGTACGACGGCGGGCAGCAGGACGTTCCACATCAGGGTGTGGCCGGCGACGTTCGTCTCCCAGGGCGGGACCAGGCGCAGCGATCCCTCCAGAAAACCGACGTACCAGTCCGGCTGGGAGCCGGTCGACACCTGGTCCGGCCGGTACGGGCCGTACACCCAGACCGGGTTGATCTGCGCGACGCCGGCCAGCACCGTCAGCAGCCCGGCGACGGTGCAGGACAGGCCCATGGAGGAGGCCGAGAACTGGGGGTAGAGCGGCTTTCCGACTGCGTTGGAGTTCCTGCGGCCGGGGCCGCGCCACTGAGTGTGCTTCAGGTGGAAGACCAGGATCAGGTGGAGGGTGACCAGGGCGATCAGGACGCCCGGCAGGAGCAGGATGTGCAGGCTGTACAGCCGGGGGACGATGTCGTGGCCGGGGAACTCGGAGCCGAACGCGAACATGCTCACGTACGTTCCGACGACCGGGATCGAGAGCATGATGCCCTGGGCGATGCGCAGTCCGGTACCGGAGAGCAGGTCGTCGGGGAGGGAGTAGCCGGCGAAGCCCTCGGCCAGGCCGAGCGCGAAGAGCGTCACGCCGATGGCCCAGTTCAGCTCGCGGGGGCGGCGGAAGGCACCGGTGAAGAAGATCCGCAGCAGGTGCACGCCGATCGCGGCGACGAACACCAGCGCGGCCCAGTGGTGGACCTGCCGCATCAGCAGGCCCCCGCGGATGTCGAAGCTGATGTGGAGGGTGGAGTCGAAGGCGCCCGAGACGAGTTGACCGCGCAGGGGGGTGTACGGCCCCTGGTACACGACCTCCCGCATCTCCGGCTGGAAGAAGAAGGTCAGCCACACGCCGGTCAGCACCAGCACGATCAGGCTGTAGAGGGCGATCTCGCCGAGCAGGAACGACCAGTGGTCGGGGAAGGACTTGCGCAGCAGCTGCCCGGCCCCGTCGTGCACGGGCAGCCTCGCGTCGACCGCGTCGGCGAACCTCTCCCCCGTCCCGTCTCTCCCGGGCTTCACCTGACGCTCCTCCCGACGGTCCGCGGCCGTGCTCTCGCCATCCCTTGCCCGTCATGGGCCCGGGGCGTACCCGGCCGGCGCGAAACACTCGCGCGGCCGGGCGGCGGTACCCGATCGGCCGAGGGCGCCAGGGCGTCAGCCGTTGGGCCGGGCGGCGCTGATGTCGCCGAGTGCGGACTTCTCGTCGCGTTCCATCGCGAGGTCGCCGAGGGCGAGGATGCCCACCGGACGGTCGCCGTCGACGACCGGGAGACGTCGTACGGCGTGCTCGCGCATCAGTCGGACGGCCCGGTCCAGGCGGTCGTCGGGGGTGACGGTGACCAGGTCCGTGCTGGCCGCCTGCATGACCGTGGTCCGGTCGGGGTCGACGCCCTCGGCGAAGGCCCGCACCATCAGGTCGCGGTCGCTCACCAGGCAGCGCAGATGCCCTTCCTCGGTCACCAGGACCGCGCCGACGTCCTCGTCCCGCATCATCCGGGCCACGGCGGCCACCGACGCCTGCGGTTCGACGGTCACCAGATCGCTGGTCATGATGTCGCGTACGTGCTGGGCCATGACCGGCCCCCTTCTCACTGTTCGACGGTGTCTGTCGGCGACCGGGTACCCGTGGCACCCGCTCCCTCCCACGGGTCGAGCGGGTTCAGGGAGTAGACGTGGAAGGCCCTGCCGATGACCGGCTGGGCGACGTTGCGCACCTTCACTCCGCCGCCGGTCATGCCGTGTTCGGTGCCGGCGTGCGCATGCCCGTGGACGGCGAGGTCGGCCCCCGCCGTGTCGATGGCCTCGGCGAGCAGGTAACTGCCGAGGAACGGGTGGATCTCCAGGGGTTCGCCGACCAGGGTGTCGGGCACGGGGGCGAAGTGGGTCAGGGCGATCCGCACGTCGCACTCGCGTCCGTGCAGGTCCTCCAGGGCGATGCGGAGACCGTCGGCGAGTTGCCGTGAGTACCGGACGAACTCCTTCATCACGGGCTCGCCGAACTCCCCCGCGCAGCGGCCCACGAACCCGCCGCCGAACCCCTTGGTGCCCGCCACGCCGATCCGCAGACCGCGGTGGGCCACGACGGTCGCCTCGCCCTCCAGGACATGTCCGCCCGCGTCCCACAGGATGGCCGCGACCTCGTCGGGGCGGTCGTCGTGGTGGTCGTGGTTGCCGAGGAGAGCTTCTTCTGTTGACGCTGCTTCATGGCCGGCGAGGCTAGCGATCACGAGCGTGCCGGACCTACTCACATCCATTCGTTGATCCCCGGCCCGGATGCCGTCCCGCTGCCAGCGCCGAGACAGGTCGTAGACCCGGCCCCAAGGTCCGTCGAAGGCCACCGGGGCGCTGAGCTCGTGGATAGTGCGGCCACCAGCGTGGTGTCGGCCCTCGGGCTCAGGTGAGGGCGGCGGCCAGCAGGGTGAAGGCGGCGATGAGGACGGCGACGCGGACGTAGTGGTAGCGGCCCCACCGGTTCAGCTGCTTCTTCCAGTCGGCGGGCCGGTTCTCGGGGGTCCAGGTCTTGTTCCGGTTGTTGATCGGGACGAGCAGCAGGATCGACATGACCACGCTGACGATCAGCAGTCCGGCGGCGGCGACGACGAGTCCGGCGCCGTGGTGGTGCCATCCGGCGATGGCCCAGATCGCGCTGAGGACGAGCGAGCCTATGTACCAGAACGGCATCAGGGCGCCGAGCATCCGGCCGCCGTGGGCGTGACCGAGTTGACCGCTGTCCTCGGGAAGCGCGTCCAGGATCCGGTTCATGATGAAGGCGACGGAGAACTCCACCCCCACCATCAGGCCGACGACGACGGTGGTGACGACCTCGAGTGCGTTGAGCATGACGATCCCTCCGTTGAGCTAGCACCGCTAGAAGATGAGGCAACACTAGCACTGCTGCCGCTCGGCTGTCTAGCGATGCTAGGATCAATACATGTCGGTCAAGGAACGCAAGGAGCGCGAACGCGCGGCCCGCGAACGCCTCATCGTGGCGACGGCCCGCGAACTCGCCGAGCAACAGGGCTGGGACGCGGTCACCACCCGCCGGCTCGCCGAACGCATCGAGTACAGCCAGCCCGTCCTCTACAGCCACTTCCGCGGCAAACGGGAGATCATCGGCGCCGTCGCCCTGGAGGGCGCCACGGAAATGGCCGCGTTCCTGCGAGCCGCGACCTCCGCCGAGAACGACCCGCGCGCCCGGGTCGCCGCCCTGGCCCGCGCCTACCTCGACTACGCCGCACGCAACCCGGCGGTCTACGACGCCTTGTTCCAGCTCGACGGCGGCCTGGCATACGCGCAGGAGGACACCCCGCAACCCTTGAAGGACGCCTTCGCCGCGCTTATGGAGACCCTGGGCGAAGTCGCCGGGGACGGCGTCGACCCGGGGCTGTTCACCGAGGCGTTCTGGGCGTCCCTGCACGGCCTGGCAACCCTGACCCGCGCGGGCCGCCTGCTGCCCGAGTACGCCGAGCCGAGGGTGGAGCTGCTGGTGGACCGGCTCGCCGTGATCTGACACACCGTCCCGGCAGGCACCCAGCCGGGGTCTTCGAGCACGGCCGCCCGCCTGCGGCACCACCTCCGGTCGCTCACGACCACACGGCCGCGCCGCAGATCACCGGACCCTGTTGATCACGACCTGATACGCACCCCGATCGGCCGCTGGTGCCCATCGGGGGTTTCTGCCGCTGAGTGCCGGTGCGCGGTCGAGCACGGGTGCGTCTGCGTCTGCGTCTTGGGGTACTTCGCCGCCCACAAGGCCGAGACCGCGCATGCGGGGTGCCTCGCGCGAGGATGTCGCGAACGTGGCTGGGCCGAGGGTGCGGGACTGGCGCGCCAATGTCCGGTGGCTGCCGCCGCGTCCCAGGCATGGACGGTGAATTCTGCGATCAGGATCCCGCCGAGCCCGGTCGCGGGCATGAGCGGTCCGCCGAGGCCGGCCTCTCCCTCCCACACCGCCGGCTCGGACCAGACCCCGGCCGCCGGTTCCGCTCCACCGGCCACGGGCAACACCCACGCGGACTCCGCCCGCCCGGCGAGGAGATGCACCGGGTTCGCCGTCAGCAGGCTCGGATCCGAGTCCGTGCGGGTGCCCGTGTCTCTCGTCAGCAGCAGCATCATGGCGATGTGATGGACGGGGTCTTTCACCGTCCACGCCGAACACGGCATCGGGCTGCGGTGCTGGTCGACCGACGCATCGTGGACAGCGTCCACGACCAGTCGGCCGAGGGACGGCACGCCTCGGTGTCGAGTTGCGCGAGCTTGCAGAGGCTCGCTACCTCGCCGGTCGGGCCTTCGTGCTCGGCCTCGGCAATCCACGCGAAGAGGTTGCCGACAGTGTCGACGAGCCGTACCCGCTCGGCTGGAGGAGCCCGGGCCGAAGCCGAAGGTGTGAACACCTGACGCGGGCTTCGCAGCACCACGGACGGGCCGCCGCACCCGTCCCCACAGGGCTACAGCTTCCAGCCGCGCAGTTGGTCGGCGACGTCCTGGACGCCGATCCGGGTGTCGCGGACCTTGCGGACCAGATCGGAGAGCGCGCCGTAGGGAGGATCGATGCCCTCGCCTGCCTGCGCCATGTACTGGGCCGCGATGAACGCGGCGTACAGGCTGTTGCGATGCGGCAGCGGCTCCAGGCGCACGATCGTGTGGAGCAGCGCCGCGGCTCGCCAGGCCGTGTCCGGATCGGCGGCCGCGAGGGTGGGCAGCCGGGTCTTGTGGCGGGCGACGGCGGCCACCAGCGCCGAGTAGTCCGAGACGGACAGGTCGTCGTGGCCGAGCGCGTTCTCCTGGACGTCCAGCAGCCAGGAGACGTCGATGTAGAGGGGCGGCATCAGGCGGCAGCGGCTCCGTCGCCGCGCTCGGCGGGCGGCACCTCGTCGGGGAAGGCCTCGTCGAACTCGCCGCGCAGCCGCTCAGCCCACTCGGTCGCGCCGGCGACGAACTGCTTGCGCTGCATCTCGCGGATGCCGAGGTCGTGAAGGTACTGCTTGAGGCTCTTGCCCTCGGCCGCGGCCGCGGCCCGGACACCCTCGAGTTCCTCGTCGGTGAAGGACACATTCAGGGATGGCATGCCCCTCATGGTACCTACTAGGTGCCGGACGGGTGAAGCGAGCGTTGGCAGGGGCGCACACCCCGCCCTCCCTCCTCAGCAGAGTCTTGACGGTGTCCTCAAGGCGATCGCCCGGACGAGCGTGCCCTGCAGTCCCGCACCGCCCTCTCCGCCATCGCCACCCTGCTAGGGCGCGTATCGAGTCGCGATCAATCTTGGATTTGCCCTCGTGTCGAGGCCTGATCCGGTAGATCGTCTTGCGTGACGCGAGTGCAACTGACAGACGAAGAGTGGGAGTTCATCGGGCCGTACCTGCCGATCGGCGAGTACGGCCCTTACCCCGAGCGCCTGCGGCAGCAGTTCGAGGGCGTGATCTGGCGGTTCAGGACGGGCGGGCAGTGGCGGGAGATGCCGCAGGAGTTCGGTGCCTGGTCGACCGTCTCCAACCGCTTCCGGCAGTGGCGTGACGCCTGCGTGTTCGAGGCTCTGCTGGAGGGGCTGATCGCGGAGGCCGCGAAGCGGGGCGAGGTGGACCTGTCCCTGGTCAGCGTCGACTCCACCACCGCACGCGCTCACCACGACGCCGCCGGGATGCACCTGAGCGAGGACGTGTTCACCGCTCTGGAGAAGGACGCCGCCGAGGAAGAAAAGGCCAGGTCAAAGGGGGCAGCCCGGAAGGACAAGACGGGCAGGACGCCGGAAACAGCCCCGAGTGGGAAGAACGACGACGCATTCGGCGCCGACGAAAACTCCGGCTGAAGGCCGCTCTCCTCGGACGCTCCAGGGGCGGGCAGACCAGTAAGGTCCATCTCGCCGCTGACCGCAAGTGCCGCCCGCTGGCGTTCGTCCTGACTGCGGGCCAGGCCGCCGACAGCCCGCAATTCATCCCCGTGCTCAAGAAAATACGGGTCCGCGGCCCCGTCGGCCGCCCCCGCACCCGCCCCGACGCGGTAGCCGGGGACAAGGCCTACTCGTCTCGCGGCAACCGCGCCCACCTGCGGAAACGCTGCATCAAGGCAGTCATCCCGGAGAAGAAGGACCAGGCCGCCAACCGGAGGAAGAAGGGCTCCAGAGGCGGACAGCCCGTCAGCCACGACGCCGACCTCTACAAGGAACGGAACGCCGTCGAGCGTCTGATCAACAAGCTCAAGGCCTGGCGAGGCATCGCCACCCGATACGACAAGACCCCGGACAGCTACCTCGTCGGCCTCCACTTGCGCGCCTCGATGATCTGGATCAGGGACCTCACGCGGACCGCCCATTGATCACAATCGACGCGCCTAGTGCTGGATTCCTCAAAGGAAGTACACATAGCGGTGGCGTAAGCGCCTGGTGGGTGGTGCGGGTCTGCCCCAGATCCAGGGTCGGGCACGGGAGTTGAGCTGGCCGGTGGCGACGTTGGTGGCGTGGGTGATGTGGCCTGGGTCGCCGAAGGAGCGTCCGGCCAGGGCGATCTTGCGGAAGATGCGCCACCAGCCTTCTTGGAGGTTGAGCCAGCAGGCCCCGACCGGGATGAAGACGTGCTTGATGCGTGGGTGGTCCTCGAGCCAGGTGCGGGTGGACACGCTGTTGTGCGAGGACAGATTGTCCGTGATCACGTAGATGTCCCCGGCGGGGTTGGCTTCCTCGACCAACTGGAGAAACCGCTGGTAGAAGGCGCTGTTGCGGGAAGTGGCGGTCATCGTGATCGCTTGACCGTCGCGGACGCGTAGGGCGCCATAGACCCAGGTTTTCTCTGGTCCGCGGGAGTAGTCGATCTCGTTCTTGATGCGGTGCCCGTCCGGCGACCAGCCCGGTGCCGGTGGGAAAGCGCGGGGGATCACCGGGCCGAGTTCGTCGGCGCAGACCACCGTCGCGCCGGCGGGCGGGCTGATATAGAGCTCGACGATCCGCGTCCTTTTCCCTCGAAGTCCGGATCCTTCGAGCGCGTCCAGGAGCGTGTGCGCCGCCAGCGGACCCCTTCCGCGAGCAAAATCCGGCGCACCTGGGAGCGGCTGACCTCGATGCCCAAGTCTCGGGCCGCGGCGACCAGCGTGTCCAAAGTCCACTCCGAGGGCCCTGACTCGTCCGCGGCCCACATCTCGTTCGACGGCTGCACCTCGAGTCGGCCGGGCGGGGTCTGCTTGACCAGGCCGACGATCCTCGAGCGTTCGGCCTCGGTGATCCGCCGTTTGCGGCCTTGCCCGCCCAGATCCTCCAGGCCCTCCAGCCCCAAGCGGTTGAAGCGGTGCAGCCAGCGACGCACCGTCTTCTGACTGCACTTCAGCTCGTCCGCGATCTGCGGGACCAGCCACCCGTCCCAGCTCAGCTCCACCATCCGGCACCGCTCCACCACATCCTTCGGCGCCTTTCTGGCCGACGCCAGGCGGTGGACCACCGCTTGCTCGCCTTCGTCACGGCCCGGCCGCGCCTTCAGCACCATGCCCCAGCACCCGCCCCCGAGTACCCGAAACCGCCCCGCTATCAGCAGCTATACCCATCGAAAGAGGAATCCAGCACTAGTGCTGTGACCGCATAGGTTCACCGGGTTGGCGTCCTGCCGCTGTGCGATTGTTCAAGGAGTGTTCGCGGTCGCCCAGGAGCGGAACAAGGTGAGGGCTTCGGTGAGGTTGCCGGGGCCGCATCTGGCGTGAAAGGTCTTCTCGGAAGTCCATGCCCAGACCCAGTCGTGAGCGCTGCGGTTGACGTCCTGGCGGGGGTATTCGTGTTGCTCCAGATCCGTCTCCTCCAGGTCGATGGTGACGGTCCAGCCGGGGTTGTCGAGCGTGGCGATCTTCAGGCCCCACTCGTGCTCCCAGTCCTCGTTGCACTGCGCGGCGTACCAGTGTTGCAGCCAGTCAAGGACATCTTCCGAATCGCTCATGACAGGGGATGCTAGTAGTGCTCTGACCATAGGTTGGCCGGGTCGCTCAGGCCGCGGTGGCGAGTGGTCGTCCGCCCCAGCGGATGCCCTTCTCGCTGCGGATGCGGGCGCGTTCCTTGCGTTCGGCGGCCAGGACGTCGCGTTGGCGGGCGTTGGCGTTGCGCCAGCGGAGGTAGGCGTGCAGGGCTCGGGTCTGCACGGTGTGGTTGGCGTGGTTCGAGTTGGCGATCGTGAACTGCCGCAGCGGTCCGAAGTGCGCTTCGATGGGGTTCGCCCACGAGGCGTAGGTCGGGGTGAAGCACAGCTCGACCTTATGTTTCTTCGCCCAGCGGCAGATGTCGGCACCCTTGTGGGCAGACAGGTTGTCCAAGATCACGTAGATCGGGGCGCCGTCGGGCCGGGCAGCGCGGATCGATTTCAGCGCGGCCAGCGTGTTCACGGCTCCCTTCTTGCGGCGGTTGACGCCCCATAGGCGGTCGTCGCCGACCGAATAGCAGCCCTGGAAGTACCGGACTCCGTGGGTGCGGTGGTAGGTGGCCGGCACCCGGTCGGGATGCTTCCGGTTCGCCCAGCCCGAGCCGGCGGTGGGCCGGATCCCCAGCGGGCCGAATTCGTCGAAGGCGAAGACCCGGTCCGGGAAGCGGTCCACCACTTCCTCGATACGGTCCAGCTTCGCCTCACGGTCGGGGTCCGGGGACTCCTTCCAGGTCTTGGTACGCTGGAAGGTGACGCCGCGGCGGGCGAGCAGGGACCGTAATGCCTCGCGGCCGATACGGATCACCCGGCCGTGCACTTTGCGCAGGTAGGCGACCAGCTTGCGCAGCGACCAGCGCGTGAATGGCTGGCCGAGCTTGACCGGGCGGGTGGTAGCCGTCACGACGACGAAGTCCTCCTCGTCATCGCTGAGTTGGCGGGGACGGCCTCCCGCCCACCGAGGGTCCAGGCAGGCCAGGCCGATCTCGTTGAAGCGGTGGATCACGTCCCGGACGGTGTCCTCGTCGGCCTGGACCAGCTGGGCGATCACCGGCACCCGGTTTCCGCCGGCCGAGGCCAACAGCATCATCGCGCGCCGGTAACGCACCGAACTGGTGCTGCCCCGGCGCACGACCTGCTGCAGCCTCTGCCCCTCCTGGTCGGTCAGTCTGCGCACCCGGACGGGCTCGGCCACCGCGCCTCCAACGGTCGGATCGGACGTCACCGCACATCCAACCGCTACAACCGCCGAACCGGCGAACCTATGCGGTCACAGCACTAGCCGTACGGGTTGAGTGCCCAGAAGCGGACGGTGTCGCTGCGACGGTCGAACCACAGTTTGGTGGAGTAGCCGCTGCCGTCGCGGTCGAGCTCGTGCGACCGGATCCACCGGGGGTTCTCCGGCCCCTCGCCCTCGAGCGGCTTCTCGAACCACGAGGAGAAGTCATCGGCCGGCCCCTCGGAGACGAAGGCGTGGGCCGCCGTCAGCTCGGCAATTTTCCCCGGTGTCAGCCGGGCGAAGCCCGAAATCACCAGCTCCGGCGACGGTATGCCCCGATCGTTGTCCCGGCTGCTCACCCACTTGGCATCGGCGAGCTGGCCCAGCAGCGGGAATGCCCGCTCCAGCGGTGTGGTGTCGGTGCGCCAGTCCCCCTTGGCCCCGTTCGCCACCTGACGCAGGGTCCACCAGGCGGGTAGGACCGCCAGCCCCGCCCCGATCCCGATCAGCTTCCGTCGCTCCAACGAGATCCCCCTCATGCCTGACTTCGGGGGCACCTTATCCGGCTCGAGCACCTCACCCGAACCACCTATTGATCACAACCAAATACGCGCCCTAGTCCTCCGGCGGGTAGTCATCGACGGTCACGGAGTCATAGAAGCGAGCGCTCTTGGTGGTGAGGCGAAGGAGGGCGCGGCTGGGGCCCGCGGGCAGGGCGGAGATCAGGCGGGCGCCATGGGCCAGCCCCCAGACGCCTCGGCGGGACGTGGGAACCAGGGTCTTCGCCGCGCTCAGCGCGACCGCGCGGCTGCCTCGTACGTGCTCCGCCATCGCGCGCTCATAGGCGGGAAAGGCCCGCTCGTGATCGCCGCCCGCCCGTGCCAGCTCTCCGGCGAGGACGTACGCGCCCACGACGGCCAGGCTGGTGCTGCCGCCGACGGCCGGACCGGGGCAGTAGCCCGCGTCGCCGACGAGCGTCACCCGCCCCCGTGACCAGGTGTCCATATGGAGCTGGGTGATCGAGTCGAAGTAGAACGCAGGCGTGCGGTCCAGCTCCTCCAGCCAGCGGTCCACGTGGGTGTGCATGCCGGCGAACACATCGCGCAGCAGCTTCTTCTGCCGGGGCACGTCGCGGTGGTGGCCGAGCTCGCGCTCGCTGCGGAACAGGAACAACGCCCGCGCGTCGCCGAGATGCCGAGCGCCGTACAGACCGGCGGTGCGGCCGACGCCGACGTGGATGAGGAGCTCGCGGTCGAGGTCGGCGACGTTCGGCAGGGTCAGCACCCCGAAGTAGGCCCCGATGAAGGCGTGGGTGCGGGGCGCCTCGTCGAAGACGAGGCGGCGCACGTTGGAGTGCAGCCCGTCCGCGCCGACGACGAGGTCGAAGCGGCGCGGCGCGGCGTTCTCGAACCGCACCTCGCCGTCGGGCGAGATCGCGGTGATCGAGTCGCCGAAGACGTACTCGACGTCGTCGCGTGCGGCGTCGTAGTAGATCTCGCTCAGGTCGTCGCGCATGATCTCGACGTGCCGGTCGCCGGTACCACCGAAGATCTTCGACAGGTCCGCCCGTACGGGACGCCGTAAGCCCTCCCCGTAGACGGTCATCCGATTCGCCCCGGTGGCCCGCTCCTCGACGCGCGGCAGCACACCCATCTTCTCCGAGATGTTCATCGCGGGCCGGAACAGGTCGACCGCGTGCCCACCGGTCTTCCGCAGAGCCGGCGCACGCTCGACGACGGTGACGGAGAAACCGTGCCTGGTGAGCCAGTAGGCCAGCACCGGCCCGGCGACACTGGCACCAGAGACCAGAATCCGCATGGAGCCCTTCTCCTTCATTCAGTCCACCCGTACGGCGTGAACCGCGGCAACGGCCTGCAGGCGCTTGGCGAACCCCGGCAGATTCTCCATCAGGAGCGAGGCCCGCTGCTCCAGTTGGAAGCGGGTGGCTTCATCGGCGCCGTTCACGTACGGGCCGCCGTCAAGAACAGGCATAGCCCCACTGTTTCCGCCGGTAGGCGCCGGTGGATTGGACGAATGTTCCGCTCGGCCGTGCTGGGCTTGTGCCTTGGTGTGTGCGCGTGTGCAGGACTTGGTGCCGGTCTGGATGATCGCGCGGCTGAAAGCCGGGCCATCGCCACGCCGTTCTTCTGCGCCGGCTGGCCGGCGGGCCCGGTGATCGACGTCAGCGCCAGGCGAATGACCAGGTCAGGCGGTACAAGGGTGGGGACAACCCCATGGGGGCGTGGGGGGCTCGGCCCCCGGGACGCCTGCAGCTGACCGGCTGGTCGCGGTGGGAGGGGCGTAGCGAGACTCGGCTGCATGACGACTTCCTCCGACGCCTCGGTCGCGACCGCAGCGGCCGCTGTGCGTTCCCGCAGAATCCGCCCGGACGTCGGCAGCGACTTCGCCCGGCTCTCCCGGCGCATCACCGAGGCAGGCCTACTGCGGCAGCGCCACGGCTACTACGCGGTGCGGCTCACGGTGGTGATCGGACTGCTGGCGGCGGGCTGGGCGGCGTTCGCCGTGCTCGGCGACAGCTGGTGGCAGCTGGCGGTCGCCGCCTTCATGGCCCTGGTCTTCGGCCAAGTCGCGCTGGTGGCCCACGACCTGGCGCACCGGCAGGTGTTCCGGCACCGCCGCACGAGCGCTGTCTGGGGCCGGCTCTTCGGCAACCTCGGCATCGGAATGAGCTACGGCTGGTGGATGAACAAGCACACCCGCCACCACGCCAACCCCAACCACGAGGAACTCGACCCCGACGTCGCCCCGGACATCCTGGTGTGGTCCACGGAGCAGGCCCGGAACAGCAGTGGGCCGGCCCGCCTCATAGGCGGCCACCAGGCGTTCCTGTTCTTTCCGCTGCTGACGCTGGAGGGCTTCAACCTGCACGTGGCGAGCGTACGATCGCTGTTCTCGCCCTCCGCGAAGAGCCGCCTGCTGGAAGGCGGCCTGCTCCTACTGCACATGGCGGCCTACCTGTCCGCGCTGTTCCTGGTGCTCTCCCCCGGCAAGGCGATGGCGTTCCTCGCCGTCAACCAGTGCCTCTTCGGTGTGTACCTCGGGTGCGTCTTCGCCCCCAACCACAAGGGCATGCCCACTCTCACCGGCGACGACCGGCCCGACTTCCTGCGCCGCCAGGTACTCACCTCCCGCAACGTGCGGGGCGGCCGGCTCACCGACCTGATGCTGGGCGGGCTCAACTACCAGATCGAGCACCATCTGTTCCCCGGCATGCCCTCTCCGCACCTGCGGCGGGCCCAGGTCGTCGTACGCGCGTACTGCGAGGAAATCGGCGTGCCTTACCACGAGACCGGGCTGATCCAGTCCTACCGCGAGGCGCTCACGCACCTCCACCGGACCGGGGAGCCCATCAGGCGGCAGCGAAAGGCGTCCTGACCGCTCCTGGGCGGTGGGTGAGGGTTGCCAGGGCAAACGGCCGAACGGGCTACTGGGAGGGTATCGGGAAGCACTCGGACCTGCTGGTGTCCTGCTGGTGTCCTGCTGACGTGCACGAAGGACAAGGAGTGGGAGTAATGGGTTCGCGCCCGGACGCGCCCGCCCCCTACTCTGCGCGCCATGGCGAAAGCACGCGTTCTCACCCCACAGGCGGACGACTTCCCGCGCTGGTACCAGGACCTGATCAGCAAGGCCGAACTGGCCGACAACGGGCCGGTGCGCGGCACCATGGTCATCCGGCCCTACGGATACGGTCTGTGGGAGCGGATGCAGCAGGAAGTCGACGCCCGGATCAAAGGGGCCGGCGCCCAGAACGCGTACTTTCCCCTCCTCATCCCGCAGTCCTATCTGACCCGGGAAGCCGAACACGTCGAGGGCTTCGCCCCCGAACTGGCCGTCGTCACCCACGGCGGCGGCAAGGAACTGGAGGAACCCGCCGTCGTCCGGCCCACCTCCGAGACGATCATCAACGACTACTTCTCCAAGTGGGTGCAGAGCTACCGCGACCTGCCGCTACTGATCAACCAATGGGCGAACGTGGTCCGCTGGGAACTGCGGCCGCGTGTCTTCCTGCGCACGACCGAATTCCTGTGGCAGGAGGGCCACACGGCCCACGCCACCCAGGACGACGCCCGCACCTACGCGGCGCGTATCCACCAGGAGGTCTACGCCGACTTCATGGAGAACGTCCTCGCCCTGGACGTCGTACCCGGACGCAAGACAGCCCGGGAACGCTTCGCCGGCGCCATCAACACCCTCACCCTCGAAGGCATGACAGGCGACGGCAAAGCCCTCCAACTGGCCACCAGTCACGAGCTCGGCCAGAACTTCGCCAAGGCCTTCAACACCCGATTCCTCACGAAAGACGGCCGACAGGAATACGTCTGGCAGACCTCCTGGGGCTCCACCACCCGCATGGTCGGCGCGCTGGTCATGATGCACGGAGACGACGACGGCCTGCGCATCCCGCCGCGCCTGGCCCCGGTCCAGGCCGTCGTCGTCGCCATCAAGGACGACGACGCCGTGGTCACCAAGGCTCGCGAGATCGGCGAACGGCTGACGGCCACGGGCATCCGTGTGCACGTCGACGACCGCACCGACATGCCCTTCGGCCGCCGCACCGTCGACTGGGAACTCAAGGGAGTCCCCGTACGGATCGAGATCGGACCACGCGACCTCCAGAACGGCACCGCCGTACTGGTCCGCCGACTTCCCGGAACCAAGGAACCGACACCGCTCGACGCCCTGCCCGCACTCCTGCCCACCGTCCTCGAAGACGACCAGGCACTGCTGCTGGCGCAATCCCGCAGACACCGCGAAGACCACACCGCTGAAGTCACCACCATCCAAGAAGCCCTGGAAGCGGCGAACACCGGCTGGGCACACATTCCTTGGACAGCGCTGGGACCGGAAGGCGAGGCGAAACTCGCCGAACACGGCGTGACCGTACGCTGCCTCACCACCACGGACGGATCAGTCCCCCACGACGACAACCAACCGGACATCATCGCCGTCATCGCACGCGCCTACTGACCCCCATCCCTTGATCTTCGTAGGGAATCCCGGCCTTCAGGCCGGGCGGGAATGCGATTTTCGGCCCGGAGGCGCGCAGCGCCGGAGTTCTCTGCGTCTTCGGGGTGAGGGTCAGGCCGGTCGCTTCTGGTTTTCGATGTACTCCTTGACGATGCTCAGCGGTGCGCCGCCGCAGGACGCGGCGAAGTAGGACGGGGACCAGAACACCGAGCCCGTCCCGATCCTGTTGATCCGGCCGGTGTACTCCGCCTGCAGGTAGCGGGAGCTGACGCCCTTGAGGGAGTTGACGAGCTTGGACAGGGCGATTTTCGGCGGGTAGTGCACGAGCAGATGCACATGGTCGCCTTCGCCGTTGAACTCCCGAAGCTCCGCGCCGAAGCTCTCGCACACGTCCCGCATGATCGCCTCGCAGCGCGTCAGCATGTCGTCGTTGAAGACTTCCCGCCGGTACTTCGTGACGAACACCAAGTAGGCGTGGAGGTTGAAAATTACATGGTTTCCGCGTCTGATGTCGGGATCTGGTTCCCAGCGTGGTGACATGCGCCAAGTGAAGTAGGATCAAGCGGACTTGACCGGAGGGGGTGGGCTGGATGATCCGTGCGTACAAGTTCCTCATGCGGCCCACCGTCCGCCAGGAGCAGGCCCTCGGCGAGATGCTGCGCGATCACTGCTCCCTCTACAACGGGGCGTTGCAGGAACGCCGCGACGCCTGGCGGCACGTCTCGAAGACCACCGTCCAGTACGGGATGCAGTCCGCGCAGCTCAAGGAGATCCGGGCGTTCGACCCGGAGCGTCAGGGCCGCTGGTCGTTCAGTTCGCAGCAGGCCACCTTGCGCCGTCTCGACAAAGCGTTCGCCGCCTTTTTCCGCCGGGTCACGTCCGGCGATGCCCCGGGCTACCCGCGCTTTCGCGGGGTGAACTGGTTCGACACGGTGGACTTCCCCAAGGACGGGGACGGCTGCCGCTGGAACTCCACCCCGCACGACTCCGCAATCCGTGTCCGCTTCCAGGGCGTCGGGCATGTGAAGGTCAACCAGCACCGCCCGGTGCTCGGCCACGTCAAGACCGTGTCGGTCAAGCGCGAGGGCCGGAAGTGGTTCGTCGTACTCACCGCCGAACAGAACCGGCCCGAACCGCTGCCCGCGACCGGCTCCGTGGCCGGGATCGATCTGGGCATCGCGAACTTCCTCGCCGACTCGAACGGCGCCTTCGTGCCCAACCCGCGCCACGGCCGTCGCGCGGCCGCGAAACTTGAGGCGGCGCAGCAGGCCCTGTCCCGCTTCCCGCGCTGCAAGGCCAAAGACCGCACCGCGGGCCACCGGCGCGCGGTGGAGAAGGTCGCCCAGCTGCACGGCAAGGTCCGGCGTCAGCGGCTCGACCACGCACACAAGGCCGCGCTGAGTCTGGTCCGCGCACACGACTTCATCGCGCACGAAGACCTCAAGATCCGCAACATGAGCAAGGCCCCCGCACCCAGGCCCGACCCCGGCCAGGCAGGCGCGTTCCTGCCCAACGGGGCTGCCGCGAAGGCCGGCCTCAACAGGTCGATCAACGATGCCGGATGGGGGGTGTTCCTGACGATCCTGCACGCCAAGGCTGAAAGCGCCGGACGGGAAGTGATCGCCGTGGACCCCCGCAACACCTCCCGCACCTGCCCCGAATGCGGGCACACCGCGAAGGAGAACCGGCCCACACAGGAAAAGTTCCACTGCCTCTCGTGCGGCCACACCGCGCACGCCGACACGGTGGGAGCCATCAACGTTCTACGGGCCGGGCTGGTCCGTCGCGACGCCAACCCGGCGTAACGAGAAGCCCCCGGCTTCAGCCGGGGGAGGAGTCACGACATCAAGTCAGCCGACACCCGCCGCGCCGCCAAAGAGAAACGGACTCGACGAGGATGACCCGGTAACGCTGCACTTCAGCGAGTTCTTCGGTCACCGCCTGGAGGAAGCGCGGGTTGGCGACGTGTTCGCCGTCCGAGGTGGTCAGGAAGTGGGCGACGCCCATGTCGATGCCGACGATCGCCCCGGTGGGCGGCAGCGGCTCGGCGGGGACCTCGCCGCAGGCAAGGACGACGTACCAGTTGGTTCCCTCACGCTTCACACTGATCGTTTGGACACGGCCCTGTACGGGCCGCTGCTGGTGCGCGCGGACGTGTCCGACGCCTTGCAGCCGGACACGGGTCTGACGGTCACCCTGCTCGGGGCGTCATTTGACCGCGCCCTCGGGCGTCGCGCTCAACACCCTGGCATGATCGACGGGAGCCGAATCCGCTGTCAGGTTGGAGTCACCGATGGATGTGACCGAGTCGGCGCATGCCGCGCGCGTGTCCGCTTACGCGGCCGTGGGCGCACGGCTGTCCCTGTTCAGCGACCGTCGACTTGAGGACGCAGTCTCCGCCGCACCAGGTCTTGGCTCCGGTATCGGCGGCAGGTCGGCGGAGATGGAAGTCGAGGGGATACGCGTCTTCGTCAAACGGGTCCCGTTGACGGACATCGAGTTACGGCCGGAGCATGTGCGGTCGACAGCGAACGTGTTCCGGCTTCCTCTTTTCTACCAGTACGGCGCGGGGTCGGCGGGGTTCGGTGCCTGGCGTGAGCTGACCGCGCACATCATGACGACAGGCTGGGTGCTGAAGAACGAGTTCGCCGGTTTCCCGCTGCTCTATCACTGGCGGGTTCTGCCCGACAGTCCCCCGGCCGGCTTCGTCGACGGGCTCGGCGGCGTCGAGGGGGCCGTAGCGCATTGGGAGGGCTCGTCGGCCGTGCGACGTCGGCTGGAGGCCATCGGAGAGTCCTCCCACAGCCTCGTGCTCTTCCTGGAGCATGTGCCACGGACGCTCGCCGAGTGGCTCGGCGGCGATACCCGTGAAGCGGCCCGGTCGCAGCGCGGAGGTGAATCGCCCTATCAGTGGGTCGAGAATGCGCTGATGCGGGGGACGGAGTTCCTGAGTGCGCGCGGACTGGTCCACTTCGACGCCCACTTCGCCAATCTGCTGACGGACGGCCGGCGGGTGTACTTCGCGGACTTCGGGCTCGCGTTGAGTCGCGATTTCGAACTGTCGGCGGAGGAGCGTGTTTTCCTCGCCGATCACCTCGTGTACGACCGCTCCTACGCACCGAACCACCTGCTTCGTCACCATTTGCTTCGCCGCCATCTGCCGGACGGCGTACGCGCGGGCGCCGAACACGGGGCCTTCCTGCGCGAATGGGTCGGCGGCCGCCGCCCCGACGGCGTTCCCGCCGACATCGCCGCGATCATCGACCGTCACGCTCCCCACGCAATCGTCCTGGACGACTTCCACGATCGACTGCTTACGCAGAGCAAGCGCACCCCCTTCCCTGCAGCTGACATTCAGCGGGCTCTGGCCGAGCGGTCCTGTCCAGGGCAGTAGGTGCCCGCTGCTCCGCTCCGGCCGGTCGGCCGACCGAGCACGCCACATCCGACCGGCGCCCGGGTGCGAGCGATGTCATCCGCGGGCTTCGGGACGCCGCACAGCGCCCCATCGGTTCGTTGTCTTGGCTTGTGCATGGATCTCTGATCGCGCGAGAGTTCGGCTGACGCGGAGTTCACGGTTGGTTGCGGCAGGACGGGGACAGACAGGTGTGCAGCACGGATCTGGTCGGCAAGGAGACAGCGATCACTCGGTTCCTCCTGGACTACCCGCAGGCAGTTGAGGCCGGTCGTGGCCATCCCGCCCTCCGCGGGTGCGAGGATGTCGTCTGGTCCGAGTTCCCGGAGTGTCCGGCGGCCATCCCGGTGTTGTTGCACGGCCTGCTCGATCAGGCTGCCGCGCCCGAGGCCAAGCGCGTGCTCACCAACTCCCTTCTCAACAGTGTCAGAGAGATGAACCTGGGCATGCCGGCAGCGCTGCCGTTTCTGTTCCGCCTCGCATGCGATCCGCAGGTTCCTGTGCAGTCCGGCCTGCTGGATCTTCTGGTCTCGATCGCTGGATTCTCCGAGCCGATCGACGGACGCAACGAAGCCATGGTGCGTTGGTTCGGCAGTGACAGCGATCATCCCGAGCGTGAGCAGTGCCGGGTCGTGTTCACACGGAACGCGAGCGTAGTGGCGATGTTGGCGGAGGAACTGACCCGTCCTGGCGATCGAGCGAAGCTTCGGCAGGCCGCCGGACTCGTGTGAGTTCTCGCGCGCAGGCCGCTTCCGCGACCGCGGTGGCGATGCAGGGACGGCGGCGACGCCTCACTGCCGGGACACCTCAGCCCCGCCGAGTCCTGCCGAACGACCAGCGATGTCGGGTTGCGCAATGCTCCGTGGCCTGGGCGCTGAGCTGGACGATTTGGCGGGCGCCGGGAAGGAGCAGGCCGTTCACCGTGCACACGTGGATACGGCGGATCTCACCGCGGCCGTGATGCTCGCGAACTCGGTCGAGGGCGGGCGGGATCGGCGACGGCGTGTCCGCAGGCGCGGTTCATTCGCCCACGAGGTCGTCCGCCTCCCAGCGGAGCAGGTCGCCCGGCTGACATTCGAGCACCGCGCAGAGCGCAGCGAGTGTCGCGAACCGCACCGCCTTGGCGCGGCCGTTCTTGAGTACCGCCAGGTTGGCCGGTGTGATCCCGACGCGGTCCGCGAGCTCGCCCACGGACATCTTGCGCTTGGCCAGCATCACGTCGATGTCGACGGCGATCGGCATCAGATCACCTCGTCCAACTCGGCCTGCATCCGCGTCGCTTCTCCATCGCGTGCGACGGCCTGGGCGAGCAGCATCCGCAGCACGAGCACGATGAGCGCGACCCCGAGGATGGCCACGCCGATCCCGCCCATGATGAGGGTGACGCCCGGGTCGTCCCGCTGGCCCGGCGCGTTGACGGCCGTGACCGCGAACCACAGGAGGGCGACCGCCACGATCGCGCCGATCACGCCGTCCACGTACCGGAAGGCGGCGTGGGAGAACACGGTTCCGCGCCGCACCATCGTCACCAGCCGCCCCACGCAGACCACCGCGACCTGGACGGACACCATGCCCAGGATCGTGATCACCCGCAGCGAGGTCAGGGGGAGCGACCCGTCCTCCGGGTCGTTCTTGCTCACCAACGCCCACACCATCCCCGCCTGCACGAACACGGTGCCGACGAGCACCACCCCGAGCACGGCACGCAGCGCACCCACCGCCAGCTTTCCCATGACCAACCCTTCCATCGATTCGCGATGGGAATCTATCGAAATTCGATAGGACAGGCAAGGGGTGAGCGGAGGCGGGCGACGGATTCGCACCTGCCGTCGGCCGCGTCACCGCGATCGCTCAGCTGTCGGGTAGGTGGGTACCGACGATCACGCTGAGGTCTGTCGCGAGGCGGAGTTCGGCGGCTCGAAGATCGGGGTGGGTGAGCCAGTGAAGTCGGGCTTGGTCCGGTGCGCCGTCGAAGTGGGGCGGCCAGGTCGTGGCCGGGGTGAAGTCGTCGATCACGACGGTGCCGCCGGGGGCGAGCAGACGTGCGGGGTCCGCGGTGCCGTCGCCCTTGGCCTGGCCTCCGCCGTCGAGCACGAGCAGGTCGTAAGGGCCGAATTCCTCGATCCGCCGCCAGTCGCCGTGGAGGACCTCGACGTGGTCGCAATCACGGAAGACGTCCGAAGCGACACGGGCCCGTTCCCGGTCGCGTTCGCAGCTGATCAGCCTGGTGCCCGCAGGCGCGCCCGAGGCCAGCCAGGCCAGGCCGACACCGCAGCCTGTTCCGGTCTCCGCGATGCTGTGGGGTGCTCCTGCGGCCAGCACCTGGAGTAGACGCCCCTGCCCGGGTCGACAGGAGAACGCGAACCCGTGTGCGCGCGCCGCCTCGACAGCCCGCTGGACCAGCACGGGCAGTGCGTCGTCGCCCTTGTACGCGTCCGTTCCGTGAAGCGACATGCCGTGGATTATGGCCGCGCAGGCGGCTGGTCGGGGCGACGGTGGCTGTCGTAACCGCTTGCGGCAGTGGCTGAGCACCGCCCCCTCCGCTACGCAAAGACCGTGATCATCTACCTGGTCGGCCCGGCCGGGCGGTGCGTGTGGCCGGGTGATGTCAGAGGTGGGTGACACGATGCTCCGCATGGATCTTGCACACCCGCTCGATGGCCTGGACGACCGTCCCTGGTCCTCCTTCTCCCACGCGTACGGCAGCGCGGAAGACGTTCCCGATCTGCTGCGGGCGCTGACCGGCGCGGATGCCGATGAGGCGTTGTCGGAGCTCTACGGGAGCGTTCTGCACCAGGGAACTGTCTATGCCGCCAGTGCGGAGGCGGTGCCGTTCCTGGCGGGGATCGCGGCGGCCGGCCACCGTACGGCGGACGTTCTGGTGTTGCTCGGGGGCATGGCCGAGAGCGAGGACGAGTACGGCGTGGCAGCGGGAGCGGTCCGGGCGGCCGTGGCGGACCAACTCCCGTTGCTGCTGCCCCTGCTGGCCTCCCCGGAGCCGGAGGTCCGGCGGACCGCAGCCTGGGCGGTGTCCCACACCCGTGCGCCCGGGATCGTGCTTCCTGGCCTCCGTACGCGCTGGACGGAGGAGTCCGAGGCAGCCGTACGCGCCGAGGTCCTCGCCGGTATCGCCCGGCTGGATCCCCCGGGCGGCGCGGCGCTGGCCGCCTCGGTCCTGGAACCGTCCTCTCCCGCCCAGGTACGAATGGCCGCCGTCCTCGCCTGCCTCGACGCGGACGCTCCGTGGACCGAGGCCCTGCAGACCACGATGCTGTCCCTGCTGCCTGCCGACGCCCTGTGCTCTGATCTCGACCACGCACGCGGCGAGCCGCTGGCCGCCGTTGTCGAGGCTCTTCTCGGCCGAGGCCAACGTGTGGCGCGCGACGCGGCGTTCGGATTGGTCGACGCCGCTCTGCACGACCGCAGGGCCGAGGTGCGGGCCGAAGGGCTCTGGGCGGCTGATCGCGCGAGCATGCTCTCGCGCAGTGCCCCGCAGCGACTGGTGCGGAGCCTGCGTGCGGCGGCCATGGACGAAGAGTCGGTGGTCGCCATGTCGTCCCTCCTGGGTCGGCTGGGCCCCGCTGCCGCACCGACCGCTGAGGTGCTCGCCCCGCTCGCCGGACGGAATCCGGACCACGACGACGACCATGCCGACCGGGCCCTGGCCGCGCTCGTGCTCGTCGGTCGGCACAGGCGGCACCGCTCCTGGCCGCCGGCATCGGGCGGCGGCCACGGGCCCTCGACACGGTCGCCGGGTTCCGGAGCCCGAAGGACTTCCCCTTCCCTTACGACGCCACTCTCCTCGACGCGGTCCGGGACCGCCTCACCCGGCCCGAGGACCTCAGCGGCAACGAACCGGGGCAGTTGACACGCCTGCTGGCCGGTTGGGGCGCCGAGGCAGCGTCGGCGTTGCCCGAACTGTGCGCGGCGCTTCCACACTTTCCCGGCCAGGCCGCCCAGGCCATCGCCTCCGTCGCCGGCGGCCTGGCCCCGACGGACCGCGCCCGGGCCGTCGCCGTCTCCTTGGTGCGGGAGCGGGCCGAGCAGGGAGTCCTCCCCGTGGCGAAGGCCTTGTACGACCTCACCGGCGAGAGCGCGCCCCTGCTGCACTGTCTGGAACGGGAACTCCGGGGCGGTGCCGGTCAGTTGCGGGACGCTGCCAGGACGGCGGGCGCGCTCGGTCTCCGGGGAGCGGCGCTGGCGCCGGCCCTTCGGGAGGCGCTCAGCTCCCCCGCCGACGACACCACACCTGCCCTGGACAAGGACACGGAAGTCGCCGAGGCGCTGTGGCGCGTCTCGGGGACGGCGGACGAGGCGGTCGCCGTGCTGGCTTCGGTCTTCTCGCGTGCCGGAAGGAATCCCTGGTCGCGGTGGTCGGTGGCGCGGGCGGCCCGCACGACGGCGCTCCTTGGTTCCGCGGGGCGGCCGCTCGCCGTGCACCTGGAAGCCGCACTCGACGATCCGGCTCAGGCACCCGCAGCGGTGGTGGCCCTCATAGCCGTGACGGAACCCGGCTCACTGGACCACGCCGCGCTTGCCACGGCCGCCTTGTGGTCCGCCGAGGTGGACGCCGATCCGGCGGGCGCCTGCGATGCGTTGGAAGCTCTCGGCCCCGGCGCGTTGACCGGCGAGCACCTGCACCGGCTCGCCGTCCTCGCCGACGGCGACGCCCGGATCGTCCGCTCCGGCCTCGAAGACCGCATCATCGACCAGGACGACGCCTTCCGTAGGCGCGCTCGGGCACTCCTCACCGCCTTCACGGATACCGCAGCCCACTGACCTGCCGACCGTCGTCGGCCGTCTCGACATCGTTGTGCGAGGAGGGGCGGCCCGGTGCCGGGACTGCAGGCCCATGATCTCGTCATGGGCGAGGGTTTCTCCGCGGCGTGTCGATCGGTGGGTCTCCCGTTCGACGGTTGAGTAGAGGTGTGGCCCCCCGGAAGCACCATCCGGACAGGCTGCGACTCTGTGCTCAAGCAGTGATGTCCATTCGTCGACCGAGGCCGTTCAGGTTGCCGACCACGCAGCCGACCGCCGGGCCCCAAGGAGAGACATGCGGATCCGCGCCCGTATGAGCATGAGTGCCGATGGCTATGTGACCACACCGAACGGGTGGCCCGCGCTGACTGCCGATCCCGCGTTCGTCTCCGGGGAGAGCCACGGTATCCGGGAGTTCCTCGACGGCTGCGAGGCGGCGCTGATGGGTCGGACCACCTTCGAACCCGCGCTGACCAACAACCGCTGGCCATGGCCGGACCTCGACGTGTTCGTACTCGGCTCACATCGTCCGGACGGCACCCCCGACCACGTCACCACCGACCGCGACCCGGTGCGGCTCTTGCAAAAGCTCCGCTCGGCCAACCGGGGTGGAGACGTCCATCTCATCGGGGGCCCGCGGACGATCGGGACGTTCCACGCCCTTGGCGCACTCGACACCCTCGAACTGGTCGTACTGCCGCTGCTGTTCGGCGGTGGGATGCAGCTGACGCCCACGCTCAGTCCCGACACCGCGCTGACCTTCCAGCATGAGCGTGCCCTCCCCGGCGGTTCGGTGGAGATCGTCTACTCCTGCCAGGGCAGTCGCACTGAACTTCCGAGCAAGCCTGCCAGCCAACGCTGATCTCGGCCGGGACGCAGGGCTCCCAGGTGGGAGATGCTGAGCCTCGACTGTGCGGGCAGGAGGTACAGTTCGCGGGATGACCGCAACGCCCACGGACTTCTTGGCACGTGCCCTGGACGCCCCGGGCGAGCCGCCTCTGCGGCCGCTGCCGCCCGCGGTGGCGGAGCTGCTGCGTTCTCTGGACGCCCCGCCTCGGCTGGCGGCGCATCTGCGCGCGGTGCATGACGTTGCGGTGGAACTGGTGGACTGGGTGCAGGACCGATACCCGGAACTCTCCCTGGACCGTGAAGGCGTTCTCTTCGGTTCAGCGACCCATGACGTGGGCAAGGTCCTGCATCCCGAGGAACTCACCGGTGCCGGCTCGGCACACGAGGACGCAGGTCGTGATCTGCTGCTGAGCCATGGCTTCTCGCCTTCCCTGGCCCGGTTCGCCGCCACTCACGCCGGCTGGGACGACCCCGTCGTGACGATTGAGGACCTCCTGGTCAGCACGGCCGACAAGGTATGGAAGGACAAGCGCGTCCCCGGCCTTGAGGACAGGCTCGTCAAGGCGCTGGCCGCGGCGACACAGCGGGAGCCGTGGGAGGAGTTCCTCGCGCTCGATGACCTGCTCGCTCGCCTCGGGGCCGACGCCGGGCCTCGCCTGGCCTTCCAGTCGGCCTTTCCGGTGTACACCTGACTCGGCCGCTGGATGCGGCGCGTGTCAGTCGGACTGCTGCGCCGCCTGCCCCTGCCGGCGTGGCGGCGGTTCGTCATCCGGGTCCGGGGCGTTGTCCGGATCCGTAGCCGGCGGCTCCTCGGTGGAGGCACGGGAGCGGCGCCGTAGGTCGCTGGCGATCATCTTCGCCGCGCCCCAGACCGCTGCCAGACTGGTCGCGAGGCCGACCACGGTGACCCAGCCCGACTTCAACCAGCCCCACACGACCGTGAGGAATCCGCGAGGCGCGGCATCGACCTGTGCTTTCAGAGGGATCGTCTGCTCGTCCAGGACCGTATCGGTGTCACGGAAATAGGTCGTCACGGTGATGCTGAAGGTGAGGGGCCCGGCGGTGTGCGGGGTGATCCACCAGGTCCAGTTGCTCCGGTCTTCGGAGTCCAGGACGGGCTGTCGGCGTGAGGAGTCGCTCTGGCAGGTGGCGTCACCGTGGCAGTGGAGCTGAACTCCGATCTCCGCCCCCACGTTCACGGATTGGTGCGGTTTCCCGTTCCCCAGGTTCCGCCAGCTGCCGGAGACAGTGACCTCAAAAGGGGTTCGGTGTCCGGCCCGGAACTTCAGGCGGCGGACATCGTCGTACTCAAGGTCACCCTTGAACAGCGACGTACGGGCCTTGTCCATCGCCTGGACCCAGCTGTGCTGTGTCGGCACGTCGCCTCTGTTGGCGGTGCCGCAACTGGCCAGAACCAGAAGGAGGAACGCGCACAGGACTGCCGCCGCGGACCTGGCCAGGAGTGCTGGTGAGGCGCATAACGCCCGCCGTCCCGACCGGCTCCGCCCGCCGCCCCTGCCCCTCATGGCCACCCTCCGGTATCGCACGACTACGGCTGTGCAGGAGGGACTTTAGCCATGCGCGACCAGCGCCTTCGGGAATCCACGAAAGCTCCGCCAGAATGAGCCACCCGGCTCCGCTTGCCGACATCAACCGCTCGGGACGGCGCCCTGCACCGCAGAGCCCGGCAGGGGATCACCGTTCACGGTTCCGATCGCCGCGGAGGGCCGTACGTGCGGAGCTTCTTCCCGTCCGTCTCCCGGTCTGAGCGCCGCCGCGTTCCCGCGTAGAAGAGCGACGCGGTCGTGGCGGTGAACAGGCCGGCCGTGGCGTACAGGCCGACGACGTCCACGGCTCGGTCGTCCGTGGCCTCGGCCCACGGTTCGAGGACGCCCAGCGGATCCTTGTACAGGACGATGTGCTGGCCGCGCTTGAACTGGCCTTGGCAGTTCTGCTGTTCGGTCAGGTCCTGGACCTTGCCCGAGGTGTCCACGACCCGGCAGACGGTGCGCTCGCTGTTCCTGGCGTTCTTGTACGTCGCGGTGTCGGCGACCAGGGCGTCGGTCCTCTCGCCGACCTGCTTGACGTAGGTCTCGAACAGGCTGGGCCCCGCGAAGAGACCGAGGGCGAACGTGGTCACGGCTGCGAAGGTCGCGGCCCCCGCGCGATTCCAGACGCCGCCTGCCACGGCGGGTGCGCTGAACCCCGCGAGGACCACGACGACGATGCCGATCCACGACCAGGGAAACTGGGCAAGGACCGCTCCCGTCACAGCTACCAGCGGGATCGCCAGCGCCCACAGCAACGAGTTGAGCGTCTTGGTGGGGCTCGGGACGGCGGCTTCCTGTATCGGGTCGGCCATGCCCGCTGTCCCGGACGTTCCCACGCTGATCCCCCTGTTTGCGCCTGGCAGTTGCTGTGAAGATCAGCTTAAGGGAGATCGGGCACTGTCCTGGGCCCGCACGCATCGGCGTGGCCTCAGAGAAAGCAACGGCCCTCTCCGCGATAGGTCGGGACGACGTCGACGATCTTCCCGTCCCGGACCAGGTGCAACTCGTTGAAGCGCTCGCACAGTTCACCGGCTTCGGCGTGCCGGAAGAAGACCGACGATCCGACCGCGAGGTGCGCCGCGGGGGCACCGGTCAGTGGCGTCTGCACCTCGCCCGCGCCCTCGTTGCCGTCGTACCGCAGTCCGGGCGGGAAGGTCGGCACGGACGCCCGGTCCCAGCGGGGCACGCCGGAGGCGACGTAGCCACCGCCGAGCACGGTCACCGTCTTCGGGCCGGGCCTGCGTACGACGGGCAGGGCGAAGAACGCCGCGGCCCGCGGAGCGAACCGGGAGTATCTGTCGAACAGGGCGGGCGCGTAGAGTCCGGATCCCGCGGTGACCTCGGTGACGGCGGGTTCACTCGCGACCAGTTCCAGGTCGCCGGTTCCGCCGGCGTTGACGAAGTCCAGGGGCGTGACACGGGAGATCGCCTCGACCGCGAGCGCGCGACGTTGCCGGAGCTCGCGGTGGGACCTGTCCTGCATCAGCCGGATCGCACGGTTGGTGACCGGCCGCCTCGGCACCGCGTCGCCCGTTCCGGCGATCTGCGCCTCGTACGACATCACGCCGACCAGACGGGCGTACGCGCTGCGCTCGACGCGCCGGGCCGTCGCGGCGGCCTGCTCCGGGGTGTGGATCGGAGTGCGCTTCGCCCCGATCCGTATCCGGCCGCCCGCCAGCCAGAAGGACGCGTCGAAGTCCAGGCAGGTCTTCACCCTGACGTCGTGGCGGCGGGCCGCGCGTTCGATCAGCTCGACATGGTCCGGCGAGTCGATCATCACGACGGGCGCACCCTCGGGGTCCTCGGCGGTGCGCCCGGCGAGGGTCCCGAGCAGCTCGGTGTCGGTCGTCGGGTAGGCGACCAGGACGTCCTGGGCGCCGAGACCGTGCAGCCACAGCGCCTCGTCGAGGGTGAACGCCATGATGCCCTGGAAGCCGGGGTCCAGCCCGAGGGCGTGGTCGATGATCGTGGGGGCCCGGAGGGACTTGGACGCGATGCGGACGGGTTTCCCGTGCGCCCGGCGCAGGAGGTCGTGCGCGTTGGCGGTGAGCGCGTCCGAGTCGACGAAAGCGAAGGGTGGTTGGGTCCGGGCGAACACCTGCCGGTAGTAGTCCTCGGCATCGTCGAGTGCTGTCATCGGGTCACCACCTCGTCGTGGGTGCCGAGGACCCTTCGGGTGTGGGCGTTGCCGAAGGTCCCGGTCGGATCGAGTTCGGTGCGCCGCTCGGCGAAGTCGTCCCAGTGCGGATAGAGAGGGCGCAGGTCGCCCTCCGTACGGGTGTGCCGTTTGCCCCGGTGCGGTCGGCCCCCGTACGTCGCCATGGCGTCCTCGAAGGCGCGGAAGAAAGGGTCGGCGTCCATGCCCTGGTACTGGTGGGCGGCGATGTAGCAGGTCTCGCGCCCCTCGGCGGTGGACAGGTACGCGTCGTCGGAGGCGGTGAAGCGCACCTCGAAGGGGAACAGGATCGGCAGGCGCTGCCGCTCGACGAGTCGGAGGCACGCGGTCAGCGCCTCGGCGCAGTGGCGTCGCGGGATCGCGTACTCGCTCTCGGTGAACTTCACCTTCCTGGCGGTGGCGTAGACGCGATGGGCCACGTCCTCGACCCGCGACCCGGACATCGACCGGGCGACGGTGGCGTTGACGGTCGGTACGAGGGAGGGGAACCGTCTGCCGACCCGGCACAGTGCGCCCAGAACCGTGTTCTCGGCGAACTCCTCACGAAGTCGGCGCTTCCAGAGGGGAGTTGGGCTCGGGGTGTCGTCGGTGCGGGTCGACGTCCTGGTCATGGCCGTGCGGGTGTACGGCCAGATGAAGAACTCGAAGTGGTCGCGGGTGTCGACCAGTTGGTCCAGTCCGGCCAGTACGTCGTCGAGCGGCCGGGGCCGGTCGACCCGGCGCAGGGTGAAGGCCGGGACGCAGGCGACGGTCACCTCGGTGACGATGCCGAGCGCCCCCAGTGACACCCTGGCCGCGCGCAGCAGCTCCGATGTGGTGGTCCGGTCCAGCTGTCGTACGGTGCCGTCCGCGGTCACCAGTCGCATGCCCACCACCCGCGACGACAGGTTGCCGAACGCGCGGCCCGTGCCGTGCGTGGCCGTCGCGAGGGCCCCGGCCATCGTCTGCGCGTCGATGTCCCCCTGGTTCTCGAGGGACAGGCCGTGCTCGGCGTTGCGCGGGCCCAGCTCGCGCAGGGTGATGCCGGCCTGGAGGGTGACTTGGTGCTCGTCGACCGACAGCACCCGGTTCATGCGCGACAGATCGATCATGACGCCGTCGGTGCAGACCAGGTCGCTGAACGAGTGGCCGCTGCCCGCCGCACGCACGGTGAGCTCCCGCTCGGTCGCGGTCCGCACGGCACGGACGACCTCTTCCTCATCGCGCGGTCGTACGAAGGACGTCGGGTGACTGGTCCGGTCGCCCGCCCAGTTCGTCCAGGTGGCGGTCCTGGTGGCGGTCATCGCGCCTCCACCTCGGGGGTCTTCAGACCGGCCCGGGAGGTCAGTCCCATGCGGAGGGCGCCCGCGACTTCGCGCAGCACCGCCCGGGGCGCGGGGCCGGACCCGGTCGCGTTGACCATGCTGTGCGTGATGCCGCTGTGGCGCCGCAGGGCGGCCGGCACTCCGGCGTCCCGCAGCTTGTGCGCGTACGCCTCGCCCTCGTCGCGCAGGACGTCGAATCCCGCGACGGCGACGTAGGCGGGCGCCACGTCGTGGACGTCCTCGGCCAGGAGCGGCGACACCCGTGGGTCCGTGGCCAGTTCCGGATCAGGGAGGTAGTGGGCCTTGTACCAGTCCATCTGGGCCTCGGTGAGGAACAGCCCCGTCCCGAACAGCTCGTACGAGCGGTGCTTGCGCGAGAGGTCCGTGACCGGCATGAGGAGGAGTTGCATCGCCGGGGTAGGGCAGGAGGCTTCGCGTGCGCGCCGGGCCGTCTCCAGCGCCACCACGGCCGCGAGGTTCCCGCCCGCGCTCTCCCCGCCGACCCCGACGGCCGCCGGATCGACGCCGTACTCCCCCGCGTGTTCCACCACGTGCGTGAAGGCCGCGAGCGCGTCGTCCACGGCCGCCGGGAACGGGTTCTCCGGCGCCAGCCGGTAGTCGACCGCGATGACGGTCAGCGCGGCGTGATGGGCCAGGAACCGGGCCACGGAGTCGCTGGCGCTCAGGTCTCCGAGCACCCATCCGCCGCCGTGGAAGTAGACGAGCGCGGCCGACGGACGCCGCACCCCCGCCGGCCGGTACAGGCGGGCCGGGATACCGCCCTCGGGCGTCGGGATCGTGAGGTCCCGGATCTCCGCCAAGCGCCACACCCGCGGGCCGGTGTTCGTCACCCGCCGCCGTCCCGGCCCGGGCAGGATGCTCTCGGCCCGGGACGTCTGCCGGGACACTGGCCTGGCCCGCCTCTCCTACGGCCAGGCCTACGGCCTGGTCGACCAGCACACCGCCCTGCGTGGGCTGGGTACGGGCTGGGACCTGCACGAGTACCGGCACACCGGCCTCACCCACCTCGGCGAGAAAAGTGCCTCCGAGCTGATGCTGATGGCCAAGTCCCGGCACAAGAAGGCCGAGAACGTCCGCCGCTACTTCAAGCCCTCGCCGGAGGCCGTCGCCGAGGTGACCAGCCTCCTCGCACCTGGTGATGCCCGGCGCTGAACTCCGCCGGCCGTGCTGTCCGTCGCCGATACGGCGGTGCCGCACGGCACTGGGCTCTGTATCTGGTCTGCACCCCCTCCGGGATGCCGATCCTATGGGCGCCGGCCGGCCCGGAACTCGGCGAACGCGAGGTCCTGGCCGCCATGTGCGCCGGGCCACGGGCCCCTGAGCACTCTTCACTCAGCCGACGCTGAACGCCTTCTCGACGGTCAGCGTGTCCTCGTACAGGTGCATGCGGACGATCCGGTTGTCCTCGACCCTCAGGTGCATGGCCGCCGGTGTGGTGAACTCCTTCCCACTGGCCGCGACGGTGTGCGTGAAGACCGCCAGCAGTACCACGTCACCACCGTCGACGATGAAGCGCTCCAGCACGACCTTGCTCCTGCCGGGCGCGAAGTGCGGCCACATCGTGGTGAAGTACGGCCCGACCTCCTCCCGGCGGGTACGGCGCCCGGTCCAGGGCAGCGCGTCACTGCCGGGGACGTCCCAGTCGATCTCCTCGGCGAACAATTCCTGGATGCCGTCGGGGTCCTGCCTGCCCAGGCGCTCCAGGAACTTCTCGGCCACGGTCCGCGAGGTCTGCGTATCTGTTGCCATCGTCCTTGTCCTTTGTCTCTTCGTTTGCATCAGGTGTCGGTCGGGCCTCAGCCCTGGAACAGGAAGTGCTTGCCGCTCAGCGGCCCGCCGAACTGCATGAACGCCCCGCCTTCACGCAGCGCGCCAAGGTCGACCGGCGCGAACCCGAATTCGGCTCTTCAAGACTCACTCCCTGCCGTGTCGTTGTGTCGAATCCGTTGCCCTGGCGACGGTCGCAAGTACGCGGCTCAGACGCCCTGGGGTATCGGATGCGTCCCGCGATTTGGCGCCTAGAGCTGTGTGGCTCCGCCGTCGACGAACAGTTCCGCGCCGGTGGTGAAACTGCTTTGGTCGCCGGCCAGGTAGAGGGCGGTGGCGGCGACCTCGTCGGGACGGCCGGCGCGGCCGAGCGGGGTCGGTGGGGCGGGCTCGGCCGTGGTGGGCTGATCGCTGTGCGGGAAAGCGGCGTGGAGCTCGTCCAGGCCCGGGGTCTCGACAGGGCCTGGGGTGAGGGTGTTGACGCGGATTCCGC
>NZ_JBIBKW010000032.1:0-78130 GCF_042959465.1 Streptomyces sp. NPDC007901 | reverse complement strand
GTGAGCACCGCTATGCGGAGGAGCACGTGGTGCAGGAAGCGGCATTCGCAGCCCTGGCGAAGGAGGCCTGATGCCACGGTGCAAGGCGTGGATCCGGTTACCGGTACCCGCACCCTGAACAACCGACGCGAATGGCTGCATGCCCATCTCGACGCGGGGAGCCCCCTTCAACGCCATCTCGATCGACGACGCCCGAGCGGTGTACCCGCCTGAACGGTCGGGCCTTCCACGTGTTGGCGGATCGCTGCATCCAGTGGCGTCGTCGCTGTCGCAGGTGAGCCCGGCCAGGACGGCGGGGACGTACTCGGAGCCGGTGCCGGGGTGGGTCCAGCCGCACCCCGGATCACCAGGTCACTCGTAGCGATTTCACCCCATAAAAGAGACTGGACACCAGGAACTCGGGGTCGGCGTCCGGCTCGGCGAGCGCGAGGTCGGGGAAGCGCTTGAGCAGGGCCGGGAACGCGATGCGCATCTCCATCCGCGCCAGCGGCGCCCCGAGGCAGTGGTGCACGCCGTGACCGAAGGCGACATGGCCGGGGGCACCCCGGGTGATGTCAAGGGTGTCCGGATCCTCGGTGAAGGCAGGGTCACGGTTGGCGGCGGGCAGCGAGGGAATCACCAGCGAGCCTTCGGGAATGGTGTGCCCGGCGATCTCCACGTCGGTCGTGGCCAGGCGCGGCGGCAGCGAGTGCGCAATGGTCAGCCAGCGCAGCAACTCCTCGACGGCAGGCTCGGCCCGCGCCGGATCCCGGCGGATCATGGCGAGCTGATCCGGGTGCCGCAGCAGGGCAAGCGTCCCCAGACCCAGCATGTTCGTGGTGGTCTCGTGCCCGGCCTGCAACAGCAGGATCCCGATGCCGACCAGCTCATCGCTGCTCAGGTCGTCGCCGTGCTCCCGTACCAGCATCCCCAGCATGTCCTCGCCCGGCTCCGCCTGCGCGCGGGCGACCAGACTCGACATGTACTCGCGGTTCTCCCGCTGCGCCGCGGCCCGCTCCTCGTCCGGCAACGACACGTCCGAAAAGCGGGCGGCACGGTCCTGGAACTCGGCGCGGTCGGCGTAAGGAACGCCCAGCAACTCGCAGATCGCCAGCGACGGCACCGGTGACGCGAAGTTCGGCACCAGGTCCGCCGGTTTCCCGGCCCGCTCGAGATCGTCCAGCGCCGCCTCGACGATCTCCACGATCCGCGGCTCCAGCCTGCGCATCCGGCGGACCGTGAACTCCGGCGTGAGCATGCGCCGCAACCGAGTGTGCTCCGGCGGGTCGAACGCGATCATGAACCCGGCCCGCATCCGAGCCCGCTCTTCCTCGCTCACCGCACCCTGGCCGAACTGCGCGGCCGGGCTGCGTGCGCTGCTGAACCGGACCGGATCCGACAGCATCGTGCGAATGTCCTCGTGGCGGCAGATCACGTACGCCGGCACGCCGAACGGCGTCATCAGTCGCACCACACCCTCGTCCTCCCGCGCCCGGGCCAGCTCCCCGGCCGGGCCGAACCCGTCCCGCCGCATGTACAGCGGCAACTCCGGTGCTTCCGTCATCGACTGCCCACCCATCCGTGATTTTGTGAGACATCTCCGTCCCAGCTCGCCGACGCATCGTTGTGCCCAGCCTTTGAACAAGCCGCCGCGCCACCGACGCCGGGCGGTTCATAGTGGGCGTGCACTCACGCTGTGTCGTCGTCGGCGGGGCGGCTTCGCACGACCGGTCTCAAGCCGACAACAAGAATTCGTAGGCCTGGATGGCTCGAAGCATGCTCCCGACGGATATGCCCCTCAAGATTGACGTGTTGCCATTGACACGCCAGTCGCCAGTCGCCAGTTGCTGCGCTGCCTGGGCCCCGAGCCCCCATGACGGGGTGTCTGGACGGAGGAACCAACCCAGCAGCCAGTTGGGCGCTACCTCCAAACCCGGTCCTTTGGGACCAGGTCAAGTTGACTACGGGCGGCCCGACCCGTTCGTCGGAACTGCTCAGCGGGGCCGGCCCCGGACCCCACTCGCCTGCCATCGTGATCGCCGCCTCCGACGTACCTCGGTCGTCAGCCCTGTCCACGCGAACCATGTCCTCCTCAAGCAGTATGTGAGCCTCGCCGGACGGGCGGGATCTCCTCCAGCGGCAGTACCGCGATTGCGTGCCGAGCGACGATGCCGATGAGCGGCCGCTGCACGAAGGATGGCTCCACGCATCCCGCCTCCGCGCAGGCGGTGGACTGCTTCCACGCTGTCCCGGTGGCCTGCCGTGCCTTGCGGCCCTGCACGTCGCCCACTGCTGAGATCCAGACTGGAGAGCCCCCTTCGTGGCCATGTTTCTCTATCGACTGGGCCGAGTGTCGTTCCACAAACGACACTGGTTTCTGTTGCTCTGGGCGGCGGTACTCGCCGTCGCCGTCTTCGGCGCGGTCAAGGCCCCGGCCGCGCCCGAGCAATCCATGTCCCTTCCCGGAACCGAGTCCCAGAAGGCCTACGACCTCCTGGACCAGCGCTTCCCGAACAGCGGGAGCTCCAACGGGGCCACCGCACGGCTCGTCTTCGTCGCGCCGCACGGGCAGAAGATCACCGCGGCCGGAAACAAGGCCGCGATTGAACACACGGTGCGCGAGATTGCCGACGGCAGCCAGGTGAAGAGCGCCCTCGATCCCTTCACGACGCATTCCGTGAGCAAGGACGGCACCACCGCGTACGCCGTCATCAACTACGCGAAGGCGAACAGCGACCTCACCGACGCCACGACCTCCGCGCTCAAGGGCGCGGCGCAGGACGCCCGTGACGCCGGTCTGACCGTGGAGATCGGCGGCGACGCCTTGTCGCAGATGGCGACCCCCGGCAGCACCGAGGGGATCGGCGTCGCCGTCGCGGCGGTCGTCCTGCTGATCACCTTCGGGTCCGTCGTGGCAGCGGGCCTACCGCTGATCACCGCGCTGCTCGGCATCGGTACGGGCGTCGCCGTCATCACGGCGGTCGCCAGCACCATCGGCTTCTCGTCCACGACCACCACGCTGGCGCTGATGATCGGGCTCGCGGTCGGCATCGACTACGCCCTGTTCATCCTCTCCCGTTACCGATCCGAACGGGCGGAAGGGAGGGATCCGCAGGAAGCCGCCGGGAGGGCCGTCGGCACGGCGGGCTCCGCCGTGGTCTTCGCCGGCCTCACCGTGATCATCGCCCTCGTCGGCCTGTCCGTCGTCGGTCTGTCGTTCCTCACCAAGATGGGTCTGGCAGCCGCGTTCACGGTTCTGGTCGCGGTGCTGATCGCCCTGACACTCCTGCCCGCGCTGATCGGGTACGCCCCGAACGCCGTGCTGCCCCGGTCCGTGCGCAAGAAGGCCGAGAAGGACAAGGGGAGCGAGTCGGGCCGGACTCCCGCGGACGGGGCCCGCACGCCGGAGAAGCCGAGCCCGAGCACACGCTGGGCTCGCTTCGTGATCCGCCGGCCCCTGCTCGTGCTCCTGTTCGGTGTGGTGGCTCTGGGTACCTGTGCGGTGCCGGCGCTCGATCTCCAACTGGGAAATCCGGGCGACGAGTCGAAGCCCACGTCCACCACCGAGCGCCGTGCCTACGACGACCTGTCCAACGCCTTCGGCCCCGGCTTCAACGGTCCGCTCACCATCGTCGTGGACGCCAGGAACTCCGACGACCCCAAGGCCGCGGCCACAACCGTCGCCGACGATCTCAAGGCGACGCACGGCGTCGTCAGCGTGACCGAGCCCAGGTTCAACAAGGCGGGCGACACGGCCATGTTCACGGCCACCCCGTCGACCGCTCCCAGCAGCACCAAGACCAAGAACCTCGTGCACACCATCCGGGACGAGGCCGACGACATCAAGGCCTCCACCGGCGCGGACATGCTGGTCAGCGGCTCCACCGCCGTGAACATCGACATGGCCGACAAGGTCACCGGCGCGATCCTGCCCTACCTGGCAGTGGTCGTCGGGCTGGCCTTCCTGCTCCTGATGGTGGTCTTCCGTTCGGTCCTCGTTCCCCTGAAGGCGGCGCTCGGCTTCGTGCTGTCGGTGTGCGCGGCATTCGGCGTGATCGTGGCGGTCTTCCAGTGGGGCTGGCTCGCCGACCTGCTCGGCGTGCAGACCGTGGGACCGATCTCCAGCATGATGCCGATCTTCCTGATCGGCGTGGTCTTCGGCCTGGCCATGGACTACGAGGTCTTCCTCGTCACGCGCATGCGCGAGGCATACGTCCACGGCGAGCGGCCCGGACAGGCGATCATCACCGGGCTCCGGCACAGCGGCAGGATCGTCGTGGCCGCGGCCGTGATCATGATGTCGGTCTTCGCCGGTTTCATCGGGCTGAGCGATTCGACGATCAAGATGGCGGGGCTCGGTCTCGCCTCGGCCGTCTTCTTCGACGCGTTCCTGGTGCGCATGACCGTCGTCCCGGCGCTGCTCGCGCTCCTCGGGGACAAGGCCTGGTGGCTGCCGGGCTGGCTGGGGAAGGTCCTGCCGAACGTGGACGTCGAGGGTGAGAAGCTGAACCGCCTCAAGCCGGTTCCGGCCGCCGCGATCCATGAGGCCGAGCAGGAGCCGGGCCGCGTCTGACCGACTGGTTGGGAACGGAGCGGTGGGCCGCCCTCGAGTAAAGGGCGGCCTGCCGCTCCCGCTCGGAGACGCGGTTGAGAACGTGCATGCCGGTGAGCAGGGAACACAAGGGACACGGTGGAGAGACGCATCATGATCAGTGACTGGGGGAGCACCTCCCGCCGCCACCGACATGTGACGGACGGTGCCCTGGCCGTGGCCACCTTCGCTCTGGGGATCCTGGGGAGCGCCGTACCCCCCGAGCACCCCACATATCTGCACGTGCCCGACACGTTCGCGGTGGTGGTCAGCGCCCTGGGGTCCGCGTCCTTGCTCCTGTACCGCGATCGTCCGCGGCTGACGACGGGGCTCACCACGGTGTGCGCGCTGTCTCTGGCACTCGCAGGTGAGCAGCTCAACCCCCTCATCCAGGCACCGTGTCTGGCGGCGCTCTTTCTCCTCGCGCTCCGCACCGATCGACGTACGGCCCGTATCGGAGCAGGCGCGACCACTGCGACGGTGCTTGCGGCTTCGATGGTCCACGGCCCCGTATTCCCCTGGGAGATCTTCATCATCGGGCTGATCTCGTGGACGCTGCTGCCCGCGGCCATGGGAGACGCCATGCGCAGCAACACCGAGTACCTCGCCGCCGCCGAGGCCCGGGCCGAACTCGCCGAGCACACACGGGAGGAGGAGGCGCTGCGCCGGGTGACCGAGGAACGCATCCGGATGGCCAGGGAGCTCCACGACGTCGTCGCCCACCACATCGCGCTCGCCGCCACGCAGGCACGTACGGTCACGTACCTCATGCGGCACCACCCGGAGCGCGCGCCGGAGATGATGGAGAATCTGTGCGACTCCACCGACGAAGCGCTGCGAGAACTCCGAGCGACCGTCGGCCTGCTGCGCCAGCGCGGTGACACCGACTCCCCACGAGAACCGGCCCCCGGACTCGCCCAGCTTCCGGACCTGCTGCGATCCTTCGAGCGCGCGGGCCTGAGTGTGGAGGTCACCACGGAGGGGGAAGCGCAGCCGTTGTCGCCCGGTGTGGATCTGACCGCCTACCGGATCATCCAGGAAGCGCTGACCAACGTCACCAAGCACGCCGACACCGCCGGCGCCAGGGTGCATCTCGCGTACGCCCGACGCTGGGTGACGATCACCGTCGTCGACGAGGGCAGCCCCGGCCTCCCCGCATCCCCGCCCGGCCGCGTGTCAGGCTACGGGCTGATCGGCATGCGGGAACGCGCACAGTCCGTCGGCGGCCGGCTGCAGGCCGGGCCCAGGGAGGAGGGCGGCTTCACGGTCACGCTCGGACTGCCGATGCGCAGGACGGCACAGCACCCGAGCTCCGAGGAGGTACCTCAGCAGTGACTATTCGCGTACTGCTCGCCGACGACCAGGCCCTTGTCGTCGGCACGTTCCGCATGCTGATCGATCTGCAGGAGGACTTCGACGTCGTAGGGGTCGCGGCCAACGGCCAAGAGGCCGTCGACCTGGCCCGCGCGACCCGCCCCGATGTCGTGGTGATGGACATCCGCATGCCGGTGCTGGACGGGTTGGCGGCGACGGCCGAGATCTGCTCGGACGTGTCACTGCGTACCACGAAGGTCCTCGTGCTCACCACCTTCGAGACCGACGAGTACGTCGCCGAGGCCATCCGCGCGGGGGCGTCCGGATTCGTTGGTAAGGGCATCGGACCGGAGGAACTCCTCGCGGGCATCAAGACGGTGGCCGGCGGGGACGCGCTACTGTCGCCCGCCGCCACTCGAACACTGATCTCCCACTTCCTCGCCGCGCCCGGGGCCACGGGACCCACCGTTCGTGGCGCGGATGCGCTTCCCGAACTCACCGCGCGCGAACGGGAGGTGGTCGCCGAGGTGGCGGGTGGCCTGTCAAACGACGAAATCGCGGAGAAGCTCTACGTGAGCCCGCTGACCGTCCGCAGCCACGTCCAGCGCGCCATCATGAAGCTCGACGTGAGAGACCGGGCCCAGCTCGTGGTCCGGGCTTACCAGTCCGGTCTGGTTCAGGCCAGCCGCGAGTAGAGCCTGAGCGGACGGCCATGCCACTGGCACGGCTCGTGCGCGTGTGAGTACTCGGCCGTGGATCGTGGCCTATGGCCTATGGCCTATGGGCGTTGGTCGGGCCGCCGCCGGCGCCCTTGCAGGGAAGTCGAGATCCGCATGTCGTAGTTCGCGGATGCACCTAAGTTCAGGTGATCGTGGGCGGCGCGGCGCCGGTAAAAGGGCCAGTCGACGGTGGGGGTGCCGGACAGGCGCAGCAAACGTCATGGGGCCGGCGCCGTCCATGCGTACGCCCGACTGCACGTACGTGGAATCATCGACGCCACGACGGCGACCGCGAGTCCGTTCTCGACCGCATGGGCTTCCGCCGCCTCGACGACGCGCTTCGCGTCTTCGAGGGAAAGCGTCAACTTCTGTTGCATGTGCTCATGGACCTTTCGGTGGTTGAACGCCTGACACGATGACGCAGCCTGTCTGGTCCCGGACGACTCAGTCGTTCGCGCGATACCGGGTGCGGGCGTACTCGTTGCACGGGGCGGGCTGCACGGTCGCCTTGATGCGTTCGAAACCCAGCTCGGCCTCGGGAGCGGTGTCAGGGCCGGGGTGCTCACCCCACACGAACGTCACCTCCGTGCCGGGCACGGCGTACTTCTTGTCGACCAGCGCCACCGCCAGGGCGGTTCCGAGTGGGGCGATGTGGCCGGTGTTGCAGGCCATTCCGACAACCTCGTCGTCCGCCTCCACGCGGTAGCGGGACTGCGTCGCCAGGAACCCCGGCTCGGCACCCCACACCCGGTGCACGTCGACCTTGTCGAAGACCAGCGTGACGCGCTCGCGCGCCACGTCGTGCTGGGCCTCTTCCAGAGCACGGCGGCCCACGAAGTCATGTCCGAACGAAATCAGCCTGCCGTACCCCAGCTCGTAGGGGGTCGCGTAGTAGTCCTCGATGTTCTCCGAGAAGAAGCTGCCTCGAAGCGGATTCAGCCCCTCGAAGGACATCGCTGGGAGCGACTCGCGGTACTTCCGCAGCCCCGGTGCGCTGTAGATGCCGGCGACCGGCATCGGTATCCAGCCGCTCTCCAAGGCGTTCGTCGAGTAGGCCAGCGCGCCCACCTGGACGAGGCCGAACGACTCACCGGCCTCGAGCAGCGCCTCCTTGACGAACTCGCCGTCCTTCCACAGGCCGATGAACTCGTAGCCGGGCTGCCCGGTCATGCCGTGCCGCAACGCCTTGAAGGTGCGGCCGCCGAGCGTGACAGGGGTCGCGTGGAAGAACTTCGTCTTGGGCAACGGTCCGCCGAAGACCCGCGCGACCAGGTCCAAGGCGTGTGGCCCCTGGAGCTGGTACCGGAACAGGACCGGATCCGCACCGCGGCGCGTCATCGAGTTCGGGTCGTGCGAGAACGAGACGTCGTAGTCACCGGTCGCACCGTGGTGCCTGATCCACGACAGCGAGTAGGGCACCCCGCTCATCGTGAACTTCTCCGCACCGTCACGGCTCAGGATGGCATCACCGACCAGGTATCCGTCGTCGGTGACCACGATGATCTGTTTCGCCTGGCCGATCGCGAAGCTGGCGTAATCGTTCGCGCTGTGCTCCGAGAGGAGCCGGTGTGCGTCGGGGCCTTCGATGAAGAGGTCGTCCATGTGATGGCACAGATCGGAAAGGGCCACGGTCTCGTACGCCGCCGCCTGTTCCTCGCGCCATCCCCGGAACTCGGCCGGCACCACCGGAGGCAACCATTGCGGCGCGTTCGGCTTCCAGAGCAGCCGGACGGGAGAACCGGCTCGGTCAATGGCTTCCTGCAGGGTCGGGACTGCCATGTGTGTACCCCTTGTCCAAGGCTTCGGGCAGTGAGCGACTACTCGCGATCGCGCCTGCGTATGACGATGCCGTCGGCACGGTGAAGTCGGCGGTGGTCGGCTGACACCCGGGCCAGGCAGGCTCTCGGAAGGTGCCTCCAGCGGTCATCGACTGCATCGTCGGCGCCTCCTTCATGCGACCAAGCCCATGTGTGACGCACTGGCAACACGATTGCCAACTATCTATGCGACAGTCACAGACTCGATATGGCGTTCTGTATAGCAGATGAGCTATCTGTAGTACAGACAGCGGGTGACGACGAGTTGCGTCTGGCGTTGAGTCAGAAGGCGCCGTCCGCGTCACGCGTCATCACCCAGATCTGCTTCGATGCGAGCACCGCGATCGACTGGGCACGCCGAGTGCGCCGGCGCCATCCCGACCTGGACGTGGTGGTGGGAGTGCCGGCCCTGGTGAACTGGCGGAAGCTGCTGCGCATCTCCGCGAGTTCCGGGCTCGCCGCACTGCTCGCCCGTCTGGGCGACCACTGGACTCACGGACGAGAAGCGACTCATGGGCCACACAGGCGCAGGCATCGACGCGGACCAGGGCCGGCTGTTCGTGTCCGGGATGGACGGGCCGGGCATCGTCGCGGCGGTACCCCGCCACGCGGACCTCGCCGTCAGCCACACGGATTCCGTGGAAGACCTCGTCCGGTGCGGTGCCGACGCGGAACGGCTGGTGCTGTGCCGGGCGGTCGAGGCGTTCTGCGCGCGCAGAGGCGCAAAGCACATGTGGTGTGCACCTCTTCTTCATTGACCGGTGTGAACGGCGACTCATACGCTAGTTGCGTGTATCAGGATCAGAGTCCTGCTTAACGAGACATAGGGGTAGAGCATGGCTATCACCGGACTCGGTCACACCGGACTGTGGGTGTACGACCTGCCGAAGATGCGGGACTTCTACGAGCGCGTCATGGGGCTGGCGGTGACCGACGAGGACGAGGACTTCGGGATCGTGTTCTTCAGCGCGCGACCGCACGAGGAGCACCACGAGTTCGTGCTCCAGACCGGGCGGACGTCGCGCATCGGTGACAAGCAGCAGCATCAGATCTCGTGGCGCGTGGAGTCCGTGGAGGACCTGCGAGTCTTCCACCGACGGTTCGAGGAGGAAGGGGTCGAGGTCCAGCAAGAGGTGACGCACGGCAACGCCCTCGGCATCTACTTCTTCGACCCGGAGGGCAACCGCAACGAGGTCTACCTCCGTATCGAGCGGGACGTGCGGCAGCCCTTCCGCAAGACCATCGACTTCTCCCTCTCGCCCGAGGAGATCTATGCGGAGGCCGAACGGCTGCTCAACGACGGTGGCGCCGCCTATCAGCCGGTCCAGTAGCGGCTCGCGGTAACGGCTGCACCCGGCGGAGGCCATTCCCTGCCCACGTACGACGTCCTGCAGGACAGGACGACAACAGGCGGCGGCGGCCCGACCGGGCAGTACCGGGAGCGCAACTCGACTGCCGACCGGGCCTTGGAGCGAGATCGCCCTCCCCGTGATGAGGAACCTGTCCACGGCAGTCGGTGAGACGGTGCTCCTCACCCGTCGTGCCGGCGGGGCCGCCATCTGCGTGGAGCGCTGCGAGGCGGCCCATCCGGTACGGATCTCCTACGAGCGCGGCAGCGTCCGCGCGCACCTTGATGGACATCCTGGGCATCGTCGCCCCTGTCCGCGGAGCCTCCGGGACCATGGAGGCCGCGTTGAGTGTGGCCGCCCTGGAACACCGGATTCCGGACCGGCGGCTCGACGAGGTGGTCGCAGCCGTGCGCGACGCCGCCGAACACATCGGCAGTCGGCCGGCGATGGTCGGAGACTGAACCGTTTCCGGCCCCGGCCCGGGGGAGGCATCGGCCTCAGTCCGAGGGGAGGAAGAGCTCCTTGTAGGGGTGCACGGCGGTCAGACTCCTCCCGTCGGTGCTGAAGTCCAGGACGGTCCGCCACATCAGTCCCACCCTGTGGTCCGCCCACACGGCCTGAACGGGATCGATACGGAAGAAGGCCTGCTGCCCTTCTTCCGGACCTCTGACGTTCTCGAACAGGCCCGAGTCCGCCGCCCACGGAAACTGCTCACGGCTGAGGCGAGCGGCCAGGGCGATCTCGTCCGGCTCGACCACCAGCGTTGCCCGACCCTTGACCTGGAGGGAGCGGGTCTCGAAGCGTTCGTCGTAGCCCCCTGACGGCAGGTGGCTGACAACATAGCTGACGCGGTCGTCGGCGACCATCTCCGAGCGCTTGCGGGTCTGGGCGAAGGTGTGCATGTAGACGCGCAGTCCGTCGGCGGCGATGTGCATCGCCGAGGCGGACGGGGAGCCGCCGTCGTCCAGTACGGCCAGGGTGGCGATCTCCTCGGTACGCAGCAGCTCGGTGAGCGCTGCTGCGATCTCTTCCAGGCTCGGCTCTGTTCGGGACATCACGCCTCCACAGGGGTGTGAGATAGGCGGCGGCAGGGTCTGGTCGCCTGACCGATGAAATAGGACGATGGTCCTCCTATGCAAGACGCGTGCAGGCAGTCGTCGCGTCCGACCGCGGATGATCCTGGGTCAGTCCGCGCCGGCGGCCGTCGTCGTGTCCGTCGTCGTGTCGTGTTCCGCGACCAGCTGCATCAACGCCTCCTCCTCGCGTTTTTCGAGGGTGTCGACCAGCGCGGCGTGCAGCCTGCACCGGTCCCGGATGTGCTGCGTCAGGGCGACGCCCCCTTGCGGGCGGACGTCCAGCGCGTGCCGCTCGACCACCTCCAGAAGAGCCACGTACAGCGAGCACAGGAGTGCGTTCGGGGTGATGTCGGCGACTCTGGCGTGGAGGCGCCAGTTGGCCCGCACGAACGCGTCGACATCGCCCGCCTCGACAGCCGCGTCCATCGGTTCGAGATGGAGCCGCAGATCCTTGATGTCCGCCGGCGAGGCGTGCCACAGGGCGTCCTGCCACAGCAGGGGCTCCAGCGCGTTGCGGATGCGCAGAGCCTGGGTCACGTCCGCCTGGGAGGTGTCCAGGGCCAGGACGGAGTGGGCGAGCCTCGCCATCGGGGTCTGCTCGGCGGCGAACAGGCCGCCGCCCGGTCCGCGTTGCACGGTGACGACTCCTCGCGTCTGGAGCAGGCGGAGCGTCTCGTTGAACGTTCCGACCGAAACCCCGCAGCGGGCACGGAGTTCGTCCTTCGTCCCCAGCCGGGTCCCGGGGGTGACCCGCGACGCGAGTTCGGCCACGAGGTCGGCCGCCGCTTCCGCACGCGACGCGCCCCCCGCCTGCCCCCAGTCGGCGCGTCGCAGTGCCGGCGGGTCGGCACTCCTGTCATTGGCCACGTCCTGCTCCTCGCGTCGCGTGCTCTCGCCGTCTGCCGGCACCGTCGGTCCATCCTGCGTCGTGTCGTCGTTGATTCATTATGACGAATAGCCTCCCACCTCTTGACGTCGTGCGAAACAGGGATGCAACATCACCATAATCATCATGACGAATGGAGATCCCATGGTCCCCGTCCTCGGTGAGCAGGAATTCCGTGACCTCATGGCAGGCGTCTGCGCACCGGTCACGATCGTCACCGCCACGGCCGAGGGCCGCCCCCACGGCACGACGGTCAGCGCCTTCGCGTCGCTGTCACTGCGGCCCCCCATGGTCACCGTGGCACTCGATCGCGGTTCCGCAGTCCTGTCTCACATCACCGCGACCGGACGCTTCGGCGTCAACGTCCTCGCCCGCACCCAGGACGACCTCGCTCTGGGGTTCGCCCGCCGTGGCACCGACCGCTTCGCCGGCGTCGACTGGCAGTTCGATCACGGTCTGCCTCGCCTTGGCTCCGCCCCAGGGTGGCTGGTGTGCGAGGTGAGCCAGGTGGTGGAGGGCGGTGACCACCTGCTGCTGCTCGGCACGGTCACCCATGCCCGGACCACCCCGGCACCGCCGCTCGTCTACGGATACCGGACCTTCGGCACCCACTCCGGCTACGGGGACCGCCCGCGGCACACCATCCGCGAGCAACTCGCCGCCTTCGCCCGCTGACCCCTCCCCACCGCCCCGGCCAGGACTCGCGCCCCGCCGACCGACAAGAAAGAGCGCCCCACCATGACGACTCATGACGACCTCGTCGCCCGTGCCGTGGCCCTGCAGCCGCTGCTGCGCGAGCATGCGGCGGCCACCGAGACCGACCGGCGGGTACCGGATGCCGTGATCGACGCGCTCACCGAAGCCGGGCTGCTCAAGCTCTCCATCCCGAAGCGGTACGGCGGACACCAGACGTCCATGCGCACCATGGTCGACGTGTCGGCCGCCCTGGCGGAGGGTGACGGGTCGACCTCCTGGGTCGTCACCCTCGTCAACGTGTGCAACTGGCTCACCAGCCTCTTCCCTTCCAAGGCGCAGGACGACGTGTTCGGGGCCAACCCGGACGCCCGGGTCACGGGGGTGCTCACCCCGACCGCCACGAGCGTCAAGGTCGAGGGTGGCTGGCGGCTGTCCGGCCGCTGGTACTACAACTCCGGTTCGCCGCACTCCGACTGGGCCGTGCTCGGCGTGCCCCTCACGGACGAGGACGGTGAGGTGGTCGACCAGGGGCTGGTCCTGGCCCCGCGCGGCGACCTGTCCCTGGAGGACACCTGGTTCGTGGCCGGCATGAAGGGCACCGCCAGCAACTGCCTCATCGCCGAGGACATCTTCGTCCCCGAGCACCGCGTCATGTCCGTGCCCGCCGCCATCGAGGGCAACTACCCCACGGAGCACACGGACGAGGTCCTCTCCCGTTCGGGATTCGTCCCCGTCCTCTCCCTGGTCCTGGCCGGCCCGCAGCTCGGACTCGGCCGCGCGGCACTGAAGTACGTGACGGAGAAGGCCACCCGCAAGCCCATCTCCTACACCTTCTACGAGACGCAGGCCGAGTCGGTTGCCGTGCAGCTGCAGATCGCGGAGGCGGCCCAGCGGATCGACACCGCCACGCTGCACGCCCACCGCGCAGCCGCCGACATCGACACGGCCGCGCAGAACGGCACCTACCTCGACTTCACCGAGCGCGCCCGTGTCCGCGCGGACACCGGCTGGGCCATCCAGAACGTACTCGGAGCGATCGACACACTCGTCAGCGTGCACGGCGCAGCCTCCTTCGCCGAGGTCAACCCGCTCCAGCGGATCTGGCGCGACGCCAACACCGCCGGCCGTCACGCGGTCGCCGCGCCGACCGTCGCCATGGAGGTCTACGGCAAGGCCCTGCTCGGCATCGACGAGAAGATCACCCCCCTCGTGTGACCAGGTCACACCAGCATCCCCGTCTCCCCAAGGAGCAGCACGTGCGTACCGCCAACCTGTCCGGGCGTCTTGTCATCATCAAGGACGACGAGACCGCCGTGGACGTGGAACAGGCCAGCAACGGCCTGTTCGGCCCCGACCCCCAGGGCGTCTATGCGCGCTGGGCCGACTTCCGCGCCTGGGCGGCCGGCGCCTATCTTTCCGGAGGGCGGCCCTTCACCGCCGCAGAACTGGGTTCGCCCGCCCCGGCCCCGCGTCAACTGCTCGCGGTGGGCCTCAACTACCGGGCGCATGCCGACGAGTCCGGCTTCGCCGTCCCCGACACGCTGCCGCCTGTGTTCACCAAGTACGTCTCCAGCATCACCGGTCCCGTCACCGAGGTGCGGCTGCCGGAGGGCGGTCACACGGACTGGGAGGTCGAGCTCGTCGCCGTCATCGGCGAGCACGCCTACCGTGTCGGCGAGGACGACGCCTGGCGGTACGTCGCCGGACTGACGGCGGGCCAGGACATCTCGGAACGCATCACCCAACTGCAGGGCCCTGCCCCCCAGTTCGGTCTGGGCAAGTCCTTCCCGGGCTTCACCCCGATGGGTCCCTACCTGGTCACTCCGGACGCGTTCGCCGACTCCGACGACATCGAACTGGGCTGCACGATCAACGGCGAAGAGGTGCAGAAGGGCCGCACCCGCGACCTCGTCTTCTCCGTACCCGCTCTCGTGTCCCGGCTGTCGCACATCGTGCCGTTGCTCCCCGGGGACGTCATCTTCACCGGCACCCCGGCCGGCGTCGGCCTGGGCCGCACCCCCCAGCGCTGGCTCACCGACGGCGACGTCCTCGTCAGCCACATCGAGGGCATCGGCGAACTGCGTCAGACCTTCCGCGCCTGAGCGCGGCTCAGCCCCCCGCATCCAGACCCTTTAGCGCCCTGGAGTTCCACCATGGCCCTGCATCGTCTCTCCTCGATCGTCATGGGTGTCCCCAACACCCACGAGACGATCGCCTACTACACCGACTTCGGGCTGGCGCCCGAGTCGGACGGCTGGTTCAGCACCCGCGACGGAGGCCGCCAGCTGCGCGTCGTCCACGCGCCGACCCGCCGTCTCGTCGAGCTCACCGTCGGAGTCGACACCCCCGACGATCTCGCCGCGACCGCGGCGAGGCTCGAACGGCTCGGTGTTCCCTCCGACTTCGACGACAAGACGCTCACGGCGTACGAGAAGATCACCGGCGTGCGCGTGGTCCTGCGCGTCGAACCCCGCGTCCACCAGCCGGAAATCCCGGCCACCCCCTACAACGGCCCGGGACGGTTGGAGCGCGTGGGAACGCGCGCGCCCGGAATCGAGCGGGTCACGCCCGTCCGCCCCCGGAAGCTGGGGCACGCCGTCCTGGGCACCACGGACTTCGAGGCCACCACCGGCTTCTTCCTCGAAGGACTCGGCTTCAAGCTGTCGGACCGGATGGGTACCGTCGGTGCCTTCATGCGCTGCTCCACCGACCACCACAACGTCCTCGTCCTGTCGGCGCCGGTGCCGTTCCTGCACCACACCTCCTGGCAGGTCGACGACGTCGACGAGGTCGGGCGCGGTGCCAAGGCCATGCTGGACGACCATCCCGAACGGCACGTCTGGGGCCTCGGCCGCCACCACGTCGGCTCCAACTTCTTCTGGTACCTGAAGGACCCGGCCGGCAACTTCTCCGAGTACTACTCCGACCTGGACTGCATCGTCGACGACCAGCTCTGGAAGCCCGAGGTCTTCGAAGGGGCCAAAGGCCTGTTCAACTGGGGGCCGCCCCTGCCGCCCTCCTTCCTCAAGCCCGACGACCTGGCCGAGCTGATGACCGGCTCGCACAGCGGCTGAGTCCGGGAAGCGCGCTGTGTCCAAGGAGTATCTGGTGCTCACCGCCAGGGACCCCGACAGACATGTCGAGTGTCAGGACTACGTGATCCACCGTCACGCGCAGGCGGTCATGAGTCACCGTGCCTTCCAGGGAGTGTTCAAGCGGTACGTCGCGCATCGGCCGGTCCGACTCGGCGTCCGCACGGACTCGCTTCATCTCTATGGCGCACGTCCCGACATCCCTTTGATCGTCGAGCATGTCTGCGAGGACGCCTCACTCTTCCGTCGGGCGCTCCAGGACGATGACCACAAGGCGGCGATCAAGCCCGACGAGGAGTACATAGGCCGGGAGTTCCTGAGCGGGCCCCCGATGGTGATCGAGACGACGGAGACGGAGATCTTCGCGGGGTCAGGCGCCGGCCTGTTCCACGTCTTCGACTTCCGGAAACGCCATCCCGAAACCAGTCCGGACGGCTTCTCCTCCTGGCTCGACGAAGAAGGCAGCGCCCTCGCCGCTTCAGCTGAGTTCAGGTCGGTGGTCTCCCGGCGCGTCCACAACCTCGTCAGCAAGGACGAGGCGGTCTACGCGGAGGACGGCGGCACCGGTGCCTCTACGGGCCGGGCGTACGACGCCGGCACCGAGACGTGGACGGACTCCTTGGAAGACCTGGCTCGCGCCTGCACCCGGAGACGTGGACGAGGCACAAGGGACGCGTGGACGCCGTGTCGAGCTTCTCCCTCGTCACCGCCGAGCACGTCCTGATCGCCGACCGGCGCTGAGGGGTGACCCTTCGCCTTCATCGGGTCCGACGACCTGGCCGGTCCGATGGCTGGTTCGCACAGCAGACAGCCAGACACCTCAGAGGAGTTCACATGATCGAGCTCAGGGATCTCGATGTCTCGACCCCGTTCCTGGCACAACTCCAGGCCGCGGACGACGGACAGCCCGTCACACTCGTCAACGCCTTCGTCGCCCCGGAAGGGAAGATCGGCGAGGTCATCGACGTCTGGCGCCAGGACTCCGTCATCATGAAGGCGCAGCCCGGCTTCATCTCCGCCCAGCTGTACCGGGGCATCGGCGACAGCCGCATCCTCACCAACGTGGCCGTCTGGGAGAACCTGACCTGCCTCCGGGACGCGTTCATGCGCGAGGAGTTCCAGAAGACGCTCACGCTCTACCCCGACGAGTCGATCGCTCACCCGATCGTGGTGCGCAAGGTGGCGGTTCCTGGGGTGTGTGTCGCATGACCTCTCACACCGCGGGCTCGGGCGACCTCACGTTCTTCGAACTCGATCCCGGACAGGACTTCTTCACCCAGGTGGCCCTCGACAGCGGCCCCTGCACGCTCCTCGACATCGTGGTGTCTCCGCCGGGAGCGCACGACGCGGTCCTGGAACAGTGGCGCCGCCACGCGGACCACATGGTGACTCAGCCCGGGTTCATCCGCGCCCAGCTGCATCGGTCGACGGGCGGTGACGGGAACACGATCGTCAACCTGGCCGTCTGGGAGTCCCCCGCCGCGCTCCTCGCCGCCGTCACCACACCCGAGTTCGCTGCCATCGCGACGGAGTACCCGGCGGGTGCGGTCTGCACACGTCAGCTCCTGGCCGAGGAGGCGGTCGAGGGTATCTGCGTGGCATGAGCCGACCCGTGGTGGCCGCGCCGCACGGCCACCACGGGTCACTGCCAAGGCCCGCGCAAGGCGTCCGAACGCCTTGCGCGGGCCTTGTGCGTGGCGGGGCCCACCGACCGGCGCCGGCCCCGGCGAAGGGAGACATGAGGTGGGCGGCGTCGCCGATGAGGGTGACACCCGGCTTGCTCTCCCAGGTCAGGCCGGCGGGGAGCGGCATGATCGGACAGGGCAGGATCGTGTCGTCGCAGGAGTGGATGAGGTGCGTCAGCCGCGGGTCCCAGTCGTAGCCACGTCCGTCCGCCTCTGCCTCAGCGGATGCCATTCCCTCAAGTTTCCGTCGTCGTGGTCCATCCCCGGACGCATCGGCCGGTGACGGGATGCAGTTCGAACGGGCCGCCCCCTCCGCGCTCCCGCTTGCGAGGGGGCGGCCCCGCTCTGTCGGCCGATCAGGCCTTCCCCACCATCTGGGCCAGTTCCGCGGCGCTCTGGCTGAAGTCGATCTCGTGGATGGCGTCGAAGGGGAAGCCGACCCGCTCGAACTCCGCCTCGACGGCCTTGGCGTTCTCGGCCTCGTAGACGGTGACGATGAACCCGGTGTCGGTGTTCACGTACAGATGCCGGAAGGTCGCGTGCACCTGCTGGGCGACCTCGGGCGCGTTGCCCGCGATCTCCTCCTCGGAGAGGCCCGGCGCCTGGTGAAGGCTCAGGTACAGAGGCATGGCAGTACTCCTTCGTTCGTGCAATGTATCATGATGCAGAACACTGTCCCGTTCACTGAAACGTAATGGCAAGACTCGTGGGGTCTGGACATCCCTGCGCTACTGTGCTCTGCGTGGATCAGACATCGGGGACCAACAGCGACGAGCCCAACTCCGCCAGCCGCCCGGCAGGCCTCATCGGAGCCGTCGACAACGTGCTGCGCCTGCTGCGCATGTTCGAGAACCATGAAATGATCCGGGTCAACCAGGTGGCCCGGGACATGGGCCTGTCGCGGTCGACGGTCCACCGCATGCTGGCCACGCTCAGCCACCACAACTTCGTGGCGCAGGACGAGTTCTCCCGCGCCTACAAGCCCGGCCCCGCGCTTGTGGACATCGGCCTGTCGGTCGTCGCGAACATGGACATCCGCGCCATCGCACACGGCGCCCTCGTGCGCCTGCGGGACGAGACCGACGAGACCGTGCAGCTGGCCACCCTCCGGGGCACGGAGGTCCTGTACATCGACAGTGTCGAGAGCAACCAGGTCGTACGGACCAGCAGCCGTACCGGCTGGACGCTCCCGGCCCACGCGACCGCCGCGGGGAAGGCCCTGCTCGCGGAGCTCGGTGACGAGGAACTGGAGGCCCGCTATCCCTCGGAGGAACTGCAGGCCCCCACGTCGCGTGCCCCCCAGACGCGGGAGGAACTCCGCAAACAACTGGCCGACGTGCGGCTGCGCGGCTACGCGGTCAACGACGCGGAAAGCGAGGCCGACGTCAGCGCGGTCGCGGCGGTGGTCCGCGACAAGCACGGCCGGCCCCGGGCGGCCGTAGCCACGACGGCGCCCCGGTCTCGGGTCGACGACAACTGGATCACCGCCGCGGCGTCTGCGACGGTCCGCATCGCACGCGAGCTCAGCGACCGCATCGACTGACGAGTTCGCCCGCGCGTCGGTGGCCCCGGGCCAGGCTCGGGGCCACCGACGGGAGCGACGTGCGTCCCTCACACAGCCGTCGCCGCGGCGTGGTCGAGAACCTGGACGGTGCATCGCTCGGGGCCCAGGTTCCGGAACAGCTGCTGGTGCAGTTGCTGATGGACGGCGGCCAGTCCTGCCTGGTGGATGGGGATCGCGACGCGGGGGGCCACGACCCGCAGGTAGTCGATCGCCTCGCTCGCCTTCATCCACGGGCCTCCGGTCGGCAGGAGCAGGATGTCCACCGGCTGCGGCGAGAGGACGAAGGCGTCGCCCGGGTGGAGCAGCCGGTCGTCGACGAGATAGCCGTTGTTGTGGGTGCAGGGCAGGTCGGGGTGGATGACCGCGTGGTCGCCGGCCAGCACCTGAACAGGAACCTCGGCGACGGTGACGATGTCTCCCTCACCGACGGTCTCGTGCGCCAGCCCGGCGTCCTGCAGAAGCTTGCCACTGCCAGGGTCCGCGATCAGCCGGGCAGCGGGGCTCTGGGCCAGCAGCGGTGCCAGCCGGGCGACGTCGACATGATCGGGGTGCTCGTGGGTGATCAGTACGGCATCGAGGTCGCGTACGCCTTCGAAGTCGGTCGAGTAGGCGCCCGGATCGAAGAGCAGCCGGACGGTGCCGGCGTCGCGCTCGATCTCGACCAGGACGCAGGCGTGTCCGAAGTGGGTGATCTTCATGGTGTACTCCGATGGGCGGGAGGAATCGTGGGTGTCACAGCCACGGGGGCAGGAGGGGGAGACCGGGCGGTGAACAGGTGAGGCCGATACCGGGGGCACGTCCGGTGAGCCAGCCCAGGAGCTCGGCGGTGGTGCCCTTCACCTCCGTCATGCTGCCGAGAGGTTTGCTCGGCCGGGTCATCAAGGGTGTACCGCCCGGCTGGGTGCGAATGATCAGGGCCGGGCAGCCGTCGCGTCCGGCCAGGGTGGTGACGACGTCAGGGAGCAGCGCCGTGGCCAGGGCGTCGGGGAGTGTGCCGAACGTGACGCCTGTGCCCAGGTCGACGAGGTGGATCCATACTTCGCGGATGCGCAGCCACGGGACGAGGGACGCCGGGACCGTACGGCCCTGCGCGGTGCGGACGGTCCGTGCCCAGGCCGCTTCCGGCATCCCCGCCAGGGAGTCCTGAAGCCGAGCGGCGCTGTCGTGGACGTCCTTGAGAATCACCTGCGCGGAACGCTGAGCGCCTTCCTCGATGTCGCGCAGCCGCCCGGACGCACCGTGCGGGTACATCGGCGTCTCCACGCCCGTGGTGGCCCAGGTGACAAGGTTGTTCAGGGCGTCGGCGTTGCGCGCCAGGTGCGTGAGCAGGTGGGCCGTCGTCCAGCCGGGAAGAGCCGACGGACCGCTCACCCAGGTTTCGGGTGCCTGGTCCAGTTCGGCGTCGAGCAGGCTTGTGCCCGCCGCGAGCCATTCGAGCAGGAGCGGGCGGGGTGCGGGTTCACGCGCCATCGGGCTTCTCCTGGACGCAGTGGTTACGGCACTCACCGAGTCCCTCGATCCGGGTGGTGAGGAGGGTTCCGTCGCTGAGGTATTCCTTGGGCTCGCGGGCATGGCCCACGCCGCCGGGAGTGCCGGTGGCGATGACGTCCCCGGGTTCGAGGGTGATGATCGTCGACAGGTAGGACACCAGGGCGGCCGGGTCGAAGACCAGGTCACCGGTGTCGGCCTTCTGTTTGGTCTCGCCGTCGACCACGGTGGTGAGCCGACGCGAGCCGGTACCGGCCTCGTCCGCGGTCACCAGGACCGGTCCGAACGGCGTGGTGGCCTCGAAGTTCTTGCCCTGTAGCCATTCCTTGGTGCGGTACTGCCAGTCCCGGGCCGTGACGTCGTTGAGGACCGAGTAACCGGCGATGAGCCCCGCGGCCTCCGCCACGGAGACGTTGCGGGCACGTGCCCCGACGACGACCGCCATCTCGCCCTCCCAGTCCACGGCCTGTGAGGCGGCCGGCAGCACGATGTCGTCGTACGCACCGATGAGGACGGCGGGGAACTTGGCGAACAGCGTGGGGTATTCGGGGAGGTCCCGTCCCATCTCGGTGATGTGGGTGCGGTAGTTGAGGCCCACGCAGAAGATCTTCTGCGGGCGGGGAACGACGGGCGCGTAGTCGAGTGTCTCCAGGGCGTGCCGGGTGCCGTCGGCGGCGGCGGCGAGCTCCTGCCAGCCGTCTTCGGCGAGCAGCGCGCCGACATCCGGGTGACCGGTCTCCACCGCCTCCGTCTGGTCGATGCGGACGGCGGCCGTGCCGGAGCCGGTGCGGATGGTGGCGAGCTTCACGAGTACTCCCTGCGGGCGAGGTTGAGGCGTTCGAAGACGGGGGCGTCGCTGAACCGGAAGAGGTCCAGGTCGGTGCCGGCCTCGATGGAGACCTCGCACCACGACGGCACGGCGATGACGTCGCCCCGAACGACGTCGGTGCGGGTGCCGTTCAGGCTGATCACGCCGGACCCGTCGAAGACCTGCCACACACTGGAACCGGTCTCGCGGACAGGTGCCGTGCGCTGACCGGCGGCGATCCTGTGCATCTCGGTGCGCAGTGTGGTGAGCGCGTCGGACCCCGTGGTGGGGTTGGTGAAGCGCACGGCGGCGTGGCCGGGTTCCAGAACCCCCGGGTGCCCCTCGGCGGCGACTTCGAGCTGGGCGGCCAGGGCCGCGTCGGTGTGTTCCCAGCGGTAGGCGGCCAGGGGGGAGTTGGGTGTGTCCTGCTCCGTCGCCGAGACCGGCCGCAGGCCCGGGTGGCCCCACACCCGCTCGGAACGGGAGCGGTGCGGGGTGGAGCGGTCGCTCACACCGTCCTCGCCGAATTCGAAGAAGCCGGTGTCGGTGGCGGAGACGAACGGGATGTCCAGGCCGTCGAGCCAGGCCATCGGCCGGGGGTGCGGGTTGTGGTGCCCGTGGAACTGCCAGCCCGGTGTGAGCAGGAGGTCACCCCGGCGCATGGCCACGGGATCTCCGTCGACGACGGTCCACACGCCCTCGCCTTCGAGGACGAACCGGAAGGCGTTCTGGCTGTGCCGGTGGGCCGGGGCGACCTCGTTCGGGCCGAGGTACTGGATGGCCGCCCACAGGGTGGGTGTCGCGTACGGCAGCCCGGGCAGGCCCGGGTTGGACACGGCGATCGCCCGGCGCTCGCCCCCGCGTCCGACCGGGACGAGGTCGCCCGCGCGGGCCGCCAAGGGGTAGAGGTCGCCCCAGTGCCAGATGTGCGGAACGGCCTGGGGCTCGGGCGTCATCGGCATGAGGCCCTCGCGCTCGGTCCACAGCGGGATCAGCCCGAACCGGCTGAAGCCCTCGTACAGCTCCTTCTCGGCGGCGCTGGCCTCGGCCTCGTCCGAAGGCGTAGGGGGTATCTGCGTCTGCGTCATCGATCATTCCTCTCCGCGAGCCGCTGCAGGTAGTTCCAGCCGGCCTCGCGTTGCGTGGGGTTCCACACCTGGTCCCGCTTGAAAGCGGCCTCCTCGCTGTCGGACCACACCTTCGGTCCGCCGGCGGCCATGGCCATCAGCTGCGTACGGCACGCCCGCTCCAGCAGGACGGCGTTCATCACCGCGGCCGCCGCGTCCGGACCGACGGTGACAGCGCCGTGCTGCGGCATGAGGACCGCGGGAGCGTCGCCGAGCGTCGTGGCGAGCGCGGCACCGAGTTCGGCGGTCGCGATGAGCGCTCCCGTCTCGGCGAAGCGGGGCAGTTGCGGATCGCAGAACACGACGCCGTCGTGCGAGATCGGCCGCAGCGGCACGTCGAGGGAGGCGAAGGCGCTCAGCGCGGGTGCGTGGGTGTGGACGACGCAGCCGACGTCCGGCCGCCGCGCCATGATCTCGGTGTGGATCGGGAACTCGATGTGCCGCTTGCCCTCGCCGTGGAGGACCTCGCCGGCGCGGCTGACCAGCAGCACCTGCTCGGCGTCGATCTCCTCGAACCCCCAGCCGGAGGCCTTCATCCACACGCCCTCGCCGTCGGGGTCACGGATGGCCGCGTGCCCCCACACCATGTCGGTCAGGCCCGCTGCCGCCAGGGCGCGACTGGCACGGACGGTCTCGTCGATCTCTTGCTTCATCACGGTCCTCGTGGGTCGGTTCAGGCGGCGTGCGGCTGGTACAGCCAGTCCAGGTCGGTGTAGTCGTCGGCGCTGCGGAGCCGGAAGAGGCGGTCCCGCAGGGCCTCGATCACATCGCCTTCGGCGTGCCAGACATGGCCCCAGCCGCGCGCGACGCGCTGCACCAGCGCCGTACGGGGGATCCGTTCCGCCTGGTAGGCGGCGAACGCCTTGTCGATGTCGCCGTTGTGCTCGGCCATCTGGCGGGCCAGGCACTCGGCGTCCTCGATGGCCTGGCAGGCACCCTGCGCGAGGTACTGGAACATGGGGTGTGCGGCGTCGCCGAGCAGGGTGATGCGTCCGCGGGTCCAGTTGGCCAGCGGCTCCCGGTCGTACAGGGGCCAGCGCCTGGACCTGTTGAACATCCTGACGGACGTGCGGACCTGCTCGCACGAGGTGGCGAAGGCCGCGTCGAGTTCGTCGGGCCCTCCCCACTGGTCGGTGTGCTCGATCTCCGGCGTGTAGTTGGGGCTGCGGAAGACGGCGACCTGGTTGTACAACTCGCCACGCCGGATCGGGTACTGGACCAGGTGCCTGTTCGCGCCGAGCCAGATGATCTCGTCGTCCGGCTCGACCGGCACACTGATCTCGCTCATCGGGAGCGCGCCGCGGTAGGCGACGTACGCCTCCGTGAAGGGCCGGTCCTCGGAGAGGAGCAGGCGGGCGCGGGAACGCAGGCCGTCGGCGCCGATCAGCGCGTCGGTGCGGTAGCTGTCGCCGTCGGCGAAGCGGACGACGGCGGCCGTGGTGTGGTCCTCGATGTCGACGACCTGACGGTTGTTCTCCAGCGTGACCTTCGGGTGCTCACGGCACGCGGCGAGCAGGACGTCGAGCAGGTCACCGCGGTGCAGCACGCTGTAGGACTGGCCGTAGCGCTCCAGGAACGCGGCACCGAAGTCGATCGTCGTCATGTGCCGGCCGGTGTCGGCGTGCAGGAACACCAGGTTGCGCGGACGCACCGCGACGTCGCTGACGGCGTCGAGGACACCGAGGGATTCGAGGACCCGCAGGGCGTTCGGCGCGAGCTGGATGCCGGCGCCGATCTCCGTGAACTCCTGGGCCTGCTCGACGATGTGGGTCTCGAATCCGGCCCGGGCGAGGGCCAGGCCGGTGGCCATGCCGCCGATGCCGCCTCCGATGATGAGCAGCGGGATGTGTCGCACGGTCACTCCTTGGTCCAGTCGGCGACGAGGGAGGTGTCCACTCCGACGGTGCCGGTGCCGCCGGCGCCACCGGGGCTGTCCAGCGGGGCGTCCTTGCCGGGCAGCGCCGTGGCGAAGAACGCGGCGTTGTCCTGCTTCCAGACGGGATCCGACTTCTCGGGCGCGGTGATGGCGTCCACCGGGCACTCGGGCAGGCAGGCCCCGCAGTCGATGCACTCGACAGGGTTGATGTAGCGCTTGGTGAGGCCCTCGTAGATGCAGTCCACGGGGCACACGTCGACGCAGGAGCCGTCGAGTTCGTTGATGCACTTCTCGTTGATCACGTAAGCCATGAGGTGTCTTCCTCCGTTCAGGGGGTCGGTGTCGGTGGGCGTTCGCTCGAGTGGCCCGGGAAGAGGTCCTCGTCGGGCCGGAGCCGTACGGCGATGTTGTTCACGGCGGTGGCGGCCTCCCCGAACCCGACGGCCATCAGCCGGACCTTGCCGGGGTAGGTGGTGATGTCACCGGCGGCGTAGACGCGATCCAGGCCCGTGGACATCGAGCTGTCCACCTGGATCTGCTGCCGGTCGAGCGTGAGTCCCCAGGTGGTGAGCGGCCCGAGCGAGGCGATGTGTCCCAGGGCCGGGATCAGGACGTCGGCGTCGACGGTCTCCAACGCGTCGGTGCCGCAGTCCCGTACGGTCACGGCCTTCAGGGACTCGGTTCCGTGCACCTCCGCGATCTCGCTGTTGGTCAGGACCCGCACGGGGGAGTCCATGAGCCGGTCCACCGAGAACTGGTGAGCGCGGAAGCGGGTGCGCCGGTGTACGAGTGTGACCTGACGCGCGTGCGGGGCGAGGGTGTTGGCCCAGTCGACGGCGCTGTCTCCGCCACCTACGATCACCACCTGCCGGTCGGTGTACGCGTGCGGGGGCTCGACCAGGTGGTGCACACCTTCTCCGGCGAACGCCGTCAAGGCGGGCAGCGGTCTCGGGGTGAAGCGCCCGATGCCGCCGGTGATCAGCACGGCGCCCGCCCGGATGACCCGTCCGGCGTCGGTGGTGACGACGACCGCGCCGGCGTCGTCTCTGCGCAGTTCCATTGCGCTCTCCCCGAGCAGGACGGACGGTGAGGCGGTCTCGGCCTGCTGGGTGAGCCGCTCGACCAACTCGCGCCCGCGGACGGCCGGAAACCCGGCGACGTCGAAGATCTCCTTGTCGGGGTAGAGCGCCGCCACCTGCCCGCCGAGGTGGGGCAGGCTGTCCACGAGGGTCACGTCGAGGCCCCGCATTCCCGCGTAGTAGCAGGCGAAGAGGCCGGTGGGACCGGCGCCGACGATGAGGAGCTCGGTCTCCAGGGCGGCGGGGGCCCCGGAGGGCGGGACGGGTGTGGACATCAACGGCTCCCCAGTGTTGCGTCGGCGACGAGATCGGCGTGACCGCGGGCGGCCGCCGGATGCAGCGGAAGCGGCGAGGGTGCTGTGGCGGCAGTGCCGGCGGAACGGTACGTCCGGGCGAGGAACCGCGCGGTCACGCGGGCGACGTCGTCGTCCAGGTCCTCGCGGCAGAGCACTGCGAAGTCGGAGCAGTCCAGCGTCGGCAGGTCCGCGTCGAGGAGGGGGAGCCGACCCGCGGGGACCACCCGGGTCGGCCAGCCCTGGGAGGCGAAGCCGTGCAGCACGCGCGCGTCCCACGCCAGGTACTTCACCGACCGCGCCTCGGAGGCTGCCGTCCAGTCGGGCGTGGACAGCAGGTCGTGGATGACGACGTCCGCCTCGCCGCTGGCGAAACGCTCACAGCAGGTGGCCGGCTGTTCGTCGTGGACGTATGTCACCTGGGCGTCGACACCGGCGATGCGCAGTGCGCGGCGCACTGCGAAGCCGACCAGGCTCACCCCGTCGTCCGCGGGAGTGGCGACTGTGATGCGGCTGGGGGCAGCGACCAGCTCACTGACCGTGTCGTGGGCAAGTCCGGCATCGGCAGCGGCGATCAGACCCCCGCGGCGAGCAACCACCCCGAGCGCGACCAGACCCTGGAGATCGCCGAACTGATGCAGGAGGCGCACTGCCGCGGCGGGTGTGACGACGGCGATGTCGGTCTCCCCGGAGAAGAGCCTGGCGGTCTCGTCCAGACCGCCTCGCCCGACCCGGATGCGGAGACGAGTGCCTTTCGGGCCGAGCCGGCGCACCTCCTGTCGGAGGTGGACGGAGATTCCGCGCAGGTCGCCGTGACCTTCCGGTTCGAACTCGCCAGTCACGGAGTCGCCTTGTGTGCCGCGGACAGCCGTGCCTTCGTCCGGCTCGGGAGCGACGGTGAAGCCCGGCCGGGCAGATCCGGACGCTGGAACATGGCGGCTCCTCCAGGATGTTTAAAGTGTCGCATCATACGGAACGATGTTCCGTAGTGTGGCGCTATTTTGAGGCTGAAGCAAGACCTGCAGTCGTAACCAAGCCGCCCTCCCAGCCCGCTGATTGCGGGTCGGAAGGGCGGGAGAGCGCGCTGCGAGAGTGATCAGCTGGAAGCGATCCGCAGTACCAGGGCGGCGATGGACAGCACCGTCAGGGCGGCGGCGCCGGTCATCGACTGGTTCATGCGCCCGGATCTGAGATGAAAGGCCAGCGCACCGACGAAGTACGCGGCGCTTCCGACGGCCGCGGCGACGCCGACGGGCCACCAGAACAGCCCGGCAAGAAGGCCGATCCCGCCGGCCACCGTGCATGCGCCGAGCATCCACATCCGTTCGGCCGGGAAGCCGACCTCCGCCATGAGGTCGGCCTGGCCGGTGTTGCCGGTCAGCTTGGCGATGCCGCTGCCCAGCAGGGCGACGGCGAGCACACAGCTGACAATGGCCGTGGCAACGAACATGGACGTCCTCCAGGCGGGATGTGCGATCTCACGCCGGCTCCGCCGTGATCGGAGGAGCCGGCGGCGGTACGGGGCCCCGCCCCGCACCGCCGGTAGGGCAGGGGGTGGCGTTCTCGGCCGTGACGCCGACGGCCAGCCGGCCGATCCGGTCCACCGTCAGTTCCACGGTGTCGCCGCTCTGGATCGGGGCCACACCGGCCGGGGTGCCGGTCGTCACCACGTCGCCGGGTTCGAGCACGGTGACGGTCGAGGCATACGACAGGAAGCGGGCGGCCGACCAGATGAGGTCCCGGGTGTTGGCCTTCTGCCGGAGCGCCCCGTTGACGGTCAGCTCCAGACCGACCTCGTCGGGTGAGCCGAGTTCGTCCGGGGTGACGATCCAAGGGCCCATGGGCGTGAACGTGTCGAAGGACTTGCGGGTGGAGCGGTCCTCACCGCCGCGCATGGTGATGTCCATCAGGCCCGTGTAGCCGAAGACATGATCCAGGGCTTGCTCCGGCGTGACCTGGCTGGTGCGGCGGCCGACGATCAGAGCGAACTCGGCCTCGTGGTCGAAACGGCGGTCCGAGTAGGGCAGTCGGACGGTACCCCCCGGGTCGAGCAGCGAGGACGGGGACTTGAGGAAGAACCCGAGCGCGTTGATGTGGAAGGCCTCGTTCATCTCCGCCTGGTGGTCGCGGTAGTTGACCGGTGCGGCCACGATCTTCGTGGGATCGGGCACCGGGGCACGCAGCCGCACCTCGTCCAGCGGCAGCCCTGCCGACGCCTCGGATCCGGCAGCCAGTTCCTCCAGGATCGGCCGTACCACGGTGAACTCTGTGATCAGGCGCCGGACAAGGCTGTACGGGCCGGGGGAGAGGGCGGAGGTGAGCTGATCGGTGATGTTCAGGACACGACCGTCTCGCACGAGACCGAGGCGGTCGTCGTCGAAGCGGGCGATGCGCATGAGGGCTCTCCAGGGGGCATGGTCAGGCGGTCACAGAGGTTTCGGGAGGATCGGCAGCCGCTTCCTCCCGGTAGAGAGCCAGGGCTTCCAGCACCGGGGCGTCACTGACGGTGAACAGATCGAGCGGTTCGTCCGCGATGTACGCCACGGACGTCCAGGAGGGGACGGCGATCAGGTCACCCGGGGCGACGTCGTAGGAAATCCCGTCCAGGACGACGGCGCCGGTGCCACGGAAGGCGGCGAGGAGCGAGGAACCGGTGCGTCGCAGGGCGGGAGCGGTGTGGCCAGGCAGGTATCGGTGCATCTCGCACCGCATCGTGGGCATCACGTCGCGGCCGTTCGTCGGATCGGCGAAGCGGACGTGCGCGTGGCGGGCACCGGCGCCCTCGTCGGCGAGACGGCTGCTCAGCGCGCGGTCGGTGGCGGCCCAGGGGTAGCGCAGGAGAGGGGAGTGGGCGGCCGGCAGGGAAGGCCCGTCGCAGGGAAGGAGTCCCGGTCCGCCGCCGTAGCGGCTCTCGGAGGCGGACCGGGGAGCGGTGACGCGTGCAGCGCCGGGTTCGTGGCCACGTTCGAAGAACACGGCCCCCAGCGCCTCGACCAGGGGCAGGTCGAGTGCATCGAACCAGGTCATGGGGGTGGTGCCTGGGTTGTGGTGTTCGTGCCAGGTCCAACTGGGGGTGAGGATCAGGTCTCCCGCCGCCATGTGCAGCAAATCGCCGTTCACCAGAGTCCACACGCCCTCGCCCTCCAGCACGAAGCGCAGGGCGGCGGGGGTGTGGCGGTGGGCGGGCGCCGTCTCCGCGGGGCCGAGGTACTGCACCGCCCCCCACAGTGTGGGGGTCGCGTACGGGGCGCCGCCCAGGCTGGGATTGGCCAACGACAGCACCCGCCGATCACCACCGCGGTCCACGGGGACGAGGTCTCCGGCCCGCGCGCCCAGTTCCCGCAACTCCTTGCCGCGCCAGCGATACGGTGTCGCCCAGGCTTTCGGCGTGGGGGTGAGCAGCCCGGTCAACTCCCACAGCGGCTGGAGGTTTCTCTCCGCAAGGTCTGCGTACAGGTTGCTCAGAGCGGGATCGGCAGGCGCGTGAAAGCGCCGAGTAGCCATGTCTCTCCTAAGGTGTCCGGCGGCGGGGAGGCCGGATGCGGCATCGACGATGCCGGTTGCCAAGACCGACCGGCTGTCAACTGCCGCTTCCTGCCCCGCGGTGTGTCGTCCTCGCCCGGGGGGCGGCCCTCAGGCGACGGGAACGGGGGCCTGCCAGCCGTACGACGCCAGGTTGATTTCCGGGTGGACCGCCGCGCACTTCGCACAGGTACGGGCGGACAGATCGGTGGTGAAGCGGGCGCAGGCCGCTGCGTACTTCTGGACGACCGGGGTGTCGTTGTCGTGCTCCCACTCGTAGCGACAGAGCTCGGTCTGGCATCCCGGGCAGTACCACGCGGCCCCCTGGCGGCCGGCGTCGAGCGCCATGTAGCGGATCGCGACGCCTTCCTGAAGCGGCACGATCTGGTGCGGGGTGCCGGCGGGAACGTAGATGTGATCTCCGATGTCCATCCGGAACCGGTTCACGGAACTGTCCTTGAGGTGCACCTGGGCGGCGCCGGACAGCTGGCTGATCACGGTGTCCTTCTCGCAGATCAGGTGGAAGGGCTGCGGCAGCCAGTTACGTGACAGATAGAGCTGCGGGTCGGTGTCGGCGGGCAGGACGGCGGCGTCCTCGTAGTTCCCCAGCTCGGCGGCGACCTTGAGGGAGTGCAGCATGCGGCGGCGGTTCATCACTTCTCCTGCTCGTCCTGCGGGGCGGCTGCCTCGCGCATGGCGCGGTGGGCCTTGGTCGTGGCGTCGGTCTGGACCACCGTGCGTGCCCAGCCCCAGATGTCCGACGGGAACACGTCGTTGACATGCCCGCACGCCTGACAGGTGCGTCCCTCGTCGGAGTTGCGCCGGCTGACGAACTCCATGGAGCCCAGCGTCGTGGAGAACTGGCGTATCGGGGCGTCGTGTTCACCGTGGCGGGCCACGTCGTATCCGGGCAGCGGGAACGGCGTCGCGTCGTAGTCGTAGCGGACGATCTCCGCCTTGCAGTTCTTGCAACGGGCGATCAGCGCCTCGGTCTGGTCGCCCTCCTCCGACTGGTGCTGGGTGACGACGATGACCGCGTACGCCTCGGGGTTCTTCTCGTCCCGAAGGAAGGAGTTCACTCCGTGCAGATTCTGGGTCGCCATGATCTGCCCGGTGGCGAGCATCGCCTCGTTGGAGCCGTAGGTGACGGCCACCTCGTTCACCGTGTTCCAGTGGAAGAAGTGCCCGTAGGCCTTTTCGGGGCCGCCGATGAGCACGTTCCCGCAGGGCACGATCGCCCCGGCGTGGTCGTACGGGAAAAGGGGCGTCAGCTGCGAGGCCGCCTTGGCCATCCGCTCGTAGACGTTGGCCTTCATCGGTTCGCGGTCGGGGTCCGGCGGAGGGATTCGCCGAGTGTCCTGAAGGCCGTCCTGCTCGGAGACAAGCTCGCTCACAACATCTCCTCCTTGAGATACTGTCGCATGATACGGAACACTGACCCCTATTGTGAAACTAGATGTGGGCGATGGCAAGGTGGAACTCGCAGAAAATCGCGTGATCGTGGGATGGCCGGGGCGGTGGTCCCCGGCGCGCCCCGCCACGAGAATCGGGCGTGGCGGGACTCCGCCCCAGGCGGCTTGAGAACGGCCGCTGTCTCGGCGGGCCGGCCATGACCTCCTGTACGCGGACATCAGGGATCGGACGGATCCGCAGAGGCGCTGCGCTCGACTGAAAGACGGCTACGCCGTGGGAGGTGAGCAGGTGGGCCATGATGAGGCCGACCTGACCGCCGCCCACGACGAGTACGGGCTGCCGTGGGCGGTCTACGGGTTGACGACCGCCATCCAGATCGGCTCGGTTCGGCTCTGCATGGCCTCGACGGCCTCCTTCGCCTCCGTGAGCGGGTAACGATGGGTGATGAGTTCGTCCACGTCGAGCGCCTTCTCGGCGAGCAGAGAGAGAACTTCCTGTGCGTCGGTACGGGTGCAGGAACGAGTGCCGACGAAGCGCCAGCAGTTGACCATGACGGCGATCGGGGGGAGCGTCAGCGGGCTGGGGTTGGCGCCCATGTGCACCAGGGTTCCGCCGGTGGTGAGCGAGGCCATGGCCTGGGAGGTGGCCGGCCCCTCCGGGACGTAGTCGAGGACCGCGTCCGCTCCCTGCGGGACGAGCGCGCGCAGGGCGCGGGTGAGACCCTGCGCGGAGTGCCAGTTCTCGGGCAGGGTCTCCAGCGCTACGACTTCGGTGGCGACGTCGCCCGCCAGATGCCGGATGGCCTCCAGCCGTTCGGCGCTGCGCCCGACGAGAATCAGACGCGCCACTCCGTAGTGCCGGGCGAGTTTGATGGTGGAGGTGCCCATCGTGCCGGTGGCGGCGGTGACCACCAGGGTGGCGCCCAGGGGCAGATCGGCGCTCTTCAGAGCGCGTACGGCGTTGGCGATGTCGTAGACCTTGGCGCCGACGTCGAAGGACACGCTGTCCGGCAGCGGATCGACGAGCCAGTGCGGCACCCGGACGTACTCCGCCAGACCGCCGTCGTGATAGCGCTCGTACAGCGGCATGGGGACGTCACCGAACCCAGCGTGGCCGATCACCGCCTGCTGCGCGCACATCATGTCCCGGTTCGAGCGGCAGTAGCGGCAGGCGCGGCAGTTGAGGTTGGGATGCACCCGCACCCGGGCGCCGATCTCGATGCCCTCCACCTCGCTGCCGACGGCGGCGATGGTTCCGGCGGCCTCGTGCCCGAGGGTGGTCGGCAGATGCTTGAAGGCGCCCATGGCCAGCAGGGTCATCATGCCGGGGGCAAGCCCCGCGGAGGCTACCTTGATCAGGACGTCCTGGGGGCCGGGCTCGGGGATGTCGATCTTGTCCAGGTGCAGTGCGTCGGAGCCCTTCCGGGCCCGTGCGGCGAGCATGGTGGTCATGATGTGCGGCTCCTCTGCCGTTTCAGACGTTCAGGGCGGTCAGGCGTTCGGGGGTGTACGGCTCGGCGGTCCTGGTCGTTTCGGCGATCTGCGGGAGCTCCCGGTCCGAGAACAGGGCGATGTGCTCGCTCTCCTCGCCGCACACGCTCGTGTGGGCTATGCCGAGGGGGATGCGGACGAAGTCGCCGGGCCCGAGGTCGACGATGCCGCGCTGGCTGATCAGGGTGCGGCGGCCGCTGATCTGGTACTGGACCTCGTCGGCGTCCAGGGTGCGGCGGTACGTCCGGACGCCCGCGGGCCGAATCCGGACCGTGCCGAGGCGGAAGCCCGCGGAACGGTACAGCCAGGTCGTGCCGGGTTCGTCCGAGCCGGTGAGGACCTGGAGGCGTTCCTTCTCCGCGTGCACCTGCTCCAGCAGCCGCAGCTCGTCGATGGGCGCGACGGTGATGTCGTGTCCGACGGAGCCCATGCACTGGGTGACCGCCTCGTTGATCGCCCCGGGCTCCCATCCCGGGAACGGCGGGATGACCGCCTGCGACTGCCGGGCGGCGGCACGCTCCTCCGTGACCGGGGCCGGCGTGTAAAAGAGCAGGTGACTCTCGCGGCGCCCCCAGTTGTCGTGGGCGACACCACGGGGCAGTCGGGAGAACTCGCCAGGCCGGTGCTCGACCACTCCGAGCTCGGTCATCAGGGTGCGCTCGCCGTCGATCTGGTAGGAGATCTCCTCGACGTCGCAGTTGCGGTGGTAGAAGGGCTGACGGCCCTCCATCGTCTGCCACTCGACGCGCAGTTGGGCGCTCTCGTAGACGCCGCGCGGCGGAGCGAACGGAAGCGCCTCGTACTCCTGCGGGAAGTGCACGACGCTCAGCGGCTCGCGGTCCCTCCACAGCTTCATCGGCACGCGGCTGGGGCGCGGGGGAGAGAGCAGAAGGTGCTCGTCGCGCTCGATGGTGCGTGAGGGCTCGTCGGAGCAGACGACGGCGACGACTTCGGTGACGGTACCCATGAAACTTCCTTGTTTCGTCGGGGTGATGGAAATCAGGCGGCCTGGGGCAGGTGCTTGTCGAGGAAGGCGTGGGTGCGCCGCCAGGCGGTGGCGGCGCTGTCCTCGACGTACATGTGCGGGCGGGCGTCGCAGGCGAAGGCATGGCCGGCGCCGTCATAGACATGGCTTTCGAAGTCGGCCTCCGCGGCGGTGAGGGCTCCCTCGATGGCCGCGACCTGCTCGGCGGGGATGGTGGGGTCCTGGGAGCCGACATGCAGCTGCAGGGGTGCGTCGATGTTCTTGGCCCGGTCCACGACCGCGTGCGGGCCGGCGGCGATGCCGGGGCCGTAGAAGACGACGACGGCGCCGAGACCGCTGATACCGGTGGCCGCGGTGAACGCGGCCCGGCCGCCGAAGCAGAACCCGTTGACCGCCGTGCGGGAGGCGGGAACGCCCTCCCGCTCCGCGAGGTGGGTGAGGACCGCCTCGACGTCGGTGACGATCGCGTCCGGTCCGATGGCACCGATCAGCGGCATGGCCTCGGCGTGCTGCTCGTAGGCGAGAGTGCCCGCCCCGTTGCGATGGAACAGGTCCGGGGCGAGGGCGAGGAAGCCGCGAGCGGCGTAGCGGCGGGCGATGTCCTGGATATGGTCATTGACCCCGAACGCCTCCTGCAGGACGATCACCGCGCGGTCCGCGGGCCGGTCGGGCCGTGCCCGATACACGCGCATCGGTCCGTCGGCGGTGGGGACGATGATCCACCCGGTCGGTGTGGCGAGGGTGTCGTGCTGGTCGCTCATGGTGCTGGGTCCTTCACTGGAGTGTGGGCTCGATGGCTGATGGCGTGAGGGGGCGGGCGGCGGCGAGTGTCGCCGCCCGCCGCACGAGGTAGCGGTATCCGGCTTCCAGCTGACTGTCGGCCCAGCATTCGGCGTGCTTGGCCGAGGCCTCGGCGTCGCCGGACCACACACGGACCTCGCCGGCCGCCGCCGCGGTGAGCTGGACGGCACACGCCCGCTCGAGCAGTACGGCGTGCATGACGGCGGCCGGCACGGTGCGGCCGGCGGCCACCAGGCCGTGCTTGGGCATGAGGGCGGCCGGGGCCCCGCCCAGGTCCGCGGCGAGCGCCTTGCCCAGTTCCGGGGTGCTGACGAGGCTGCCGGTGGCCTGGAAGCGCGGTACGTCCTCGCCCTCGAACAGGGATCCGTCGTGGGAGATCGGACGGAGGGCGGTCCCGAGTGCCGCGAACGCGACCGCGGACACCGCGTGGGTGTGCACCGTGCAGGTGAGGTCCGGTGACGCCTTCAGGATCTCCAGGTGGATGTGGCACTCCTTGTGCGGAGTCCCCTTCCCTAGCAGGACTTCGGCGTCCCATGACACAAGCTGCAGGCGGTCCCCGTCGACCTCTTCGAGTCCCCAGCCCGGTGCCTTGATCCAGATACCGCGGCCCTGCGGATCGCGCACCGCGACATGTCCCCAGACCATGTCGCCCTGTCCGGCCGAGGCCAGGGCGTGGGAGGCCTGGATCGCGAGCGCGGAGGTGTCGCCGGGCGTCATGACGCGGTGAGGGCGTTGTAGTACTGGGCGGCCCCCGGGTGCAGGGGAACGGAGGTCTTGCCCATGGTCACGGGGTCGAGCGGGTAGGTGACCGGGCTGCGTTCGGGGGCCAGGTGGTGATACTGCCTCTCCAGGATCTGCCGTGTCTCCCCCAGCACCCAGGCGATGGCATAGGCCACGTCGTCCGGGAGGTCGGCGCGGGTGAGGACCAGGAAGTCGGAGAAGTCGAGTGTCGTGAATGCGGTGCGGTCGGGGAAGTAGCCGTCCTCGACCGTGGCCGCCGGCCAGCCGAAGTCGTCGTAGAGGCTGTCGAGGACGTCTTTCTCGACTTCAAGGAAGTTCAGGTGCCGGCCGATCTCCTGCCAGGCCGGGAGCATCACCGCCTCGTGCACGATGGCGTTCGCCCGGCCCTCTTTCACGTGGTCCAGGGATTCGTACGGCCGCTCGTCCTGGAGTAGTTCGCCGCCCCATCCGGTGACGTCGACGCCCGAGCGGGTCAGCACGTGGTGCGCCGCCAGCCCTACATGGTTGACGCCGTCGTGCACCGACGTGGCAAGTCGCAGAACGGGCTTGCGCTCGCGCAGTTCGGCGAAGGTCGTCACCCCGAGATCCTTGTGCACGCCCACCACCAGGCGGTCGCGTTGCGGTACGACACCCAGGGCGCGCAGGTCCGGGTAGGACTCGTTCGTGTAGACACCGGCCCCCTCCAGTGCGGCGACCGTGAAGGCGGTGGGCGTGGTGAGTGCCACCTGTACCTCACCCCGGCCCACCGCCCGTACGGAGTCGCTGAACCCCCGGCCCCGCCAGGTGGCGATCCGCGTGTGCGGGCCGCACCTGTCCCCCAGTTCCTGCGAGATCCAGCCGCACACCCGGTGCAGATTGGCGGTACCCCAGTCACCCCGCAGGTGCAGCTCGAGTGAGCGCTCGATCTTTGGCTCCGCCGGGCGGCCGGTTCGCATCGAGGGTGAACCCACAACCCCTCCTCGTGTCCTGAATATAAGGACCAGTGTCCTATTTGACGGCCAGCATAGAAGGTGATGCTCTGGATGACGAGGGGGTTACGGGTGTGAATCTAAGCCTATACCTCTATGGGTAGAGTTAATAGTTGGCCGCCTCCGGACGGTGCCGCAACAGGCGGCTGGTCGGTGCCGGCGCTGAGGCCGCATCCGGCATCCACCGGTTCCCGAACTGGGAACGACCGTCGGTGGACAGCCACCAAGCACCCTTGCTCAAGACGTGCACATCGAGGTGCCCATGAGCCACGGCAGAACTCTCGCGATCACTCCAAGCTCACGAACCCGTCGTGTCGTGATCCACGAGGAGTCGCGCGACAGCCTCCTCGCCCCGTCACTCAAGGGCGTCGACCAGTTCCCCGTGCGGCCGGCAGCGGCCGCGCCAGCTCTGCCTCCGGGGCCGCCCCAGGCCCCCTCACGCGGCGTCGCCACCAGCCCGCCACCGTTCGACCAAGCACCTTCTAATCATTATGGCGATTACCTTCCCGCCTCTTGACGGCCGGCGAAACAGGGATGCAACATCACCATAATCATCATGATGATCGGAGATGCCATGGTTCCCTGTCCTTGGCGAGCAGGAATTCCGTGACCTCATGGCGGGCGTCTGCGCACCGGTCACGATCTGACCGCCACGGCGGAAGGACGTCCCTGCGGCCCTCCGAGGTCACCGTGGCACTGGCCGCTTCGCCGCGCCGGTCGTCTTCCTGCACCACACCTCCTGGCAGGTCGACGACGTCGACGAGGTCGGGCGCGGTGCCAAGGCCATGCTGGACGACCACCCCGAACGGCACGTCCGGGGCCTCGGCCGCCAGCACGCCGGCTCCGACTTCTTCTGGTACCTGAAGGACCCGGCCGGCACTTCTCCGAGTACTACTCCGACCTGGACTGCATCGTCGACGACCAGCTGTGGAATCCGGATGTCTTCGAAGGCGCAAAGGGACTGTTCCACCGGGGCCCGCCCCCGCCGCCCTCCTTCATCAGGCCCGACGACCTCGCCGCGCTCATGACCGGCTCGCACAGCAACTAGCCATTGACCCGAGGAGGACCTGAGATGAGCAGTACGGAAGCGACGGCGACCCCGCCCGAGACCGACTTCGACCACCACGCCCCCCACCTGAGCGTCAGCCACGACGAGGTTCTCGCCACCTACGCCGGCCTGCGTGAGCGGTGTCCGGTGGTGCACAGTTCCGCCCACGACGGGTTCTACGCCACGACCGGTTACCAGGCCGTGCGGACGGTGACCGGCGACGCGGAGCACTTCAGCACGGCGGAAGGGGTCATCCTCCCCACCCAGGACCTGCCCAAGATCGTGCCGCTGGAATTCGAGGGTCCGGAACACGACGCGTGGCGCACCATCATGCTCGCACCGATGACACCGGCCAAGGTGCGCGAGCTGCAGCCGGTGATCGACGAGATCGTGCGCGCACAGATCGACGGCTTCGCGCGAGACGGCAGGGCCGACCTCACGGCGGCTCTCGCCGAGACCGTCCCCGCCCTGGTCATCTCCCGCATGGTGGGGCTGTCCGCCGAAGCGGCCCCGCGCATGCGGGAACTGGGGTCGGAGATGGTCGCCGCCGTGAACACCGACCGGATGCCCCAGGCCGCGAAGGAGTTCTTCGCGTTCACCGCGGCCCAACTCGAAGACCGGCGCCGAAACCCCCGGGACGACTACCTCACCCAGCTCGCCTCAGGGGCCCTGGGAGACCGGCCGCTGACCGACGGCGAGGTCGGCGGAATCCTGATGTCCTTCTTCATCGGCGGCCATCACTCGACCACGGCGGCCATCTCCGCTCTCCTGCACCACATCATCACCGAGAACGGAGTCCGGGAGGCACTCGCGAACGACCCCGGGGTCCTCCCCAAGGTGATCGAGGAGAGCCTGCGGCTGTCGACGCCGCTGGCCCATTTCGCGCGCACCGTCCTGCAGGACACCGAGATCGAGGGGTGCCCCGTCCCGGCGGGCAGCCGGATCCTGCTCAACTACGTCTCGGCCAACCGCGACGAGCGGAGGTTCGCGGACCCCGACCGGTTCGACCTCGCCCGACGCCCCAACCCGCATGTCGCCTTCGGGTTCGGCGGACACCTGTGCATCGGGCGCCACCTGGCCCGCGCGGAAATGACCGCCGTCGCCACCCAGCTCCTCACCCGGCTGCCGGACATCGAGACCGACGGCGAGGTGCGGTTCAGCGGCCTCATCGGCGGCAACCTCCACAGAATCCTGGAGTTCCCCGTCAGGTTCACACCCGAGAACCCCAACGCCCGGCAGAACAGGACGGCGGACGGAAAATGACCAAGATAACCTTCGTGCGGCCCGGCGGTGAGCGGGAGATCGTGAACGCCGAACCCGGCCACAGCGTGATGGCGACGGCCGTCGACAACGGCATCGACGAGATCGTCGCGGAGTGCGGCGGCTGCCTCGCCTGCGCCACCTGCCATGTGTACGTCGACGAGGCCGACCTGGACCGGCTGCCGCCGCCCAGCGCTGCGGAGGACGCGATGCTGGAGGCGACGGCGGCCCCGCGCACGCCGTGCAGCAGACTCTCGTGCCAGCTCAAGACCACCCCGGAACTCGGGGACCTCACGGTGCATCTCCCGTCGGAGCAGTACTGATGGATCAGCCGGGAGTCGTCATCGTCGGCGCGGGGCACGCCGGCTTCACCGCCGCGGCATCCCTGCGCCAGAAGGGCTACGCCGGAGCCGTGACGCTCGTGACGGCCGAGGACGACCTGCCCTACCAGCGGCCACCGCTGTCCAAGGGGTACCTGGCCGGCAGCATCGGCGGCCAGCGCCTCGCCTTCCGGCCGGCGGACTTCTACGAACGCAGACGCATCGACCTGCGGCGCGGCGATCCCGCCGAGTGGATCGACCGCGAGGCCAAGGCCCTGATCCTCTCTTCCGGGCAGTCACTGCGCTACGACCGTCTGGTCCTGGCCACGGGATCGACACCGAGGACCGCCGCGCTGCCCGGCGCCGAACTCGACGGCGTGTTCCGGCTGCACTCCCGTGCCGACGCCGACACCCTGCGTGAACGCCTTGCCGTCGCACACCACCTGGTGATCGTCGGCGGTGGGTTCATCGGCCTGGAACTCGCCGCCCACGCACGCGGCCAGGACAAGGACGTCACCGTGGTGGAGAGCACCGACCGCCTTCTGGGAAGGGCGGTGTCCTCGGCGACGTCCGCGTTCTTCCACGCCACACATCTGTCGTGGGGATGCCGGGTTCTCCTGGGGTCACCGGTCGCGGGGCTGGTCGGCGACGGAACGGGCCGCGTGCGAGGGGTTCGGCTGCAGGAGGGCTCCGTACTCGACGCCGATCTCGTCGTGGTCGGCGTGGGGGCGCGCGCCAACACGGAACTCGCCGAACGCTCCGGGCTGAGCGTCGACAACGGTGTGATGGTGGACGCGGGCCTGCGGACCTCCGATCCGCACGTCCACGCGATCGGTGACTGTGCCCGCTACCCCAGCGGTGGCCGGACGGTCCGGTACGAGTGCGTGGAGAACGCGGTCGGCCAAGCGCACACCGTCGCCGAGGAGCTGACGACCGGGCGACCGCAGAACTACCGAAGGATCCCGTCGTTCTGGAGCGACCAACAGGATCTCAAACTCCAGATCGCCGGCGACTCCACCGGCCATGACCGCGCCGTTGTGCAGGGCGACCCGGCCGAAGGGAGTTTCGCCGTGCGGTGTTTCCGGGGCGCGACCCTGGTGGCCGTCGAGTCGGTCAACCGGCCTTCGGACCACGTCTCCGCCCGCCAACAGCTACAACCGGCCTGACCCGAGGAGTTCATGTGATAGAGCTCAGGGACATCGATCCCTCGACCCCGTTCCTGGCACAGCTGCAAGGCCCGGACGACGGACGGCCCATCACCCTCGTCAACACCTTCGTCGTCCCCGAAGGCCAGATCGACAAGGTCATCGACGTCTGGCGCCAGGACTCCATGATCATGAAAGCGCAGCCCGGCTTCGTCTCCGCGCAGTTGTACCGAGGTGCCGGCGACGGTCGCGCCCTGACGAACGTGGCCGTCTGGGAGACCCTCACCTCGCTGAGAAACGCGTTCATGAGCGAGGAGTTCCAGAACACGCTGCCGCTCTACCCGGACGGGTCGCTGGCGTTCCCGGTCGTGATGCGCGGGGAAGCGGTGCCCGGAGTGTGCGTGGCCTGATCACCCCCGATCAAAGGCTCTACAACTAGATGTACTCTGCGGGGATGAGCGAGTCCGTCACCCGAGAGTCCTCGGTGCAGCTGGTCCGGGTCATCTGGACCCTGCACCGAGTCCTGTACCAGCGCCAGTCGACCCCGGGCGGTGAGTCCCGCAGGCGTCCGCTCGCCCACGTGGAGGTACTGCGGCTGGTCGAAAGCCGACCGGGCATCGGCGTCCGTGAGGCGGCCGTGGCGCTGGGCATGCAGCCCAACAACGTCAGCACCATCGTCACGCAACTCGTCCGTGACGGGTTCCTGGAGCGCCGTACCAGCACCCACGACAAGCGCTACGTCGAGCTCCATCCGACCGACAAGATGCGCACCATGGGCGGCGAGGTCGACGACAGCCTCCACAACGCGATCACCGAGGCCCTCGGTCAGCTGCCTCCGGAGACGTCCCGGCGTATCACCGCCTCCCTGCCCGATCTGTGGGAGCTCGCCCGGACCCTCACCCCGGCGTCCAGGTGAGCCCAACGCGCACGAGCGGCACGCGGTACCGGGCGCGCCGCTCTCCGTGGACGGGGCTCGTCCCGGCGCCGCCCGGCCGGCCCGCTCAGTCGGTGCTGACCGTGACCGGCAGCGATTCCAGACCACGCAGTACGAGGCGGACCCGGCCATGGCGGTCAGGGTGATCAGCAGCTACAGGCCGAACAGAAGATTCCGCACCGCGTCGCCTGCCGGGCCCTGGGGGTGTCGGAGTCGTGGTACTGCGTGCAGTCCATGGGTAGAGTCGGATCTTGCTTCGACAACGCCGTGAGCGAGGCGTTCAACAGCGTGCTCAAGGTCGGGTACGTCCACCGGCACACCTTGCGCACCCGCACCGAGGCCCGCATCAGGATCGCCACCTGGACCGACTTCTACCACACCAGGCGGCTACACAGCGTGTGCGGGTTCAAGAGCCCGATCGACTACGAACGCGAGTACAGGGCCACCCTCACCAAAGGACTGACCGCGTAGATCGCCTCCACGCTCCAAGGGGATTGACACGTCCCACACGGGATCCCGGCTCAAGACTTCCGGACCGGGGCCGGCCGGTGCGCGGCCAGGGCCGAATCAGACGGTCACCACGATCTTGCCAACGTGCCTTGCCGCCGCCTGGGTTTCGTGGGCCGCAGCGATCTGGTCGAACGGGAACGTCTTCGCGATCGGCTTCGAGCCCTTGCCCCGCACCGCGAGGTCGAGGACCTGCCGCTGCTCACCACGGGTGTAGCCCCGCGCGCCCAGAACGGACAGATGCTTGGCGAAGACGAGACCGACGGGAATCGCGATCGTGTCGACCAGAGCGTTGGTCGCGGGGGTCGCCGCGAGCACGATCCTGCCGCCGAGGTCGGCGGCGCGGATGGCGAACTGAACGAGTTCCTCCGACCCATAGGCGTCCAGCGCGACGTCGGCTCCCATGCGGTCCCGCAGATCCCGCGGATCCGTTCGACCGCGTCCGGATCCCGGTGGTCGAGCACGACATCGGCCCCCGCTGCCCGGATCGCGTCGTGCTTGTCCGCGGTACGGCCACCGGTCGCGTCGGCGGATGCCGACAGGACGGGCCGAGCAGCAGGCTTCGGATCCACCACGCGTCCAGGCCGCGGCCACGAGAGGGGACATGGCCGCAGTGGCATCGTCGAGGTCATGGGGCGGGATGTTTCTCTCCGAGTAGCCGTGCGGGGAACGATTCGCGCGCTGCCCAAGGCGAATCGGGCGACCGAGGTGTGCAACGCGTCGAGTCGCGCGGGCAACCGCCAGATGGGGTCGGCGTCCTTCGCGGACCCCGCTCCGAGATCCAGGCGACGCCACCGGTGCCGTGGGTCGCGGTTCCGGCGGCCTGATCGGCGCAGTGTCCCCAGACGACCAGCCGTCTCATTGCGGGTCGATGACGGTCAGCTCACGTGGACGAGTGCCCAGCCGTTCGGCGCCCGTTTCGGTCACGACGACGGTGTCGCCCCACGTGACGTCGTGCGTACGGGCGGAAGGCACGGGCGCTTCCGGTACCTCCAGGAACGGCTTCAGGATGAAGGTGGTGTGCGCGGTGATCGGCTGCTCCGCGATGTGGGAGGCGTCGCGCTGGGGGATAACCAACGGCCCGTCGTTGCCGAGCCCGCGGCCGTGCAGCAGGGCGAGCATATGGCCGTCGGCGCCCCCCGCGACCGACTCCACGGCGGCGAAGACATCGCCCCATCGCTGCCCGGGCACCATCGCTTTCAACGCCGTGTCGAAGGCGGCCGCGTTGCGGTCGAAGATCTCCCGAGCCCGGGCGCCCGGCCGTCCGATGACCATGGGCTGCGCGACCTGGGCCTGGTAACCACGGATCTCGGGCATCAACTCCGTGGAGACGAAGGTCCCGCGGTCCAGGACTCCGGGCGGGGTCGTCACGTACCGGTGCCGTCCCTCACCCCATGGTCCCGGTGCCCAGGCCACGTGCAGCACGTCCGCGCCGGCCCGTACCTGGGCCAGCAGCATCTGCCCGTACACCTCGGCCTGTGCCACGCGCACCCGTGCCGTCGCCGCCATCGCCTCGAGCGACGCCTCGCCGGCACGGACGCTCGCGGCGAGCCGGGAGATCTCCTCGGGGCCCTTGACGTACCGGGCCCGTCCGAGGATGCCGGTGCCGTCGACGACGTGTTCGGCGCCGACCGCTTCCGCGATACGCGCCACCGAGGTGTACCCGGCGTACCCCTCGGGTTGCCGCACGGAGGAGAACTCGTCGCCGCGCAGCCCGGCGATCGCGGTGGGCCGGCCGACGAGGCCCCGTTGGCGCAGCACAGCCGCCGTCACCGCACCGTACTCGGGCGCGGTCGAACCGAACGGGGTCGCGCTCATCCGGTCTTCGATCCAGTGCGGCCGCTCGACGGCGTAGTTGCTGTGCTCACCACCGAGAATCAGGATCGGATCACCATCGACGGGAAAGATCGTCACACCGACGGTGTCGGCGATGTAGAGCGAGTCCGACGTGATCCACTGCGGCAGGACGATCAGCACCTCGACAGAGGCCTCGCTCATCAACTGCCGCAGCCGTTCCCAGCGCCGGTCGCGCTCCTCCAGGCTGAACATCGGTTCGTTGATCGGTGCCGGGACCCCCAGGATTCCCTGGACACCGCGCATACCCTGCATAGCAGTCGCCTTCCTTGGCTCAGTCGTTCGCGCGGTATCGCGTGCGGACGTACTCGTTGTAGGGCGAGGCCTGCACCGTCGCCTTGATCCGCTCGAATCCCCTGTCGTCATCGGGGTCGGTCCCGGGGCCGGGGTGTTCGCCCCACACGAATGTCACCTCCGTCCCAGGGGTGGCGTACTTCTTGTCGACCAGCGCCAGTGACAGGACCGTTCCGCGGGGGGCGAGGGTACCGGTGTCGAAGGCCATCCCGATGACCTTGTCGTCCGCCTCCACCCGGAAGCGGGCCTGTGTCTCCATGAATTCCAGGTCACCACTGTCGGCACCCCATACGCGGCGCGCTTGGTCCGCGTCGAGGACGAGGGTGACCCGCTCGCGTGCCACGTCGTGCCGGGATTGTTCCAGGCCCTGGCGGCCCAGGAAATCGTGGTCGAACGAGATCAGCCTGCCGTAACCCAACTCGTAGGGGGTGGTGTAGTAGTCCTGGATGTTCTCCGAGAAGAAGCTTCCCCGCAGCGGATTCAGTCCGTCGAAAGACAGCGCGGGAAGCGATTCGCGGTATGCGCGCAGTCCCGGTGCGCTGTAGATGCCGGGAGTCGGCATCGGGATCCAGCCGCTCTCCAGGGCGTTCGTCGAGTAGGCCCACGCGCCCACCTGGACCAGGCCGAACGACTCCCCGGCCTCGAGCAGGGCCTGCTTGATGAACTCCCCGTCCTTCCACTCGCCGATGAACTCGTATCCGGGCTGCCCGGTCATGCCGTGCCGCAACGCCCGGAAGGTCCGGCCGCCCAGCGTGACCAGAGCCGAGTGGAAGAACTTCGTCTTGGGCAGCGGGCCGCCGAATACCTGCTCGACCAGTTCCAGTGCGCGCGGCCCCTGGATCTGATAGCGGAAAAGCACCGGATCTCCGCCCCCGCGCGTTCGTGAGTCCGGGTCGAGCGAGAACGACACGTCGTAGCCACCGGCCTCGGCGTGATACCTGATCCATGCCTGTGAGGAGGGCACGCCGCTCATTGTGAACTTCTCAGCACCGTCCCGGGTGAGGATGTTGTCACCGACCGTGTATCCCTCCTCGGTGACCATGATGCTCTGTTTTGCCTGGCCGACGGCGAAGTCGCGGTAGCTGTTCGCGCTGTGATCCGAGAGGAGCCGGAGCGCGTCCGGTCCCTCGATGAACAGGTCCGATATGTGGTGGCACAGATCGGAAAGCGCCACGGTTTCATACGCGGCCGTCTGTTCCTCGCGCCATCCGGCGTACTCCGGTTCCACGACCGGCGGCGACCATCGCGGCGCGTTCGCCTTCCACAGCAGCCGGACAGGGGATTCCGCTCGGTCGATGGCTTCCTGCAGGGTCGGGACTGCCATGTGAATACTCCTCGTCAATGACTTTGAGCAGTGGAAAGGTTGTCGGTCTTCGCGCCCCCATGCCGCAGCGGCCCGTACGGCATCGGGAGGGGTGCGACGTGTGCACACGGACGTAGAGCCGCAGCAGCCGCTTGCGCGGATCCGCGCCGCCGTGTCGTCGTCGCGGCGGGGGTGCCACGTTCTTCACCCGGGAGCCGACCGAGGACGGCCGCACCTCAGATCCGGGTACCGCTCGATGACGCCGACGTCCGGGCAGGTCCGACGTCGGAGAACACGCCAGGCGTCACGGTGACGATGTCCGTAACGGGACACCGAGCCGGTTCGGGAGGCCCCACACACACCGCGTTTCCGGCGACCGGTCGGTCGGCAGGGCTCTGGTCACGGCGTCTCCCCTCGCGGAGACCGCCTGGCTTCAGGCGAGAAGGCGCGTTTCACGGTCATCGGCTCCTAGCGGGCGCCCGCCCCCGCTATGCGGTCGGGCCACGTGTGTGACGCCCTTGCTGGACGACACCGTCCCCGACATGCCTTCTGTATAGCAGACATACTTTCTGCAGTACAGACGATGGAGGGACGCGATATGCCCGTCCGTGACCCGTCCCATTGTGTCTGTCTGATAGACGCCATTTCTGCTATACAGAATACAGCGCGGGGCAACGGCTGGGACGGTCACCCGCCACCGCCGGAAAGGAAGGGATCCCTTTGCAGGAGTCTCGAGCCATGGCCCGGCTCGGCGGAGTTCACGCGAAGGGGCTCATGGACATCACGAGTGATCCGGCAGCCCTGGACTCGGAGGGATTCTGGGCCGTGATAGCGAGCTTCGAGGGGAGCTTGACGTGCGCCCGCTTCCGGGACGTGCGCCCCGCGGTCGAGGGAGCCGGCAACACGCCACCATGGCATGGTCCGGCTCGAGCCGACTGGCGGACATCGCTCGATCGGTCCGCCTACCTCACCGGCGTCCGGCGCATCCGTGAACACATCTCCGCCGGGAACGTCTACCAGGTCAATCTGTGCCGGGTCCTGTCGGCCCAGATCGCGCAGGACGTGGACATCGAGGCCCTGGCCGTCCTCCTGGCACGCGGCAATCCGGCGCCGTACGCGAGCACCATCCGCCTGCCGGAGCAGGGCCTGGAGGTGGTCGCGGCGTCACCGGAACTGTTCCTGCGCCGGCAGGGCAGAACACTCACCTCCGGCCCGATCAAGGGGACGGGCCGGACGGAGGCGGACCTGTTGGAGAAGGACCACGCCGAGAACGTCATGATCGTCGACCTCGTCCGCAACGACCTCAGCCGTGTCTGTACTCCGGGAAGCGTCACCGTTCCGGACCTGTGCGCCGTCGAGAAGCACCCGGGCCTGGTCCACCTCGTCTCCTCGGTTCGGGGTGAGCTCAGGGACGACGTCGGCTGGCCCGAAGTGCTCGATGCGACCTTTCCCCCTGGCTCGGTCACCGGTGCTCCGAAACACCGCGCGCTCGACGTCATAAAGGAACTGGAGACATCCGCGCGCGGCCCGTACTGCGGCGGCATCGGATGGGTCGACGCGGACACGGGGGCAGCCGAACTGGCCGTCGGCATCCGCACGTTCTGGATCGACCGGCACGCCGGAACCCTGCACTTCGGCACAGGAGCAGGCATCACCTGGGGATCCGATCCCGAACGGGAGTGGCAGGAGACAGAGCTCAAGGCGGCACGTCTGCTGGCCATCGCCTCGAACGCCCCATGAACGCATCACCCCGCGCCCCGGCATCCTTCGGCCGCTCGGCCACCACACCAACCGGCGGTCGCCGGCTCGCGGTTGTCCCTGTCCCTTTCCTTTCTCTTCTTCACAAGGAACCGGTATGAACCTGCCCCTGGGAGGCATCGCCCACCTCGGCCACGTCGAGCTTCTCACCCCGGACCTCGACGCCAGTCTCGTGTTCTTCACCGACTACCTGGGCCTGACCGTCAACGAACGCCGAGGCAGCTCCGTCTACCTGAGGACGTGGGACGACTACGAGCATCACAGCGTCATCCTCACCGGCGACGACCTGCCCGGCGTGCGCCGCACCGCCCTGCGCACCTCCAGCGAGGACGCGCTGCGGCGCCGGGTGAAGGAGCTGGAGGCCGCGGGACATCAGGGGTACTGGACCGAGGACGAGCCCGGCATCGGCAAGCTCTACGTGACCACCGACCCCGACGGCCACGAGCTCGCCCTCTACTGGGAGAGTGAGTTTTACCAGGCGCCGGAAGAACTCCGGCCCGCGCTGAAGGACCAGCCCCAGGCCAAGCCCAACAGGGGCGTGGGCGTGCGCCGTCTGGACCACATCAACTTCCTCGGCGCCGACGTCGCCGCCAACGCCGACTTGCACGACCAGGTGCTCGGTGCACGGCCGACCGAGCAGATCCGACTCGACAACGGGCGGATCGCGGGCAAGTGGCTGACCTACACCGACAAGTCGTACGACGTCGTCTACACAGAGGACTGGACCGGCTCGGCCGGCCGGCTGCACCACATCGCCTTCGCGACCGACACGCGCGAGGACATCCTGCGCGCCGCCGACCTGGCCATCGACACCGGCGTGTTCATCGAGACCGGACCGCACAAGCACGCCATCCAGCAGACGTTCTTCCTGTACGTCTACGAGCCCGGCGGCAACCGCATCGAGCTGTGCAACCCGCTCACCCGCCTTGTCCTGGCCCCCGACTGGCCACTGGTCACCTGGACCGAGGAGGAACGGAGGAAGGGTCAGGCCTGGGGCCTGAAGACCATCGAGTCGTTCCACACGCACGGCACGCCCCCTGCTCGGAGCTGAGTGAGCGGGTGGACAGGGGGTCCGTGCACGGCATGCGCGACCCCGGGACAACGGATGGCCGACGCGGCACGTCCCGCCGGTCAGTCGGCTCCCGCGGTGGTCGCCTCGGAGGCGAGTCGGCCGTGGGAAACTGATCGCATGGATACGCCGCCCGACCGTCTCGGTGAGTTGTCACCGCTCGCAGACCGCGCCACGCCGGCCTACCCCATCGCCTCGGTGGAGAACACTCTGCGCATTCTGCTGCTGCTCAGGGACAGGGGCACCCTGACGCTCGCCGACGTGGCCGCCGAGCTGGGCATCGCACGCTCCAGCGCCCACCGCCTCATGGCGATGCTCACGTACTACGACTTCGTACGCCAGGAGCCCGCCACCCGCGCTTTCGGACCGGGCCCCGCCATGGTGGACGTCGGGCTGTCGGCCGTACGGTCCCTCGACATCCGTGTGCTGGCCCGACCGGTGCTCACCGAGTTGGCGGAGTCCACCGAGATGACCGCCCACCTCGCTCTGCCCCGGGGACGGGACATCCTCTATGTGGACGGCGTGGAGAGCCGGCGCACGATCAGGGCGGCCCTGCGCACCGGTGACACGATGCCGGCCCATGTGACCGGCGTCGGGAAGGCACTGCTTTCCCGCATGGACGACGAACAGCTCCGTCAGCTGTACCGGGACGCGCCACCGCAGGCGCTGACCCCCAAGTCGATCTCCACCGTGAGCGCCCTCCTGGCGGAAATGCGGCAGGCACGCGAGGCCGGATACGGGGTGAACCGCAGCGAGAGCGAGAGCGGTGTCTTCTCCATGGGGGTTGCCTTCGAATCGACCGAGCCCGGCATGTACGCGGGAATCGGCCTGGTCTGCCCGGAGTCGGCGATGGACTCGGACGGGGAGACCCGTGTGGCGGCTCGGCTCAGGACGGCGGTTCGCGACATCACCAACGAGATCAAGGCTTTTCGTTCCTGAATCGCCTCGCGTCCATCGGTGCCTTCACGACCGTGCTGTCCAGGCTTGTGCCATCCGTACGGCGTCCCGGTTGGCCGGCACGTTGTGGACTCGCACCGCCCATGCGCCGGACGCCGCGGCCAGCGCGGAGACAGCCGCTGTGGCGCTGTCACGATCGGCCGGGGGCACCGGCTCGCCTCTTGCGTCGGCCAGAGCGGTGCCGATGAACGACTTCCGCGAGGCCCCGACGAGGACCGGCAGTCCCAGACCTGTCAGTTCCGGGAGTCGGCTGAGGAGGGCCCAGTCGTGCTCCGGTCTCTTGGCGAAGCCGAGGCCGGGATCGAGCACGATGCGGTCCACGTCGGCACCGGCGTCCGTGAGGCGCTCCACCCGCCGAAGCAGTTCGTCCCGGACTTCGATGACCACGTCCTGATAGTGGGCGTGCCGGTACATGTCCGCGCTGGGGGAACGCCAGTGCATCAGGATGTAGGGCACGGCCATGGCCGCGACCAGGGCGGCCATATGCGGATCGGCCAGTCCGCCGCTCACGTCGTTGACCATGGCGGCACCCGCTTGAACAGCGGCACAGGCCACGTCCGCGCGTGTCGTGTCCACGCTGACCCGGATTCCCTCCGCGGCCAGGACCCGGATCACCGGCAGGACCCGGTTCTCCTCTTCGTCCGGTGGCACCCGCAGGGCGCCGGGGCGGGTGGACTCCCCGCCGACGTCGACGATGTCGGCACCCGCCGCGGCCAGGGCCAGGCCGTGCTCGATGGCCTGGTGGGTGCCGAGGTAGCTCCCACCGTCGGAGAACGAGTCCGGCGTCACGTTGAGGATGCCCATGACCAGGCATCTGGCGTCGGACCGAGCAGACTTCTGTACCGGGTGCATGGGCGGACTCCAGCCGTGGCCGGGAGAGGAGGGGAGCGGTGCGGCTTCTGCCGTCGGGAACGCGGTGGGGACGGAAAGGGGCACGCGATTCTCCGGGAGCACGGCAGCCATGGGCTATGGCGTCCAGGACGAGGCGCGCCACCACGGTGCTACGGCCGCTGAGTCATCTCTGAGCCGCACGCAGTGTGTTGACCAGGAGCATGGCGATGGTCATGGGCCCCACGCCTCCCGGAACGGGTGTGATCATGGCCGCCAGGCCGTCCAGTTGGCCGGTGCGCACGTCGCCCAGCAGTCCCCGCGGCGTGCGGTGGATGCCGACGTCGACGACGACGGCACCCGGTTTGACGTGCTCGGGTCCGATCAGACCGGGCACCCCGGTGGCGACCACCAGGATGTCGGCCGTTCGCGTCACGGAGGGGAGGTCGCGTGTGTGCTTGTGGGCGACCGTGACGGTCGCGTCCCGCTGCAGCAGCAACTGGGCCATGGGACGGCCGACGAGTTCCGAGTGACCCACGACGACGGCGTGCGCGCCCGACAGGACGACGCCCTCCCTGTCGAGCAGTTCCATGACGCCCGCGGGGGTGCAGGGCCGCAGGCCGTCGGCTCCGCGGGTCAGCAGGCCCACGTTCAGGGTGGTGAGGCCGTCGACATCCTTGTACGCCGGAATCCGGTCGATGAGCGCCGTGGCGTCGAGGCCAGGGGGCAGCGGAAGCTGCAGCAGAATGCCGGTGACGTCCGGGTCGCGGCCGAGGGCGTCGATCACCGCAGCGATCTCCTCCTGCGTCGTGTCCCGCGGCAGGGCGTGGTGGACATCGCGCATGCCGGCTTCGCGGATCGCGCGACGTTTGTTGGCCACGTACACCGCGCTGGCCGCGTCGTCGCCGACCAGAGCGGTGGCAAGCCCCGGAGTTCGTCCGTGGGAGCGCGCCAGGTCGGCCACCTCTTCGGCTACCCGGTGGCGGATCTGGTGGGCGTACTTTCTGCCGTCGATCAGGGTGGTCATGCGCAAGGTCCTGTCCCTGGCGGTGGTGCTCACGGAAAGACAACGCAGTGGTTGCGGTGCCGGATGACGCGGTCGTCGGCGTGCCACAGGACGGCCCGGGAGAGTACGGCGCGTTCGACATCGGCACCGCGACGCCTGAGTTCGGCGACCGAGTCGGCATGGGTGACGCGGGCGACGTCCTGCTCGATGATGGGGCCTTCGTCGAGGTCTTCGGTGACGTAGTGCGCGGTGGCGCCGATGAGCTTCACTCCGCGTTCCTTGGCCTTGGCGTGCGGGCCGGCGCCGATGAAGGCAGGTAGGAAGGAGTGGTGGATGTTGATGATCGGCACGCCCACGCCCTCGATGAAGTCGCTGCTGAGGATCTGCATGTAGCGGGCCAGGACGACGAAGTCGACGTTCCCGGCGAGGAGTCGGAGGTGCTCGGCTTCCGCGGCGGACTTGTCGGGGCCCATGGACGGCACGTGGAAGAAGGGAATGCCGAAGGTCCGCACCTCTTCCGCGGTGTCCGGATGGTTCGATATCACCATCGAGATGCTCACCGGCAGCTCACCGCGCCGATGGCGCCACAGCAGGTCGAGCAGGCAGTGATCGGACTTCGAGGCGAAGATCGCGATCCGTTTGGGGACCGACATGTCCCGCAGGGTCACCTCCAGGCCGAAGTCCTTCACCAGCTGCGTGTGGAGCTCTTCGCGGAGGCCGGGAAGCTCCGCCCGGAGCCCGTCCAGGGCGAACACGGTGCGCTGGAAGTAGGCGCCGTCGTCAGGGTCCGAGTACTGGTCGAGCGAGACGATGTTGGCGCCGTGGTTGCTCAGGAGCGAGCCGACCGCGGCCACGATGCCCACGCGGTCGGTGCCCTTCACGATCAGCGAGGCACGGGCGGCGTGCGTGCCGGTGGAGGCGGCCGGTGTCGAGGTCTGCAGGGCGAGGGTCACTTCAGCCCCTTCCGGAAGGCGTCGATCCAGCGGGAGGTCGTGTCCAGGCCGCCGAAGGTGTAGAAGTGCAGCTTCACCTCGCCGTGTCGGGCGGCGTCGTATCCGGCGGCGAGCGCGGTGAGGAACCGGTCGGGGCCCGTGGTGCCCATCAGGTTGGTGAGTGACAGGCCGTATTTGCGTGCGATGGAGGCGCTGGTGCCCACGCCGAAGCGCGTGGCGTAGGTCATCAGGCGCTTGACCCCGGCGGGGCCGGGGACCCCGACGCGTATCGGCAGCTCGATGTCTCGTCCCCGTACTTCTTCGATCCAGGTCAGGACCGCATTGGCGTCGAATCCGAACTGGGTGATGATGTCGCCGCTCAGTCCCTCGGCGGCGAGTGCGTCCGCCTTTTCCGCGAGAGCGGACCACAGGGTCTCGCGGGAGATCTGCGGGTGTCCTTCCGGGTAGCCGCCGATGCCGACGCCGCGGACGCCGTGTTCCTGCAGCAGTCCGGACCGGATGATCTGCAGCGAGTCGGCGTAGGGGCCGTGAGGTTGGGCGGGGTCGCCACCGACGGCGAAGACCTGTGCCTGGGCGTCGTGCTCGCGCAGAGCTGCGAGGAATACCTCCAGTTCGTCCCGCGAGGTCAGGCGGCGGGCGGAGATGTGCGGGACCGGGACGAAGCCGAAGCCGTTCACGGCGCGCGCGGCGTCGAGGCGCATCTGCAGGTTCTCGTTGCCCAGGTAGGTCACGTTGATCCGGGTGCCGGGGGGAATGGCGCCTCGGGCCTCGTCGAGCTTCGATGTGTCCTTCCCCGTCATTTCCAGAGAGAAGTCCCGCAGCAGCATGGCTTCCGTGACAGGGGGTGGGGAGGTTGTGGTCATCATGCTCCTTGCACATATGAGGTCGGCGGCATCGACGCCGGACCGGGGGACGCGGGAGAGCCGCTTTCCCCGGGACGGACGGCGCGCGGGATCTGCCACCGCGACACAGGCACAAGGCCGTTGCCGTGAAACACCGCGGTGTGCGTTTCGCTTGCCGGCGGTGACGGACGGGCGCGGTCCGCGGGGTGCTACTTGTTGCGGTAGGTCTCGCGAGCGAACTGCACGTAGGGGGCGGGGGCGACGGTGGCCCGGATCTCGGTCTGGCGGTGGGCTTCGACGCCGGGCTTGGCCGAGTTGGGGCTCTCTCCCCACACCACGGTGACCTGGGTGCCGGGTTCGCTGTGGGCACGGTCGAGGGTGGCGAGGGAGACCATGGCGCGTTCGTTGGCGATGTAACCGACGTCCATGGAGATGCCGACGAGTTCACCGTCGAGGAGGACCTTGTCGCTCTGGTGGAGGGCGTAGCGGGCCTTGGGGAACTCGATGAACTTCGCGGGGAGTTCGTCGCTCTGGTAGAGGGAGCCGATCGCGCGGGCGACGTCCTCCTCGTTCCAGACCAGGGTCACCTTGGTACGGGGAGGGTTCTGGGCGGTCTTCGCCAGGGCCTCGCGGCCGACGAAGTCGTGATCGAACTTGACGATGGAGCCGTAGCCGATGTCATAGGGGGTGAGGTAATAGTCCTCGATGTTCGGAGAGCCCATCGAGCCGCCCAGGGATCCCATCGCGGGGGTCTTCAGCCACTCGCGGTAGCCCTTCGTCTTCTCGCCGGAGAAGACGGCCGGCATCGGCGCCGGAACCCAGGCGGACTCAAGGTTGGCCGTGGAGTAGGCCTTCGCGCCGACCTGGACCAGGTCGAACGCCTCGCCCTCGGCGAGGATCGCCTCGCGGACGGCTTCGCCTTCCTCCCAGGGGCCGAAGAGTTCGAAACCGGGCTGGCCGGCCATGCCGTGACGCAGTCCGCGGACCTGGTGTCCGGCGATGGTGAACGTCGCCATGTGGAAGAAGCGGGTCTCGGGCACCGGGGCGCCCGTGACCTTCTCCAGTAGTGCGAGCGCGTTGGGGCCCTGAAGTTCGTAGCGGTAGACCTTCGGCGGGCCAGAGACCCGGTCGTAGGAGTTGTCGTCGCGTTCCGTGGTGGCGTCGTAGTCGCCGGTCTCCACGTTGTACTGCACCCAGTCCAGCACCGGCGGGTGCCCGACCAGGTCGAACACGCCCTGCTCCAGGTGGAAGAGGACCGCGTCGCCGATGAGCTGTCCGTCGTGGTTGACGGCCACGTACTGCTTGGCACGGCCGGGGCCGAAGTCGGCGAAGCTGTTGACGCCCAGATCGGACAGCAGCCGCAGTGCGTCCGGGCCCTGGATGTACAGGTCCGTCATGTGGTGCGACTGATCCAGCAGCGCCACCGAGTCCCGCCACGCCCGCTGTTCGGTCCGCCAGTTCGTGAACTCCGCCCGCACCGGGAACGTGTGCGGACGGATCGGGGAGTTGCGCAGCAACTCCACCGCGCTGCCCGCACGCTCGATCGCCTGCTCGACACTCTCCTGGCTCATGTCCCACCTCTCTGTACCGGCGGCCGCATGGCCGCCTGACGCCCCCGACGGGAGCGTCAGGGCTGCGCCGGGTCGTGCGTCACGAAACTCGGGGCGCGTGCGGAGAGCACTGCCAATCCGTCTACTGAACAGAATAGCTGTCTGGTATGCAGAACGCTAGGTTGGGTGGCGCACCACGACGAGATCGTCGGCGCCCGCGTGCCTCACCGTTCGGGCGGCGTCGTCGAGCAATGTCTCGTGGGAGCCGGCCCGCACCGGCAGCGGTGGTGGTCCGGCGAGGGCGAGGTCGGCGCAGTCCGGGCCGGGAAGACGCTGAGCCCCAGCACGGTCGGCGAGACAGAGGGCGGCGGGCGCCCGCGCCTGCTCCGCGGTGCAGCCATCACGTGAGAGACGTGGTCTTCGCCGAGGGAGCCTCCGCCGTCCATACCGGCGGCGCGGCGCGGGCGATGACCTCCTGGCGGAACCTGGCCATCGGCGGACTACGGCTCTGCTCGGAGCGGACGGACCGTCCGAGCGGTCTGGGCCGCGCCCGGACATGCCCTCTGGATCTGCGGCGTCACCGACAGCCCACCGCTACCGGGAACTTGAAGCCGCCCTGGGGCACGAGCCCCACAACCGTGACCTCGCCGACCTCGTCCGCCACCCGGTCGCGGGCGAACGGCTCATGGCGCCGGGTCGAACCGAGTGGAAGCAGCGGACATGTATCGAACGAGAGGCCTCCCCACGGCGCGGCCATGGGGTTCCGCGCCGTGGGACGGGCTTTCGCCGCAGCGAAAATTACCATAATGAATATGAGGAAGTGGGGGTGGTGAACACCGCCGCTCGATAAGGTGTTGCGCCTGGCTCGGTCTTTCGGCCGCTGCGGGGCTTCGCCGGCGATCGGTCGCGAACGGCGCTGCCGTACTGACTCCGACAAGGGGGTTTCGATCAGGCAGGTTTCCAGCAGACTCGTGGTGGAGGTCAGGTCCACCCCACCGAGCCGCTCACGCGACCATGCGCGGAAGATCTCCTTGCGCTCGCGTGCGGCGTCGGCGAGTTCGCTGCCGCGCGGGGTGCACGTGATCTCGATTCGGCGGCGGTCGTCGCCGGCGGGCTCTCGCTCAAGGACCCCTGAGGCGACCAGACGGTCCACGAGCCGGCCCGGGTGACCCCCTTCGGCGATCAGAAGCGTCCCCAACTCGCCCAGGGACATCGGGCCGTACCGGTCGACAAGCTGCAACGCCTCGGCGTGGCTCGTGGTGATCCCCAGCGGCCGCAGCAGGTCGTTGGCCCGGCGGTCCGCCTCCCGGGTCAGCGCCTTGAGCAGCAGGCCGAACTCCTCGATCGCATATGAGTGAAAGGGACCTTCCGTGCCCAGCACCCCCCGCACCGTCGTCGTCACCGGCGCCAACAGTCGTACCGGACGTGACCTGCTGCCCCGCCTCGCGGAATCCGGGCTGCGAGTGATCGCACTCGCTCCAGGTGGCCGATCACCGGCCCGACCGCCTCCTGATCCATCCCTCTCCCGGCGAATCGCCTGGTCGAAACCCTTTCCTGCCCGATGCCACTGGGGAGGGACGAGTCGCGGGCGGTCCGGGGATCCATCCATGAGCCGCAGGACGACCCGAAGGAACGTGAAAGTGGAACAGACCATGATGGCGGTCCGCCTGTTCGAGCACGGCGGGCCCGAGGTGCTCAAGTACGTGGAGGTGCCGGTCCCCGAGGTCGGCCCCGACGACGTCCTGATACGCGTGCGCGCCACGGCCGTGAACAGCTGGGACCTCCGGTACCGCTCGGGAAACCTGCCGAAGCCGCTCCCGGGCCGGCCGGCCTGGCCCGTGCCGTTCCAGCTCGGCCGGGACGCGGCCGGTGAAGTCGTCGCCACCGGCGCCAATGTCACGAGGTGGCACGCAGGCGACAGGGTCCTGCAGCTTCCGCACCCGCCGTGCCGCAACTGTGCCCTGTGTATCCGAGGGCTGGAGAACCTGTGCATTGACACCGCGTACCCCGGCCACCAGGTCTTCGGCGGATACGCCGAGTACATTGCGCGCCGCCAGGACGCGATCCTGCCCATTCCCGAAGGCGTCGACTTCGAGACGGCCGCGGCCACCATGTGGACGTACACCACCCCGCTCAACTGCGCGCGGCAGGCGCCTGTCGGCCCGGGCGACACGGTGGTCATCACCGGTGCCAGCGGTGGAATGGCGATCGCCTGCGCACAGCTGGCGAAGCTGAGCGGAGCCACCGTGATCGGCACCACGACCAAGCCGGACCGGGACGAGGCGCTCAGGAAACTGGGCTACGACCACATCCTGCACTCCACCGACGCACGGCTGCCGGCTCAGGTCAGGGAACTGACGCACGGCCTGGGCGCCGACGCCGTCTGGGACTGCGTCGGCGGCAACGACTTCTTCCAGCTCTCCGTGTCCTGCACACGGCTCGGCGGCGCGGTCGTCGTCCTCGGTTCACCGCCCAGTCAGGGGTCCCGGCTCGAGCTGGACGCGTTCGCGCTCATCGCCAAGCAGGTGCGGATCGCCAGCGTCCGCGGCGCGACCCTGCGGGACCAGCAGCTGTGCCTGGAGCTGCTGGCGGCCGGAAAGATCACCCCGATCATCGACGAGACCTACCCCCTGGCGTCGGCGGCCGAGGCCCACGCGTACCTGGAGGGCCAGCGGCAGATCGGCAAAGTGCTCCTCCTGCCCTGACACGCGGGCACGCGCTGACCGCAGCACGAGCGTGGTCAGCGCTCGGCACCACGGCCGCCGAAAGACGGCATGATCAGGCCGACTGCCTTGCAGCCCCGCTTCCAGGGCGGGAACCTCCCACACGACCTCACGTTGGTCGAGCTCCTGCGAAAGGTCGCCGAACAGAAGGGTCTCAGCGTCGCCCAACTCGCCATCGCCTGGGTGCTCTCCCGCGGCGAGGACATCGTCCCGCTGGTCGGGCGCGGGATTCGGCGATGGTACTGGCGACTTCGTTTCCACTGGCTCGGCTCCGTGCTGCAACACGCCCTAGCGACCAGGCTCGTAGGCGAGCTGTTTGACCTCGCGCATGGCGAGGGCGGTCTCGACGGACTGGACGCCGTCAAGAGCACCGATCTTGTCGCTGAGGTAGGTGTACAGGTCGCCGGTGCCGGTATGGAGGGTGGCCGCGACGATGTTGGCCTGACCGGTGGTGGCCGCCGCGAAGCGCACCTCGGGGTGCGAGGCGAGGGCTCGGCCGACGTTGGCGAGTGCGGCCGGGGTGACGGTGAGCCAGAGCATGGCGACGACCTCGTTGCCGAGGTGCTGGTGGTCGAACTGCACGTCCAGGTAGAGGATCCCGGTCGCCCGCAGGCGATCCAGCCGCCGCTTCACCGTGGATTCGGGAAGGCCTGTGCTTGCCTGGAGTTCCGTGATGGACGCTCGTCCGTCGCGGCCGAGGACGGCGAGCAGCGCCTCGTCGGCGTCCTCCAGTGCGACCGGTCTGGTGCCCGGATCTACCGGTGGGGGGCTGAGGGCGGCCTGTTCGTCGGGACTGAGGGCGTTGATCTTGCTGAGCCAGCCGACGGGGCCCCCGTAGAAGTGGTGGAGCAGGCAGTGGGCACTGACCGAGATGACGCGTGGCGTGCGCTGGAGGCGGTCCAGAAGGAGTTCGTCCCGCGCCTGCCGCGTGCGGGGCTTCATCGCGCACATCACTTCTGTACCACCTGAGATCACGCTGACGTACGCGGTGTCCGGACGCCGGGCGAAGTACGTCGCCGATCACCACGTGGGCGCCTTCGGCGGCGAGGCGCCGCGCATGCGCGGCGCCCATCCCGCGGGCTCCGCCCGACACGATCACGACCTTGCCCGCGACCCGTCCGCTCATGCGACCGCGGCCTCCTCCGCGGCCTCGGCGGCCGTCGTCTGCGGCGCCGATCCCCGTACGAGGATCAGTGTGGCCGCCGCACCGACGAGGGACGCGATGCCGGCCACGACCGTGCCGACGGAGTAGCCGTGACCGAGCGCGTCGAGCGCGGCCTGCCGTGCGGCGTCGCTCGTGTCCGGCGAGTTGAACAGGGCCAGCGCGCCACCGGCCTTCTCGATCGCCGCGTCGGCGCCCGTGAGGTTGCCGGACAGCTGTCCCGCGGCCAGAGCCGCCGCGATGGATCCGACGAGGGCCGGGCCGAGCGCCTGGCCCGCCTCACGCACCAGCGACGTGGCGCCGGACGCCATACCGGTCATGTGGATCGGCACCGCGTTCACCGCGGCGGCCGTGAGGGAGGAGACCACACAGATGAATCCGACACCGAGCAGCAGCACCGGACCGATGAACGCGCTCAGGGACGTCGTCGTGATCGGCAGGGCGCTGATCCAGAACTGGCCGGCCGCCATCGGCAGCAGACCGCCGACGAGCAGCCAGCGCGGGTTCACCTGGCTGAGCATCCGGCCGAGCACCGGGGCGAGCAGCAGCGGTATGAGCTGCAGTATCACGAACGGCATCCCGGCTTCCAGCGAGCTCAGATGCATCACGGCGCCGAGCCGCATGGACACCACGTACGCGGTGCCGATGAAGCCCAGCATGCCGAACAGGGCCACCACGGCGGCCGCCGCGAACGACGGAATCCGCAGCAGAGACATGTCGAACATCGGCGCGGAGGAGCGCAGCTCGACCCGGACGAACGCGGCGAGACCCACCACGGCGACGATCATCGCGCCGATGAACAGGCCACTGCCCCACCCGGAGGCCGAGCCCTGATTGATGCCCCACAGCAGCGCGGTCAGGCCGACGGCGACGGCGATCTGCCCCGGCCAGTCCAGCGTGCGGCCCTCGGCCGCACGCGTATCGGTGACCAGCCGCCAGGACAGCAGAGCCGTGACGACACCGAGCAGCACCGGCAGGGAGAAGGCCCAGTGCCAGTCCGCCTTGGTGGCGATCACACCGGACCACAGCGGGCCCGCGGCCGACGCGGCGGAGATGGAGAGAGCCCAACGGGACACCGCCTTGGCGCGTTCCTTGGGCTGCGGGGTGGCGGCCGAGAGCACGGCGAGGGTGGTGGGGAAGAGCATCGCCGCGCCGAGGCCGGCGATGACCTGGCCGACCCAGAGCATCTCGATCGACTGGGCCGTCACATTGAGAAGTTCACCGGCAGCGAGGACCGCTCCGCCGAGTACCAGGAGCTTCTTGCGCCCGAACATGTCGCCGACGACACCGAAATTCAGCTCAAGAATGGCAGTCGGCAGCAGGAAGGCGGTCGTCACCCAGCCGATCTGGGCCGAGTTCGCGCCGAATGCCGTCGTGATATTGCCGTTGATCGGAGATGGAATCGTGATGGCCAACTGGGCGGCGGCGACCGCGAGACAGCACGCGATGAGCGTACCGGTGTCGAGCCTTTTCGGTGTCGGGGCGGTTTCACTCACAGGAAATCCCTTTCCGTACGTTCGATGCGTTGTATGAGTTCGAGGCCGAGTTCAGGGGGTGTGACGGCGAAATGGCCGCACCCCTCGGTGTGCGCCGTGGCCAGCGGGTGGGGAGCGCAGAGGCGGGGCCGAGAACCGGGTCGTGCGAGTAGTTCGAGCCGCCATTCGGAGTCGGGACGTTCCAGGACGACGCCGCGCAATCGACAGGCCGTGCTGTCACCGTCCGCAGCGTATGGACCGGTAAAGCGGGGGACAAGAACGTGTGCGGTTCGGGGGCATAACCGATTGACATGTCTGCCATCTGGTGTGCGGTGGCAGGCGGGGGCTTGTCAGTTCGCGTCGAGGGCGTTTTGGGATCGCCTTGACACCGCGTGCGCCGTGCCGCCCATCGCACACGAACGGGTCCGTGGTGCCGTCCGCGAGGACGAGGATCTCGGTCGGGCCCGCGAACAGGTCGATGCCGATCTCCCGCAAGTCCGGCTCACCGCCGCAGTCACGGGCGGTACGGAGCAGGAGGCCGAACGGGACTTCGCCTCCCGCGCGGCCCGCGCACCGGCGTCGACGAGGCGGCCTCTTTCTCCTCGCCGAGCTCGGCGGGACGCCACGGCCGCGAAGCGGTCGACCTGCTCTCTCTCGCCGCTGACGCGATCACCGCTGCGGCGCTGTCACATCCGCGCCGGGCCATCGCCCTGGAACCGCTCGGGGACCACCCAGCCGATCCCGCCGTCGACCGGGCTCTCGACGTCGTCGAGGTGGACGGCGACGCGCATCAGCTCGCGCAGGTCGTCGGCAATCTGCTGTCCCACGCCTGTACCCACACGCCGCCCGACAGCCGGATCCGGGTACGTGTGGGTGCCACCCGGTGCGGCCCGCGCACCGGCGGCATCGACGTGCCCGGCAGGACGAGCTTTGGGCCCGTACTCCTGCCCGGTCTCGAGGTGTGCGTGATCGAGGTCATCGACGACGGCACGGGCCTCGGACCGGAGGACGCCCGTCATGTCTTCGGCCGCTTCTACCGCGCCGACCCGCCGGCCACGGCCGAAGCCGAGCCTGGCTCGGGACTCGGCCTGTCCATCGCGTCGGCCATCGCGACCGCTCACGGCGGCCGGCTGGACGTCCCGGCCTGCGCGACGCCGGCATGATCCGCCGGACAGACCCTAACCGCAGGGCAGGACGCAACGGAACACGCAGCCCTGTGCGGGCCGGGTCTCCAGTTCGAGGCGGCCGCCGTGTCCCTGGGTGATCGTGCTCGCGATGGCCAGGCCGAGGCCGGAGCCGCCTTGGTCGCGGGAGCGGGAGGGGTCGGCCCGGTAGAGGCGTTCGAAGACCCGGTCGGCGGCCTCGGGGCAGATGCCGGGACCGTCGTCGATCACCTCGACCACACAGATCGGGGTGCCTTCCGCCAGAGGTGGTCCCGAGGCGCTGCGGCCGGGCCGGTCCCGTCCGCCGGAGTCGGTGTCAGCGCGGGCGGTGCCGACGCGGACCCGTACGGTCGTTCGGGGTGGAGTGTGGGTGACGGCGTTGGTCAGCAGATTGGTGACGACCTGCCGCAACCGGTGCGGATCGCCGGTCGTCTCGGCCGGCTCCAGTTCGCCCTGACCGCCGCCCAGTGGCTCCAGCCCGATCCGGTGCCCCGGGCTCTGCGGCGCCACGGCGCTCACGGCGTCGGCGGCCAGCGAGAGCAGGTCCACACGCTCCGTCGCGTACACGGGTTCCTGGTCCAGCTTGGCCAGGAGAAGCAGGTCGTCGACGAGCAGACTCATCCGCTCGGCGTTCTGTGCGATGAGCCGGTCGGCCTCCCGCCGCGCCGACGCGGGCCGGTCCTGGTGTCGCAACGCCAGTTCGGCGAATCCCTGGATCGTCGTCAACGGTGTCCGCAGTTCGTGCCCCGCGTCCGCGACGAACCGGCGCAGCCGTGCCTCGGAGGACTCGCGTTCCCGCAGGGCCCGCTGGAGTCGGTCCAGCATGGTGTTCAGTACGGTGCTCAGCCGCCCGGTCTCGGTCCGCGGATCGGTGTCCGGCAGGCGCAGGTTCAGGTCGTGGGCGGTGATGTCCTGCGCGGTGTGTTCCATGCGGGTCAGCGGGAGCAGACCGATCCGTACGGCCCAGCGGCCGAGCACCACCAGGCCGGTGGCCGTGGCGGCCAGCACGATCGCGTTCAGCCAGAGCATCTTCGCGGCGGCCCCGTCCACCGTGTTCAGGGGGAGCGCCACCACGTACGAGGTCCTGCCGGATCCGGATTTGACCAGCACCCGCCATCGCTCGTCCCCGGAGACGGAGCCGACAGTGGCGGGCTCTCCCGGCGACAGCCCGAGCCGGCCGATCGAGGACGGAAGGTCCGGTCCGGGAGTGCTGCCTCCGCCCAGGGTTCCGTGCTCGTCACCCCGGGCGTCGTAGAAGGTGACCCGGAAGTCGGACGGCAGGGTCACGGAGCCCGGGGCGGGCGATGGCACGGGTCCGGGGCCGACGGTCCGGGAGTAGGCATGGTCGGGCAGGAGAAAGTCCCGGAGCTGGCCGTCCACCCGGTCAAGCAGCCAGGACCGCACCACGAAGAAGCCGATGGCCTGCGCCGCCAGCACCGCGACCGTGGCCAGCAGCGCGGCGCCCCACACCAGCCGGCCGCGCAACGACCTGGGCCGCACCGTGCGCAGGAGGTGACGCCGTCTCACCCGTCGGTCCGGGCCGTGCGGTCGCGGGGCAGTCGCAGGCAGTAGCCCACGCCCCGCTCGGTGTGGATCAGCGGCGGGTCGATGGCGTCGATCTTCCGGCGCAGGTACTTCACGTATGTCTCGATGATGCGGGCGTCACCGGAGAAGTCGTAACCCCACACCCGCTCCAGGATCATGGCTTTGCCGACCACGCGGCCCGCGTTGGCCATCAGGAAGGAGAGCAGCCTGAACTCGGTGGGGGACAGGGGGATGTAGGTGCCCGCCCGGCGGACCTCGTGCGCGTCCTCGTCGAGTTCCAGGTCGGCGTAGCGCAGGACGCCGGGCGCGGCGCCGGGCTCGTCGCAGGCACCCTCGGGGTCCGTACGACGCAGCACGGCGCCGATCCGCAGCACCACCTCTTCGATGCTGAACGGCTTTGCGACGTAGTCGTCGCCGCCCACGCGCAGGCCGGCGAGCCGGTCGTCGACGTCCGCGCGGGCGGTCAGGAACAGTACCGGTGTGGTCACGCCCGCCGCCCGCAGTGTGCGGGTGAGTTCGAAGCCGTCGAGGTCGGGCAGCATCACGTCCAGGACCAGCAGAGCGGGCGCGAACCGCTCGGCCTCCAGCAGGGCGTCCCGGCCCGTGGCCGCGCTGCTCACCTCGTAGCCGGACAGCCGCAGCGCCGTCTCCAGCAGGGTGCGGATGCCCGGGTCGTCCTCGACGACGAGGATGCGGCGCGGGCCGCGGGCAGCGGGTGCTTCTGACATGTGGGGCTGTCGTCCGTTCTGCCGCCTACTTCGTGGTGCTCTTGGCAGCGCAGTCGTACAAGGTCGTCTCGCCGCCCATCATGCCCGCGGAACCTGAGGAGCCGCCCGAGGAGCCGCTGCCGCCGTAGGCGGAGGCGGGCACCTCGGTGCAGTTCTCGCTGATCCACTGGGAGCGTGCGGAGGCACTGCCGCCGGACCCCATCGGGCCGCCGCCGCCCGAGCCCGAGCCGAGGACGTAGCGCAGCTCACCCTTGCTCGTCCAGGTCCGCAGCTGGTTCACCGAAGGGGCGTTGTCGGTGCCCATGAAACCGCCCATGCCGATGACCACGGCGTCGCTGTTCAGGATGTAGGAGGAGGTGGCGTTGGCGCCGCCCTCGACGGCGAGCTTGATCCGTGCCTTGCCCGAGTGCTCGACGGCGTAGTCGAGGATCTTGCGCTGTTCGGAGGTGAGGGCCGAGTCGCCGCCGAACCCGCCCATGCCGCCGAACCCGCCCATGCCGCGGGAAGCGCCGTTGCCGCCGCCGGAACCGCTTCCGCCGCCGGTGCCCGGGAAACCCTCCATGCCTTCCGGCAGCCCGCTGGGCATCCCTTCGGGCAGCTGTCCCGAGCCCCCGCCGGCGCTCCCGCCCGGCATCTGCGTGGGCATGCCCTGCGGCATGCCGCTCGCGCCGTCGCTCGGCAGCTGTCCCGATCCGCCGTTGCCGTTCCCGCCGAAGCCCTCGGGCATTTCGAAGTCACCGGAGCCGCTGCCGCCCCGGGGCAGGGAACCCGAGCCGAAGCCCATACCCGTCAGGGGGCCCGCCGTCGGGTTCGTTCCTCCCATCGCGGACGTGGAACCGGGCACGCTGACCGACCATGCCGCGGGCGCGAGCAGCACCGCGAGCACCGCGCCGCCCAGCGCCGTGGGCAGCAGACGCCGCCGTAGGCCGGACAGCCCCAGAAGAGCCGCCGCGCCGATGCCCACCACAAGCACGAGCCAGGCCAGCCAGCCGTGCCAGGACGGCGTCCGCCGGATCACGACGACCGCCCAGACCATCGTGACCATCACGGTCATCGCCCCGGTCGGGATCGCCCAGCGCGCACCGGCCCGGTGCGCCCGTGCGAGCGCGGTCACCAGACCTGCAGTGAGGGCGGCGATCGCCGGGGTCAACTCGGTGGTGTAGTACGGGTGGAAGATGCCTTCCTGCGTGGAGAACACCAGCCCGCAGACCACCAGCCAGGTGCCCCACAGGATCCAGCCGGACGCGGCGAGCGGTTCGCCCGTGTCACCCCGGCCACGGCGGCGCCGTACCGCGACCGTCACCGCGACGCCCAGCGCCACCGCGCACAGCGGCAGCAGCCAACTGATCTGCCCGCCGACCTGGTCGTTGAACAGCCGCCCCAGACCGGCCGCGCCTCCGAAGGAGATCCCGCCACCGCCGAAGCCGCCACCCGAGCCGTTCTCGCCGAAGACGCGGCCCAGCCCGTTGTAGCCGACGACCAGGTTCCAGGCCGAGCCGTCCTCGCTGCCGCCGATGTACGGCCGCTCACCCGGCCACACAGCGACCATGGCCACCCACCACAGGGACGACACCGCCAGCACCGCCCCCGCGGCCAGCAGCCGCCACAGCCGCCTGAGGAACGGCCCCGAAGCGCCCACCAGCCAGGCCGCGGCGAACGCCGGGACCACCATCCAGGCGGCCAGCATCTTCGTCAGGAAGCCGACTCCGATCAGGAAACCGCTGCCCGACAGCCACAGCAGCGCCGAACGGTCCGACGACGCCTGAAGGGCACGGGTCAGCGCGTACGCCGCCGTCACCAGGGTCAGCACCAGCAGGGTGTCCGGGTTGTTGTCCCGGTTGATCGCCACCGTGATGGGGGTGAGCGTCATGACCAGCGCGGCGAGCAGGCCGGCGCCCTCACCCGCCCAGCGGCGCACCGTCCGGTGCAGCACGAAGACGCCGGCGACGCCCTCCAGGAGCTGCGGCAGGATCATCGCCCAGCCGTGCAGGCCGAAGATCTTCGTGCTGATCACCTGCGGCCACAGGGCCGCCGGGGGCTTGTCGACGGTGATGACGCCGGCCGGGTCGTAGGCGCCGAAGAGGAAGTTCGTCCAGCTGCGGCCCATGGACTTCACGGCGGCCGAGTAGAAGCTGTTTCCCCAGCCGAGCGAGCCCAGGGCCCATCCGTACAGCAGGGCGGCCAGCAGCAGGATGGCGCCGAGCGCGGCGGGGGCGGCCCAGCGGGGCAGCGGGCGGCCACCGAGGGCGGGGGGCGCCGTGGTGTGCGACTCGGGCGGCGACTGCTGGGATGTGTCCGTCATGATCGGAGGCACTCTCCGTCTGTGTGTGTGGGTGTGGGGGCGTGAGGGATCAGGACGTATGGCCGCGGAAGACGGCCAGACGCAGCACCAGGAACCGGAGCGCGGTGACCACGACCGACGCGGCCATGAGCACCAGCGTTTCGGCGGCGGCAGAGGCGTGCGGCCGGCTTTCGCGGAACAGGAGCACGGCGCCGGAGGTGACGAGATACCCGACGACGAACAACGCGCCCGCGCCCAGGTGCGCACGCCCGATCCCGGTCTGTGACCGGCGGAACGTGAGGCGGCGGTTGGCCTCGGTGTTGACGACGGTGAGCACCAGCAGGGAGACGAGGTTCGCCAGGGCCGGCGGCCACCAACCGCGCAGCAGCCAGTACAGCAGTGCCTGGCCGAGTGTCGAGACGATGCCGATCGCGATGAAGCAGCCGGTTTCCCAGGTCAACCGGGAGCGCCCCGAGTCGGGGGCCAGCACCGCGTCCGGGTGCTCGGCGGCCGGCCGGGGGCGCCTCGGCAGCGGTATGCGGGCGGCGCCCGAGGACTTCAGCCGGGCCATGCGCCACAGCCCGCGCAGGTCCTCGGCGGCGGTGCTGACCACGTCGACCCGGGTGTCGATGTCCTCCACCCAGTCGACGGGTACCTCGTGGATGCGCAGTCCGTTGTGCTCGGCGAGCAGTAGCAGTTCGGTGTCGAAGAACCAGGCGTCGTCCCGGGTCTTCTCCAGCAGCGGCCGGAGTATCTCGGTGCGGGCGGCCTTGAACCCGCACTGCGCGTCGCTGAACCGGGCCCCGTGGGTCAGCCGGATCAGACGGTTGTAGCAGCGCGATACGAACTCCCGGCGCGGCCCGCGCACGGTACGCGCGCCCGGCGCGAGCCGGCTGCCGATGGCGAGGTCGGAGTGGCCGCTGGCCAACGGGGCGACGAGGGGCAGCAGCCCGTCAAGGCCGGTGGACAGGTCGACGTCCATGTAGACGACGATGTCCGCCTCACTCGCGCCCCACACGGTGCGCAGGGCGAGCCCGCGCCCCTTGCGGTCGAGGTGGACCACGCTCACCCCGGACAACTCGGCGGCCAGCGCGCGGGCCACCTCCAGGGTGCGGTCGGTGCTGGCGTTGTTCGCGACGGCGATGCGCCAGGGGAACGGAAACCGCTCGTGCAGCCGCGCATGCAGGGTGCGCACACAACCCGGCAGGGAATGCTCTTCGTTGTACACGGGGATGACGATCTCGACCGTGCGCAGGGCCGTGTCGAGTGGGCCGGGCCGCGCGGCCGGTTCGAATTCACCGACGGTGCGAGCCCGACTGGACGTCTGGGTCATGGCTTCCTCGTTCGTGGGGGGAACGGCGGGAAGCTCCCACACCCGGGCAGGGCCGCACGCCCAGCGGAGGGAGGCGACGACCTCGGCCTCCGGCTCGTCGTACGGAAGCGGGAGCCAGCCGAGAGCATGGCCGCCCCGGCTGGGGGGATCCGGGAAGAAGGCTGGGAACCCGCTGTGAGCCGGGTTACTGACTCCGGCGCTTCGGGGTCTGTGCGGTCTGTCGGGCAAGACGCATCCCAGTGAGGGCTCCGCCGAGGACGCAGTGCGGGTGCTGCGGCGCCTTGAGCTATCTGCGGGGCAGGGTCGGCAGTTCGCTGAGTCTGGGCTTCGCTTGAGTGGCGAGGTCGTGTTGTGGTTGGTGCGGCGTTGGTCAGTCAGGGGAGCAGGGCAGGGATCAGGCCGTGCACGAGGCCGGCGGCGGCTGATTCGGGGAAGTCGGGGCCGCCACCGAAGTAGCGCAGGAAGGCCTGTTGGAAGCAGGCGCCCATGAGGAGCGCCGCGGCAGCCTCGGGAGTGCTGTCAGCCGAGACCCGGCCAAGGTTCTGCTCGGCCTGGAGGTAGTCGGCCAGCATGCGGACCGGGTGCTGCGGGCCGGCGCCATATGCGGTCAGGGTTTCGCGGGCCGCCGCCATCAGGTGGGGCTGGGCCACCATGGAGGCCATCATCGGGAAAGCGTGGAGGTAGAAGCGCAGCGCGCCATGGGCCACCGCCACCAGGTTGGCCTCCACGGTCCCCTCGCCGGGAACGGCTCCTCCGGGAAAGGCGGGCATCCGTTCCTGCAGGACATGCAGGAGGATCTCCTCCTTGTCGCGGAAGTGCTTGTAGAGCAGTGCCTCGGAGTAACCCGCCGCGCGCGCGATCTGTTTGGTCGTCGCGTGGGCGACGCCATGTTCCCGCATGACCGAGGCAGCCGCGTCCAGGATCCGCTCCCGCGCGTTCATGATCCCCCTTGACAGGTGAGTGAGTGCTTACCCACTCTATGGGTGAGTGAATATTTACTAACCCAGGAGCTCCTACGAAACTCACCGTCCTCGGCGCGACCGGTGGAACCGGCTGCCAGATCCTCCGCCAGGCCGTCGATGCCGGCCATGAGGTGACCGCCATCGTCCGCGACGCAACCAGGCTGCCGCCCGACCTGCGGGATCGAATCGCCATCGTCGAGACGCACTCGCTGGACGACGGGGCCGCCTCGGCGGCCATCGCCGGATGCGACGCAGTCATCAGCGCGATCGGCACCCGCGATCTCAAGCACCCCACCCGCGTGTGCACCGAGACTGCAGGCATCCTCACCACTGCGATCCGGTCCGGTAGTCACCGCCAGCCGCGGCTCGTCCTCGCGAGCAACAGCGCGATGGCCCCGGGCCCCGGCGACGACCCGCTCACCCGCTTCTTCGTCAAGCCGGTCGTACTGGCCCCCTTGCTCCGGCACATGATCGAGGACATGCACCGGGCCGAACAGATCGTCCGCGCCTCCGGCGTACCCTGGACGATCGTCAGGGCCGGACGGCTGACTGACCGCCAGAGCAAAGGCGGCTACCGTCGCGGCGTCGACCGTAATGTCCTCGGCGGCTTCCAGATAACCAGGGCCGACTTCGCCACCGCGATGCTGGACGCCGCCACGGACCCCGCTTGCACCGGACACGTCATCTCCGTCGGCAACTGACCTCGGCGCTTCCAGGCCAGTTCGGTCTGTCGAGAGCGAGGCCGGTCCCGTCGAAGAATCCGCTGAGGATGCCCTGCCGGTACTGCAGTGCCTTGAGTCGCCTGCGGAGCAGTGTCTCCAATTCGCTGAGGGTGCGGGTGGCCAGGTTGGCCAGGCTCCGCTTGATATGCGCCCACAGGCCCTCGACCGGGTTGAGTTCCGGCGCGTACCCGGGCAGCAGGACCACCCTGAGCCAGTCCCGCTCGGCCACGAGCGCCTTCATTGACTTGGAGGTGTGGGTGCTCAGCCGGTCCCACACCACGATCAGCGGGGCCTTGAGCAGTTGGTGGGCGCCGTCGAGCAGGCGGATGTAGTCGGTCTCGCTGAGCGAGCGGCGCTCGCCCTTGCGGCCGGTATGCCGGCGCAGCCGGTAGCACAGGCGGGCGGGCAGGCCGGGCCGGTAGCACAGCAGCCCGGCCACCGAGAGCCGTCCCCGGCTGCGGCCGGGCACCTTGACCCTCGGGGTGATCCCACGTCGGCCCCAGGTGCGGCCCTTGGGCGGCCGGCCGGTCACGCCCGCTTCGTCGCTGAGTAGGCCCGGGGCGCGGTGCCGGGATTGCTCCCGGTCCGTCTCCCCGGACCTCTCGCCGAACCCGCCGTGCCCATTACTGGGCAACGGGCTCTCCACGGTGTCAGTCGTCAGGTGGGTGCAGGAGCCCAGGGTGTGGGGATCTTGTTGCCGCGGTAGCGATACCGGGTAACCGAGATCGCGCTGATCTTCCGCAATTCGATCCCGTCCACGCTGATCGGCAGCCACCGTCCGGTGCGGGTGGTGAGCCGTTTGCGGACGTCCTTCCAGCCCCAGTGGTGCCGTTGCCGCAGCAGCCGGATGACCCGCCACCAGACGAGGTCGTCCAGCTTGCTGAAGATGTGCTTGGCGACGGCATGCCTGAAGTAGTTGGCCCAGCCGTAAGTGACCTGGTTGAGATTGATCAACACTACGGCGAGGTCCTGCTGCGACGTTCTGTGGGTGAGGTGACGGATCTTCGCCTTCACCGACCGGAGGGGCCGGTCGGCGATGAAGGTGTAGACGTACCTCTTGCTCGTTCCGCGCTTGCGGCGCCACTGGATGTGGAACCCCAGGAAGTCGAACCCCTCGCTCAGGTGCACCACTTGGGTCTTGGCCGGTGACAGCCGCAGTCCCATCGGAGCAAGCACCTGGGCGATCTCTTCGTGCAGTGCCCCGGTGTGCTGCCTGGTCCCGTCGACCAGGACGACGAAGTCGTCCGCTTATGCCGTGCGCCGGGTTATGCCGACTGCGGCGGCGACAGCATGACGAGCTCTGTGCCTGCCTCGGAGTGGTCGACATAATCCGTGGCATGTGACTCAGAGTGTCTTGAGGAACGCCAGTAGGTTGTCCGGAGCGGTGAAACGTCCGGGGGTGCTGCCGGCGGGAGCCGTGCGCGCGAGCGCACGTTCTTTGATGGTCATGTCGGCGTGCAGATAGATTTGTGTGGTTTCAGTTGATTCGTGGGCGAGCCAGAGGGCGATCACGGAGACGTCAACTCCCTTGTGAAGGAGTGCCATTGCGGTGCTGTGCCGCAGGGTGTGCGGGGTGACGTGCTTGTCGGCCAGGGACGGGCAGGTGGCTGCAGCGGTCCGGGTGTGCTTGGCGACGAGGTGTTCGACGGCGTCCCGGCTGAGCGGGGTGCCGCGGCGGGTCGGGAACAGCGGATCGCTTCGCTCGCCGCCTCGTTCCTTGAGCCAGGTCTTGAGCACTTTGACGGTGCCGCTGGTCAGCGGGGTGCACCGGTCCTTGCGTCCCTTGCCGTGGCAGCGCAGGTGAGGGCCGGAGCCCAGATGGACGTCCTGGAGCGTGAGCCGGGTCAGCTCGCTGACGCGCAGTCCGGTGTGGACGTCGGTCAGGAGCAGGGCGTGGTCGCGGCGTCCGGTCCAGGTGGTGCGGTCCGGTGCTGCGACCAGGGCGTCGGTCTGCGTGGTGGTGAGGTAGTTGACGATGGCCCGGTCGAAGCGTTTGGGCGGGATCGCCAGCACCCGCTGGATCACCGCCGCGTGCTCGGGCGCCCGTAATGCCGCGTAGCGGAAGAACGAACGGATCGCGGCGAGTCGGACGTTGCGGGTCGCCGCGGTGTTTCCACGGACGGTTTCCAGATGCTGGAGGAACGCGCCGATTGTCGGTGCGTCCAGATCGGCGATGCTCAAGCGGGTCGGCCGTCGGCCGGTGCGCTGCTCGGCGAAGCCGAGCAGGAGGGTGAAGGTGTCCCGGTAGGCCGCGATGGTGTGCTGGCTGGCCTGGAGCTGGAGCATCAGTTTGTCGGTGAAGAAGCCCTGCAGCAGGGGCGCGAGGTCGCTCATGACCGGTCTCCGAAGCTGTGCTCCAGACGGGCTGCGGCCAGGGAGAGCAGTTCTGGTGAGCCGGAGAGATACCAGTAGGTGGACTTCGGGTCGGCGTGACCGAGATAGGTGGTCAGCAGCGGAAGCTTCGCCTGCACGTCCGCGCCGTCGCGGTACCACCGCAGCAAGGTCGTGGTCGCCGAAAGTATGGCGAAGATCGTGCAATCGGGGCCTGCGGTAGCCCTCACCTGCTGTGATGCCCGCCGCAGACAGTAGCTGGACGAAGGTGCGCGGGAGGTTGTGGGAGTCGAGCCGGGTGCCGCGGGTGGAGACCAGGAAGGCCGCCGTGCTCGGGACGGGCAGCTGGAGATCACGCTCCCGGACATACCTCCGCAGCGCCGTGACGGTGCTGGCATGCACCGGAACCTGCCTCGACTTGCCGAACTTCGTCTCCCTCACGGTGAGAAGACCACCGGTGAGGTCGACGTCGGTGCGGTCCAGGCCGCAGGCTTCGGACGTGCGCAGGCCGCTCACGGCCATCAGGCCGATGAACGTGTGCCAGGTGCGGGCCCGGAAGGCCGGACTCAGGGCACTCGTCGCCGCGAGCAAGCGGTCCAGTTCGTCGGGGGTGAACAGATGAGGGGTGATGCGCCGGTAGTGGTGCGGCAGGGCATCATCGGGCGGGATCTCGGTCGCCGGCTCCAGGGCCTTCAGATGCCGGGCGAAGATCCTCACGACCATCAGCCGCCGGCTCCAGTGCACTTCATCGGTGCTGCGAGGCGTATCCGTCGCCCAGGCGAGCGCGGCCCGGGCGGTCAGGACGGTGTCGCCGGTGCACTCCAGGTAGCCGATGAAACTCATCAGCTTCTCGCCGAAGGTGGTCAGCTTGAACCCCAGCCGTCGGCGCATGGCCAGGTACTCCTGCGCGTGCTGTCGAAGCGTGGTCACCGTGCACCGCCTTCCGGCCACGACTGGGCCAGCAACCGCAGAGCTTCATGGTCGACTTTCGCGTAGATCGTGGTACTCAACTGGCTGCGATGACGGAGCACTTGGCCGACCTCGGGCAACGGGGCACCGGCCCGCAGGATGGTGGTGGCCAGAGTGTGCCGGAGCCGGTGGGCTCCCAGCCGCGGCAATCCGGCCCTCTCGCAGGCCCGCCCCATGATCGCTCGGATGCAGGCTCCGGTCAGTGCCTGATAGGGAGCCCGGGCGGTGAGAAACACGGCCGTGGCCGAACACCGGGGACGGTCCTCCATCAGGTAGTCCGAGAGCACCTCGCCGACCTCGGCGGTCAGCGGCAGCCGCTCGACGCGCGAGCCCTTGCCCCGCACGGCGATCTCCCCCGCGTGCCAGTCGATGTCGCTCAGCTGGAGGGCGGCGGCTTCCGCGCCGCGCAGCCCGAGACGGGCGAGCACCGTCAGTAATGCCCTGTCCCGCCGTCCCGCCGAGGACTTTGGGTCCGGTGCGGACAGCAGCGCGGACACCTGCTGCGATTCCAGTCCACGGGGCAAAGAATCGAGCCGCCAGCCCGCCACCGCGGGAACCGACCCGGTCAGCGGCACCGGGGTCCGGCCGTCCACGTGCAGGTAACGCAGCAGCGAGCGGACCGCGGTCACCAGGGCTTTCGCTGACCACACACTCTCGGCGTCCGCGGTGTGCCGCACCATGAACGCGGTCACCTGAGCGGCATCCAGCCGAGCCAGCGAGTCGTCCAGCGGATCCGGCAGCGCAGCAAGGAACTTGCGGGCCTGGCCGCAGTAACAGCGGACCGACTCGGCCGCCAAGCCCCGCTCCCCGCACAGGTAGGCACCGTAGTCCGCCAGCACCTCCTGCACCGCGTCGCCGCCGACCTCGGCCGGAACCGGAACCGCGCCGGCGTGCCGCAGTACCTTGACCACCGCCCCCAGAGACCGCCGGGCCACCGGCTCCGAGGAACACACCGCCCGCCGGAAGGCCAGGAACTCTTCCACCCTCGCCGGCGTCAGCTCGGCCGCGACGAGCTCACGCCGATCCATCCACAGGCTCAGGCGCCGCATCATGCGCACCGCGTCCCCCACCGACGACGCCGCGTACCCCCGGGACACCAGCTCCGTACACACCAGCGACTCGAACGTCGCCAACGGCCCCGTCACCACGAGCGGCACCGGCCCACGGCGCCGCTCTCCGATCACATCCATGATCTTCTCCTGTCTGCAGGCAACTCGCCTACGCAGACAGCGATATGAGCCACCTCGGACAGAGACGGCTGGTTATGCTGAAGCTTTCGAAACCAGACCCCAGGTCCGTCATGCTGTCGCTGCCGCAGTCGGCATAACCCGGCGCACGGCATAAGCGGACCTATGCCGAACTCGGCATAGGTCTGCGTAACGAACCAGACGCCACGAGGGCAGGCCCTGTGCCCGACGTCGGCCCCGCCGGTAGTCGGTGGACAGTTCTCCGCCCGGCTCCCACGCCCGGTGCAGGTGCTCATCGAGCACGGACAGGGCGATGTTGGCCAGCAACGGGGAGAGAATGCCACCTTGCGGCGTGCCGGTGAAGGTGTCCTGATACTCGCCGAGCTCCGTCAGGAGACCGGCCTTCAAGAACGCCTTTACCAGTGCCAGGACCTGCTTGTCCTTGATCCTCGCCCGGACCCGGTCCATCAGTGCGGCGTGGTCGATCTCGTCGAAACACGCCGTGATGTCCGCGTCCAGCACCCAGCGGTAGCCGTGGGTGCCATAGAACTGGATCTCGGAGATCGCGTCCTGGGCCCGTCGTTTGGGCCGGAACCCGTAGGAGACCGGCTTGAAGTCAGCCTCGAAGATCGGTTCCAGCACCAGTTTCAGCGCGGCCTGGACGACCCGGTCGGCGATGGTGGGAATCCCTAATCGCCGCACCTTTCCCGACCCGCCCGGCTTGGGGATCTTGCGTTCCCGCACCGGCAACGGCCGGAAGGTGCCCAGCTTGAGCTGGGCCCGCAGGTCGTCCAGGAACCCGGGAGCCCCGATTCTCTCCTCGACAGCGGCGGCCGTCAGGCCGTCGATGCCGGGAGTGTTGGCTCCCCGGTTGCCGGCGACCCGGTCGAACGCCACGGTCAGCGTCGCCGGGTCGTGCACGAAGTTGAACAGATCGTCGAACCGGCGGCCGCAGTCGGCCACCGCCCAACGGTGAAGCTTGGCCTGCATCTCCGATACCCGCTGACGAGGACCGATGGGATCCGCGTCCGGCGCGGCACCGCTATTCAGCGGTGCGTCTTTCGGCATTGCAGCGTCCTTCCCTTCTTGATACCGCTGCCGCCCTTCCCCATGTTCCGGGCTCTCCCCGGCTCGGAGTACTACGGCGGCTCCGCCCCACCCGGCCCGTTCGGCGGTCGATGCGCCTATCCCCGCCACCGAACTGGCTGTCCGACACCGGGGAGTTGAGACCGGGTGGTTCCCGTGTTCACTGTGTTTCGCTCGTCGAAGTAGGAGCCCGGCTGTGTCCCTGCGGCCTCGCCACGAGTACGCCGTAGTCCTTCCTCGTGGCCTCCCGGACGGCTTCGAAATACCGCCCAAGGAGTTGCCCACCGCCCAACGGCGATGGTTACGCACCGCTTCCGGCCCAGATCCACCAGATTCGAGCCGGTGTCATCGTTAAGAGACGTAAAGACGCCGGTTCCTCGCGTACTCCTCTCCGTCCCGCTCGCCGGACCCGCACCATCTGGCGGTACTGACACGTCCCGGCTTTGTCAGGGCCGCTCCCGCCCTCCCCGGCATCACCCGGATCAGGCTGCCCTCAGCTCCACCTCCCTGCTACGACAGGTCAGCGGCGAAGGTCTCTCACCTCCACACGAAACACAGCGCCTCACGGCGCAACTCGAAGCAGATGAACGCGCCGGTCGCCGCCCGGAGGGTTTTACCTCCTGCCAGGTCGCCTCCCGCCATGCGGTGATCGCGTCCTCGTCGCGTTCGGCGGCGGGCCGGGCGGGCATCTGCACGCTGTAGCCCATCCGGTGCAGCAGCCGGGTGACCCCGGAGACGCTGTAGGAGATGTGGAACTTCCGTCCGATCAGCGTGCGTACCCAGGCGGCGGTCCACACCTGGTCGTCCGCCCAGCCCTGCGCTGCCGGCCCCTCCTCCAGCCACATCGCGAGCTTGGCCTGCAGGTGGGGGCCGAGCCGGCAGTCGTAGCCCGAGGGGCCTCTGGAACGCAGCGCCTCGCGTCCGCCCGTCCTCCAGGCACGGCGCCACTGGTAGACCGACTTCTCGCTCACCCGTAACTCCCGGGCGATGCACGGGACTTCCACATCCTCCTCGAAGAGGTCAACCGCCCGCATCCGTACCTCTTCCCGGCGCCTGCGCTGCTCGGCGGTCAGCCCGCCCCCGTCCGGATACCGCATGCCTCCGGCGTACCAGCCCGGACGGACCGCGTCACCGGTCCCGACACAGATCCAGACCCCGAAACGCCGAAATCAGTAATTTCCGCTTTGCGGACGGCAGTGGCGGAGACCGCCGGCTGATGCCGGATTGGGCGAGGCAGCCGAGCACGGTCGCCGCTCCGCCCTCCCCGCGCGGACGGGAAGAGCGCGCGACGGCCGAGTACGGCGTTCCCTGCGTGCCGACGCGCGGCGCAACCGGGCTCACGTGTCCAGCGGGACACCTCAGCTCGCGCGACATCTAATCGGTTTGGGTGCGGCTCGGTTTGAGGGACCGTGATCATGCGGCGAGTGTGAGGGCGTCGCGGTAGCGGATGGCGTGAACCCGCAGGTGCTCGCGCTGCACGTGATACTTCCAGTACTGCTCGAAGTCGCCGTTGCTGATCACCGCGCGGAGCTTGAGGACGGCCTCGGCCCCGGCCAGGCCCCAGCGAGCACCGGTGATATCCATCCGGTCCTTGACCAGGTGCCGGCACGCCCCCTCGATCACGCCTGTCGCGATCGGCCAGCCCTCCGCCAGCGCGATGTCGTAGCCGAGGTAGGGGAGTTTGGCCCGCAGGTAGCCGACCGCCTTGTCCACCCCCAAGCGCCGCTGGCCGTCCAGTTCCGCCGTGTCCGCGTGCGCTTCGAGGGCGTCGGCGACCTGCCCGGCCCGGCCCTTAAGGATCTCCAGCGCGATCTCGCCGACCCACCTCTCGGCGGCGGGGTCGGTCCTGGCGAAGAAGCACCAGGCAGCGCCCCACGCGTACTCCAGCACGTGAACGAAGTCGATCAGCAGGCACACCTCCGCGCTGCGCGCGTCGCACTGATCATGGATCACATCCAGCTGGTGCCGGGCGCCGTCGACCAGCATCACCCACTCCCGCTCCCGGTCCGGGTCGCGGCGCTCGGCCTCGTCGAACACCGCGCCGATGACCTGTTCGGCGTCGCGTTCGACGGAGGCCGTCAGCCACTTCGCCCGCGCCCTGGGGCGTCCGGTGCACTCGGTGCGGTCGGCGTCGCCGCGCCTGATCACCTCGCCCGGCTCGCGCGGCATCGGCGCGAGGTCGTAGACCGCGCCGACGGTCGCCATCCGTTTGCGCCCGTTCTTCTCCCCGCCGGCCAGGCGCGTCTGAAACGGCCCGCCCCCGGCCGCGGTCTTCTTCGCGGCGGCCCGCCTGGTCTCCTCGCGCAGCGCCTCCGGGCGCATGACGATCCCCTTGCCATCCGCCGAGAGCACCAGCAGCATCTCCCTGGAGCCGGAGCCGGAGCCGGAGCCGGAGCCGGAGCCGGAGCCGGAGCCGGAGCTGGAGCTGGAGCCGGAGCCGGAGCCGGAGCCGGAGCCGGAGCCGGAGCCGGAGCCGGAGCCGGAGCCGGAGCCGGAGCCGGAGCCGGAGCCGGAGCCGGAGCCGTGGGCGTGGGTGTGGGTGCTGCGCACGTGGGCGTAGAAGTCGTCGACGTCCGCTGCGGCGCGCTGCACCAGCTGCTCGACCTGCCGCTTGCCCATGTGCGTGCCGGTGGCGCGCTCGATCGCGGCGACCGCTGACTCGAACGAGCCGCGCGCCGCCTCGATCGCGGCGAGCTTTTTGAGCGCGTGCGAGTGCCGCCCGGTCGGCAGGTCCAGGTCGGCATCGGCCGGGTGCAGGTTCGAAGCCCCCTTCGCGCGGTAGGCGATCCGCTCCACCTCCACGGTGCCGAACCGCGTGGACAGCAGCCGCTTATGGCCCGCCTCGGCGGCGCGCCGCACCACCTGGTCGGATCCGGCAACCTCCGGCAGGCGCTCCTCGCGCTGCGCATGCTGGGCGAATCACTCCTGCAGCATCAGACGGTGCACCTCGCGACCGCGCGCGGCGATGAACTCCTCCGCCTCGGGGTGGGAGGCACCCTGCTGGTCGAACAGATCGGCGAGCAGTTGCTCGAAGGCGGCGCGGGCGGCGGGAAACGCCCCGCCGGTCCGGGCGGGCCGTAGGCTGGCATCGGGCTCTTCTCTTTCTGTCGTGCGCGGCTTGTCACCAGGCACGACGCAGGGAAGAGCCCGCCTTGTCAGGACCGATCGGGTGCGCGAACGCCGTCGGCCAGCGCGAACAGGCCCCGGGACGGCTCGGCCAGCCACTCACCGCGCACCAGCGCTTCAGCCGCATCCGCAGCGTCTCGACGTGCCGGTTGTCGGCCACCTCCTCCGTCACTTCGCAGATCTCCTTCGCCCGCAGCGACGTATTCGCACTGGCCAGCAGAGCCAGCACCGGCCAATCGCCCTCGGCGGACACCTCACAGGTCGCGACGCGCACAACCGGCGGCCCAGGGTCGGCCAGATCGTCCGGATCCGCATCCCGTACGGGCTCCTGCTCGAACTTCCCTTCGCCCGCGTCGCGTTCGGCGAGCACGCGGGCGAGGGTCGCCTGAGTGACCACCAGCTCGGACAGCTCCTCCTCGGCGGCAGCGATCCGCTCGTTCAGCACGGCCTGCTCGGCCCGCAGCCCCTCCACCCGCCGCCGGGCCGCCTCCTCATGCTGCTTCAGCAGCGCCAGCAGCTCCTGCTCCATGCGCCCCTCCCAGCGATGCCGCCGACGCAACCGCGCCGGGCCCAACCCCCGCACCATCCAAGGACTTACCGGACCACCAGAACGCGAAACGCCTACTGATCACCGTCCCTCAAACCGAGCCGCACCCAAGTGGAGTCGTCATGACTGAGCCTGGCTGGCCGGGTTCAGGCCTCGCTGGTTCCGATGCGAGAGCCCACCGGGGCGGGCTCCGTGCCCTCGAGCGGTTCCTGGATGTCGGGGCGCTTGATCGCGAGGTAGGCGAGCAGGGCCACGAACAGGATCAATCCCCCCAAGGCGACCGGCCCTGGTCCGAGACCGACACCACCGCCACCCTCACCGGAATCGTGGACGGGCTTGCTGAGCCAGTCAGCCACCGAGGCCCCCAGCGGCCGGGTGAGGACGTACGCCGTCCAGAAGGCCGCGACCGAGTTGAGGTATCCGCGGTGGTGCAGGATCCACGGAATCAGGATGGCGACGCCGAACAACACGCTTGAGCCCAGGAAGCCGATGTGCAGCGGGCTCGCCGTCAGGTCACCCACCGCCGTTCCCGTGGCGAAGGTGCAGGTCACGGTCCACCAGTAGAATTTCTGACGGCGCCGCGTGGTGATGCTGTGAACCGAGAGCGTCCCTTCCGATCGGTACCAGCGCCGGAGCACCATGGCTGTGGCGGCCGCGTACCCCAGGGTCACCAACAACAAGGGCAGCAACGCCTGGAAGTTGCCTCCGGCTACGAGGAAGGCCAGGAGGCCGGTCACGCCGTCGGAGGCGAGCGTGCCGAAGACGGCGATGCCGGCGACCGTGACCCAGTACGGGATCGCCTGGTAGTAGGGCGACCGGAGCTGCCGACGGAACGCCACGACGAACACGACGAGGACGACGGGTATCAAGTACCAGTAACTGTAGAGGGCGTCCGAGGTCGCCTCCCCCAGAGCGGTGGTGATCACCTTGACGATCCAGAAGATCGCGGTAATGACAGGAACCTTGGCGTACGGCGTGTCGGCGTCGCGCACCTCGCCTGTGGTGGTCACGAGCTCTCCCCGGGGAGAGCGGAGGTGGACGTTCCGTGCAGCGAGCCGCCCAAGGTGCTCTGCCCCGACAGCCTGGCCACGGCCGCGAAACGCGCTACGTCGGCGGTCGGCTTGGCCTCAGACCGTTTGATCAATTGCTGAGCCAAAATCGTCTCCCTCGAACCGGGCACCACACGTTGCGGCGCCCTCAGCAGGGACGGTAGGGCCGCGAGGGGCGCCTGTCGTGGTACTCCGGCACTAACCTCTGGCCTCCACGTAATACCGCAGCAGTACGCCGCAGCAGATGTGGACGAACGATGCCCTCCCTGCTGTGGCAGGGGCCGGATCGACGACCCGAAGGTCAGCCGTTCTCTCCGTTGCTGCCGTTGCCGTTGCCCTCGTGGCCGATACCCTGCACTGAGCGCGATCCCACGATTGGGCATCTGACCTGCTACGCAACCAAGATCAATCTCACCGGTACCGGCTGTTCCGCTGGTCCCCACGGCCGGTGACGCTATCGGGCACTTCTGGGACCGGAAGCCGCGAGGCGGAGGCGAGTACATGGCCTCTCGCAGCGAAGGTTGAGCGTTATGACCGAAGGTTGGTGATCGATTGGCGGGCCGGCCGGGTCAGCTGTCGGTGCACGAGGGCCATGTGTCTGCCGCCCACTCCAGCCAGCTCGGCCAGCCCGCCGGCGGAGTGGGAAGGGTGCGGCTCTGGGCTCATACAAGATTTTCGTAGCCGTTGATCGTCCACAGATCGTCGAGATCATCGTGGGGGTGGAGGGTGCGACGGGAGTGGGCGACGAGGATGA
>NZ_JBIBKW010000031.1:0-80094 GCF_042959465.1 Streptomyces sp. NPDC007901 | reverse complement strand
CAGCGGGAACAAGGACCTAGACAATCCTCATTCTTGCTGGTCAGAGGCACTTTCTGCTTTCCTGCCCGCCTGCCGGACACCCCGCTTCATGAAAGGGTGAGGCTAGCGGGACGTCCAGCACCGCAGCGACCGCGAACATCGCTGGCACCCAGCCAGGCGAGGTGGTCGTGGCTGCACCAGCAATGAACGCGGGAACTGAGACCACAAGCAGCACCAACACCGCCGCCAGCAACTGCGTGGGAGTGAGGACGTGGGCGGGGTCGATCGTCGATCTGGACTCGCGGGTGCGGTTCGTCTGCTGGTCGGCCACCATTCCATGATGCGCGTTGCTGGGCCCTCCACGAGGACAAAACACCGAACCAAGCTGCTGGTCCAGTACGGAGTGGCCGAGGGGGAGCGGACCGCCGGCAGTCCCGCATCACTCGGGCTCCCGTCGGCCAGATGGCGATCGACGCTCGTGGGAGCTCACTCAACGTTATGAGTTGCGGGCCTCGCCGGGAATACGCGACACCTCAACATGCGAGCTCACCAGTCCCGAGGGCCAGCGCTGTGTTCCGTCGTCCAGAGGGCAGCGATCCTGCCGGTCTGCAGAACTGACACCACGTACTCAAGGGTCCTGTGTGCGGAGGGCTCTGAGCGCGGCTCGGCCGTGGACAATGGACAGCCTCAAAGCCTGTCCATAAGCTGCATGCGATGCGCTGGCCCGACGAGGTTCGCGACCCGTCGGAGCTGTACCCGCCGGCGGCGGACGTGTCGGACGCGGAGGTCGACGAGGCGGTGGAGCTGATCGAGCGGATGGCCACCGACCGATTGGAGGGCCCCGACTTCGTGGACCACTACACGGAGGCGCTGGAGAAAGTGATCGAGGCGAAGCGCAAGGACCGCGAGCTGCCGGAGGCGCCGGAGCCGGAGAAGCCGGCGGCCAGGTGCTCGACTTGATGGCGGCCTTGCAGGAGTCCGTGGACAAGGCGAAGGCCTCGCGCGGCGAGGACACCGGCACCGACGCGCAGGTCCACGAGATGCCCGCGAAGAAGACCACGGCCAAGACCTCGGCGAAGAAGACGGCCGCGAAGCAGAGCACGACGGCGGAGAAGACGGTCGGGAAGAAGGCGACTGCGAAGAAGGCGGCCGCGCGCAAGCCACGCGGCAGCGCATAGGTGCGGCCTGGCGGTCAGGCGCGAGTGCTGACGTACCTTACGGCCGGACCCCACCCCTCCTGCACCGGTGCCATGCACCACTGGCACAGCGGGGAGCCGCCACCTCCGTATCTGTGCGTTCTGCGCTGGCATCCGGCGCACAGGCCGACCCGGTCGCCGGGGCAGACCAGCGCGGACGGGTCCGGCTCCGAGACCGGAGGCGGGGGAGTGGCCATCAACGCCTGGGAAGCACTGCGCCCCCAGCAGCCGAAGCGAACCGACAAACGCACCGGCGAACAGGTCGACTTCCTGTTCTCCCACCGCGCCCGTCCTGTTTCCAGCGGCTACATCAACAGCAGCATCATCCCCATGCTCTGCCGCAAGGCCGGCGTTCCGGCCGCCGACGTCCGCGGCAACATCACGAGCCACCGGGCCCGCTCCACCATCGCCAGCCAGCTCTACAACGCCAAAGAACCCATGACCCTGTTCGAACTGCAGGCCTGGCTGGGACACCGCTCCCCGGAGTCCACGCAGCATTACGCGAAGATCAGCCCCCACACGCTGACCAAGGCGTACGAGGACGCCGGGTACTTCGCCCGCAACGTACGCACCATCGAGGTCCTCGTCGACCGGGACGCCGTCACCTCCGGCACGGCCGCAGCTGGGGAACCGTGGCAGCACTACGACCTGGGCCACGGCTACTGCACGTACACGTTCTTCGAGCAGTGCCCGCACCGCATGGCCTGCGCTCGCTGCGACTTCTACACGCCCAAGAAGTCCACGAAGGCCCAGCTCCTGGAGGCGAAAGACAATCTCCAGCGCACTCGGGCCACGATCCCGCTGACCGACGGAGAGCAAGCAGCTGTCGATGACGGCTACGCCGCCCTGGACCGGCTCGTGGAGCGCCTCAAGGATGTCCCCACGCCTTCCGGCCCCACCCCACGCCAGTTGCTGCCGATCGCTGAGGTCCGACGGAACGCCGCCGACGGCCGGTGACATGGCCGCCCGGCTGGCGAGAGCCAGCGTTTTCAAGGCCAGCCGGGGCGTCTACTTCGTCCTTGGGTACGCCTCGCGAGTTCGGCCAGCTGGCGACAACCACCCCGGTCGCGCCACGGCAGATGCCGATGCGAGATGAGTTACAAATCCTCCACTTGTCTCAAAATATCCTATATCACTCATTTTTCCTTCCGGCGGTGAGGGCATCGTAAGTGCTCTGGAGGAGCTCCCGTACTTCCGCTTCGGCGTTTTCTTCGTCGGTCAATCCTGGACGCCAGAGTTCGTCAGGGGTCCGCGTGAATTCTGCTTGGATTTTTCGGCGCCCCTTCCGGATCTTGGGATCGGCTCTCTGTGTGGTATAGAGGGGGAAGAGCCAGATTTCCTCAACACCGAGCGAGATGAACCATTCAGCCCACTGGGGTTCTGCCGCGACCCGTTTTGCCGTCCGGCCGAGGAAATATTCGAAGGGGGCACTTGGCTTGACGCCGTCCCAACCAACTGGAATATTGAGCCAGTCCTGCGGCGTAGCCGTGTTCGTTTGCTTCGTCGCAATAGGTGCCGACTCGGGCCAGCCCTCTGTATTGCTGCCGGTGTCCGGCGACACTGCCGTCTCGTGCGCCCAAGGATGGCCGGTGACTTCCTCGTACGCCTGCGGGGCAGCCTCCAGCAGCAGTTGCGCGTCACTAACATCCCATGCGCCGGCCAGGGCAGACGGGTTCGCCAATACCGCCTCGTAGCGTTTCCGACCGGCTGCCACCACTGCGCAGCGAACGAACAGGAACACGTCGTCCGTCATCGGGAGCACAGGGGATCCAGGGGGGTCCGAGATGTCGCGGACGGGCTGGTGGAAGTGAGCTGCGGTGTCCAGCCGATGCAGCACTACGGCAAGTGCCTCACTGAAGGCGACGATCTGCGGCCCGGAGAGGTCGCAGAGTTCGGCGACGAGTTGCTCGAAGGTGTCCTCGTCGACCTGTCCGCCCAGCACCCGCAGGTGCTTCCACATGTTCTTCTCGTCCATCAGGGGGCATCCTGCTTTTTCAGCGGCAGCTTTTTCGCTGTCCGGGAGGGCAATGTCCGTGCCAGAAAGCATAGACGACAATGTACGAGGCTTCCATGACCCTCGCCGCATAGAAGCCGGCCACCTTGTGCAGAACCTTGTAATGGCATGTGTGCCCGGAGTATCGGTTACATTTTCCGAGCTGTGAGCTAGGACGGCTGGTACCCACTCGGGATATTCCGTACTTGTAGGTGTGGTGGTGCCACCCGAGGAAGCCGGTGTTCCAGTAGATCTCATAGACGATATAATTCTTGAATTTCGTCTTTCGAGCGGTGTCGCTGTTCCACTTGGGCAGCGGGATTGACGGTGCGGAAACCACGGGGACTGTGCATCCTGCGACCTTGCAGTACTGCTGGTAGAGATACCAGAGGGCGTAATAGACCGCCAGCGCGCCTAGAACAATGAGTGCCGCGTCAATCAGGAGCGCGGCGGCGCACGGCGGGCACGCGCCGGAGGTGTCGCTCTGGTTGACCGGGTCTTGATCTGCATAGTCGTAGGCGTTCGCGCTGCCGTCCGGGATGGGGTCCGAGGAGAGGAACCGTCCGGTGGCCGGGTTGTACAGGCGGATGCCCATGAGGATGACGTTGTTTGGTGTGTCGGACGCCCGCTGGTCGCTGCCTAGCCAACCGTAGCGGGGTGAGTTGGTTGTGTTACCGAACTCGTCGTAGGTGTGGGCCGTGGCCGTGGTAGTGGTGATGTCGAGTTCGACGCCGATGTCTCCGTGGAGGTTGGCGAACTGCAGCTTCGTGCCGCCGGTGGCCGTGGTGGTGGCCGCAAGTCCCGCGGTCAGGTCGGTGACGTTGCGTGTGATCGTTCCGGAAGTGTCTTCGGCAGTCCAGGCGGGGCTGTCGCTGGCGTCGTCGTAGTGGCTGGCGCGGGAGGTGGTGGCGGACCAGGTGGTGCCTCCGTCACTGCTGGTCTGCGTGGTGGAGGCGGCGAGGCGGTGGGCGGCGTCGAGGGACCAGGTTTCCTTGGTGGTGCTGGTGGTTTCCTGGCGGACGAGGTCACCGGTGTAGTAAGAGACCGAGGTGCCGTCGGGCACTGTGGTGGTCCGGCCGAAGGCGTCGTAGGTGTAGCCGGTGTCGGTGATGCGGTCGGCGCTGTCGTAGGTGTGGGCGGCCGTCGTGGTAGTGGTCGTGCCGCTGGTGGTGTCGGCGCAGTCAGTGGTGCTCGTGCCGGTGGTCAGTGAGGTGCGGTTGTAGCTGGTGTTGCTTTCGAAGCCGTAGCTGCGGGTGGTGCAGGCGTTGCCGGTGTCGTCGCTGACCTGTGTGAGGCGACCGGCGGCATCGCAACTGTTGGTGCTGGCCGTGGTGGCGCCGTTGTTTTCGACGTGGCCAGCTTGCTGGCCGCCTGCGGTGTAGTCGGCGGTGTCGCTCAGAACGGACGTCTTGCTGGAATCGGCGTAAGCGAGGGCATTCTCGTCGCCGGTGGTGTCGTAGGTCTGGGTGAGGGTGTAGTCGCCGGGGAGGGATTCGCCAGTGAGGTTGCCGTCAGCGTCATAACCGGTGGCGGTGAAGGTGCCGGCGACGGAGTCGGTCAGTGTGGCGGGCAGACCGGTGGTCGCGTCGTAGGTGTAAGTGGTGGTGGAGGGTGCCGAGTCGGTGCGGCTGATTGGGCGGTCCGAGCTGTCGTAGGACGTGGCCGTGGAGTTTCCGGCGCCGTCGTTGTACGTCACCTGGCGGCCGAGTTTGTCGTACGTGGCCGCGATGGTCTGGCTGTTGGAGGTCACCGAGGAAATGACACCGGTGGCAGTGTCGTAGGCGTAGGTCGTAGCGGGCGTGGTCGTGCCCGTGCCACCGGTCATCGTGACCGTCTGAGCCCTCTCGGCACTGTCGTAGGACGTGGTCGTGGTGCGGGTGACGCTGTTCGCGGTCTCGGTCAAGGTTTTGACCAGGCCGTAGCTGTCGTATGTGTAGGTGCGGGTGGGCAGTTGGTCCGGGTTGCTGCCGCCGCGTGTGATCGTGCTCGCGGGGGCCGTGGTGCACACCAGGTCGGCCCACTCCGGTCGGCCGGCGCACGTGCCTGTGCCGGTGCCGGTGTAGTAGGTGGTCAGCGTGGTCTTGGCGTCGGATCCGGAGGAAGTTGGCTGGACTTCCTTGGTCTGGTTGCCGTCGCTGTCGTAGCTGTAGGTGGTGGTGATGGCCAGGCCCGAAGGGTCCGTGACCGTGGTCAGCGGCAGGCCGGTGGTCCAGTCGTAGGTCGTGGCCGTGGTCTGCTGGTCGCCGTCGGACGGATAGAGCGGGACGGCGGCGCCTGTGGTGGAGGAGGTAAGCAGGTCGGAGACCGCGGCGGTGCTGGGACGGTTCTCGTCGTAGGCGTAGGCGGTGTGGGAACGCGCCAGGGTCTCGTCTCCAGCCGCGAGGTCGGCAGCACTGGCCCCGCCCGCCAGTGCGTGCTGCAGGGTGATTGTGTGCAGCGGCCCGTACTCGTCGGAGACCAGTTCCAGTCCGTCATCGACGGTCTTGTAGGTCGTGGTGGCCGACAGCAGGTCGGCGGCCTCTGCGGTGGAGCCGGCGTTGGCGATCGCACCGGCCACGAGGGGGTCGGCGCTGGTTGTGGTGCCGAGCGCCAGTTCACGGTTGGCTGCGGTCAGTTCGCGGGTGGTGTTCCCCAGGTTGTCGTACTCGGTGGTGGTGATGTGACCGCCCGGACTCGCGGTGTTCACGTCCATGCCGTTCTTGTCCAGGTAGGTGATTGACGCCTTGGTGTAGGCGCTGGACCCGAGGGCGGTGCCGTCATGGCTGGACGGGACGGAGGTGGGCGGAAAGATGGCGGTGCCTATGGTGGGGTTGTCGGTCTGTGCCCAGTTCGCGGTGGCCGTGGCGGACAGGTCGTACGGGGCGGCTGAGCCGGAGACGGGGACGTCGTAGACGACGCTGGTGGTGGCTGTGCCGCCGTCGGTGGTTCCGGTGGTGCCGGCCTGCAGGGTCGGGCGTGAGGCTGTCAGCAGCATGCCGTCGCCGGCGTCGCCATTGCTGCCGACCTTGTCGTAGGTGAAGGTCCACGGCAGCTGACCAGGCGGGGCCAGGGTGGCGACCCGGCCGGCGCTGTCGTAGGTGTAGGCGGTCTTGAGCGGGGTGGACAGCCGCGGGTCCCAGACATCGGCGAGCTGGCCGCTGCTGGTGTAGTCGTAGGCGGCGATCGGGGTGGCGATGGCGGCCGAGGCGCCCGGGGCCGTGGCCCACAGGTTGATCTGCTGTACCTGCCCTGCGTAGTTGCCGGGGGTCGAGGCGGTCGCGGTGGTGGAGGGCGCGTAGACGAACTCCAGGACACGGCAGCCCACTGTGGACGGAGCACCCGCGCAGGTCGCCGCGGAGACGGCGCTGGTGGGCGCGATGACGTACTGCGGCTCGGCCAGGTACCCGCCACCGGCCACCGCGACCGCCTGCGACACCACCGTCGTTGTGGTCGCCGAGTCTCCGGAGACCGTGTAGGACGAGGCGAGCTGCCAGGTCGTCGAGGTGCTCTTGGGCTTGGTGAAGGTGGCCGTGGTGCCATCGGTGTCCTTCAGCGTGAAGGAGGACGCCGACAATGTGCCGGTCAGGGTCAGGCTCTCGGAGCCCGGCTCCGGGGTCCACGTACCCGCGGTGGCGTCCAGAAGGGTGAAGCCGGTCGAGGCGCCGGAGGAGTCCACCACGGCAACCGAGCTGGCTGATGTCGGTTTGATGTATCCCCAGTCGGCTGTGGCGGCGGATATGCCCGAGATCCAGTTCGGGCCGAAGATCGCGACCTGACCGTCCTGCCCGGACGCGCCCAGCGGGTCGCGGGAGGAGAACGTACGGGTCACCGATGCCCCGAAGGCGGAGGCGTCCGTGGCATCCAGGCCGTAGTCACCGGTCAGCAGGTTCACGGCCCCGGGACCGACGTCCTCGGTTGGTGCATTGTCGGCCTTGTGGTCGATGGTGACAGTGGCCGGGCTTGTGGCGTAGGTGTTGGTGCCGTCGGTGAACAGCGCCCGAACCTGTACCGGGCCGTCGTCGCCCAGCTGGCTGGTGGCGGCCCAGTCCAGGTCGGCGGGCTGGGAGGAGGCAGAGAAGGCCAGCGGCCAGGACGACACCGCCGTACCGTCGGACGCCTTGGTCACGTACGTCAGCGGGATCGGCTGCCAGCCGTAGGGGTCGGCGGACCCGATCTCGTACTGGTAGGTCACCCCCGTGAACGCCCTCGACTGAGTTGCCGCCAGCGTCACAGCGTCATCGGTGGTGTCTCCGGTCGTCGGCGAGTTCAGGCTGGCCTTGCCGACGCCGAAGGAGTAGGAGGTGGTGGAGGTGGAGAGGTTGCCGCCGGAGTCGATGGTCTTCGCAGAGAAGGTGTGCCAGCCGTTGGCCGGGGCGATGTGGACGGTCAGCGGGTCTCCGCCGTTGCCGTCAGCGGTGTCGAACACCTTGTTGGGGACGGCCGAGTTGTCCAGGCCCCACTCGTAGCCCTGCCCGTCGCTCGAAGAGGTGTCGAGTGTGCAGGTCGCGCCGCTGCTGGACTTGTCCGTCCAGGCACCGGAGGGGTACGCGTCACAGGAGATGGTGGGCGCGGCGGGCTTGGCGACGTTCGGCACGAAGTAGAGGTAGGACGACCAGGCGCCGTAGTCGGTGCCGTCGTACCCGCGCACCCGCATCCGCAGGTGTGAGGCCGCGAGCTGGCTCGCGGACGGGATAGTCAAAGTCGCGGTGGAACCCGAGGAGACCGAGGCCGAGGTGGCGGTGTAGGAGTACGTCGTCTCACCGGTGTAGGCCGGGTCGTTGGTGATCTCGAACTGGGCCTTGACCGTCGAGCCGTCCGGGTCAGAGACCTTGGCGGAGAGCGTCGGGGTGTAGGAAGTGACGTACCGCTTGCCGTTGTAGGCGTTCACCGACGACGGGGAGACCGCCGCGGATGTGGGCGTCGTCGGGTACGAGTTGTAGTTCACCACCAGCTTCGGCGCGTAGCCGGAGGTGATGTAGTTCGTCGAGCGGAAGCGCCGCCAGTTCGTGGAGTCGGTCTCGTCCGAGCTGCGCAGTTGGATGCCGTTGTTCGTGGCGCCATCGGCCCAGTCCTGGACCATCCCGGTCAGTGTCCAGTTCGACCAGGTCGCCGGGCACGAGGAGCTGTAGCCCCAGTGGCCGGTGTTGGTGGCCATGTTGGTCGTCGTGGTTGACGGCTGCGCGCCCCAGGTGAGGGTCGTGGTGTTCAGGGTGGAGGTGACCCGCTTGGCCTGGGTCGAGGCGGTGCTGGAGCAGCTGGAGGAGTAGTACGAGTACAGCGACATCGTCGCCGAGGTGATGTGCTTGCCGGTGAACTTCGACACGTCGAACTTCAGGTACGAGCGCGCCGTGTCCGAGCCGGAGTCGTAGGTGCCGGACTTCAGCTCCTGCGAGGAGATCTGCGAGTCCGGGTAGTCGGGGTTCTGCACCCAGGTGTCGGTGGTGACCGCGAGCGTGGACGTTGGGTCGACCGTAACCGGATACGTGGCCGTGGCCAGGAAGTCCGGATCGGGGGTCAGGATCAGGGTCTGGGAGCCGTCGTCGGCGGTCTCGATCTTCGTGGTCACCTGTTCGGTGTTCGCCGACTCTCCCGAGGCCGGGTCCTTGGACGCGTCCCATATCGTCGGGGCAGGCGCCTCGACAACCAGCTTGCCGTTGCTGTCCTTGAGAAGCAGGTGTCCCGAGTCCGCCTGAGACAGCGTCAGTCCGTGCAGGTCCAGCGGAATCCGGTAGGTAGGCGTGGGGTCGGTCGGCTGCTGGGCGAGCACCAGATCCTCGGAGAAGCCCTGCGCGAGGGCCGCGACCTTCAAGGTCTGGCCATCGCCGAGGTCGTACGAGGCTGTGTTGTCCTTCACGGTCGGATCCGGCAGCTTCGACGCCCAGTCCATCCCGAAGCTGGTCTTGCCCTTCGTCACCGAGGCGAGTTGCTTGTCACCACCGTCGGAGACCGCGATGTCAGCGGCGGCAACCTCTGGGGCGAGGTCGTCACCCGCATCGGACAACGTGGTGTCGATGTCCTGCCAGCTGCCGTCGTCCTGCTTGACCCGGATCGGACCCGCATACGCCTCGGTGGAAAGCGTTCCATCAGGCAGCGCGTACGTCGTTGCATCCGACGTACGGTCACTCAGCGCCTCGATGCGGCGATTCTGCATCCGGGCCATCAGAAGGGCCGACATCTCGTCCTTTGCCTCGGCAGGACCGTAACTGGGGGCAGAGGACGAGGAATCGTCGGTGGCGGCCGTGACAGGCAGGGCGAACACTGTCCCGCTGGTCTCCGCGATGAGGGCCGTGTCTATGCCGAGGAGCAGCACCAGTGCTGTCGCGACCTGTCGGATCCGTCTGCGCCTGCTTCTGAGCGTGGGTCGGCGCCGCATGGCTAGCCCCCGTATGTCATGTCATGCGAGATGGCGAGCGGATCTTCGCATTCACCTGCGGAGATCCTCATTCGGAATCTGTCATTCCGTTAAAGCCAAGGTCAAAAACTGCGCACAGGGGAGAGACTCGAGCACCCGAGAGAGCGTCGACCGGTGGTTGATTTATCTGTTTTGTGACACCTTCAAGAGAACGTAAGAGGCTGGGGTCACCTGGAGATTCTTGGATAATCCTTGACGGCGGGCAGGCGGGCACCCCGTCTGTGGTGAGGAGGCGGCGGGCGTCGTCCTGGCCGACCTTCAGCTTCCGTTCGCGGCCGAGTGCGCCGGCGGCCGTGCCTGGTTCCGGAACTGTGCGGGCGATGAGCCGACCACGCGGCGGAACGCGGTGCTGAACGCGCTCTCGGACTGGTAGCCCGTGGCGCGTGCGAGCTCGGAGATCGACAGAGTGTCGCGGGCGAGGGCGTCGCGCGCGAGGCGCATGCGCCATTGGATCAGGTATTCCAACGGCGGGACCCCGACGTGGCTCTTGAAGGCCTGGGCGAACGCGGAACGCGACATGTGGCTGATCTCGGCGAGCTCCTTGAGGCTCCAGGAGTGGGCCACGTCCGCGTGCATGGCGCGCAGGGCGGCACCGATGCCGTCCTCGTTCAGGGCGCCCAGCCACCCGGTGGGCCGGTCTGTCTGAGCGGCGTGGGCACGCAGCATGTGCACGAGCAGGATCTGTGCGAGGTGGTTCTGCACCAGCGGGCCGCCGGCGGCGGAGACCCCGACTTCGGTGGCCAGGAGATCGATCAGCTGCGCGAGCCGCCCGCCGTGAGGATCGGCTACGCGGACGATCACGAGCGGCGGCAGAAGATCGGTCAGGAGGGCCGCGTTCTTGTCGTCGAACGCGATGTGCCCGACGCAGAGGTAGAGGTCCTCCTCGGCCTCCGGGCCGATCCGCGCGAACCCGTCTTCGGCGCCCGCCCACACCTGCTCCGCAGGGCGCGGGCTCGCGTCGAGCGTGCTGGCCAGCACGTAGGGCGGCGGGTTGCCCAGCATGAAGGTGTCACCCTCATGCAGGAGCACCGGCTCGTGCCCTTCGAGGATCAGCCAGCACGTGCCGCGCACGAGGCCGCCGATCCGTACGTGCAAGAACGTGTCGAAGCCCAAGGCCCACTCTCCCGCGGCCCGGAGGCTGGGCCCGATCACCGTGCGGGGCCGGAGCAGGCTGATCGCGTCCGCCACTGGATCCCCGAATCCGAGCACCGACGACCCTTCCTGGACGATACGTAAAGAACTGTGGACTCTGCGTCATGGATAGTATCCGCGATCTCCTGCACCATCGATGTCGAAGGATCGGCAACGAGAACGTGACGGAGACACCAACATGGGACAGCTGGAAGGCAAGACGGCGGTCGTCACCGGGGGCAGCTCCGGTATCGGTCTGGCCACCGCCGTACGGCTGGCGGACGAGGGTGCGTACGTGTTCGTCACCGGGCGACGAGAGGCCGAGCTGGAGGCCGCCGTCAAGACCATCGGAACGGACCGGGCCACCGCGGTCGTCGGCGACATCGGGAAACCGGAGGACCTGGACCGGCTCTACGAGGCGGTCCGGGCGCGAGGCCAGAATCTGGACGTGCTCGTGGCGAACGCGGCGATCGGCTCGTTCATGACGCTGGAACAGACCACCGAGGAGCACTTCGACCAGACCTTCGCGGTCAACACCCGAGGCACGCTGTTCACCGTGCAGAAGGCGCTGCCGCTGCTCAACGACGGAGCCTCGATCGTCCTGGTCGGTTCGACGGCTGCTGACCGCGGAATGGAGGCGTTCGGCGCGTACGCGGCGTCGAAGGCGGCCGTCCGGTCCTTCGCGCGGACGTGGTCCACCGAACTCAAGGGCCGTGGCATCCGGGTCAACGTGATCTCGCCGGCATGGATCGAGACTCCCGGGGGCACCGCCGCCTTCGCAGACGAGGAGACCGCCCGGGCCATCAAGGAGCAGGTCGCCGCAACCGTGCCCAAGGGCCGCATGGGCCAGCCCGGCGAGGCCGCGGCGGTCGTGGCCTTCCTGGCCTCGGACCAGAGCAGCTACGTCGTCGGCGCGAATGTCTACGTCGACGGTGGCGAGAACCAGACCTGAGGCACCGCACGGTGGGTGGCATCCGAAGCGTCTCGGCTTCCATGCCGCCTCCGGCGCGCCAGCCTGGCGACGTTCGGGCGTCCCGCGACACTGGAGATGGCCTGCAACAGCACGACGGAGTGCCGTACGACGCGACCGCAACTCGCTGGACCCGCAGCGCAGAGCGCGTAGGTCCAGCGGAGGCGCGGGCGCTGCCCCCGTAGCCGGAGTGGTCCGATCGCAGACGCCACCGCCGCCGTTCGATCCGCGTCCCCGCCGCCTACAACGGCCTCCTCGGGCTGAAGCCCACCGGCGGCCGGGTCTCCGCCGGCCCCGAATTCGACGGGGTTTTCAACGGCCTGGCCGTACAAGTCAGCGTCAGCCGCACGGTAGGTGACAGTGCGGCGCTGCCCGACCGGATACGCGACCGGAACCGGGCGACCCCTACTTCGCCCAGGAGTCATTCCGGCCGTACGCGCAGGAGGTCACCGCCACCCGGGCTCGCTGCGGATCGGTGTCCTCACCCACACCTGGGGCGGACGCCCTTGTGGGCACCGTGCCCGGCGCTTCCGATGACGTCCGCCAGAGGCTGCTCCGACTCGTCCTTGCCCTTCGTGACCGTCCCAGGCGGCAGGTCTGGCCGGCGGCGGAGATTGTCCGGCAAAAATGATCAGTCAGGCGGCCGGCCGTCATGGGCGGCGCCGGCCCTCCCACCGGACAGCGAAGTGCCAGCCGGCCCGTGCCTGATACCGCGTGCTGACAGGAGATGCGGCTGGTGTCGCCACAGGCAGCCGCCAGCCGTATCTCCCAATGCCCCCACGGGGCCTCCTGGCCAACGCGGCTGAGTGCGTTGTGGCAAAGGGTCCCTGTTCGATGAGCTGGGACTTCTTCGTGTGTGGGCATGACGGCGACGGTGTAGGGGCAGGCAGCGGACGGCTTGTTGTGGATCGAGGAGGGTGCGATGCCGTCGGTGCTGGGGTTGATGGAACAGCGTGAGGCGCGGGCGAGGCAGGATCTGGAGTCCTGGACGGAGGTTCTGGAGCAGGCTCAGGCGGAGGTGGATGCTGCACGGGAGCGACTCGAGCGAGCCCGGGTGGGGCGTGAGGAGCTCGTGTCGGTGCCGGCCGGGGAGGGTCCGGTGAAGACGCCGGTTTCCGTGCCGTCTGGTAGTGAGGCTGCTGCCGTGGGGGCGAGCGGCTTGGGCGTGGGGCATGGCGAGCGGCCGCCGGTGTGGCGGTCGGGCATGGGCGAGGAGGTGCTCAGCGGCCTGTATCGGGAGGTGTTCGCCGCGGTGGCTGCTTCGGGGCCGGTGAACGGGGTGGAGTTGACGCGGGCGGTGGGCCGGGAGGCGGAGGTCAAGAACGAGGTGGAGAAGATCCGTCACCGTGCCTATGTGCTGGAGAAGCGGGGCTGGCTGGTGCGGGCGAAGGACGGACGGTTCATGCCCGCGCCCGGAGCAGTCGGCCGGGACGTTTCTCCGGCCAGCGCGGAGCGTCTGCGGCCAGGCGCCGGGACAGTCTGATCACGGCGGCCCACCAGACCATCTGGGCGTGGTGGTCGGGTCGGCGTTCGTGGTCGCGGTTGAGGCGGCGTGAGCGGGCCAGCCAGCTCAGCGTGCGCTCCACCACCCACCTGCGGGCCAGTACGACAAATGCGCGTTGTCCGTCGGAGCGGCGCACGACCTCGACGCGCACTCCGTGGCGGGCGAACGCCTCGGCCAGTGCGGGGCCCTGGTAGGCGCTGTCGACCCACACCAGCTTCAGCAGCCGGCCCGGCTGGTCCATGAACGTCTCCAGCAGCGCGGGGGCGGCCTTGGAGTCGTGGACGTCCGCCGTGGTCACGGTGACCTCCAGGAGCAGGCCCTCGGTGTCGGTCAGGATGTGGCGCTTGCGCCCGTCACGTGATTTGCCGCCGTCGTATCCGCGACTGTCCTGGCCGACGGTCTCGGAGGCGTCCACCGACTGACTGTCGATGATCCCCGCACTGGGCTCGGCGTTGCGGCCCGCACGCTGCCTCGCCGAACGTCGCAGGCGTTCGTACAGCTCACGCACGTAGTCGTAGGTCCGCCAGCGGCGGAAGAAGTCGTAGACCGCCCGCCAGTACGGGAAATCGACCGGCAGAGCCGTCCACTTCACGCCGTTGTCGACCGGGTAGCGCACCGCGTCAAGCATCTCGCGGTGGCAAAACGCCTCCGGACGCCCGCCCCGCTTCAGCAGCCAGGCCGGCACCGGCATCGCGGCGCGGACCTCGGCCCACTCCGCATCCGTCATGTCACTCGGGTAGCAGCCTACCCGCCGTCCCGGAGCGAGCGAACCGAACCGGTGCACGTAGCAGTCACACCCAGGGGTGACCGCGGTGGACGCATACGCAGAGATACTGCTCAACTGGTGAGGCAACGGGCTTCCTTGGTCGTGCTGGTGTCGTAACCGCGTCACTACCAAGGGGCCCGTTCTCTCATGCCCGCGACCGCACCCGACTCTCCGTCCAGATAATCACCCGCTGCCGCTCGAACAAGATCCGGTTTGCCACAACGCACTAAGGCCAGTGCGCCGAAGTGTTCCCTCAGGCCTTTGCCCGCCACCCCTCCGGGCCTCCTGGCTCCCCGCAGGGAGCCTCACAGCCCCGCGTGCGGTGCTCCCTCTACGGCCATAGCCTGATCACGCTCGGGGCCGTCACGGAGGTGCCCCATGCCTCGAACCATCTGGTCAGGTGCGATCTCGTTCGGACTCGTGACTTCTCTGAACTAGCAGTCGCGTGCCCCCACTTCAGCTGTCCGCCACGATGTCGCTCGTTCAGATGCGCACGAAATCCGTACCGCCGCCGACCTTGTTCTCTGGACACTGAGACAACGGCCGACCGCCACGGGGGAAAGACGGGCGGATTCGCTTTTGGCCTGCACGGCTGCGTGGCCGTGATCGCGCCCGTGCGTGGGGCTACGTCAGCTGGAACGATAGGCGAGGGATGAGTTCAGGCGCAGGGGTCTTCTGTCCAGGTCCTTGCTCGGACCCCGCATGCGGACGCTGCGGTCGTCAGGCTCCAGCGGCTGCGGCGCGGTCGCGGTTGGCGCGGATGTCGTCGTGGTGGTCGGCGGCCCAGCCGATCAGGGGCGTGACGATCTCGTGCAGGCTGCGGCCCAGCGGGGCGAGGGTGTACTCGACGCGCGGGGGTACTTCGGCGTAGGCGGTGCGGGTGATCAGGCCGTCCTGCTGGAGCTGGCGCAGGGTGAGGCTGAGCATGCGCTGGGAGATGCCGGGGACCTGGCGTTGCAGGTCGGTGTAGCGCAGCGGGCCGGACTCAAGGACGGTGATCAGCAGCAGGCTCCATTTGTCGCCGATGCGGTCCAGGATCTGCCGGATAAATGCCATCTGGTCTGCGGGAATGGCTGCGCACGGTCCGATCGTCGCAGCTCCCACGATGTCGGCCTCGCTGGTCGTCCCCATGACGCACATTCCTCTCCGGCACGCACACGGATGTGCCTTTTGTAACGGCTTCCATACTGGTCCATCATGGCGTTACGCACAAGTCGTAGGAATTGGAGCTCCATGGTGAAGGTAGATATTTGGTCCGAGGTGACCTGCCCGTGGTGCGGTCTGGGCAGCCACCGTGTGGAGCGAGCCCTGGCACGGTTCGAGCATGCCGACGAGGTGGAGGTGGTCCACCACTCCTTCCCGCTCGGCGGCGTCCCCGAGGGAAGTACCTTCTCCGTCCGTAACTTTCTTCTGCGCAAGCACGGCGCCGAGGCGGCGGCCCAGCAGATCGAGGCGCTGGCGCACAGCGAGAGCCTGAGCCCGTACCGGGTGCTGGACAACCAGGTCGGCAACACCGACCTAGCCCACGAATTCCTCGCCCACGCCTCCGCCCAGGGCAGGAACCGCGAGGCATGGGACACGATCTTCCGCGCCTACTTCGGCAAGGCCCAGCCCGTGTTCTCCCTGGAGGACCTGCTGAAGCTCGCGGACGAACTCGGCCTGGACCGAGAGCAGACCCGTCAGATCCTGGACCAGCGCCGCTACCGGCAGCAGGTGCAGGACGACGCCCGCCAGGCCCAGCGCCTGGGCGCGCGCGGCGCCCCGTTCATCGTCATCGACGGCCGCTACGGCGTCCCCGGCGCACAGGACAGCGACACCCTGCTCGACCTGCTGCGCACGGCCTGGACCGACACCCACCCGGTCACCCCCGCCGCCGGCGACGCCCCGGTCTGCGGCCCCGACGGCTGCGCCGTCCCCGAGCGCACCTGACCCCCGTCCAGCCCGTCCGACCAGAGGAGCAGCACCACCCATGCCCGTCATCGCCGTCATCGGGGCAGGCCCCGGCCTGGGCCTGTCCATCGCCCGCCGCTTCGGAAAGGAGGGTTTCCAGGTCGCCCTGGTCTCCCGTACCCAGGACAAGCTCGACGCGCTCGCCGCGCAGCTCGCCGAGGAGGGCATCGAGGCCGCGGGCTTCGCCGCGGACGTGACGCGTCCCGACTCGCTGCAGTCGGCGCTCGCCGCGGTCGCCGACCGGTTCGGGGCCGTCGACGTACTGGAGTACTCACCCGCCGACCCCACTTACGCCGGCGCCGCCGCCGTCGACGCCACGGCGCAGGACCTCCAGAAGCAGCTCGACTACTACCTGTACGGAGCGGTTGCCGCGGTCCGTCAGGTGCTGCCCGCCATGCTCGAACGCGGCAGTGGCACCCTGCTGTTCTCCACGGGCGCCTCCTCGGTCCGGCCGATCGGCGGCGCGTTCGGCAGCATCGGCGTCGCGTCGGCGGCCCTGCGCAACTACGCCATGGCCCTGGGCGTCGACCTCGCCGAGCGCGGGGTGCACGCCGCGCACGTGGCCATCGGGGTATTCATCGGCAGCGGTCCCGGCACCGAGCCCGAGACCATCGCCGAGCACTACTGGGACGCATACACCAAGCGCGACCAGGCCGAGATCGTCCACACCGTCCCCGGCGGCAACTGGTGAGCACCTCCGGCACGCCCGCGGCAGAACGCGACCAGGCCATCCTTGGTGAAGATCTTCCGAGCCGCCAACAAGGTCGTAGGGCCGCTGCCCGCCTCCCGCTTCCACAAGCCGCTGAGCGGGCGCCTGATGCTGCTCACGTACAAGGGGCACAGGACGGGTAGCCAATTCACGGTCCTCATCGGCTACTTCGACTGGGATCCCGACACGGTGCTCGCCATGTCCTCCCAGCTCGGCTGGATCCCCAGCACGCGCCAGGGGTTCGCCGTCCGGCTGCGCATCCGGGGCCAGGACCACGCCGCCGTCCCGACGGTCATCGAGAACCCTGAGGAAGTCGCCGCCCTGCTGGGTGAGTTCGGCCGGGCGCAAAGGGCCCAAGGCCGCCAAGGGGCTGATGCTGGGCCTCGCAGGCGACCGGCAGCCCACCGACGACAGGCCATCGGCGGTGGGCGGGCCGCCTGATCGGCCCCGACCGTCTCCCGACCGGCCCGAACAATCCCGAAAGGCAATCACTCACCATGGCCAACCTGCTCATCCTCGGCGGCACCGGCCGCACCGGCATCCACGTCCTCCACCAGGCCGCAGAGCGCGGCCACCTCGTCCGGGCCCTCGTACGCAACCCCGACACCGTCCAGGCCCCGGCGAGCGTCGAACTGATCCAGGGCACACCCGCCAGCATCGACGACCTCCGCAAGGCCGCCAAGGGCACCCAGGCGGTGATCAGCACGCTCAACAACTCCCGTGCCTCTGACAACCCCTGGGCCAAACCCGTCAGCCCGCCCATGTTCATGACCGACGCCACCCGCAACACCCTCACCGTGATGGGCGAGCAGAACATCCGCCGAATCGTTGTGACCTCCACGCAGGGCGCCGGAGACGACTGGGCCCGGATCAACCCGGTGATCAAGGCCCTGACGAAGGCCCTGATCACGGTCTCCAACCTCAAGGCCGCTTACGACGACCACGACGGCGTCGACCAGCTCCTTCGCACCTCCGACGTCGACTGGACCCTAGTCCGGGCAGTCGCCCTCACCGACAAGCCGATGAGCGGCCCTCCGCGCGCCGCCGAGGCCGGTTCCGAGAAGCCGGGGACGCAGATCAACCGCACCGATCTCGCTCGCTTCCTCCTCGACACGCTTGAGCAGGACACCTGGATCCGCAAGACGCCCCTCGTCTGGAACGCACGAGGCTGACCACGCGCCCCCTCCATGCCGAGCTCACCAACCGACGCATGTCGCAAGAAACTTCAACGCGGGCCGCGTGTCGACCGATCCGAACGTCGACGAAGGACCCCTGGCCCACGCCGACTGATCCTGGCGGTCCTGGTCGCCTGGGGCTGCTTCGGCCTCTACAGCCTCGGCCCTTACCAGGGCTGAACGCGGGCGCGCCCTCCGTCACCGCGCCTCGCACCGTGGGCACGACCACCCTCCTCTCGTCCGACCACGCCGTGATCATCACGGACACGGAGTCCGTGGCGGACGGCGGCCAGACAGCCACGGCAGCTGTAGTTCTTGATCACGCCGGTGGTGTTGTGCCGAAGCGCGGTAGTTGTCACCAAGGCAGCTTGTTGTCACCAGGGTCGTCGGACTACACGCGCCAGCCCCACCGCCGGTGTCCTGTCGGATTCCCACCCGTTCCGTTTGTGCTGTCCGCTTCTCATCCGGGTAGGTGCTGAGAGACGATGCCTCGTCTCTCGTGGGACCTCAGCTCACTTCGCTGGAACCTGACGGATCGGAGGCGTCGACGGCGGCAGGTCCGCGAACGAGGTCGGCCACGCGGCGTCATCGATGGCGAGCCACGGCGCAGCGGCTACGGCGGTGGGTGTCACCCCGGTGAACGCTTTGACCTCGCGGTGGAGGTGGGCCTGGTCGACGTAGCCGCTTGCGGCCGCCACCTGGGCGGCGGCGTTACCCGCCGCGAGGAGATGGGCGGCGTGGTCGAAGCGCACCAGCCGGGCGGCGTGCTTGGGGGTGAGGCCGATCTGGGACCGGAAGCGGGACCACAGGCGCTTACGGCTCCATCCGACCTGGTTCGCCAGGCTGTCGACGCGTACCCGTCCCCGGCTGGTGAGCATCAGCCACCAGGCAGCAGCCACCTCTGGATCAAGCGACGGGCGGGCGCTCAGCCGTCGGCCAAGGGCATCCACTGCGATCGTGAACCGCTCGTCCCACGACGCGGCGGTTCGCAGCCTGTCCTCGGCTCGCTCGGCGTCGCGGCCCCAGACATCCTCCAGGGAGACCACCGTCCCGCTGAGGTCGGTCGATGCGCCGAGCACCGCAACCGCCAGGACCGGCGACAACCGGATCTGGAGGCACTCGATCCCTCCGGCCGCCCGGCCTCCGAGCCGAAGGTCGCGCGGTACCAGTCCAACGACCGTGCTGCCGCATTCGCGCCGGCCGTGGGCGTCGTAGACAAGGCTGTCTCCCTCACTCAGGTCCACGAACAGAGTGACCGAGGGGTGCGCGACCATGGCGATATCCACGCGCGCCGGGGCACGTTGGCGGAACCCAGCCATGCTGACCCCCGGCAGTTGGCCCGGCTGCCGGGGCACGGCGACCTCCACCGACGCCCAGTCAGGTGGTGTTTCGGTGGACCTCACACCACCAGGCTAGGCGATGGGTGTCAGCGGCCCGTCGTCGCGAAGCCCAGCAGCAACTCGCCGATCGCCTCCGGCGCTTCGAGCATGGGGAGGTGCCCGACGTCGGGCAGCTGCTCGACTCGCGCGTTCGGCACCGTGTCGTAGTGGTGCGCTGAAGACGGATCCCAGCGGCGGTCGGCAGCACCGAAGATCACCAGAACGGGGACGTCGAGTGCGGCCAGGCGCGCGGGTACGCTCCTCTCGGCGATGTATGCGCCGTTTTGGCGCAGCACCGTCCTGAACGTGCGGTAGCCAATGGCCCGTGCCTCGGCGACCAAGTCGTCCGGGACGTCCACCGGGCGGTTGCACACCACGGTCACCCCCCGGCGGAGCATCGCGTCGGAACGGACTCTCCACAGAAGCGGGCCGAGCGGCGGGGCGATCAGGACCCGAAGGAGGACGGGCTGCGAAAGGAGCGCGTCGGGACTCGGGCCACTGCTGATCAGTGCGAGCGAACCCACTAGGTCCGGGCGCTGTTCGGCGAGAGCGGTGGCGATGTATCCGCCGCTGGAGTGCCCGGCCACGGTGACCGGACGAAGGCCGAGCTCATCGAGCGCCGCGGCCAGGCGGGCTGCCTGCTCAGGCACGTCGTACGACGGCGCGGGCGGGGACTGACCGTGGCCCGGGAGGTCGACCCGGATGACGTGATACCGGCTGGCCAGTGCCGGCACTACCGGGCTCCAGGAGCTGCCCGAGGCCCCCGAACCGTGGATGAGCACTAGCGGCGGCGCCTCCTGCGGGCCGTCGTGGACCATGTGCAACCCGTGCAAGTGCTCGCCGTCGTAGATACCCATGCACGGGAGGATGCCTGGGCTGCCGGCCTCGGTCTTGTACAAATGTCGTCACGGGGCCGACGATCGCCAGGACTTCCGTCTCCACGGCGAGCGGGACTTCCGCGAAAGCCAGGCCGTTTGAGATCGGCAGACATCTGCAGTCTCGAACTACCTGGCATTCATACAGGTCAACGAATCCCTATGTGCTAGCTGCACCGTGACAGTGCAGCCGGGGGCACGGGGCAGCTCAGTCGGCTGCGGAGAACGGGAGTCGGTGACAACCGCGATGCTTTGCGCACTGCTGGTGACAGATAGCGCGCCGCGTCGGTGACAACTACCCTGCCTCGCCCGACTGAAGTCGCAGTTCAGCGGGCTCCGGAGGTGACAGCTATCGTGCTTCGGCTCAGGTGTCATGTTGTCGCGGCGGCGGTGACGTTGTTCCAGCGGCGGTGTGCTTCGGCCGCGCGGTGCTGGTGTTCGCGGCGCCAGGCGGACCAGTGCAGCAGGTGATCGCGGTCGCGCCGGGGCGAGGGCAGCACGGTGGCCCGCAGCAGGCGGAGCAGTTCGCGGGCGCTGAGCGGGACGAGTCGGCCGCGGGTAGCCGGGGCGGTGGTACGCAGGCGTGTGACGGCGAGGACGGCGGCGGCGAGCATGCTGATCAGCGTCCAGCGCATCCAGGAGTTCCAGCAGGTGGTCTGGCCCTGGTCGAGTCCGCAGGCACTCTTGCTGAGCTGGAAATCCTCTTCGATCTTCCAGCGGCAGCAGATCACGTCGACCAGTGTGGCCAGGGCGACGGGAGTGGCGGAGTGGCAGCGGTAGAAGGAGAGGGCGCCGGTGTAACGGTGACGGCGGATGACCAGGTGGGAGTGGCCGGCCGCGTGTCCGGTAGGGGTGTCGTCGGCGGGTACGCCGAGCAGGGACCAGTCGTAGTGGCGGTCGCCCTTGAGTCCGTGGCCGGTACGCATGCGTGCCCAGGCGTTCCTCGGAACGTGCCCGGCGCGTTCGGCGGCGGTGAAGGTGCCGGCGGAGGTGGTGACGCGGTGATCCGTCTTGACGGCCATGGTGTAGTCGAAGCCCAGGCGGCGGGCAGCCAGGCGCAGTTCGCGTCCGCCGTACACCTCGTCGCCGGCCATCCAGCGGGCGCCGATGCCCAGGGCGTGGGCGCGTTCGAGCATGTCGGCGGCCAGCTGCGGCTTGGTGGCGAACTCCCGTTCGTCGGGGACGTGGGCGAGCAGGCGCCGCTCTTCGTCAGCAGCCCAGGCGGCGGGAAGGTACAGCTCCCGGTCGATCATCGCGTGGCCGCGCCGGGAGGCATAGGTGAGGTGCACGGCGAGCCGTCGCCGACCCGGACACGTGGTTCGACGCGGCCGTGGAATGGGCCTGCCGACCAGTGCACGAACACACCCGTGCGTCGCCCCTCACACTCAGCACCTCCCAGATCGGGCGGCCCGACGGATGGACCGTATCCGACATTCTGGTCGAGCACACCCTGCAGGCGATCGCCGACGGAAGCTACCGTGTGGAAGTCGAGGCCTGGACCGTCATCCTGGAGCACGCCACCGTCCAACGGGCCTACGAAATCGGCGTGGAGGCCTCCCTGAACGAGGACCTCGACGTAGCGGAGCGGGCCTTCCGCCGTGTGATGGAAACGGCTGACGAGGACCTGTCGTCGCTGGCGGCCCGCAACCTTGGCATCGTCCTGGACCACAAGAACAACACCGACGAAGCGCGCGCCGCGTACGAACATGCCCTGCAGCACGGCGATGCCGAACTCGCGGCGCAGGTGGCCTACATACTGGGCAACCTCCTCAAGAACGAGGGCGACCTACCGGGAGCACAAGCCGCCTACGGGCGGGCCATCGCCTCAGGCCTGGGCAGTCAGGCACCGGATGCCGCCTGCAATCTGGGGGTGACACTCCTCGATGCCGGCGATGCAGAAGGAGCGGCCAAGGCTCTCCGGTACGCGATCGATTCCCGCCACCCCGAAGCTGCCCCGGCCGCGGCCTACCTCTACGCCACCATGCTCGAGACGAACGACGGACCCGCGACGGCCGAGGATGCCTACCGCCAGGTCGTATCCCTGCGGCACGAAACCTGGTCCGCGCAGGCAGCTATCTGGCTCGGCGACCGGCACGCCGCACAGGGCGAGAATCAGCAAGTACAGGCCGCCTACCGGACAGCAATCGACTTGGGCGACGCCAAGTCCACCACCGAAGCCGCCACGCAGCTCAGTGCCCTGCTACGCACCGAGGGCGACAACCGGAAGGCCGATGAGACCGAGGGGTTCGCCTCCCGCCGTGCCGACGCCGAGGAAACCATCCTGGCGCTCCTGGAGCAGGCTGCCGCCGCCCACGAGGACGCCGAACGCCTGCGCTCGCTGGGCCGCCATGCCCAGGAATCCGGCGCACTCGACCACGCCCCGACCGCCGCCCGGAAACTCGGCGAAGCGCTCGAGGAGTACGGGCAATCGAACACCGCACAGGAGGTCTACCAGCACGTCGTGGCCTCCGGCCACCAGGCGGCCGCTCCCTGGGCCGCCCTCGCCCTGGGCAACCTGCTGGGGAAAGAGCACGACGAGGCGGGCGCGGAGGCGGCATGGCGAAGCGCGCTGGAGTCCGGACACCCCGAGGCTGGCTCGTGGGCGGCCCTCAACCTGGGCAACCTCCGCTCGGCTCGCCACGACGAAGCCGGTGCCGACGCCGCATGGACCACCGTCAAAGAGAAGGACCAGCCCCAGGTGGTGGCGGTGCTGGCGAAGACGCTTGCGGAGATGGGCCGCAGCGACCAGGCACGTGCGATGTGGGAACGCGTCATGGCGTCGCCGGCCGTCGAGTTTGCAGCCGCGGCCGCCACCGACCTTGCCACACATCTCGGCGCACAGGGTGACACGGCGGGAGCACAGGCGGCGTACCGCCGGGCCATCGAGACCGGGCACGCCGTCTACGCACCGGCAGCCGCCTACAACCTCGCCATGTCGCTCAGACGATCCGGGGAAACCGACGAGGCCAGGACCTGGCTGGAGTACGCGGCGGCCTCCGCCCTCCGCATGGTCGCCTCCATAGCGCGCACCGAACTCGACACCGTCCAACCCGGAGGCGGCACGGAGTGAACCGCCCCGGGCCGGATGGAGACTCCGGCCTGCCCCCAGTTGTGTGGAGCCGGGTTAAGAGCCCATCTCTAAGCTTGGTGTTTAACCTCGGCCGTTCACCTGACCCGCTGATCTTGGTTCGTTGCCGGGACAGCAGGGCGGCCGTTCTTCACGCTTCGAGGTGTCGAGCAACGTCGCGTGAAGGAACGGCCGCTGGTGAAGAGTCTCGCTGCTGAACAGTCCGCTGACGCCGCGTTGGGTGTCCTGTCCCACTTTCGTGTCCAGTTCTACGACTGCCTCTACACCCGGACAGATGCGCTCTTCGAGCTCACCGACGCGGTGCTGTGCTCGGACGGCCCGGTGACGTCGCTGGTCGAGTTGACGCTCACGGCCGAGCACCGGCGTGGGCACGGAGCGATGTACGACGCGGTCAACCACGGCTGGCTGGAACCGCGCCGCCTGCGCAGGCTGCTGGCCTCAACGCCGCTGCCGCGTGCCGCCGACGGGCGGATCGTACTCGCGGTGGACGTGAGCAACTGGTTGCGCCCCGATGCCCCCACCAGCCCGGAGTTGCTGTTCTGCCACGTCTACGGACGGGGCCGCAGCGCGGATCAGTTCATCCCCGGCTGGCCCTACTCCTTCGTCGCCGCGCTGGAGACGGGACGCACGTCCTGGACGGCTGTGCTGGACGCGATCCGGCTGGGGCCGTGTGACGATGCCACCGCGGTGACCGCCACCCAGCTGCGGGAGGTGGTCACCCGGCTTGTGCATGCCGGGCAATGGCGGCCGGGCGACGCGGACATCCTCGTCGTCATGGACACCGGCTACGACGTCACCCGCCTCGCCTACGTCCTGGCCGACCTGCCCGTCGAGCTGGTCGGACGGCTGCGCTCGGACCGCGTCATGCTCCGGGACGCCGGCCCACGCCGCTCCACTCCGCGCGGTGGACAGCCCCGCAAGCACGGCGGCGTCCTCACCTTCTCCAAGCGGGAGTCCTGGCACACCCCCGACCAGGTCACGACGTGCGACACCAGCCGCTACGGCCGGGCCGAAGCCCTCGCCTGGGACCGGATGCACCCCCGATTGCAGGCCCGTGGCCCCTGGCTCGACCACTGCGGTGAACTCCCTTTGATCCACGGCACGTTGATCCGACTGAGAGTCGAGCACCTGCCCGGTGACCGCGACCCGAAGCCGGTGTGGCTGTGGTCCTCGCGCACCGGGATGACCGGCGCAGACGTCGATGCGTGCTGGCAGGCGTTCCTCCGCAGATTCGATCTTGAACATACCTTCCGGCTGTTCAAGCAGACCCTGGGCTGGACCGTCCCCAAGGTCCGCGATCCGCACACGGCCGACCTGTGGACGTGGCTGATCATCGCCGCGCACACCCAACTCCGCCTTGCCCGGCCCCTCGCCGAGGACCTTCGTCGGCCCTGGGAGCGGCCGGTGCAGCCTCGTCGGCTCACCCCTGCCCGGGTCCGCCGGGGGTTCCGCCACCTCCGTGTGAAGACCGCCCGTCCCGCCGACGTGCCCCAACCCTCCAAGCCCGGACCCGGACGCCCACCCGGCTCGAAGAATCGCAGGTCAGCCCCACGTCACGAGCCCGGGAAGACCGTGAAACGAATCGAAACCCTCACCGAACACATCCGCCTGAAACAGCAGCGAGGTTAATGATCAAGCTAAGTGACCGTTGTCGTATCGATCTTGGTGAGCATGAGTGCGATTGCAGGTACTCGGCTGGGTGATCTTGCGGCCTGTCGCGCATGAATACAGGACCCCTGGTGCAGCTCGAGGTTGTCGAGACCGCAAGCATGCCAGGAGGCCCTGTTACCGCAGTTGTACGCCCTCGCGCTGGGCAGGAGCCGCGCCGGTAGATCAGGACTGAGTCAGGAATGGGTAGTCGGTGTAGCCCTCGGCGGTGAAGGCGTAGAACAGCTCGGGCCGTGCCTCGTTCTCCGGGTGCCCGCCCCTCCACCGGGCGACCAGGTCAGGGTTGGCGATGACCGCGCGGCCGACGGCCACAGCGTCGACGAACGGCGCTTCCAGCAGCTTGGCCGCGCTCTCGGCGGTGATGGCGGGGGCCATGAAACCGCCGTTGACGACCAGCTTGCCGCCGAAGTGCTGCTGGAGTTCCTTCACGAGGTCGCCGGCGGGCTCGGCATAGAGCACCGACAGGTAGGCCAGGCCGAGCGGGCGCAACTGCTCGAGCAGGTGGCCGTAGGTGGCCAGGACGTCGTCGTGGTCGGGCTCGTGGGCGTCCTGAATGTTGTGCGCCGGAGAGATCCGCAGGCCGACCCGGTCGGCGCCGACGGCCTCGGCGACCGCGGTGACGACCTCGATCACGTACCGGGCGCGGTCCTCGGGGGTGCCGCCGTACTCGTCGGTGCGCTCGTTCGAGCCGGGCGCGAGGAACTGGTGCAGCAGGTAGCCGTTCGCGGAATGGATCTCCACACCGTCGAGGCCGGCGTCGATCGCACGGCGGGCCGCGGCGACGTGATCAGCCACAGAAGCCTTGATCTCCTCGGCGGTCATCGCCTCCGGCACCGCGTACGGCAGCTTCTCCGCACCGACGTGCAACTCACCGTTGACCGCGATCGCGCTCGGCGCGAGGACTCGGCGTCCGCCGTTGAGCTGCGGGTGGCTGGTGCGGCCGCCGTGCATGAGCTGCATGACGATCTTGCCGCCCTCGGCGTGCACCGCCTCGGCGACCCGGGCCCAGCCGGCGGCCTGCTCGTCGCTGGCGATGCCGGGCTGCCCGACGTAGGACTGCGAGTCGAAGCTGGGGTAGGTGCCCTCAGTGGTGATCATGCCGACGCTCGCGCGCTGCCGGTAGTACTCGACGAGCAGGTCGCCGGGGGTGCCGCGCTCGCCGGCGCGCATCCGCGTCAGCGGAGCCATCACGACCCGGTTCGCCAGTTCGATCTTGCCGAAGGTGGTCGGCTCGAACAGGCGAGAGGTCGAAATGTCCACTGGAAGGGTGTCCGACATGGTGGTTCCTTTGGCAAAGTCGAAAGAGTGCGGGCGGGGATCTCGCGCACGCTCCACAACCATAACGCATGTACGCGCAAACGCGTACAGGGGGGATCGGCGGTACTCTCGAACCATGGCCAGCCGCACCCCAGCCCCCCTCGCACACCCCGACCTGGACGACGTCGACCTGCGCACGGTGCTCAGCGCGCTTTCCGACCCGCTCCGCCTGGAAATGGTCGTCCGGCTGATCAACAGCCCCGGCCTGAGCTGTGGCGGCTTCTTCCCCCACCTCACCGCGTCCGTGCTGACCCGCCACTTCCGGGCCCTGCGCGAGGCCGGGATCATCCGCCAGAGCGACAGCGGCATCCGCCGAGAGAACGTGCTGCGCAAGGACGAGCTCGACCAGCGATTCCCCGGCCTGATCGACCTCATCGTGAAGGAAGCCGACCGGACGCCAATCCAGTCTTCGCAGTGAACAGCCGCACCGGAGGGGCCGCACGGTGCCCCCGGCCCGGTTCGGTGACCGTTGTCGTATCGATCTTGGTGAGCACGAGTGCGATTGCAGGTACTCGGCTGGGTGATCTTGCGGCCTGTCGCGCATGAATACAGGACCCCTGGTGCAGCTCGAGGTTGTCGAGACCTCAAGCATGCCAGGAGGCCCTGTTACCGCAGTTGTGCGCCCTCGCGCCCGCAGGCTCCAACTCGGCTGCTCGTGAGTGTGATTGCCTCGCTCACCGGTTCGGGAACGCGGCGAACCACCCGCACAGGCAGCCGAAGTACCCGTCGGACATGACGGATGCCGAATGGGCCGTGGTCCGCGATGCGTTGCCGATGCCGGGCTGGCTGGAGGGCCGGGGCGGGCAGCCGGAGGGCTACTGCCACCGGCAGATGGTGGACGCGGTGCGCTACGTGGTCGCGGGCGGCATCACCTGGCAGTCGATGCCCGCGGACTTCCCCGCATGGGACCGCGTCTACGCCTTCTTCCGGCGCTGGCGGAACAAGGGCCTGGTCGGCGAGTTCCACGACCGGCTGCGCGACCGGGTCCGCGAGGCGGCAGGCCGGGACCGGGAGCCGACGGCGGGGATCATCGACGCGCAGTCGGTGAAGGCAGCCGCGTCGGTGCCGGCCACGAGCCGGGGCTTCGACGGCGGAAAGAAGGTGAACGGCCGTAAGCGGCACATCGTGGTCGACACCCTCGGCCTGCTGCTGACCGTGATGGTCACCGCGGCTTCTGTCACCGACTGCGACGCGGCCCGGACGCTACTGGCCCGGATCCGCGAGCGGCACTGGCACATCACCCTGGTCTGGGCGGACGGCGGCTACACCGGACGCCTGGTCGACCTCGCGCGCGATGTCCTGAGCATCGCGCTGACCGTGATCAAACGCAGCGACGACACCATGGGCTTTACCGTGCTGCCCAAGAGGTGGCTGGTCGAGCGCACGTTCGCGTGGCTGATGCGCTCACGCCGCTTCGCCCGCGACTACGAGGCCCGCACCGACACCTCGGAGGCGATGGTCCGCTGGTCGATGAGCATGGTCATGAGCCGCCGTCTCGCCCGACGAGCAGGCTGAACATTCCCGGGCGCTCCTCGGCGAGCCAACCTCGCGCGACCAAACGCTTCGCCTTCGACCGAACCCCCTCCACCTTCGCCGGAACCGAATCCAAACCGACCGCCACGGCGAGTTGCCGGCAATCCATCGGCTCGCCGCCCGACCCGCTGCCGACGGCCAGGGCGTTCATGAGCTGTAGGTAATCCGGCGCCAGCACCGTCGGGGCGAGCCCTTCCCGCTACGTCGGCACAACCGAACCGGGTGCCGCGGCCGCGACCCGTGCCGGCCGCTCGTCGGCTACCTCAGTTGACGGAGCTTTCTCTCCTTCGCGAGGTTCCGCCAGGACCTCGGCCACCGTCTCGCGGGCGATCACGAACCGCTCACATGCTGCCTCCGCCTCCCGCAGCTCGGCCTGAAGGGCGTCCACCCGCTGCCGGGCGGCACGTTCACGCTCCTCCAACAACCCCATCACCGACGGCATCTCGGACCTCCACCGAAGAGACAACACGACACCTCGTCTCTGCCGCCAGACCACCACCCCTATGCCTGAACAGCAGAAACACACCCGCCACTCTCGGAAAGACAACGGCTTCTAAACTTGGTGTTTAACCTCGGCCGTTCACCTGACCCGCTGATCTTGGTTCGTTGCCGGGACAGCAGGGCGGCCGTTCTTCACGCTTCGAGGTGTCGAGCAACGTCGCGTGAAGGAACGGCCGCTGGTGAAGAGTCTCGCTGCTGAACAGTCCGCTGACGCCGCGTTGGGTGTCCTGTCCCACTTTCGTGTCCAGTTCTACGACTGCCTCTACACCCGGACAGATGCGCTCTTCGAGCTCACCGACGCGGTGCTGTGCTCGGACGGCCCGGTGACGTCGCTGGTCGAGTTGACGCTCACGGCCGAGCACCGGCGTGGGCACGGAGCGATGTACGACGCGGTCAACCACGGCTGGCTGGAACCGCGCCGCCTGCGCAGGCTGCTGGCCTCAACGCCGCTGCCGCGTGCCGCCGACGGGCGGATCGTACTCGCGGTGGACGTGAGCAACTGGTTGCGCCCCGATGCCCCCACCAGCCCGGAGTTGCTGTTCTGCCACGTCTACGGACGGGGCCGCAGCGCGGATCAGTTCATCCCCGGCTGGCCCTACTCCTTCGTCGCCGCGCTGGAGACGGGACGCACGTCCTGGACGGCTGTGCTGGACGCGATCCGGCTGGGGCCGTGTGACGATGCCACCGCGGTGACCGCCACCCAGCTGCGGGAGGTGGTCACCCGGCTTGTGCATGCCGGGCAATGGCGGCCGGGCGACGCGGACATCCTCGTCGTCATGGACACCGGCTACGACGTCACCCGCCTCGCCTACGTCCTGGCCGACCTGCCCGTCGAGCTGGTCGGACGGCTGCGCTCGGACCGCGTCATGCTCCGGGACGCCGGCCCACGCCGCTCCACTCCGCGCGGTGGACAGCCCCGCAAGCACGGCGGCGTCCTCACCTTCTCCAAGCGGGAGTCCTGGCACACCCCCGACCAGGTCACGACGTGCGACACCAGCCGCTACGGCCGGGCCGAAGCCCTCGCCTGGGACCGGATGCACCCCCGATTGCAGGCCCGTGGCCCCTGGCTCGACCACTGCGGTGAACTCCCTTTGATCCACGGCACGTTGATCCGACTGAGAGTCGAGCACCTGCCCGGTGACCGCGACCCGAAGCCGGTGTGGCTGTGGTCCTCGCGCACCGGGATGACCGGCGCAGACGTCGATGCGTGCTGGCAGGCGTTCCTCCGCAGATTCGATCTTGAACATACCTTCCGGCTGTTCAAGCAGACCCTGGGCTGGACCGTCCCCAAGGTCCGCGATCCGCACACGGCCGACCTGTGGACGTGGCTGATCATCGCCGCGCACACCCAACTCCGCCTTGCCCGGCCCCTCGCCGAGGACCTTCGTCGGCCCTGGGAGCGGCCGGTGCAGCCTCGTCGGCTCACCCCTGCCCGGGTCCGCCGGGGGTTCCGCCACCTCCGTGTGAAGACCGCCCGTCCCGCCGACGTGCCCCAACCCTCCAAGCCCGGACCCGGACGCCCACCCGGCTCGAAGAATCGCAGGTCAGCCCCACGTCACGAGCCCGGGAAGACCGTGAAACGAATCGAAACCCTCACCGAACACATCCGCCTGAAACAGCAGCGAGGTTAATGATCAAGCTGAGGACTGCCAATGGTCAGGAACCAGCGGAAGAAGAGCAGGGACAAGAAGCGCGCCGCGACGACCGGCGCGTCCCGGGCGTCCGCCGCCACGGGGAAGGTGCACGTCCACGAGCCGGTGCCGGACATGTCCGCGCTCGGGCAACTGCCGTACGCGCCGGGGCGGGACCTCGACATCGGCCTCGCCGCGCGACTGGTCGCCGCCTGCCGTGCGGCCTGCAAGCCGTGCCAGATGTCGCTGTCGGAGGGGAGTGGTCGGACTACTGGGGTGACTACGTGTGGCAGCCGCTGCCCGGTGGCGATCACCGGGCGCTGGGGGACGGCCGCGCGTTACTTGAACGACTTCGGGAGATGGCAAACGGCAAGGGATCGACCTTCGAGCCCACTCGTTAGAAGGACACGAGGCCGTCAACCTCGACTGCCGTCAGATCGAGGAAACCGGGACAGGGCCGGCCGCGACAGTGGTGTTGGACGAATACGGCTTGAACATAGGGGAGGTGCCTACCTCTCGAAGAGGTAGGCACCTTGAGTCGAGCCCAGATTGCCGTGCTAGGTCGCTTCTTACGCAGAGTCAGATAGAAGAAGATACAAACCAAGGCTGAAAACAGGAGGCTTAGGCGGCTCCGTCTATGTGTAGTTTCTTGCGTCACTGCGGGAGTATTGGCTTCGTTCGGTTCCGGCGTTCTTGCTCCACCCTGGACGGGCGGACGATCACCTCCAGCGAGCAAGCGTTTCACCGGAGGTCCAAGGACGACGGCCAGAATCTCCAGGGCGGCAACTTCGATGCCGTAGGCGAAGGCGAGATAGCCTGTCACACCCTGCAATGCGATGAAGATCAGCATCGCCCCCCAGCCAAGGTGTCCGCGGCGAGAAGTTCACATGACCAGGGTCGACATCTCGGCGATGACCAGTGCCAGGGATATCGCCGCCGCTTGGTGGAGCGGTCCGGTGAAGAAGGCGAACAGGCCGAGTGCCGAGGTGACGGCCAGGACGGTGGGAACTTTGGTCCCGGAGCCTTGGCTAGTCACGCCCGAAGAACCAGTGTTATGTTGACGCATTGAACGGGTCCTTCCCTGTTGAAACAGCGAGTAGTTCGCATGTGCCTGCATGCATATACGTGCACGTACGTGCATCCTTTCTCTGGTAGCGGAGGGCTCGACTCGAAGGACGCGGCCGCCCATGCCCGCCAAGACGCGGGCGGCCCGTCCGTTTTCTGTTGTAGCGATGAGCATCGCAGTGGGAGCTTATCCGGCAACCCCCAACATCTGGCAGAGCCCATCTGAAGATTCTTCTGGCCGAGGGGTCGATGGCGGATTCCTCGAAGCGCCCGGCCCGAAAGCACGGCAGTTTTTCGGCCTTTCGGGCTGTGCCGCATCCGGCAGGTCACTCAAAGTTGTCTGAGAACGCGTGATGAGCGCTTATCCGTGTGAATCTGACTGCTCACAGATCGTGGCCACTTCGGGGAGGATCGCTGACTCTCGTCGTCATCGATGCCGCCCAGTGGCGGGACGGAAGTCGGGCATGCCGAGGTGGACGACGCCGTGCCGTTCGGTGAGGCGGTTCATCGCGGTGAGTTTGTCGTTCGCCGCGGCGAGGCTCACCTCCAGGCCCGCGATCTCGCCGAGCCAGCCCTGTTGCTTGGCCTCGTCGACACGGGCATGAAGGTTGGCGATGATCTCGCGCAGCTGGGGGGCCTGCGCGGGGTCCGGCCGTAGGGCCGGACATCGGATACGCCCTTCAGGACGGCGGGATCAAGTACCCGCTGGAGGCGTACCGCATCCTCAGCTACCTGACCCGTGCGGCCGGAGAGATGAGGACCGCTCTCGGCCTCCTGGAAACCTCCGTGCAGGGCCTCCACGACAGGGGACTGCTGATGTCCGACTACCGGGGCGAGCTGCTGGACGAAGTAATGGAGCGCCTCACCGAGTCGTCCGGCCGGGCGCGCGACCTCGCGGGCGGCCTGCACGGCAACCTGAGCACGGCGCACTCCACCGTCGGACACCTTGCGTACAACGAGGCATCCGAAGTGCCGGACCAGGAGCCGAAGGCGCGGAGCTGGGGCCATGCCAGGCGGGGTGTGATCGCCCGCGGGCGACGTGAGTGGAAGGCCGGGGCCGGCTGTCGAGATCCCGGCCTTCGCTCTGCGGCGGCCTGCCCCGGCAGTGCTGCACTCGCGGCAGTCAACTGACGCCGAAGACCCTCATTGATGAGTGAGATTCACAAGAAACAGTGTGACTTTGAATCCTTAAGTGTGTGACTCCTGCTATTATGAGGGTGAGTTGATAGGTTCGGGAGGGTGAGTCAGTCGGCACACGAACAGGACGCGATGAACGCGACCGAGGCACGCAACGCCCTCTACGCTCTGGTGAAGCGTGCCGAGGAAGACGGGCGCACGACCCTGATCTACAAGGGGCAGAGGCGTCAGGATCGCGTTCTGCTGGCCCCGCTCGACCGGCTACCCGCAGCGCGGAAGACCGAGGTCCTGCCGTCCCACGTTCTCAGTGCGGCGCAGAAGGACTTCGGCGACCTCATCACGCGAGCGGCGCAGGGCCAGCCGCAGGTGCTCCTGCGCAACACCACACCGGTCGCGGTACTGCTGCCCGCCGACGTCGTCTCCCCTTCATCCGATCCGGCCGCGGCGATGGGCGCCGCGCCCGCAGGAGGTGCGGTGAACAGCCAAGGCCATTCGGAACGCGAGAGGGCGCCGCGCAGGCTCGCCACGTTGGGCGACGCCATCGGCGCCTCACTCACCTCGGGCCCGGTCGGCAGCACCACGTTCGGGCTGCCCGGCCTGGACGCGGCGACAGGCGGTCTGCAGTCAGGCCGGCTGACGCTGGTGGCGGCCGCCCCGAACGTCGGCGGCAGCCTGCTGGGTCTGGCTGCCGCACGACAGACCGCGCTCGTGGACAACCACAAGGTGCTGTACGCGGCGTCCGGGCCGAATCAGGCCGACATCATGCGCCGCATCATCTCCGCGGAGACCGGTGGCGATTACCCGCGCTTGAAGCAGGGGCGCCTCACCGACCACGAGCAGAAGGTCGCCCAGCAACTGGTCCAGGCGCCACTGCTGATCGACGACGGCAGTGATCTGACCGCCGAGGCGATCGCGGAAACCGCCCCGTACGTTCAGGACCTGGCCCTGGTGGTCGTGGACCGGCTGCAGGCCGCCCACAACGCCCGGCTTCCCCTGTCGGGTGACCGTCTCCCGGCCGCCTCCCAGGTCCTGGCCTCTCTCGCACGAACCCTGCATGTGCCAGTGCTCGCCATCGTGGACAGCGCCGATCCCACGCTTCTGGGCCTCCTGGATGCCGACGTCATGGTGACGCTCACACTGACCGAGGACCCTTCCAAGGTCCACGTGACGGTCGCTGAGCGGGACTTCGGCACGATCGGCTCGGCGTACCTGAGCTCCGATCTGCTGCACGCCCGTTTCCTCGACGCCACAGCCGCCCCCGCCGCCCGTACAGGCGGCGAAGGACCCGCGCAGGGCAGTGTGGGCAGTGCCGTGGAGCAGGAGTTGTCCGACGCGGCGCTTCCCTACACGTCCGGTGCCCGGCAAGGGCTGCCGGCCTCCGTCACCCACGTGCTGGCCGCGCTGCGCACCGCGCTGGCAGGCGGTGACGAGGAAGCCCTTGTCGAACTCGGGCCGTCCCTGGCCGAGACGGCTGCGGCGCCGCAGCAACTGCCGAACGACGCCGAGGGACGTCGCCTCGCCGCCGCGCTGAACGCCTACAGCACCGCCGTGTCCGTCGGCACCCCCGGGCAGCCCGCCGCTACCGGGTCCGCCGCGGGCAGCGGACACGTCCCGGACGACGAAGACGACGCAGAAGCAGAAGTGGAACTGCAGCCGGGGGACGAGGAGGACGAGCCGGAAGGCGCGCCCTTCCCCGCGCTGAAGCTCCTCAAGGACGCGGTCGGCCGCTCGAAGATGCACCCGATCAGGGTCATCCGCCTCGAGGAGCGGGAGAGTGGTCCGTGGCCGCTGATCAGTGAGCACATGGACGGCGAACCGCGATGGGTCCACCCCGACGTCACCGGCACGCGGGTGCCCTACATCCGGGAGAACGGCAAGCGGGTCCGGCGTGACCGGCTCGATGTGCCGGACGCCTTCGGCGAGGGGGTGCTGTGCCTGATCGACCGCAACGGCAGCTACCCGTCCGCGTGTTCAGCCGTCCCCCTGGCCCCGAACAAGCTGCTGCACACCGGGCCCCTTGAGGCGTTCGACAAGGCCAGCGCCGGTATCTACCTCATCGACATCCCGGAGTGGAACCGCACGGACATGCCGCACCCGCTCGGGCGGATCATCGACCGGCCCGACGAGCAGGGCCGCGTGTGGGTCACCACCCCGCACATCAAGCAGTTGATGAAACTCGTCCGCGAAGACCACCTCGCCGCGATGCCGACCATCCACGACTCCTGGACAGGGAAGGCCAACGAGTCCCTGTTCAAGCCCTTCTACGAAGCGGCCCGGAAAGCGCGTATCGACCTCGTCCAGGCCGGCGGCGACCCATACAAGGCGTACAAGACCCGCCTGTCGATCGCGCTGCGGCTGCTGTGGCCCAAGCGCAAGGAACAGAAGTCCCCGTTCTGGCGGCCGGACTGGCGCATGAGCATGGTCGCAGAGGCCTCCGTCCGCCACTGGACCGTCGCCTTCAAGGCCGTCCAGGAAGGCCACACGCTCATCGCCCTGCGCAACGTCGACGCGGCCGTCTTTTGGACGCCGCCCGGCACGCCCCCAGACACGTACCGGATCGGGACCGGCTTCGGTGAAGTGAAGGCCAAGTTCGTCCAGCGCGGCGAGATCATCCCCGAAGGTGACGACTGATGGCCGGGCCCACCGGCCACGGAGGATCCCTGGGCGCCGCCCTCAACGACCTCCTGCGCTCCCAGGTCACCCCTCGCCACAGGCTGTCCTCGTACACCGCCAAGCACTGGCACGCCCAGCTCAGCCAGCTCACCGCGACCCACCGCGGCTACCAAGCCATGGAGGATGCCGGCCTCCACGTGACCACCAAAACCCTGATCAACTGGCTGTCGGACCCCGAGTACAACATCCGCCGCAGCTACCGCGACCTCATCCACACCGCCTACGAGAACGCCGCCGTCGTCCCCGCCGAGCCGATCCCCGACCACGTCAAGCGGGGCCAGTTCGAGATCAGCGGCATCGTCAAGACGGGCGACGACGAACGCGAGCGTGGCAACCGGCGAGCGGCACCTCTGCGTATCGACGGCAGCAGGGGCAACTGGGACGAGATCGAGGAACTCTGGCTGGCCGGTGAGCTCACCGACGACGAGTTCGAGGACCACTTCATCGACGACGTCATCGTGGCGGACATCGGCGAAGGCACCGACGGGTGGGAGTTCCCCGGCGTCGCGTACTCCGTCGAGCTCAGGTGACACCCCATTCCACAGCAGCTCCCGCCGGACGGGCAGCCCTTGTCACCGGATTCGGTCTGTCCACGAATGCCGAGCACTCTGGCAGCACGTTCACAGGTACTGCGCTACCAGCAAGTACCCCTGGCCCTCCTCCGTGCCCGCGTCCGTGCTCCAGTAGGCCTTTGGACCCGCTCCGCCCTCAGGCGCACTTCCCGGAACGGCACGGGAGGCAGTAACCGCACACTCGACAGGAAGGCGGTGCGTTCGCCAACTTTTCCCGGGCGGCGGAACCAACACGGGCCATAGGCTCACTGGTCGGAGCAGGTCATTGCTGCGGACGCGTGAACCATGCTCGGGAGACAAGGGGGAATCAGCACGGTGGAGCAGGAGCGCGAGCTGTTGGTCGCGTACGGCCAGTGGCGAAGGAACGACAGTGCCTCGGCCGAGGACCGGTTGGAGCAGCTGGTCGACATCGTGGCGGCGCTGTTGTCACGGTCCGTGCCTGCGGACTCAATGCATCTGCATGAGCTCGGTGACACGGGTGCGCTGGCAATGGCATACGAGTTCGAGGGCCGAGACTTCCTCCTCGCCCTTGTCGGGCGTCAGGAACCGCCCTGGGGTGGTGTGCTCGTGCATGCCGTGGGAGCGGCCCGTGGCGCCTTGTGGGCGGTGCTGTACTGGCCTGGGGAGCAGGCGAACGAGGAGCTCGTTCACAAGATTGGTGACCGTGGCACAGTCCTCGACCGAGCCCATCTGGAAGCGGCGGTCGCCGGACTGTCTCCGCTGGCCGACCTGGTACGCGCAGCCTTGCGCCGACGGCAGCCGCATGTGCCACTGGCCGAGCTGCTTGGCGTCGACGCTCCGGCGGCGCAGCAACTGGAGTTGACGCCGCTGGCCCGCCGGATGGCCCCCCTGCCAGTGGAGAGCAAGACGTGGGCGGGAGTAACAGCCGAGGTACTGCTCGTCGGACAGTCGCAGTCCGGACGGCCCAGAGGTCTGACCTCTCTGCCCGACGAGCGCGTACTGATCACCTGCTCCAACGGGCTGCTGGAGGTGGACACGGGCAGCGGTCAGGCTCGCTGGCGCCTGCTCCTGCCCGGGTGCCACGGCGGTGCTCTGGTGTGCAGGGATGGCGCCGTACTGGTGATGTGCGGCTCCGCGTTGGTGCGCTGGCACGAAGGACACCTGCGGGTGGTCGCCGGAGCGTTCGAGGAGGGGGCTGTGCTGCTGCCCGGGCCAGACGACGAACCGTGGGTATTGTCCGGATTCGGCGCCGCCTTCGGCGTCGGCGAGGGGACCCTTGCGCTCACCCGTGCCGGGGAAACTGTCGGCGACCAGCTGCGCTACCCGATCACCTTCAACGCCGCGGTGCGCTCGGCTCTCTGACTGGACAGCCGGCGGTTCTTCCTTGCCGCGGACGGGAGCAGCGCGGTGGTGGATCTAGCACGTACGACGGACGCTGGGCAGCGCGAGCACTGGATCGAGACTCCCGTGCACTTCCCGGCGCACGTGTTGCCCGCTGGCATCGGCAGCGTGCTGAGCGCGTCGCCCGACCGAAGTGAAGGCGGTGTCGCCGTGCACCGCACCGACGTCCTCAGCCGTACGAGTGAGCGCCTGGTACATATGCGGCTCGCAGAGGTCTTCGGCCTCGCCCAGACTCCTGGCAGCGGACCCGCCTACCTGCTTACCTCGCTTCCCTCGAACGATGTCGAGAACCCCGCCCCGGTCCTGGTACGGATCACCGGCCACCGCCCAGAGGAACCCCTCTCCACGCCTGAGCTGGCGTCGACGCCGGCGGTTCGCCGCTACGACGTGGTGAGCCGCTCGGCGCGCGGCGATCGCGACGACTACCGTCTGGAACCCCGTCCCTTGGCCCCGCCTGGCGGCCAGGGGGAGGTCTTCCCGGCCACCCACAAACCCTCGGGCACGGTAGTTGCCTTCAAACGCCGCAAGGGCCTGTTCAAGCAGCGCGGAATCCGACGTATGCACCGCGAAGTGGAGATCGCCCAACGGCTGGGCGCCAACCCCCACGTCATGCCCGTACTCGACTTCGATCCCGGCTACGAATGGTTCGTCATGCCGAAGGCCGACGACAACGTCGAGGACAGACGTCTCGAGCTGCAGGAGCCGGGCCAGCTGCGAGCCATGGCGGAGGCCGTTGCCGCCGGCCTGGCCGACGCGCATCAGCACGACTGGATCCACCGGGATATCAAGCCTGGCAACATCCTGCTCCTGGAGGGGCGTTGGGTGGTCGCGGACTGGGGGATTGTGCGTCGCCCCCGCGGTCAGACGAGCACTGCCGGCCTGTTGACCACCACAGGCCTCGGCACCGAAGGGTTCGCGGCACCAGAACAGTTCATCGACGGCCACGACGTGACTCCCGCCAGCGACATCTACAGTCTCGGCCAGCTCATCGGCTGGATTCTCACCGGGACTTGGCCCCAGACAAACAGGCCCCTGCTTCCCGAGCCGGGACCGTGGTACGGCGTCGTACGCCAGGCCACCCAACTCGATCCCGCCCGCCGTCCCCAGGACATGACTGCCTTCCTCGACCTCGTCGAACGCGAGACGGATGCCGGCAGCGAACTGCCCGTCGCGCGCGCCCAGCGCCTGCTGGAGGCCGCGGACAAGAGGAACGACACCGACGCGGCCGCCCAGCTGCTCACGCTCGCCGCCGACCAGCCCGACTCCTACGAGCTGTACCTGGACGTGCTCACCAAGTTGAAGGTGACCACCGCCAGGAAAGCTTTGCTCGACAACCCCGACCAGACGGCCGCCGTGGTCCAGGCCCTCACTCGGCATGCTGACGCCGACGACGGGCCCACCTGGCAGGAGTCCGACCGAGCCGTGTGATCACCCGGCCGCTGGTCACAGCGCAGTACGGCCAGTACGAGGGCGGCCACCGTCGTGGCGTCTTCGACCGAATGGGGCACTCCGGTGTCTCCGAACATGGTCTACACGCTCGACCGCAAGCTCGGGGCCACGATGCTGACCATCGCGTTCGGACACGCGATCGACCTGGTGTCGATGGTCGTCGGCGAGCTTGGGGCACGATGAGCTCGGCACGGCGGGCGCTCGGTCACGCCCGTTTGCTCCTATGTCAAGCGGCTGCTGCGAGTTGGAGTGGTGTATCGACGGCGACTCCCGCGGACGGGGCCTGCGAAAGCCGAGCGTCTACCCGCTGCGGTTGGTGCTCGTCCTGGCGCAGGGGCCCCACTCCGGGCGGGCGGCGACACGCGTCCACGTCACCCGCCGCCGGTAGTCAGCCAGCAGGCCAGGCTGTGGCAGCGTCGTGGCGTTCGCAGCCGGTGGCTCCGTGGGATGACTCCCTGTCGGCTGCACGACTCCGGGCTGTCCTGGCGCTTGGGGCCCGCGACATTGCCAGCGGGGGAGCGCAAACTCCGTCCGGCCGCTCGGCAGCTGCTCACGGTGCGATTAGGGCCGGTCGGCGATCTGGACAATCTCACGTTCGGTGTTAAGAGCGATTACCTTCGGTAAGCGCCGGGGGTCCGAGAACCTGAATGGAAGGTCGTTTCGTCTCCCTGATCGTGAAAGGTATGGCAGACCTCGACGAGGCAGAACTCGTGCGCCGCGTCGCCGGCCGTGACCGGGCGGCGTTTGACGAGTTGTATCGGCGTACTTCGCCCTGGTTGGCGGTGCGGCTCCGCCGCCGCTGTACTGACGACGACGTCGTCGCCGACGTGCTCCAGGAGACCTATCTGGCGGTCTGGCGTGCGGCTGGCAGCTACGTGGGCTCCGTGACCGAGGGGAGTGCGGTCGGCTGGCTCTGGTCGATCGCTGCGAACCGTCTCGTCGACGCGTTCCGTCGGCGCGCCCGGCAGGAGCGGGTGCCGGCCGTAGCCCTGCTCGAGACGACCGCGCCGGCCGCCGAGGACGAGGTGATGGCGACCCGCGTCGACCAGCACTTCGAACAGGCGCTGCTGCGCCTGCCGCCGGAGTTGCGGCAGGTGCTGCAGGCCATGGTGCTCGACGACCTGTCGGTGCGGCAGACGGCGGTGCTGCTCAGCGTGCCCGAGGGCACGGTGAAGACCCGCGCGCGTCGGGCCCGGATCGCGCTGCGGGAGGCGCTGTCATGACTCATCCCACCACGATGATTCTGGCCCGCTACGCGGACGGCGGGCAGGGGCTCGACGACGCCGCGCTCTGGTCGATCGAGGTCCATCTCGACGCGTGTGCCGACTGCCGTGAGCAAATGGCCGCGCACGCCACCCCGGCCACGGCGGATCTGCTCGACCGTGTCGCCCTCTCGCTCGACCGGGCGCTCGAAGCGAGCCCGCAGTCGGCCCGCCGACATACCCCAGCCGGGGCCCTACATCGACGCTGGCTCACCTGGACACTGCTGCCCTGGCTCGCGGTGACCGTCGCGGTGCTGGGCTGCGGCGTGCTCCTCGACGCCGCCGAGCCGAGCCTGCCGTCGATCGTGCTGCTGCTGTCTCCGGTGGCTCCGCTGCCCGGCGTCGCGGTGGCCTGGAGCCGCCGGATCGATCCGGCGTGGGAACTGATCGCCGCCACCCCCGCGGCCGGCCTGGGCATGGTCCTGCGGCGGACGCTCGCGGTGCTCGTCGTCGTGCTCCCGGCCTTGCTGGTGGCGGGGGCGAGCACCGGAACCTCGCCGGCCCTCACTCTGCTGCCGTGCCTGGTGTTCACCGCGGCCACGCTCGTGCTCGGCGCCCTCATCGGCGTACGGCGGGCGGCGATCGGACTCGGAGCGATCTGGTGCGCGGCGGTCCTGCTGCCGAGCGTGGCGGCCCGGACCCCGTCCCCGGTACTCGAGACGGACAGCACCGCCGTCTGGGCGGTGACGGCCGTGGCCCTGGTCGCGATCACCCCGCTTGCCGCCTCCCGCTTCCGCCGTCTGGCCAGCGGCAACTGACATCCCGTCAACAAGACCAACAAGACTAACAAGACCCACAGAACCGAGAGGAGAGATCCATGCGGGCGATGAATGCTGCCGAAACGGCCCCCACCCTTCATCCCTGGTTCGTCCACGCACAAGACCTGCGGGTCCGGGCCGGCCGGCATCTGGCCGTAGAGGGGCTCGACTTGACGCTGAGAGCCGGTGTGCACGGTGTGCTCGGCCCGAACGGTGCCGGCAAGACCACGCTGATGCGCGCGTTGTCCACCGTCGTCAAGCCCGCCGACGGCTCGTTGACGCTGCTGGGCGCGCAGGTCGACGGTCGTGCCGAACTGCGCGAGGTACGTCGCCGACTCGGGTATCTGCCGCAGCAGTTCGGCTTCTATCCACGGTTCACCGTCCGCGAGTTCGTCGCGTACATGGCCTGGCTCAAGGAACTGCCCAAGGCCGCGGTCCCCGACGCCGTGCAACGCGCGATCGACCGGGTGGGTCTGACGGCCAAGGCCGACGACAGGATGAAGACGCTGTCCGGCGGCATGGTGCGCCGGGCCGGCGTCGCCCAGGCCATCGTCAACGACCCCGAACTGCTGCTGCTCGACGAGCCCACCGTCGGACTCGACCCCGAACAGCGCCTCGACTTCCGCGACCTGCTGCGCGATCTGGGCACCGACAGCTGTGTGCTGGTCTCCACCCACCTTGTCGAGGACGTCGTTGCCGCCTGCACCGACGTCATCCTCATGAACGAGGGCCGACTCCTCTTCCAGGGCACCCCAGACGACCTGATCGCCCGCGGCGGGCAGAGCGACGCAGGCGACAGCCCGGCGGAACGCGGCTACTCCGCCCTTTTGCGCCGGCACCGGAGCAACGCATGAACCGCATCATCGGCATCGAGTTCCGACGGTCGGCCGCTCTCGGTGCCGCGCTCCTGATCGCCGTCTCCGGCACGATCCTGCTCCGGGCCACCGCAGGGCGGTGGTCCACCGGGTGGATGGCGCTGGCCATGACGCAGCGCGAATACCTCGTGCTGCTCTCGCCTCTTGCGATGGCTGCCGGTGCCTGGCAGTCCTATCGTGAGCACCGGGCGAACGTCGGTGAACTGTTCGCCAGCGCGCCCCGCCCGCGTCCGCAGCGCATCGTGCCGATCCTGGTCACGACCGGGATGGCGGTCCTCGTCGCGTACCTGGTCACCCTCCTCGCGGCGGCGCCACGGATCGTCGGCACGGCACGCTACCTGCCGCCGACCGCGTACGCCGTCGTGGTTGTCGGACTGGTCGCGATGATCGCCTCGGTCTGGCTCGGACTGTCCGTCGGACGCCTGATGCCTGCGCTCGCCACCGCACCCGCGCTGGCCGTGACCGGCTTCGCGCTGCTCATCCTTGCGCCCCACGCCCTTGCGGACGGCGGACTCACGGCGGCGTTCTCCCCGAGCATGGGGATGAGCGTATTCAGCGACTACGACACCGTCGACGGCCGAGTCAGCGCTGCCCAGGGGCTGTGGATGGCCGCGATCGCGGTGGCCGCCGTCGTGCTCTTCGCCGTCAAGAACCGCAGGTTCGCGTTCACCGCGCTGGTGCCGCTGGCCCTGGGGGCAACCGCCACAGCCTTGATCGTGCCGACCGGCGACGCCTACGAGCGCGGCAGGCTCGACCCGGTCGCCCAGGAACTGGTGTGCACCGCCGGCGCCCCACAGGTCTGCGTCAGCCGGGCACACGAGGCGTTGCTGCCCGAGGTCGCCCCCAAGGCCCGGCAGGCACTGGCACTTCTGGCGAAGACATCGATCGTCGAGGCACACGAGGACACCAGCACGCTCTTCCCTCCCACCTCGCCGAAGCCACGGGCCGGCACCGCGCTGATGAGCATCACGGTGGACCGGCACGGCCGCCTCGCCCACCCGGGCCGCCTCGAACCGACGATGCTCACAGGCGTGTTCACCGGCCCGGAAAGCTGCGCAGACGCGTCGAACATCACGGTCGCCGTCGCTGCGGCCTTCTGGCTGCTGGACCGGAAACCGACCGCCGGTCCCGATGGCCTCGAATACGTCGACCCGGACGCCGTCAAGCTGTGGAAGGGGCTGCGCGCGCTGCCGCGGGCCGAGGCCGCAGCCCGGGTGACCGCCGTCTATAGGGCTGCCCAGAAGTGCCGGGTCACGACCGGCCTGCTGACCCGGGGGGCCCGATGAGCGGGCTGACGCTCTACGCCCGCGCACGCCAGGTGCCGGCGGCGCTCGGCGCGGCGACCGCGGGCACTGCCGTCGCATGGCTGCTGGCGACGGTCTTCAGCGGCGGGGGCGAAGTGAGTCGGACCGTACTCGTCCTGACCGTCCTGCTCCTGGTCGCAGTCGTCACCGCCACGCTCGGCGGCCCCGACGACACCCTGGACCGTACGGCGGCAAGACCATGGGGATGGCTGCGGATGTCCCACCTCGCCACGGCCCTGGGATGCGTACTCGTCCTCCTGCTGGCCACGCTGCTGGCCGGCACGTGGTTCGGACCGCTCGGATGCGTCGTCCGTGACGCGGCCGGACTGCTCGGCCTGACCGCCCTGGGGGCGGCCACGGCCGGTACGCCTCGGTCATGGTTTCTGCCCCTCGGATGGACGCTCGGCGCGGCGGCGTTCCCGGGCACGGGCACCGCGGGGGAGATGCTGACCTGGCAGACACAGGCCCCCGACAACCGACCCGCGGCCATGGTCGCCGCCCTTCTCGCCGCCGCCGGAACCGCCGCCTACGCCAGCCGAGGCCCACGCCGCCGAACGTCGTCGGAGCACGTCTGAGCAGGTACTCGGTCGCGTACAGCCGCACCACGGAAAATAAGGGCCGTTGCCTGCCTACCAATCCACCTTTGAGCTGGCGCCGTATCCGACCTTGAGCCGCCAACGACTCAGGGTCAGAGGGCGGAACGTGAGTTGATGTCCGTTTCGGCTTGGGTGCAGCTCGGGTTGAGTGACCGGGTTGCGATGGCGTGCTTGACACGCGTGGCATGGTGTCTGAGCTGGGGCTTTGGCCATCCACCGGCCGTGCCGGAGCAGTCACTCGGTCGAAGCTACACCTTGCCTGATCGCGGCGATAGCGTCGCTGGCCCAGGGTGGTGATGTCTACGCTGGCGGCGTGACAGTGGTGTGGGTGACGGGCAATTCAGGAACTGGTAAGTCCACGGTCTGCGGGGTGTTGCGAGCGCGTGGCTACGTCGCGCTCGACGCCGACGAGGACGGCTTCAGTCGCTGGATCGACCGAACCAAGGGCGAGGTCGTGATGGATCCTCCGTATCCCGTTCCCGAGGGCTGGCTCGATCAACACGGGTGGGCGATCGTCCGCGAGCGCGTTGAGACGCTCGTCGAGGAGTCTCGTTTCCGAATCGCGTTCTTGTGTGGGTCGGCGGAGAACGAGGCAGACGTCCGCGATCTTTTCGACGTCACCGTGTGCCTGGTGATCAACGAGGACACGCTCCGCCACCGGCTCGCGACCCGCACTACGAACCCATTCGGCCAACATCCCGAAGAGCTCGCAGCGGCCCTGAAGTGGAATCCTCGGATGCGAGCGATCTACGAAAGCCGTGGCGCGACAATCATCGATGCATCCAAGCCGGTGACCGAGGTGGTGGACAGCGTGATCGACGCAGTTCAGGAGCTGAGCGGCGGTGCGTAAGTAGACGTCCGTTCCGCGCTTTCGGAAGGGGCAAGCGGCGGCCGCGGTGTCGCCGGCAGGCTACGGCCGTGGCTGGGTGAACAAGCCCTGCTCGGTCTCGACCAGGATTCCGCGCTCGGTCAGCCGCTTGAGCTTCAGGCAGGTGTTGTTGATGTTGTTGGGCGCGATCTCTGTTGACCGGACTACCGGACGACACTCCGAGGCATTGGAGGGGGCGGGTACGGGCTGACCGATAGATCTCAGGCAGCAAACAGAAGGAGAGCTGCGTGAGGTCGTTGGATGAGGTGGAACGGGATCTCGGCTCGATCCGTCTGCCGCGGTGGGGCAAGGTCGTGCCGTCGGAAGGCGTGGTGCCCTGGCTCGTGATCGATCCGGATGGGCCGCCGGTCGAGCCTGTTCGGAGGTACCTACGGGACTTTGTCGCCCGGAACCGACCCGGCTCCGTACGCAGTTACGCGTACGCGTTGCTGCGGTGGTGGCGGTGGCTGCACGTTGTTCAGGTCGAGTGGGACAGGGCCACGTCGGCGGAAGTGCGGGACCTGGTGCTCTGGCTGAAACAGACGACCAAACCCCGCATCTCGCCGCAGACGAAGTCAGCGTGGTACCAGCCTCGAACGATCCGGCACAGCAACGCGGTCGTCCGCAGCTTCTACGAGTTCTGGATCGAGACCGGGCACGGCCCGCTGGTCAACCCGGTGCCGCTCGATCGGAGGGGCAGCCGCACGCTCATCACAATCCACTGGATCCCTTCGGTCCCGAAGGCTGGATCCGCTACAACCCCAAGATTCCCAAGGCCAGACCGCGCGAGATCCCCGACGAGCGGTGGAACGACCTCTTCGGCGCCCTTCGCTCCAACCGGGACCGCGCGATCCTCTCCTTGGACATCAGCAACGCGGCCCGGGCCAGCGAGGTGCTCGGCATCCGGGGCATCGACCTGGACTGGGGCAACCAGCTCGTGCAAATCAGCCGCAAGGGCAGCGACGATGCGCGATGGCTGCTGCCCGTCCATATCGCCGCTCGTTTGCTCGGCCATACCAGTACGAGCACCACGGAGGCGTACCTGGCCATCTTCCAGGAGGACCTGATCCGCTCCTACCGGGCCTTCCTCGACCAGCGGAGAGCGACACGGCCCGAAGAGGAATACCGCGAAACCACGACGTACGAATGGCGCGAGTTCCAGGAACACTTCCACACCCGCAAGCTGGAACTCGGCGACTGCGCACGGCCCTACGGAACGCCGTGCCAGCACGAGCACTCCTGCCTGCGCTGCCCGATGCTACGGGTTTCCCCCAGGCAGCGGCCCCGGTTGATCGAGATCATCCGAATACCTCTCCGAGCGCATCGCGGAAGCGCGGACGAACGGCTGGCTCGGCGAAGTCCAAGGACTCCAAGTCAGCCTCACCAAGGCCAAGGGAAAGCTCACCGCCCTCGACCGCAGTCTGGAACGAGCTCGCGGCAACGGCATGAGCGGTCCCACAGACCTCGGCATGCCCGTGATCCTGGGGCGACAATTGACACCCCGTCTCACAGATCTTTTCGGAAGACCGTGGAGCTGTGCCGGACCGCCATCCCGACGTGCAGGTACAGGTTCAACGCGCCAGTGTCTGAGTGCGTCCCGAGGGTGCAGGCCTGCCGCCCCTGTTGATAGAAGGCGCGGAATGCGTGCCGGAGCAGGAGGCGGGCGATACCCCGATTGCGGTGGTCGCGGCGCACCGCGACCTCCTCGATGTAACCCTCGTCGGTGTCCGGGAGGTCCAGCGAGAGCACAGCGCCCACCAGTTGGCCGTCGGCGAACGCCAGCGCTGACATCGCGGGGGCGAAGGTGGGGCGTTCGACAGTGTGCCGGGCCCACTCCTGGTAGCTCTTACGCCGTTGCTGCCATTCGTCGAAGGCGTCCTCGACGAGCTGGTGTGCGTCGTGCTCGTCGAAACCGACCCGGAACGGTCGGACCGTTATGCCCGCAGACGGCTCGGGCACGGCCGGCTTCTCCGGCATGAGGAACTCCAGCAGCCACTCGGTCACCATCGGTTCGTATGCGCGCGAGCGCAGCAGCGCGACAGCGTTTGTGTTGCTGTCCGGGATGGTCTGGACGATGCGTGCACTGCCCGCCTGCCTGGCCCGGGCCTCGGCCCAGGCCAGGAGCGCACTGCCCAGGCCACGACCCCGGTGCTCGGGGTGGACGTCCACCTCGGAGCGCCGATTCACCCAGGCCCGAGCGACCAACTGCCCCGCCCGGTCATGGATCAGCCGGGTATCCAGCTCCGGGACCAGGCCAGGGGGCCAGCGTCGACGCGGCCAGGTCGGCGCGGCTGGTGAACACTCGCTCGGAGCGGTTCTCCGTCAGCTCGTAGTCACTGGGCTGCTCCGCGTCGAACAGGCCGCCAGGACGCATGACCGTCCAGTCCAGGCTGGACTGGCGCAAGAAGGCCTCCATGCGGCGCATGTCGGCGTACGTCGTCTTGCCGATCGTCCGGGTGACCAGGGGCTGCATCACCCGGTTCAACAGGAACCCGCCGTCGGCGTGCCGAGTCGGCTCAGTGCCCGCCGAGCTCACCACTACCAACCGCTTGCGCCCGTGGGTCGTCATGGCATCGGCGATGGACGCGATCCCGTCGCTGTAGATCGTGATCGGCTTCCGGCTGAATTGCACCCCCAACGTGGAGAGCACCACCTCACTGCCCTCGACAACCCGCGCAGTCGCTGCCCGGTCGTGCACGTCCGCTCGGGCAACCGTCAAGCGCGTGGCCGCGATGGGGAAGCTGTCAGGGTTGCGCGTCACCGCAATGACCTCGTGGCCGACCTTGAGTGCCTGCTGGGCGAGCTGGCGGCCGGTGCCGCCGCTCGCGCCGAAGATGACGATCCGCATGTCCGCTTCCTCATCCTGTCCTGTTCCGGCACGGCCGTTCCGTGCCCTCTCGTACAAGAAGTCGGATCGCACGGCACAAAGGTGACAGCCAGACTTCAGCGCAGCCTCGATCGAGCGGTCGGTGCTGGTCGATTGGTTTCCGCGGGCCGCGTCTCGGACCGCCGCATGCCACAGGCGGGCGTCCACGGTGCAGACACGACTGGGACAAGCGGAAGGCCACCTGCCCACGCGGGGAACTGGCTTGCGCGTGGCGGAGATGGCGCGGAGGTCAGTGGACGTTCTCTTGTCCGGCGTGCGCCGATGCCGGGCCGCCGACCGTGGTCGTGGTCCGCGCCGCCGCGCGGGCCGCGGCGTCCGGCAGGGTGAAGGCGAAGACCGCGGTGACGGCGGCGATCGCGGCGAGGGTCAGATAGGCGTCCTGGTAGGCGCCGATGGGCGGATGGGCGGAGGCCGCCGTGGGGGTGCCGAGCACCAGGGCGGTGGTGACTGCCGCGGGAGCGAGCGCGCCGCCGGTCTGGCGTACGACGGTGTTGAGGGTGGAGGCCTGGGCCAGGTCGGGCTTGGCGATGTTGGCCAGCGACGCCACCGTCGTCGGCATGAAGACGCCGCCCATGGCGATGCCGAGGAACAGCATGTAGGCGCGGAAGGTCCATAGCCCGGTGTTCTCGTCGCAGGTGGAAAAGAGCAGCAGCACTACGGCGACCCCGGCCATGCCGCATCCGACGATCACTCGGGGTCCGACGCGGGCGTAGAGCACACTGGCGAGCTGCACGGTGAGCAGGACGCCGAACGCCTCGGGGAAGGTGCTGGTGCCGGACTCCAGGGCGGTGCGCCCCTGCGCCTCCTGCAGGAAGAGTGGGCCGAGGTACATCGCGCCGAGGATCGGGATCAGACCGCCGAGGTTGATCAGGTTGGTGTCGCGGAAGAGCCGGTCCGTGAAGAGCCGGAGCTTCAGCAAGGGCTTGGTGGTGCGCAGTTCGAAGACGACGGCGGCGGTCAGCACGACGGCGCCGAGGGCCAGCCCCGCGATCACGGGAGCGGAGGACCAGCCCTGGTTGGGTCCCTCGCAGATCCCGAACATTGCGGCCCCCAGCCCGGCGGCGCACAGCAGCAGTCCGGTCAGGTCGAAGCGGCCGCCCGGCCGGCCGCGCTGCTCGGCGAGGAACAGCATGCCGAACGCGATGATGGGGATGCCCACTGGAAGGTTGACGTAGAAGACCCAGCGCCAGGACAGATGGTCCACGAGTAGCCCGCCGAGGATCGGCGCGGCGGCCGGGGCGATCTGCTGGGGAACGATCATGTACCGGGATATCCGCACCTGGTCGGCGGTGTCGAAGGTGGCGAAGAGCAGCGCGGCGGACGCCGGGAAGAGCACCCCGGCGGTGAGTCCCTGGATGGCGCGGTAGCCGACCAGTTCGGCGAGCCCGGGGGCCGTGCCGCACAGCAGTGACGAGGTGAGGAAGGCGCCGAGCGCCCAGAGCAGGACGCGTTTTGCTCCGAACCTCTCGACGAGCCAGGCGGAGGCGGGGATGGTCATGGCGAGGCAGACCGGATAGACCACGACCACCCCGTCCAGGGCGGCCGTCGTGAGGTCGAACTGGCGGGCGATCGAGGGCAGCGCGACGGTGGTGATCGCGCCGTCGACGATGGCGATGAACGTCACGCTGGCGCAGATGACGGGGACGACCAGACGCTGGCCAGGACGGCGGAGCCGGGGTGACAGCCGGAGGCGGCGAGGGGACGACAGCACATGCTGAGCATACTCAGTATGTGGCTGCTCATAGAATCTGGTTTTCCAGCCGGACCGGGCAACGGCCTTCCCGGGCCGGGGAACGGTTCGACGGGGAGCGGTCATGGCGGTACAGGGCAGCAGCGACATCCTGGTGGACGAGCTGTACGAGACGACACACCAACTGCGTCAGTTCGTGGAGGCACGGCTGCGCACCGGGGGCGCGTCGGTTGCCCGGCTGCGCGCGATGCGGATGTTGGCGCATGCCGAGGAGCCGCTGCGGATGCGGGACCTGAGCGACCTGACCGGTGTCTCCGCCCGGACCACGACCAGCATCGTCGACAGCCTGGAGCGCGACGGCTTGGTTGAGCGCGTCCGCCATCCGCACGACCGCCGTGCCTTCCTGCTCCGCCTCACGGACCGAGGCGTGGAGTGCCACCGCGAGGCGGAGGTGGTGGACCGCGACGCCCTCGCCGAGGCCACGGCCGGCTTGGACGCCGAGGACCGTGACCGGTTGCGCGCCCTGCTGGCCCGTATCCGCAGGGCCACGGAGTGACCGACGGTTCCGTCCGGAACCCCTTCGAAACATTCGAAGGAATCGGCGTTCGCAGCCCCTGCGAAAACGCTAACCACCCGGCCTTGGGCCTTGACTCCGAGTCTTGGACATGGGTCATGCGGCTGGGGCCGGCGTAGTTGGTGTTGTTCGGGACGCTGTTTCGTAGGCGTTCGGGCTGCGGTGTCCGAGGCGGGAGTGACGGCCGAGATCACCCGGCCGGGGACCGTGTTCGATCAGAACCGTCCTCATGATCGATAGAGATACGGCTTCTTGACACGACTCACCTGGGTTCTGTTGGGGCTCGAGTCGTCCCGGGGGATGCCGTTGCGGGAAGCGGGACGCGCCCGAAGCAGTCGATGTTCGCGGGGCACACCTGGCCGGCAGCCGGCAGTGGGGCGGCTTCGAGGGGGAATGGCTCCAGTGCCCGCGGTACGCGTCCGGAGCGATGTGTCACGTGCTGTCGAAAATTTCGAAGGTGCCGACGACTCAGTGTCGGCCGGCGGTCGGGGGCCGGGCTGTGCTGCTGCGCTCGACCAGGCTGGTGGCCAGGTCGACGCGCAGCGCGGACGGTAGGTTGCCGCGGGCGAGGTCGATCACCATGCGCGCGGCGACCTCGGCCATCTCGGTCAGCGGCTGGCGGACGGTGGTCAGGGGTGGGCCGACCCAGCGGGCGATGGGCAGGTCGTCGAAGCCGACGACGCTGAGATCCTTCGGGATGTGTAGGCCCAACTCACGTGCGGCCTCGTAGACGCCGAGCGCCTGCAGGTCGTTGCCCGTGAAGATCGCGGTGGGCCGGTCCTCGAGGCGCAGCAGCTCCAGGCCCGCCCAGTAGCCGGTCTCGTGGTAGAAGTTGCCCTCGCGGATCAGTGCGGGATCGAAGGCGACGCCGCCCGTCTCCAGCGCGGCCCGGTAGCCGTCGATCCGGGCGCGGCTGCACATCATCCGCCGTGGTCCGGCGATCATGCCGATGCGCCGGTGGCCCAGGTCGAGCAGGTGGCGGGTGGCGGCGAGGCCGCCGTTCCAGTTGGTCGTACCGACCGCCGGCATGTCCTGACCGGGGTCCCCGGCCGGGTCCATCACCACGAACGGGATATCACGGCTGGTCAGCTGCGCCTGCTGGGCCTCGTCGAGCCCCGACAGCACCAGGACGACGCCGGTGGGACGGCGGGCGAGCACCCCGTCCATCCAGGACTGCCCGACGCTGAGCCGGCCCGAGGATTCCGACAGGACGACGCTCATCCCCTCGTCGCGCACGACGTTCTCGACCCCGCGGATGACCTCCATCGCCCAGGCGCTCTCGAGCTCGTGGAACACCAGCTCCAGCAACGGGCTGGACGGGGCGCTGTTGCTGCGTCGCCGCTGGTAGCCGTGCTGATGCAGCAGCTCCTCCACCCGCTCGCGGGTGGCGGGGGCGACGTCCGCGCGGCCGTTGACGACTTTCGAAACAGTCGGTGTGGACACCCCCGCCTTCCGCGCGATTTCGGCGAGTGTCGCCGCTCTGGTCACGAGCCCCTCCTGTGCTGCCCTGGTGTGCGAAGTACGTCGTCACTGCGGCTGTACAAGACGGATATTAGCTGGTCAGGGCCCCAGCCGGTACGTCCGAATCGAGATCTTCCAAACCCTTGACGGAGATCGACGTTACGCCTAGGTTTCCCGCAGCATTCGGAAACCTCATCGAAATTATCGACGGAGTGGCAATCCCATGGGTTCTCTTCGCGTGACCGTTCGCAACGGTGCGACCCGGAACAGACTCGCCGCAGCAGCGGCAACGACCGCTCTGCTGCTCGGTCTGACCACCGCATGCGGGTCCAGCGGCGGCTCCAACTCCGGGGCGATCCACGTCCTCGTCTACGGGGACTCCGCGAACAAGGTCGAAAAGCAGATCGTCGACACATTCAACAAGACCTCGAAGGTCAAGGTGGTGCTGGACACCATCCCCGGCGCCGACTACCAGTCCAAGCTCAACACGATCATCAACACCCCGCAGGCCCCGGACATCTTCTTCAACTGGGGCGGCGGCAGCATCGCGCCCTTCGCCAAGAAGAACCTCCTGCTCCCCTTGGACGACATGATCGCCAAGGACCCGGGGCTCAAGGCCAACTTCCTCCCCTCGGTGTTCAACACCGCGGTGGTCGACGGCAAGGCCTACGGTGTCCCGATGCGCGGCACGCAGCCCGTGCTGCTCTTCAACAACAAGAAGGTCCTGGCGAGCGCCGGCCTGAGCGTCCCGCAGACCTGGGACGACCTGATCAACGACGTCAAGGTGCTCAAGGGCAAGGGCCTGACCCCGATCGCGCTCGGCGGCGGCGACCAGTGGCCCACCCTCATGTGGTTCGAGTACGTCTTCGACCGGGTCGCCGGGCCGGACCTGTTCCAGAAGGCGCTCGCCGGTGACAAGAGCGCGTGGGCCAGACCGGAAAGCCAGAAGGCCCTGGGCATGCTGAAGCAGCTGGTCGACGCCGGCGCATTCGGCAGCAACTTCGACTCGGTGAAGTTCACCGACGGCGGGTCCCCGGCGCTGCTGGCCAAGGGCAAGGCCGCCTTCGAGCTGATGGGCTCCTGGGAGTACTCCACCCAGCAGTCCAACAACCCCGACTTCGCCAAGAACGACCTCGGCTACAGCGCCTTCCCGACCGTCAGTGGCGGCAAGGGCGACCCGAAGGACCTCGTCGGCAACACCAACAACTTCTACTCCGTCCTGAAGAAGACCAAGCACCCCGACACCGTGGCGGCCTTCCTCAAGCTCATGTACTCCGACGAGTTCGTGAAGGCCCAGCTCGGCATCGGCAACCTGCCGACCACCACCAACACCGCCAAGTTCCTGTCCACCTCGGCCAGCCCGGACTACTCGAAGTTCCAGTTCGACCTGGTCAAGGCGGCCCCGTCGTTCCAGCTGTCCTGGGACCAGGCCTACCCGCAGACGGAGGCCACGCCGCTCCACACGGCCGTTCAGAAGTTCTTCGACGGCAAGACCGACGCCAACGGCTTCATCCAGGCGATGCAGTCGCTGTCCACCTCCTGAGTAGGACCGATGAGCTCCCTTTCTCTCGCAGCCGTGTCCGGCCGCCGCCTCAAGGCGCGCCGGCCCGGCGTCGGGGTGACCCGCCCGGGCTTCGTCTGGGCGGTGCCCGCGACCGTCTTCTTCCTCCTCTTCGCGATCCTCCCGCTGGTGCTGGTCGCGGTGCTGTCCTTCACCAGCTGGGACGGCATCACTTCGCCGCACTTCAACGGCCTCGCGAACTGGACCAAGCTGATCCACGACCCGGTGATGGCCCAGAGCGTCTGGCTCACCCTCGTGCTCACCGTGCTCGGGGTCGTGACGCAGACGCCCATCAGCATCCTGCTGGGCGTCTGGGCGGCCGGACCCCAGCGCAACCGGGCCGTGCTGTCCGCGATCTTCTTCGTCCCCCTGCTGCTCTCGGCGACTGCGGTCTCGGTGGTGTGGCGCGCCTTGCTCGACCCCAACTTCGGCATCCCGGGCCAGCTTCCCTGGCTGTTCGGCAACGGCAACCTGCTCGGCAGCCAGGCCGGTTCGATCGCGGTGCTGACCTTCGTCGGAATGTGGCAGTTCACCCCCCTGCACGCGCTGCTCTACCAGGGCGGCGCCCGCGCGATTCCGCAGGTGCTCTACCAGGCCGCGGCGATCGACGGGGCCGGCACCGTGCGGCAGTTCTTCCACATCACCCTGCCGCAACTGCGCAACACCATGATCACCTCGATGATCCTCATGGTCGTCGGCGGGCTGACCACCTTCGACACGGTGCTGATCCTCACCCAGGGCGGCCCCGGCACGGACACCACGGTCAGCGCCTACTACATGTACGAGCAGGGCTTCAAGGAGTACGACTTCGGCGCCGGCTCGGCCATCGCGCTGGTCCTGGTCGTGGTCGCCACCCTCATCTCCCTGGCCGTGGTCCGGCTCTCCGGCTACGACAAGATGCGCAGCACGGCGGAGGGGATCTGATGCGGCAGCGCCCCAACTACCTTGCCGGACTGGGCTCCCTGATATGGCTCGCTCTGATCGGCCTGCCGCTCTACGTGCTGCTGATCGCGACCCTGCGCACGACCTCCAACTACTCCACCCAGGGGCCGCTGAGCTTTCCGTCGCAGCTGACCCTGAGCAACTACCTCAACGCGTTCTCCAACGGCTTCGGCCAGGACTTCCTCAACACCCTGATCGTCACCGTCAGCGTGGTCGGTATCGTGCTGGTGGTGGTGCCGCCGCTCGCCTACGCCATCGTGCGCGCCCAGGGCCGGACCATCACCGTCGTGTTCCGGGTCTTCCTGCTGGGACTCGCGGTCCCCGCGCAGGCGGTGATCGTGCCCATGTTCTACGTGATCAGCCAGGCCGGACTCTATGACCACCTGATCGGCGTCATCCTGCCCACCGCCGCGTTCTCGCTGCCGGTGTGCACCCTGGTGCTGACCGGGGCGATGCGCGACATCACCCCCGACCTGTACGAAGCCATGGCGATGGACGGAGCCTCCCCGTGGCGGGTCTTCAGGCAACTTGTCCTGCCGCTGTCGAAGGGCGGACTCTCCTCCATCGTCGTCTTCTCGGCCCTCCAGGCCTGGAACGGCTTCCTCTTCCCGCTGATCCTCACCCAGTCGGACTCGACCAAGGTGATCACCCTCGGTCTGTACAACTTCCAAACCGAACACGGCGTCGACGTCCCCGGACTGCTCAGCGCCGTGGTGCTGTCCATGCTCCCCATCTTCATCGTCTACCTGTTCGCCCGCCGCGCCCTGGTCCAGGGGCTCATGGGGGTCGGAGGAAAGTGACCGGCAACATGAACCCCACCGTCGAGCTCGCCAACCCTGTGTGGCGGGACGTCTCGCTCGACCCCGCGACCAGGGCCGACGCCCTGATCGCGGCGATGACCCTGCGGGAGAAGACAGCGCAGCTGGTCGGCGTCTGGGTGGGCGCCTCCGACGAGGGCGGCGAGGTCGCCCCGCACCAGCACGAGATGGAGGAGCCGCCGGACCTGGACGAGCTCCTGCCCAACGGTCTGGGCCAGCTGACCCGGCCCTTCGGCACCGTTCCCGTGGACGCCGCCGTCGGTGCGCTCTCGCTCGCCCGCTCCCAGCAGCGCATCGCCGCCGCCAACCGCTTCGGCATACCCGCGATCGCCCACGAGGAGTGCCTGGCCGGGTTCGCGGCCTGGGGGGCGAGCGCCTACCCGGTCCCACTGTCCTGGGGAGCGACCTTCAACCCTGAGCTGGTGCGCACCATGGCCACCGCCATCGGGACCGACATGCGCGCCGTCGGCGTCCACCAGGGCCTCGCCCCCGTGCTCGACGTGGTGCGCGACGCCCGCTGGGGCCGCGTCGAGGAGACCATCGGCGAGGACCCGTACCTGGTCGGCACCATCGCCACCGCCTACGTGCAGGGCCTGGAGTCCGCCGGGATCGTCGCCACGCTCAAGCACTTCGCCGGCTACTCCGCCTCGCGGGCCGGCCGCAACCTCGCACCGGTCTCCATGGGCGTCCGCGAGCGCGCCGACGTCATCCTTCCCCCGTTCGAGATGGCGCTGCGCGAGGGCCGACCGCGCTCGGTCATGCACGCCTACACCGACACCGACGGCATCCCCTCGGCCGCCGACCAGGAACTGCTCACCGGTCTGCTCCGGGACACCTGGGGCTTCGACGGGACGGTGGTGGCGGACTACTTCGGCATCGCCTTCCTCAAGCTCCTGCACGGCGTCGCCGGAAGCTGGGACGAGGCCGCCGGGCTTGCCCTCGCCAGTGGCGTCGACGTCGAGCTGCCGACGGTTAAGACATTCGGACAGCCCCTGCTCAACGCGGTCGAGGCCGGCACCGTCCCTGAGGAGCTGATCGATCGCGCCCTGCGCCGGATCCTCGTCCAGAAGGCACAGCTCGGCCTGCTCGACCCCGACTGGAACCCGGTTCCGCAGGCGCTCTCCGGAGCGGAACTGGCCGTTCCCGAGGCGCTGCGCGGCAGCGTCGACCTGGACCCCCCGGCCAACCGGGAGTTGGCGCGCGAACTGGCGGAGCAGGCCGTCGTGCTGCTGCGCAATGACGGCACGCTGCCGCTCGGCCGCCCCCGCCGGATCGCGCTGATCGGCCCCAACGCCGACACCCCGACGGCCGTGCTGGGCTGCTACTCCTTCCCCGTGCACGTCGGCTCGCAACACCCCGAGGTCCCGACCGGCATCGCGCTGCCCACGCTGCGCGAGACCCTGGCGGCCGAGTTCCCCGACGCCGAGATCTTCTCCGCGCCCGGTGCGACGGTCGACGGCGACAGCACGGCCGGCTTCGCCGAGGCGGTCGCGGCGGCCCGCGTCGCCGACGTCGTGGTGCTCGCTCTCGGGGACCGCGCCGGCCTGTTCGGCCGCGGCACCAGCGGCGAGGGATGCGACGCCGAATCGATTCAACTGCCCGGCGTGCAGCAGCAGTTGCTCGACGCCCTGCTGGATGCCGACACGCCCGTGGTGCTCGTCATGCTGGCGGGCCGCCCTTACGCACTGGGCCGCGCCGACACGGAGGCGGCGGCGATCGTGCAGTCCTTCTTTCCTGGGGAGGCGGGCACCGAGGCGATCGCCGGCGTGCTCAGCGGGCGGGTGAACCCCTCCGGACGGCTGCCCGTGAGTGTGCCGCGGCACAAGGGTGTTCAGCCCTCCACCTACCTGGCCGCCCGGCTGGACCAGGACAGCGACGTGTCCAGCACCAGCACCAGCGCGGCCTACGGGTTCGGGCACGGGCTCGGCTACACGGAATTCGAGTGGTCCGCGCTCGACGTCAGCGTCGCGGAGACCGGCACCGACGGCAGCTTCCGGATCGCCTTCGAGGTCCGCAACACCGGCGAACGCTCCGGCTGCGAGGTCGTGCAGTTCTACCTGCACGACCCGGTGGCCTCGGTGGTCCAGCCGATGCAGCGCCTCGTCGGCTATCGGCGCCTCCCGCTCGAAACCGGGGAAGCCTGCCGGGTCCTCCTGGAACTTCCCGCGGACCTGGCCTCCTTCACCGGCCGCGCGGGCCGTCGCATCGTCGAACCCGGCGAGCTGGAACTGCGGATCTCAGCCAGCAGCACCGACCACCGCATCACGGTCCCGTTGCGCCTGACCGGCCAGGTCCGGGAGGTCGACCACACCCGCAGGCTGCACCCCGTCGTCACCGTCGAGCGCCACTGACGCAGCAAGAGCCGCGCGTGTACACCGACCTGCCCGAGGAGGCCCGCTCGTACGGCGGCGAGGTCCGCCTGACGCCGGTCGGCACCGGACCGAGCACCATGGACACTTTCGACGTCACCTTCCCGGGCTTCGGCGGGGAGCTGGTCAAGGCGTGGTTGCGCCTGCCGGGCACGGCGACCGGCTCGCTTCCGGCCGTCGTGCAGTACGTCGGTCATGGCGGCGGACGGGGGCATGTGCTGGAGAACCTGCTCTGGGCGTCCGCCGGGTACACCCACCTCCAGGTGGACACGCGCGGGCCCGGGCTCGGGCTGGAGCCGGGGCGCGACCCCCGACTCCGGCCCGACCGGGCCGGAGGTTCCCGGCGTGATGACCCGAGGCATCAGCTCGCCGCGCACGTACTACTACCGCCGACTGCTCACCGAGGCGGTCCGGGCCGTGGACGCCGTCCGCCGGCTGGACCGCGTCGCCCCCGACCGGGTCGCCGTGGTCGGACAAAGCCAGGGTGGCGGCACCGCACTCGCCGTCGCCGCCCTGGTCCCCGACCTGGCGCCACGACCCCTACGCCGAGCTGCCGGCCGGGCGACGAGTGAGTCGCTGCGCACCGGGTCCGCCCCCTCCGGCCGCACGCGGACATCAGCTTTCCGTACTGACGCGGACTCAACCCGGTGAACAGGACTGTCCAGGAGCGGTCAAACGCCGTGAGCCAACCAGCCACGACACGATCATCCCACCCGTGACCAGCAGTTACGGCACCCCGTGGACTCGCTCGACGACACCCGACTGCCCGAAAGGAACACATTCTGTGCATACGTACGACAACCCTGTGATCAGCGGGTTCCACCCCGATCCGAGCGTGTGCCGGGTCGGTGACGACTACTACCTGGTGTGCTCCAGCTTCGAATATTTCCCCGGGCTGCCGATCTTCCACAGCAAGGACCTCGTGCACTGGGAGCAGATCGGCAACGTGCTCGACCGGCCCGAACAACTGCCGCTGCCTCTCCCCGGCGCCAAGGCGTCCGGCGGCCTCTACGCCCCCACGATCCGCCACTACGACGGCCGTTACTGGGTCATCAACACCAATATCGACGGCGGCGGCAACTTCGTCGTCTCGGCCGAGCGGCCCGAGGGGCCGTGGAGCGACCCGGTGTGGATCGACCTGCACGGGATCGACCCCGATCTGGCGTGGGAGGAGGACGGCACCTGCTGGTGCGCGTTCTCCGGGCCCGAAGGCGGCATCAACATGGCCAGGATCGACCCGGTCACGGGGGAGGTTCTGGAAGGTCCCATTGCCACGTGGTCGGGCAGCGGCCTCAAGTATCCCGAGGCGCCGCACCTCTACCGCATCGGCGACTGGTGGTACCTGCTGATCGCGGAAGGCGGCACCGAACGCGGCCACAGCGTGTCCATCGCCCGCGGCCGCTCGCCGCGCGGCCCCTGGGAAGGCGCACCCGCCAACCCCCTGCTGTCCCACAGCGGTACCGCCCGCTCCATCCAGAACACCGGCCACGCCGACCTGGTGGAGGCACCCGACGGCAGTTGGTGGATGGTGCTGCTCGGCGTCCGGCCCCGCGGCTTCACGCCCGACGTGCACGTGCTCGGCCGCGAGACGTTCCTGACCCCCGTGGAGTGGCACGAGGACGGCTGGCCCGTCGTCGCGCCCGTTCCCGAGAGTCACGCGGCCCCGGGCGGTGCCTGGCACCCCGTTCCGGCCCTGCCCGCCCGCGACGACTTCGACGAGTCCGCTCTCGCGCCGCAGTGGGTCTCGCCGTTCACCCGCCCGGAGGGCTCCTGGTCGCTCACCGAGCGCCCTGGCTGGCTGGCCCTCAACGCCACCGGCGCCACCCTTGACCGCCCCGGGTACACCTTCGTCGGACGCCGCCAGCAACACCACGACTGCCGCGTCACCGCAGCGATCGACCCGGGTACGGGACGCGGAGGCCTCTGCGTCCGCCTGGACGAAGCCCACCACTACGAACTGGAGGTCGGGAACGGAGAGGCCGGCGTCGTCGCCCGGATCGGTCCGCTGCGCCAGATTGTGGCCAGCCGACCGGTCCCGTCCGGGCCGCTGACCCTCACCGTCGCGATCCGGACGCGCGACCTTGTGCCCGCGTCGCCCGAACTCACCGATGGCGGGACCACCGGCCCTGACACCGTCGCCTTCTGGGTCGGTGATCCCGACGCCTCGGACACCCAGCCACTCGTCGAACTGGACGGACGCTACCTGTCCACCGAGGTCGCCTGCGGCTTCACCGGCCGCGTTATCGGCATGTACGCCACCGAGGGCACGGTCGCCTTCGACTGGTTCGAGTACGCCCCGGCCTCGGCGCCCTCCGCTTGACGCCTGGCGTTCGGCCGTGTGCGACACCTGCGTCCGTGCGGGCGCCGCACGCGGCATGTCACAAGACCGCCCCATCAAATGGAGTGGTCGACGATGTCGACCTGGCACGCGCCGGTGCAGGCGCGAGCACCTGGTCGACGAAGGACGAGAGCTGCTGGGCGCCTGGATGACGGGGTGCCTGAGCTGGCGGCTCGGGTGGCTCAGCCCCGGGGCGAGTCGACCCGGGGACGGGAGACCGGGTCGCTGCGGGCTCTGCTGGACCGGGCCGCGACAACCCGCGTCGTGGTCGGCCGCCGTCCGCCTGTCGGTCTATGACGAGCTGACCGGCCCCCGCCCCTTCACCGTCCACCCGAGCACGAGGGAAAGGTCTTGAGCGAGCTGGTCAGCACCCGCATCCGCAGCACGGTGGGCAAGCTTGGCCTATCCCACCTGGCCGAAGCCATCAACGAGTACATCCGGCGGACCGACGAAGGGAAAATGGGCTACCTCGACCCCCAGCGCACGGTCGTCTCGCTGACGACCGCTGCCCGGGCGGCGTGTACCCCGCCGTGGCCCGGCAGCCTCGCCTCGGCCGCCATCGCCAGACGCCGCTGCCGCTCGTTCACATGCGGTAGAAACGCCCCAAATAGGCAGTCCGGTTGAGATAACATCTCCTGCTTGATCGCCACACCGGGCCGACGAGCCACTGATCACGAAGCAGCAGGTTGAATTTGTGACGGCTTCACTTCCTGCGAGACGTCTGGCTGCAGACCACTTGTGAGCGCGTCGGAGTTCCTCGATGCGGGCGAGGGTTTCGGCAGGCGTGGTCGTCGGCTGCCGATGCTGCGCCGAAGAACGATCGAGTAGGCCGAGGTCGCCGTGGCGCTGGTGGTGGGCAGCGCCGACGACCCGCACTGCACCCTCGAGGCAGCTGCCGGTTTCGCGGCGCGGTTGGGGGCGCGAAGTTGCTTGAGTGAGGCGTAGTCGAGGCGGGGCCGGTGCTCGGCAAGGTAGGCGACCAGCAGGTCGCGCACGGGCCGGCAGGCCAGGGCGTACTGGTCGACGACTTCCTCGACGCTGAGCTGGTGGCCGAAGCGCCGGTCGAGCATGCGCAGAGTGGTCGGCGCGTCGGGCGGGAAGTGTCCGAGCCCGTGCAGGAGTTGGTAGAAGCCCCACCCCGGATGACCGGCGCCCTCGGCCTTGCGCCGGTCGCGCAGTTCGATCAGTTCCAGGCAGTCCCCGACCGTGATGGCGGCGAGGGTGCCGCCCTTGGCAGCAAGAATCACGGAGACCTGCTCGATGGCGTGGCGGCGCTGGTCGAAGCTCAGCCCTGCTGCGGTGGCCTGCTCGGCGAGCGCGGCGAAGCCGTGCGGGTCCCGCAGGCGAGGAATCTCCCGGCCCAGGGGGAAACGGATCGGGCTGGTCACGAGACAGCCTCCCCACCCTCGACAGCGACGCCGTGGACTCCCAGGGCAACGCGTCCGGCTTCGACCGGTCGCTGATCTACCCCTACGCCTTCCGGCACTCTTTCGCCCAGCGTCATGCCGACGCTGGAACCCCGGTTGACGTGCTTCGTGAGCTGATGGACCACGATCCGAAAACGACCATGGGGTACCACCGGGTCTCCCTCAAGCGCAAGCGCAAGGCTGTCGCGACCCTCAGCCTCATGGTCACCGACCGAAGCGGGGCCGCCATGCCCTGCTCAGCTACTGCCTACGAACAGCGGTCCGTCGCTGTCCCGTTCGGCGGATGCACCGAGCCCTCCAACGTGAAGGCCGGCGGGCACGCGTGCCCCATCCGCTTCCAGTGTTCCGGCTGCGGCTTCTACCGACCGGCTCCGTCCTCCCTCCCGGCGATCGAAGACCACATCAACAGCCTGCGGGCGGACCGGGAAACGGCCAGGGCCATGGACGCTGCGGACTTCGTCGTCGACGACCTCACCGCACAGATCGACTCCTACCAGCGGGTCGCGGCAAAGGCCCGCGAGCGGACGGCCGCCATGCCAGACCACGAGCAGGCTGAACTGGAGGAGGCCGCCGCGCTGATGCGACGGCTACGTGCTGGCGGAGACCACGAGCTGCTGCCTCTGACCGTCGTCACCAAGAGGGATTCACGATGAGCACCCGTACCCCCGCCGATGTCCTGGCCGAGTCCCGGCGTCGGACGAGCCTCCGCAAACGGCAGGCCGTGCTCGACACCGTCCGGCGAATGGTGGACGACGGCGAGCGGATCACCTACGCAACCGTCGCCCGCGCTGCCCAGGTCTCGACTTGGCTGGTCTACGCCGAAGGCGTCCGCGAGCACGTCGAAGCTGCCATCAGGCGGCAACAGTTGGCCCGCGTCACCGACGTAGCCGAGGGCCGGAGGGCAAGTCCCGGAAGTCTGCAAGCGGACCTCGCGATGGCACGGGAGGAGATCAAGGAACTCCGTGGGGAACGGGACCGCCTTCGGCAGGCCATGCGGCAGCAGCTTGGAGAACAGCTCGATCAGATCAGCCATCGTCCGCTGACCGAGCGCATTGCCGAGCTCACGGAAGCGAACAGGAACCTCGAACGTGAGCTGGCCCAGCTCCGGCCCCTGGCCACCCGAGCTCACGAACTTGAACGAGACCTGGCCGCGGCCCGTACCGGTCTGCGGCAGATGATCCGCGACACGAACCAGCCCTGATCCTTTGATCAGGGGTGCGACCGTGGGCGAGGAAGTCCGATGGGGCCCTGTCGGCCGACTCACCAGAACGGTCACGGTCCCACCACGGCCGGGATAGCGGCTCAGCGGAGACGGCGCGCCTGGGCTATGAGTTCAGCGGACAAACCCTCGCCAGCGCATGCGTGATCGATCAGCAGAGCACGATAAGGGCCGCTCGGCAATTGTGGTGCAAGGGCCATCATGGTCTCCAGGGCCCCAGCATCACCCATGTGCCGAGCACGGTAGGCGGCCTCGGCCGCGCGGAGCGTGATCTCCGTCGGGCCGTGCTTCAGCCCCTCGGTCGCAGATCGCACCGCGGCGGCGAAGTCCCCCTGCTCGGCCTGCAAATCGGCCAGGTCGAGATACAGCGACCAGTTGACAGGCTCCATGTCGAGAGCACGATGGAACGCCGCCGCAGCTTTGTGCGGCTCGCCGACCTTGCGCCAGGTAGCCGCTCGCACGACCTCGGTGAGCATGATCCGCTCGACAGAGTCAGCGCGGTCGCAGAGAGCGAACGATTCGTCAGTGAGTCCGCATTTCCGCAGGAAGATCGCCATCTTGGCCATCGGTTCCGGTGCAGGCTCTCGTTCGCAGACTCTGACGATCAAATCGAACCAGGGGTTCAACCCCTCTCGAAGTTCGGGTGTGTCCAGGGCACGGCCGTAGTCCATGGTCCTCATGAGCGACTCAGCCAGCGCCTCTGCTCCTACCCGGTCGAGGAAGCGCGGGTCACTGAACCACGGAGCCTTCGCCCAAGCGACGCTGGGCTGTGCACCAGTCACCGAGCCCAGAGCCATCACCGCCGTGTCCATGTCTGCCTCAAGGAAGCTGACATACGACTGCGCCAACACCGCCGGTAGAGAGTTGGCCCCCTCAAGTGTCTCGGCGAGGTTTTGCCGCTGCTCGTTCCACATGTCGGCGAGCACGGTGTACGGCTCTGGAGCATCGGGCGCCGATGCGATTGCACTCGCGACGTAGTGGACGGCTGCCCGGGTGTCACCCCCACAGTGCGCCATCACGCGGGCGAGGCTCACTCCAGCAACAGCAGCTCCATTCAACATCATCTGAGGATAGTAGAGGTGCTGGGCCTGCCCCTGCTGGTTACGGGGGACCAAAGACGGTGGCTGGCAACACCAGCCGACGGTTGACTCGCGGCGTTGACCGCACAGAGCTCACGTTGCTCACTCGCAATCAAGTCACTGGCCTGCGGAAATTGGTCGCCACATCTAGATAACGGTGCCCGTGGGCCTGTACACGGCGACCGAGGACCACACGGTCCACTTCCACCAGCTGGAGCGCGGCACCGCCGACCGGATCCGCAACCGGCTCGTCAACGAACGGACGGGGAGGGAAGTGCCGTCCGAGAACATCGTCAAGGGCTACGAGCTCGCCGAGGGGGGAGTACATCGTCGTCGAGCCCGACGAGCTGGACCAGATCGCGCCGGGCCGCTCCCAGACCATCGACATCACCGACTTCGTCGACCTGGCCGACATCGAGCCGGTCTACTTCGACCGCACCTACTACGTCGCGCCCCGCGGCAAGGAGTACACCAAGGTCTACGAGCTGCTGCGCGCGGCGCTGGAGGAGTCGGACAAGGCCGGGATCGCGACGTTCGTCATGCGCGGCAAGCAGTACCTCACCGCGCTGCGCGCCGAGGAGCGGCTGCTGGTTTTGCAGACGCTGCACTGGGCGGACGAGGTGCGCGATCCGGGCAAGGAGCTGCCCGAACTGCCCTCGCGCCGTGCGGGCAGGGGCAAGGAACTGGCGCTGGCCATCCAGCTCGTCGACGCTCTGAGTACGTCCTGGGACCCCGGCCGGTATCACGACACCTATGAGGAGAAGGTCCGTGAGCTGGTGCAGGCGAAGGCCGAGGGCCAGGAGATCGCGGTGGCGGAGGAGGCGCCGCAGGCCACCAACGTCATCGACCTGATGTCCGTCCTGCAGGGCAGTCTCGACCAGGCTCGCGGTCAGAAGACGGCCGCCGAGCCGCGGCTGGCCAAGAAGACCCAGCCCGCAAGACCGCACGAAAGCCGGCCGCGAAGACGGCGAAGAGATCGGCCGCCCGCAAGGCGCCGCCGAGGACGGCACGCACCACGTCGAAATCCCGCCGGCGCAGCACAGGCATGGGCGACCTGCGACAGCTGAGCAAGACGGAGCTGTACCAGCGGGCCACCGAGCAGGGCATCGAAGGCCGCTCCAAGATGAGCCGCGAGCAGCTCGTCGACGCACTCACCCGCGCCGGGCGCCGCCGCAAGAAGAGCGCCGCCTGACGTCCCCCCGAATGCCGCGCCCATGACCTGGACACTGCCCGAGCCGGGGCTCGCCGCAGCCGTGAACAGCCCCGACCTGCCGCAGGGGTGGGCAGCCGAGCCGAAGTTATGGCTGGGGTTTGGTGCTGTCCGTTGTCCGCCTCGGTAGGACAGCATCCTGTGGCCAAACATTGGCGGTCTGCTGGTCTGTCTCTCTCCATCTGCTGGGCTGTCTCTCAACAGCGGGTTTCTAGGGTCGTTGTCGTCCCCCGGAGATCCGCTCCTACGGTTCTCCGAACTCGCCAGTGATTCCCACCGTTCTGGAGACACCCTGATGCGTTCCCTGCCCCGCCGTGCCCTGCTCGCTGCTCCGGTCGCCGTGCTCGCGTTCGCCCTGACCGCCTGCGGCGGCTCCGACTCCGGCTCCGACAACTCCAGCGCCGCGGACACCCAGCAGTCCCAGAGCACGGGTGGTGCCCAAGCAGCAGGCGAAGCCGGTGGTGACACCGATGACAAGCCGGAGCCGCCGCTGACCGGGGACATCAAGACCAAGGCCGAGGCCGCCGCGCTGGCCGCGTACCCGGGCACGGTCGTCAAGTCCGAGGAGGACGCGGAGAAGCCCGGCATGTACGCGGTCGAGGTCAAGCAGGCCGACGGCACATCGATCGAGGTCTATCTCGACAAGACCTACAAGGTCACCGACACCAAGAAGGAAGGCACCGAAGAGGCCGACGACGCCAGCTGATCGTCGGGGCCTGCCCCGCAGAAGGGAGAAACCCGATGCCGCCCGTGCCCGAGCAGTCCTCTTCCCCGCCCGCGGACGCCGAACAGACGGCGATCCTGGATCCGGTGCCCGGCGCCTCGTCCGCGGGCGGCTACGGTGACCGTTTCGAGGAGGACGCCTTCGACTACCCCTCCTCAGGCGCGCACTCCTGGTCCGCCGACCTGGCCCCGAGGGGCGCCGGTGAACCGGTCGCTGAGCCGCAGGAGCCTGCCGCTCGCCGTGCGGCCAGAACAAGGGCGGTGCGGAGCGCGGACGGCTGGCGGCACGCGGTCGTCCGGCCTCGGTCCCTCCTGACGACGGCCGCCGCGCTGGTGGTCCTGGGCGGTTTCGGTTTCGCGCTGTCCACCGTCAGTGACACGGTCACCTCCCCGACCGGCCCGGGCGGAACTGCTGAGGTCTCCGCGCCGAAGTCGCCGACCGCGCAGCCGGTTTCACCGACCCCACCGGTCACCAGCGACCCGCCCCGCGACACTGTGAGCCCGACCACTGCGCCCACGCAGACCAGCGTGCCGCCCGGCGCCGGCGAAGACCGGGACCGCGGCGAGGAGCACGGGCGGGAAGACCAGGGACGCGAGGACGGCGACGACGCCCACGGCTGACTCCCCAGCCGGCGTCGCCCCACCGTCCCTCCACCGCCGTCCGGCCGACGCCGTCCTAAACATCCCGTCGGCCGGACGGCACCTGCTCGTCCACCGTGTCCACCGTGTCCACCGTGTCCACCATCGTCCGGTACGTCTTCTCCGATCCCTGGCGGCTTCCCTTGAACCCACCAACTCACCTGGCACAGCTGTGCGAGCCTGGCGCCATGCGGCTGCTGCTCATCGAAGACGACGACCGAATCGCCGGCCCCCTCACCGAGGGCCTGGGACGCTACGGCTTCACCGTGGACCACGTCCGCACCGGCGCCGCCGGCCTCGCCGGCACCGAAGCCGCTCCGGACCTGGTCCTGCTCGATCTCGGCCTGCCCGACATGGACGGCCTGGACGTCTGCCGTAGCCTGCGCGCCCGCTCCGTCGTCCCCATCATCATGATCACTGCTCGGGGTGAGGAAGCCGACCGCATCGTCGGACTCGAACTCGGCGCCGACGACTACCTCGCCAAGCCCTTCGGCGTACGGGAACTGATCGCCCGCATCCGCGCCGTCACCCGCCGCGCCGGAGCACCCGCCTACCTGCCGACCGAGCCTGCGCAAGCACCCGGACCGCACCAGCCGGCCCCCGAAGCGCAGATGTTGGGCCCGCTGGTTGTCAGCCGCCGCACCCGCGAGGTCCACCTCGACGGCCGCCACGTCGCGCTGACCCCGCGCGAGTTCGACCTGCTCGCGTTCCTCGCCGATGATCCCGGGACGGTGTGCTCCCGTCAGCAGATCATGGACACGGTGTGGGATCCGCACTTCTTCGGCCCCACGAAGACCCTCGACGCGCACGTGGCCGCGCTGCGCCGCAAGCTGGGCGATCGGGGCTGGATCACCACCGCCCGTGGCGTCGGCTTCCGCCTCACGGTGCCCGGCGAGCACCCTGCTGTGGAGGCCGCTGGATGACCCGGCGCCTGCTGCTCAGCTATCTCGCCCTGGCCGTGCTGGTGCTGGCCGGGCTGGAGATCCCGCTCGGCTACATCTACGCCCGCGGCGAGACCGCGCGTGCCTCCCAGGACGTGGAGCGCGATGCGTCCATGCTTGCCGAGGTCACCGAGGAGAACATCGAGAAGGGGCAGCTCGATGCGCTGCCGGATGTGGTCGGCGACTACGCCACCCGCGCCGGTGGCCATGTCGTCGTCACCGACAAGCAGGGCATTGTCCTGGCCGACTCCGACCCGGTCGCCCGCACCGGCATCAGCCTGGCTGCGCAGCCGGACATCGCCCGTGCCCTGGCCAACCAGCCGACCGTCACGACCACCACCGACAGTGGCGGCCGTGATGTGCTGTCGGCGACCATGCCCGGCTCATCCGGTACGACCATCCGCGGCACTCTGCGTTTGACCTATCCCCTGGACCAGGTCAGCACCCGGGTGCATCAGATCTGGGGCGCTCTCGCGCTGGCCGGTGCCTGCGTGCTTGCCGCGGTCGCCCTGGTCGCGTTCAGCATGGCCCGGTGGATCACCCGGCCGCTGCGGACTTTGGAGGCGGCGACCGCGCAGCTCGCCGAGGGACAGCTCACGACTCCGCCGGATGCCAGCGTCGGGCCGCCCGAACTACGCCGCCTCGCCACATCGTTCACGCATACCGCGACCCGGCTCCAGCACCTCCTCAAGGCCCAGCAGGCGTTCGCCTCGGAAGCTTCCCACCAGCTCAAGACCCCGCTCACGGGATTGCGGCTGCGGCTGGAGAACTTCGAGCCTTACCTTGACCCGCGGGCGCACGGCAGTCTGGAGGAGGCGGTCGGTGAGGTCGAACGGCTTGGCCGGATGGTGCAGGGCCTGCTCGCTCTGGCCCGCCTGGAGAACGCCGCCACCACCCCCGAGCCTGTCGACCTGGACACGGTGCTCGCCGACCGGGTGGCGATGTGGGAGTCGCTGGCGGCCGAGCAATACGTGACCCTCGACATCACCGGCCCGCCCGTCGGCTCCGTGTGGGCGATTCCGGGGGCTTTGGAGCAGATCATCGACAACCTGCTGGCCAATGCCCTGCGGGTCTCCCCGCCCAGCACCACGATCACTCTGCAGCGCGTCCCCGGCGCCGAACTTCATGTCGTCGACCAGGGGCCGGGTATGAACGCGGCCGACCGTGAGCGCGCTTTCGACCGGTTCTGGCGCTCCTCCGAGTCCCACCACGACGGCACCGGCCTCGGCCTGCCCATCGTCCGCCACCTCATCCACGCCTCCGGCGGCACCATCACTCTCCGCCCCGCCCCCGGCACCGGCCTTGATGCCCGCATCCAGCTCCGCCCTGCTGCCGCGCGGACGCTCGGGCCGCGCTCGGGTGGAGAAGAGTTCGGCGCCCGCCGTGCCCGCGGCCAGCGCACCCAGACAGCGGGCAGGCCCTGAGGGCTGCTCCGCTGCCGTGACGTGCAGACGAGTGCGGGGCCGCCGGCTCGGTTCGCGGCTTGCCGCCACGAGGGCCGGGACAGACAGCCGGGGTATCGCCCGGATGTCCCGGCGCCGGGGCGGGGTCAGCCGATCCCGGTGACCTGCAAGGCCGTGGTCCAGTTGGTCTTGATCGCGCTGCGGGCCGCGGACAGGGTGATGGTGCCGGCGCACACGGCGTTCTTCAGCTTCGTCTCCACGCCGTCCTTGGAGTGCGCGGTCTGGGAGCCGGAGTAGGGCTCGGGCCACAGGTTCCCCGTGGCACGGGGCGCGCCACCGAGTTCGAGGGGGACGAGGTGGTCCTCTTCGTAGTCGGCCAGGTTGGTGTCGGCGTAGCCGTAGTCGATGACGCCCTGGGCCTTGAGGGGGTTGGTGTACGACGTCGGGGGGCGGACGGTGGCGGTCCAGCCGGATACGCAGATCGTGCTCTGGATGTTCGACTGGGTGACGTCCGGGTTGTAGGCGCCCCGGCGTGCACGAGGCATCCGACAGCGGCAGCCGGGCGGTCGAGCAGGCCGACGCCTGCGCGGTACCGGCCGAAGCCGCGATCAGGCCGGCGGCCGCGATGGCCAGGGCAGTGGTGGTGGCGGTGAAGCGACGCATGCAGGGTCTTCCCGAACTCGGCCCGGGCAGTGGGGGCCCGGGCGGCTGACGGCATCACACCACCACCGACGTCTATGCGAGTAGACACACGGCATGAACACCCGGTGACCTGCACAATCCTGATCTGGCCATGACCCGGACTTTCCGAAGGCAGGTGTTTCACCTAGGAGTTGGGCGTCAGCGGCTGGGGAACGTGCTCCGGCAGGCGTTAGCCGGCGTCGGGGGCGTCAGCCGCGTCGGGAAGGCCGGTGAGGCGGGCAAGGGCGTCGAAGTAGTCGCGGGCGGCGATCTTGGCGAGCCATCTGTCGAAGCGTTCCAGGTCCGCCTCGGACTCCTCGACCTCCGCATAGGTGGCTGATATCAATGTCAGCCGTGGGCCGGTCCGCCCGGGCCCCGAAGAAGGTCGCGTCAAGGTCGGCAGCGCCGCGCCGCAGGCGCCAAAAACTGGCGTGGTAGAACACCATCCTCGAGGTAGGCCAGGGCGTCTTCCGGCTCCTCCACGAAGGAGACCAGCTCGGTCAGCGGGAGCGGCAGGAAGCCCTCCTCCTGCATCCGTCGCAACTGTGCCTCGAAGCCGTCGTAGAAGCCCGCCGTGTTGAGCAGAACCACCGGCTTGTCGTGCAGGCCGTGCTTCTTGAGCTCCAGGATCTCGGTGGCCTCGTCCAGTGTCCCCATCCCGCCGACCATGATCACGAATGCGTCTGCGCGCTCCAGGAGGAGTGCTTTCCGCTCGGCAAGGTCACGGGTGATCACCATCTCGTCCGTGCCCGCGCGCACCTCGGTGGCCAGAAAGTCGACGGTCACCCCGACGAGTCGCCCGCCCGTCTCGTGGACGCCGTCGGCGACGACCTTCATCAACCCGACATCGGAACCTCCCCACACCAAGGTGTGGCCGCCCTTTCCGATCAGTTGGGCAAACTCCCGGGCAGGGCGGGTGTAGCGGTCATCGAGGTCGGCAGCGGAGAGGAAGACGCAGATGTTCACGTGTAGTCCATACGGGTAAGACGCGGTGCGGGCAGGCGGATGAATTCCGTCCGGCTCCGTGGCGGAAGCGGGGACAGCGGGATCCGCTTGCGGGGTTCAAGGGTCGGGTCGCGCAGATCGTCGAGCACGGAGTGTGCGTTGCGGGCGCGGCGCAGGCGGTCCGGGTCGAGGTCGGCGACGAGCAGTTCCCGCCCGTCGGGCCCGGCCTCGGTGACGAGGCGGCCGGTGGGGTCCCAGACGGCACTGCTGCCGCACGCGGCCCAGCCGCCCGTGGAGCCGACGTGGTTGGCCAGCACCGTGTACATGGTGTTGTCGAAGGCCCGGGACGGGAACCACATCCGGGACTCGTAGTAGCCGTTGCCGACGCTGAACAGCGCACCCACCACGTAGGCGTGGCAGCCGTCGAGTGCCGCGGCGCGGGCGTGCTCGGGGAAGCCGGAGTCGTAGCAGACGCCGAGGCCGAGCCGCCAGCCGTCGACGTCCAGCGAGAGCCCGCGGCTCCCGGGACGGTAGACGTCCCGCTCCGTGCGGAAGAGCATCTGTTTGTCGTAACGGGTGGCCCACGTGCCGTCCGAGTCGAGCACGAGGGCGGACACGCTCAGCTCGCCGGAGTCGTGCACGGCTGTGCCGACGATGGCAACGGTTCCGGTGTCATTGCATGCCGTCAGCAGGGGGTCGAGCCGTTCGTCTCCCCTTGCCTGCACGGCGCAGCGTTCCGGGTCGCCGCGGATGAGGTCCGGCTCGTAGCCGGTGAGGAACTTCTCCGGGAAGACGACCACCTGGGCGCCCGAGTGTTCCGCGGCCTCGCGCACCATGGCGGCGGCGGTAGCGGTGTTGGCGACGATGTCACCCGGCTCGGGGCACGCCTGAGCTGTGGCGATGCGCAGGGGACGGGAGGGCAGGGGCACTGTGTGGGTCATGGTGTCGCACCTTTTGTTCAGCGTTGCGGGTCCACGAGTCGGTGTGAGGCGAGTCGGTATCAGGTGGGCGGTGACTGCGGTCCAACTCGGGTTGCGGCCGTTCCGCTCAGGCGCGGACCCGTTCGCGCATTCCGGCGTCGCCGAGGGTCTCGGCTCCCCGCCGCTCCGCGCCGCTGACCTCTTCGGTCGGCAGCGCGACGACGTCCTGGTCCGTGGTGAACACGTATCGGAAGTCGATGTGCCGGTGCTCCGCGGAACGCTCTCAGTCGCCGGCCACCGGGGCGACGCCGTCAGCCGTCGGGACGGGCAGGGGCTTGGCGTAGCAGCGGCTGAGCCGCTTGTCCTCGTACGGCGGATAGTTGGCCATCAAGAGGTAACCGGCGCGGGTGTACAGCGCGATGGCCTCTGGCTGGTGAACCGCCGTCTCCAGGCGCATCTCGGTATGACCCAGTGCGGTGGCGGTGCGTTCCGCCTCGGACAGGAGGCGGGCGGCAATACCTCGTCCACGTGCCTGGGGAATGACGTACATGCGCTTGAGTTCGGCTGCGGTGTCCGGCAACGGAAAGGGCTGCACTGCGCAGCAGCCGACCGGCCGGCCACCGGCCTCGGCGAGCAGGAAGCGTATTCCAGGGTGGATGTGGGAGCCGCCGGTACAGGGTTCGTCGGGATAGCGGGCAGTGAGGTCGGCATCAAGGTCGCGGACCAGCCCCAGAACTCTGGGGTCGTCGGCCGCCGTGGCGGCGATGGTCAGTTCGTCGATGGTCACTGATTGGGGTTCCCTTCCATGATCAGGTCGAGTTGGGTCCGCAGGACGTGGCGCTGGAGGGCAGGCGGATAGGCGTCCGGATCGGTCACCGCATTCAGGGCGAGACCGTCCAGGCAGGAGACGAGGCCGCGTACTCGCACGTCGAGGTCCGCCGTCTCCAGCGGGTCCCGACAGGCGGCATCGACGAGAACGGTCAGACGGCGGATCCAGGAGGCGTGGCTGCGGCGGTGCTCGTCGAACAGCACGGGGTCGTTGCGGGTGGTGAGCAGGAACTGTGACCAGACGACGGCTTCGAGGCGTCGTTCGTCGTCGAGGGGCAGGGCCTGTTCGGCCACGGCGTACAGCGTCTCGCGGGCAGGGGCACCGGCGGGGAAGGCATCGATGCGGGCCGCCATCCGACGATGCATCTCGGTGCGGGCATGGGCCAGCAGCGCCTTTTTGTCAGGGAAGTAGTGGGTGACCATGCCCGTGGTGCAGCCTGCGGCAGCCGCGACAGCGCGCAGTGTCAGCCCTTCCAGGCCGCTGTCCGAGACGACCTGCCATACGGCCTGGGAGAGCGCCTCCCGCCTCTCGTCGTGGTCGACCTGTCTCGGCACCCCGCACCCTTTACATAACAGACGTTGCGTAACAGGCGATACGCTACCACGCGTGAGGGCGGAGGCCCGCTCCTCGGGTGCAGGTCAGGCACCGCCCCCCTTGAGCATGGATGCCCCGGGCAGTCCATGGGGTGAAGGCGTGCGTCTTGGCAGGCTGGAGGCGTGACCGTGACCGATCCGTTGATTTGCCTGGCGCGTCCCGGGGGCGTTTCCGCTGCGGTCGAGCAGCAGGCACTTGACGGCGAAACGGAATTCATGCTGCTCGAGCCCGGCGAGCGCGAACCGCTCCTGTTCCTGCTCGGCGGCCGTCGCCTCCCGGGGCCGACACGGCCACAACGCCCCACGACTAGGCCGTGTATCGAATGTGCTGGTCGCCAGCGCGCCGCTGTCGACGGACGACCTGAAATCGCATGCAATCTTCACCCAGTCATGCTGGGATCAATCGCTATGAACGATCACTTTCCTGATGAAGCCAACTTGATGGACAGGATGGAACGGAACCTGGCGGAGCATGCCTGTCACCTGCACCGGAGCATGAGCGGTGCGACCGTCGCGGAGGCTGGTGACCTCCTGGTTGCGGACAGCGGCCTGGACGACGACACTTTCAACATCGTTGCTGCGGCCCGCTTCACCGCCGCCGACGCTGCTGCACGGATCACCGAGACCATTGAGAAGCTGGTTCGCACCGGTCGCCGTTTCTCCTGGTGGGTGGGGCCCGCCTCGACACCGGCGGACCTCACCACCCGCCTGACGGGGGCCGGTATGCCGGCGTCCGAACGCGAGACGGCGATGTGGGCCGAACTGGACGACATCCTGCCACCGCCTGCCGCCCAGGGACTGGACATACAGACGGTGACCACGTCCGAACAGCTCGCCGACTATGCCACGGTTCTCGCCGCGAACTGGGACCCGCCCTCGGACACCGTCCGCCGCTTCTTCGCCGAGGCCGCCCCGCAGGCACTGGCCGTGCAGTGCCCGGCCCGGTATCTGGTCGGCTACGTCGAGAACCGTCCGGTCTGCTCCGCCGAGGTGTTCCACCACGCGGGAGTTGCTGGCATCTACAACATCTCCACCCTGGCCGCCCACCGCCGGCGCGGCTACGGCGGCGCCATCACACTCGCGGCCCTCTGTACGGCCCGCGACCGGGACCACCGCATCGCGGTCCTGCAGGCATCAGCCGACGGCGAGCCCGTCTACCGCCGCCTGGGATTCCGCTCCTGCGGCCAGTTCACCGAACACGCCGTCAACCCCTGAACCACCTCAGCCCCACTGGCCCTCCACCCGCCTTTCCTGACAGTGCCGGTCACAACCACTCGTTGATCGCCGCTACGAGGACAGTGGCCTCATAGCGGACGGCAAGCTTGTCGTATCGCGAGGCGACAGCGCGATATCTCTTGAGGCGGTTGATCCCGCACTCGACCGCATGGCGCTCGCGGTAGTCGGCCGGGTCGAAGCGCGGCGGCCGACCTCCGCGAGAGCCGAGCTTCTGGCGGTTGCGCGCCTGATCGGCCTTGTCCGGAATGGTGCAGCGGATCCCGCGGCGGCGCAGATAGGCACGGTTCTTGCGGGAGGCATACGCCTTGTCCGCCCGCACGCGATCGGGACGGATGCGCGGCCGGCCCGGCCCGATGCGGGGCACGCGAACCTTCTCCAGCACGGGCTCGAACTGCGGCGAGTCCCCGCGCTGTCCTGCCGTGATCACGAGCGACATGAGCTTCTGACCGTGCTCGATGGCCAGGTGCAGCTTGGTGGTGAACCCGCCGCGCGACCTACCCAACCCGTGATCACGAGGCTCGGTGAAGACACCGCCCGGCGGTTCCTTCTGCAAGTCGCCCCGCTTGCGGGCCCCGGCCGCATGCTGATGGGCCCGGCACACCGTGGAGTCGACGCTCAGGTCCCACGTGATCGCGCCTTTCGCGTCAGCCAGGGACTGGAGCCGGGTGAGGATCCGGTGCCAAGTGCCGTCCCTCTGCCACCGGCGGAACAGATCGTAGACCCGGCCCCACGGCCCGTACTCGACAGGTACATCCCGCCACGGAACACCGGTACGAACCCGGAACCGTATACCGTCGATCAAATGCCGCCGAGGCCACACGGGCGGCCGCCCCGCCCTGGCACCCTTCGGCAACAGCGGCTTCAGCGCCGCCCACTGCTTGTCCGTGAGATCTCCCCGACCCATGAACCGTGATCATTCACAGCGCAAGATCTACTTTCGATACACGGCCTAGTAGGACTCCGTTAGGTTGCTCTGGCTCTTGGGTTTGGGCTGGTGGTGGATGTTCTGGGCAGGGGGCGGTGGCAGGTGGTGCAGGTGCCGGTCCAGCAGTTCAGCAGGTCCTGGATGGCGTCGAGGGTCTGGTAGAGGGTGAGTCCGGTGTATCGGCTTTTGGGGCCAGGCGCTGTTCGGTGAGGAACGCGTGGGCGGCGGTGACCAGGGTGACGTGGTGATGCCACCCGGCCCAGGAACGTCCCTCGAAGTGGTCCAGGCCCAGGCCGTGCTTGAGTTCCCGGTAGTCGTGCTCGATGCGCCAGCGGATCTTGGCCAGGCGGACCAGTTCGGCCGGCGGGGTGTCGGCGGGCAGGCTGGACAGCCAGTAGTCGGTGGGTGCTTCGGCGCCGTCTGGCCATTCGACCAGCAGCGTGACCTCGGGCAGGACACCGTCCCAGTGGCCGCGTTCGGCGGTGGCGGCGGCCTGGGCCAGACGGCGGGCCCGGACCCCGGCCGGCCGCACCCGCAGCGCCAGGAAATGCGAGCGCATCGGCCCGCGGGAGCCTTCCCGCCAGGTCACCTCGGTGAACGCCTGCCGCCCATGACCGGACGCGAGCGCGGCGACCGAGGACGGCTTGTGCCGGTAGCGGGGCTGCGGCCTGCGACCGTTCCCGGACCAGGCCGGCGCGGTGGGACGCGCGTCGTGCGGGTGGACGGTCACGTCCGAACGGATGGCCACGACATAACCGATGCCCCGCTCGCTCAGGCCGTCGCGGAAATCGGCGTTCTGCCCGTAGCCGGCGTCGGCCACCACCACCGGCGGCACCAGACCCCACCCGGCCAGCTCGTCGAAGATGTCCAGGGCCAGACGCCACTTCTCCCGGTGCCCCACCTCTGGCGGCATCCCGGTCTTCTGCCGCCATACCGGATCGTGCGCCCACTCCTGGGGCACGAACAACCGCCACTGCAACGGACAGGACGCCACATCGGAGACCGCGTGCACGCTCACCGCGACCTGGCAGTTGGCCTGCTTGCCCAAAGCGCCGCAGTACTGGCGCGCGACCGCCACCGACATCCGGCCGTCCTTGGGGAACGACACATCATCGACCGCCCAGGCATCCGGGCCGATCTGCGGCACCATCCGCTCCGCGATCCGCCGCCGCACCGGCACCGGATCCCACGTCGACTGGTTCACGAACTGCTGCAGATTCTGCTCGTTGCCGTCCGGCAGCCGCTCCGCCATCGGCTGGATCGACTTCCGCCGCCCGTCCAGCATCAGCCCCCGCAGATAAGCAGTCACCCTTCGCCCGCTGATCCCTGCGCGGCACCGACGCGAACACATCCGCCACGAATAACGCCAACTTCGCCCGAGCACGGTTCACTTCATGTGCGTCCACACCCTCACCATGCCCCCAAACAGGACCGCGAGACAGACCTAACGGAGCACTACTAGGTCTGCGGGACATCCGATCGGCCGCCTGTCGAGGGACGGCCGCATTCAGCCGTGACCTGATGGCGTGTGGTGGCGTTGACCGGGTCACCGAAGGGACTCGGGCGAGAAACCGGAACTGCCCCGGCGTCACCTTCGGGTGCGGGTGCGTCCGGGAGAGCGTACGGACGGCAGGTCCTCGCGCGCGTTGTCCGCTTCGAGAGCATCGGCGGGCATCTGACGGTAGGAATGGAGGAGTTCGGCGATGACGGCGGGACGGACCTCGACCGCCGTCACGAGTGCGGCCAGCACCTGCGAACGCGACGTCTGCTCCCCGGCCGCGGCCGCGGCCCGGACCAGGACGTCCAGCCTCGTGTCCACGTCCTCCGGCCAGTCGACCAGCGTCTTGCGTCGTGGACGCTGCCACAGCAATTCCACACGTCCCCCTCGCTGACACTCATCTATATTGAATATATATTGAGCCCATGGTGACGGTGCTGCAAGAGCGTTCAGAGCAGAGGGTCTTAGACCGCGATCCGGCGAGGAAGATTCGTGTGGCAGGCCGCACGCTGACCTTGACGCCGGTGTTCGACACCTACTGGCGCTTTGCGGCGGCGCGCCAGAAGGTCTATGAGGCGCGGCTTGCCGGGGGAGCGGGACCGTTCACGGATGATCCGATCCTGCAGCGACACCGCTTCACCAACTGCTTCAGGGCCGCCGACCGGGTCAGCCAGGACCTGATCGACGGCGTCATCTACCGGGGCGAGCAGGCGTGGGAGGAAGTCTTCTTCCGGACCCTGCTGTTCAAGATCTTCAACAAGACGTCGACATGGCGGCTGCTGAACGACGCACTGGGAGAGGTGCGGTGGGACGCCTACGACTACCGGGCCTTTGACCGGGTGCTCTCACAGGCCTTCACCGCAGGGCAGCGGTTGTACTCGGCCGCCTACATCGTGCCTCCGCCGCAGCTCGGAGAGGAGCGCAAGCACCAAAACCACCTGCGGCTGCTGGAGATGATGATGAAGGCGGACGCGCCGCAGCGCGTGCTGTCCGCGCCGACGCTACAGGGCGCCTACCAGGTACTGCTGGGCTTCCCGGCGATCGGGCCGTTCCTCGCCTACCAGTTCGTGATCGACCTCAACTACGCGGCCGCGATGCCGTTTTCGGAGATGGACTTCGTCGTCGCCGGGCCCGGGGCACGCGACGGGATCCGCAAGTGCTTCGGGGCGGCGGCCGACGGCATCGAGGCAGACGTCATCCGCTACATGGCCGACACCCAGGACGAGCACTTTGCCCGCCTGGGCCTAACCTTCGCGGGACTGCGCGGGCGCCCGCTGCAACTGATCGACTGCCAGAACCTGTTCTGCGAGGTCGATAAGTACGCCCGGGTCGCCCACCCGGACATCGCCGGGATCAGCGGCCGCAGCCGCATCAAGCAGACCTACCGGCAGCAAGCCGACCCGATGCCCGCCTGGTTTCCACCCAAGTGGCAGCTCAACACCCCGCCCGGGCACTGAGGTTGCCGCACCCACCGCCCGCCGCGCGGTTGGCCGTCATGCCGCGAGACGGCTGGTGCCGGTCAGCAGTGGGCGCAACTGGGTGATCGGGCCGTCCAGCCGGGCGTGGCCGGCCACCACGGTCAGCGTCCCGCAGGCCAGTTCCGCCTGCTGGGCGATATAGGCCAGCAGCCGGCCCAGACCGAGGTAGTTGCCGTAGGCGCGCTCGAACATGAAGTGGCTGCGGTACAGGGCCGCGGCGTGCACCCGCCGGTCGCGGTCCAGCTGGAGGGAGATGTGACTCAGGCAGGGGAAGCCGATGTAGCTGTTGTCCTTCCCGGCGGTGTGGACCAGCAGGTCCGCGCCAGCCTCCTCCGTGTCCATGTCCGTATCCGTGGCTGCGGCCAGGTCGATCTCATACGCGGCGGCTATCTTGGTACCCGCGGCCTGGGCCCGCAGGCGGCTGATGACAATGCCGAGCTGGTCGACGTCGCTCTTGGACACCGCCGGGTAGGACACCAGGCGGCCGAAGTAGGTGCCGCGATGGTTGCCCGGGTACCGCTTGATCACCGGATACATCCGCCGATAGCGCTCGGCGAGGTCATCCGGGCTGGCGCACCGTGCCGCCAGGGCCGCGGGGAACAGGGTGCTGGCCACGGTCTCCAGCGGCCACAGCCCGCGAGCGGTGCGCAGCCGGTCCAGTTCGGCGCGGAACACCGGGTCGTCGCTCGTCGGGTCGGCGATGCGCACCACCGTGTGCAGGCCGGTCCGGTCCGGGTTGTCCTTGCGGTCCAGCTTGTTGCAGGCGGCGACCCAGGCCTGGGTGACGTCGCGTTCGGTCACAGTGAAGGTGTGCATCAGTCCTCCTGACACATACGGGTGTGATCCGGGGAGTCGGGCTCAGGCGGGCCAGGTCTCGTCGACCCCGGCACGCGGGGCTTCGCGCACCACCGTCAGCCGCAGCGCGGCACCGTGCGTCGGCACCGCGACCTCGATCAGGCCCTGCTCGCCCGGTGAGAGTTCGTCGGTCACCACGGCGCTCGCCAGTGGCGTCGCGCCGTCACTGGTCCACGGCTCAAGCCCCTTGGGCAGGATGTCGAAGACCGCGTCGTCCAGGTGCAGCACCAGCACATCGCCCGCGTCGGCGTACACCGTCTGCTCCGCGGAGGCTGCTGTGATCACATGCACCTGGGCGTGCGCGGGCAGTGAGGCCCCGCCCGCCAGCGCACTGCGCAGGCCGGCAGGAGGGATCTTGGACCACTGGCCGGCCCGGCCGGCGTCCAGCAGCCGGAGGTTGACCAGGTGGCGGACGGTTCCGGCGTACGACGTTCCGAGCTCGCGGGCCACCCGGTAGACGTGCTCGGGACGCGACGGCCGGCCCCCGCAGATCCTTCCCAGGGCTGCCCGCACCGCTGGCAGGGGCATCAGGAACCACGCCGCGAACGCCTCCGCCGTCTTCTCCTCCTCGGGCCAGCTGCCGTTGCCCCAGCGCAGCGCGGGATCAAGCTCCTCATCGGCCGCGGTGCGATGGCCCAGCCGGTGATGCCCCAGCTCATGCGCGGCCGTGTGCCGCTGGGTGATGGCGTTCAGCGAGGCGTTCAGCATCACCGCCGGCCCCTTGTCGGCGGGGGAGAAGTACACGCCGAACAGACGGGGCATCGGCTGCGCCATCCCGATCACGTCCGCGGCTCCCAGTGCCCGGTGCACGTGGACGTACTGCGTGCGGTCGATACCGAGGTCTCGGTGCGCCTGGACGGCGGCGATCGACGCGATCCGGTGTGCTAAGACCCAGTTCACGCCGTCGGACTCCCGCCGCCGGCGTCCTGCTCCTCACGTTCTGCCGCCCGCCGCAGCGTGAGGTACTCGGCGAACTCCAGCACAGTCTTTGCATCCCCGTCGGTGAGCTGGGCCAGCGCCCGCGGCAGACCGGCCAGCGCGTACTCGCCGGCGTCGGCGTCCTTCTCCTCGGCCAGGAAGTAGGCGACCGGCTGCCGGTACAGACGCGCCAGCTTCTTCAGCTCCAGGCTGTCCACCCGCCGCTCGCCGCGCTCGATGTCACTGATGGCCGAGCGGGGAATGCCGGTGGAGTCCGAGACGAACTGCTGGGACATGTTCAGATAGTCGCGGGTCTTCTTCAGCCGTTCACCGAGCCGCACCAGCTCCGGATCACGGTCACGGCTGTCGGATGGGGGAGGGGTCATGACTGCTGCCTTTCAACGATGGCGTCCAGTACCGCCGCGGCGAATGCCCGCACCGAGCCGGTGGCCTGGGCCGCTTCCCGGTCGGCGGGAATGGCGACGTGGTAACGCTCCTCAATGCGCGTGAGAATCTCGACCACCAGCAGCGAGTCCACGGGCAACTCCCGACCACCCTGCTCCAGTTCAGAACGGAGCTCATCGGGCGATACGCCCTCGTACTCGGCGAGGAAGTCGATGACGACCGAGGTGATGTCGTCCATGCTCGGTGTGTCTGTGTTCGACAACTCTCCCCAATCGTCTGCATTTCCAACGACACTGTCGTAGCATACGACAAGCTGTCGGGAAAGCCAACGGGGTTGTCCCAAGATCAGACAGGTGTGAGTGTGGACTTCAAGCGCTACCAGGAAGCGGCCGTCAAAACCCTCCAGCCCCCCACCGAGGGCACCGATCCCGTCCTCGTCCCCCTTCTCGGCCTCGCCGGCGAAGTCGGATCCCTCACCACCGCCTACAAGAAGTTCCTGCGCGACGGGCCCGCCTTCGAGCAGGGCAAGCACCAGTTACGCGAAGAACTCGGCGACGTCCTGTGGTATGTCGCCGCTCTCGCCCACCGCTTCGGGCTCGACCTTGACGACGTCGCCGCAGCCAACCTCGAGAAGACCAAGGACCGCTGGCGCACCACACCTCACGACGAGCACGCCCCCTTTGATGCCGGCTCTCCCGCCCACGAACAGCTGCCCCGGCAGACCACACTGACCTTCACGCCCACCACGACCGACGACGGCCGCTCCGTCGTCATCCTCACCCGCGAAGACGGAACCCCCGCCGGTGACCCCCTCACCAGCGCCTCCCACGTCGAAGACGACTACCGCTTCCACGACATCTTCCACCTCGCCCACGCCACCGTCCTGGGCTGGTCCCCCGTCACACGCTTCCTCCTGGGCCGCAAACGCAAGAGCGACCCCCGCACCGACGAAGCCGAAGACGGCGGCCGCGCCATCGCCATTGAAGAAGGCATCTCAGCCCTCGTCTTCTCCTACGCCGCCCGCCACCGCTACCTCGCCGATATCAAGCACATCGACCACGAGCTCCTCGCCACCATCGGCCACATGACCGCCCATCTGGAAGTCAGCATCTGCCGCGCCGCGGACTGGGAACACGCCATCCTCACCGGCTACACCGCCTGGCGCCAGCTGCGCGGGCAGAACGGCGGCATGATCCATCTCGACCTCGACCAGCGCACGCTCACCGTCACCCGGCACTGACAGCTGTGCCGTTGGGGAACACTCCTGGTCCGGGGTGTTCCCCAACGCCCGCTCGGACAGTGCGGCGTCTCCAGGACGGCACGCATCCGTGTTCCGTGGTCCCCTTTCCCTCTCAGACCTTGCCACGAGGCTTGCGGCCCTGGGACAGGACCGGCAAGTCGCGCGGCGAGGCTTGCGGGGGTGTGTCGTCCTCGAGACGCAGGGCGAGCGCCGGGCAGCGGCGCACCGCACGCACCGCCTTCTCCTCCGCATGGCGCGGCACCTTTGCCTGCGCCACCGTCGGGAAACCGTCCGCGCCGAGTTTGAAGACCTCCGGGAGGATGCCCGCGCACAGACCGTGGCCCCGGCACAGAGCCCAGTCGACGTAGATCTTCTTACGGCTGCCGCCATCGCTGTCTTCGGGCCCTGCACTGCCCTGGACGCCGGTGGTCTTGCCGTCCTCGAAGAGTGGCAGAACGCCCTCCACGGGCCGTCCGCAGCCGTTTCCGAGGACGTGCGAGGCCAGGTCGTCGGTGAATGCCTTGATCGTCGACTCCAGGAACATCGCGGAGCCGTCCGGGTGCGAGCAGGCGCCGCGCCGCTTCACGTTCTTCGCGACCTGCTTGAGCGCCTC